>NZ_AUEC01000029.1 GCF_000425785.1 Pseudomonas taiwanensis DSM 21245
TGCGGCCCAGGAGGGGCCGTTCAGCGCGGTCCTCCCGGAGCAAGGCCGGAGTGAGGGAACCCCGGAGCGCAGCGTAGGGGCCGGATGATAGGAGCCAGACTTTTTTGGTTACTTTTGGGGCGTCTGCCAAAAAGTGACCCGCTGTAAGAGCGGAAAGGTGATTGAGCGTCACCTTGGCAAATGGAAGTGCTCACGCATCCAGAAACCAAAACTTCAAAGCACAGATTTAAGGGCGGCATTCAACTAACGTGATCACTCACCTTTTCGCCCCACTCCTATATATCCGCCCCCTACAGGATCACCTCGCCAATGTCTTGCTCCCGAAAACCCAAGCTCGACCTAATGACCCAATTGGCGATACCTGAACGACCGCGTACCCCCGAAGCAAAAGCAACACACAACGAGCACGACTGACTTTTCGAGAATTTTACCCACCGCCATTGGTCGCCACCCCCCCGGATAGATTAAAGTATCACCCCCTGCCCCAGGCACCCGCTCACAGCGCGCCCGGGCCCAATCCCAGGAACCGTCGCCGATGGAACACCGTGAAGCGCTGATCGCGCTGCGCACATTTCTTTCCTCCCAGATCCTAGGCCAGGAAAAACTGGTCGAACGTCTGTTGATCGTGCTCCTGGCCGATGGCCACATGCTCGTCGAGGGTGCCCCAGGCCTGGCCAAGACCAAGGCCATCAAAGAACTCGCCGAAGGCATCGAAGCCCAGTTCCACCGCATCCAGTTCACCCCAGACCTGCTGCCCGCCGACATCACCGGCACCGAAATCTACCGCCCAGAAACCGGTAGCTTCGTGTTCCAGCAAGGCCCGATCTTCCATAACCTGGTCCTGGCCGACGAAATCAACCGCGCCCCCGCCAAAGTCCAGTCCGCACTGCTCGAAGCCATGGCCGAACGCCAGGTCAGCGTCGGCCGCAGTACCTACGACCTGTCGCCGCTGTTCCTGGTCATGGCCACCCAGAACCCCATCGAGCAGGAAGGCACCTACCCACTGCCCGAAGCCCAACTCGACCGCTTCCTGATGCACGTGAAAATCGGCTTCCCCGACGCCGCCGTCGAACGCCGCATTCTCGCCCAGGCACGGGGCGAAGCCCTCGGCGGCGAGGCCAAGCCCGAGCGACGCGTCAGCCAGCAAGCAATCTTCGCCGCCCGCAAGGAAATCCTCGGGCTGTACATGGCCGACGCCGTGGAGGAATACCTGGTCCAGCTGGTAATGGCCACCCGCACCCCGGCCAAGTTCGACGCCGAACTCGCCGACTGGATCGCCTACGGTGCCAGCCCCCGCGGCTCCATCGCCCTCGATCGCTGCGCCCGGGCCCATGCCTGGCTGGCCGGGCGCGACTTCGTCAGCCCCGAGGACATCCAGGCGGTCCTGTTCGATGTGCTGCGCCACCGCATCATCCTGTCCTTCGAGGCCGAAGCGGCAGGCATCGACCAGGACCGCGTGGTCCAGCGCATCCTCGACGTCGTTGCCGTAGCCTGACCCCATGCCCACCACTCAGCTGGCCGAGCCCGGCATCCGCATTGGCCTAGCCGAGCTGATCGACATGCGCCACCGAGTACGCGAGATCCAGCTGTTCTCGCGCCCCGGCCAGCGCAGCCCACTGGTCGGCCTGCACCACTCCAAACTGCGTGGGCGCGGGGTGGACTTCGACCAGGTGCGCGTGTACCAGGCCGGCGACGACGTGCGCAACATCGACTGGCGCGTCACCGCACGCACGCAGGAGCCACACACCAAACTCTTCCATGAAGAACGCGAACGGCCAATCTTCATCCTCGTCGAACAAAGCCAGCGGCTGTTCTTCGGCTCGGGGCTGATGTTCAAATCGGTCTTGGCCGCCCAGGCCGCGGCGTTGTTCGGCTGGGCCGCGTTGGGCCATAACGACCGCATCGGTGGGCTGGTGTTCGGTGACAACGAACACCACGAAGTCAAACCCCGACGCAGCAAGCAAAGCCTGCTGCAACTGCTCAACCGTCTGGCCAAGGTCAACCAGTCCCTGCACACCGAAGCCGTGCCCCAGGCCGACAACCTCGGCCTTGCCCTGCGCCGGGCCCGCGAGGTGCTGCGTCCCGGTAGCCTAGCCATCGTCATCTGCGACGAACGCTCGCTGACCGACCAGGCCGAACAGCACCTGGCCATGCTTTCGCGCCATTGCGACCTGCTGCTGCTTCCAGTGTCCGATCCGCTCGACCACGCCCTGCCCGCCGCCGGGCTCCTGCGCTTCGCCCAGCGCAGCGCGCAGCTGGAACTCGACACCCTCGACGCCAACCTGCGCCAGGCCTACCGACAGCAAGCCGAAGCCCGAGTCGAGCGTTGGGAGCTCATGACGCAAAAATTGCGCGTCCTGATGATGCCGCTGAGCACTCAGAGCGAAATGATCGAACAGTTGCGCGAGTACCTGAATGCTCAGCGCCCTGGGAGCGGCAAATGAACCCGTTGGACCAACTGCAGCCTTTGATCGCGCCGCAGGCGATCGGCGTGTGGCCGCCCGCGCCAGGCTGGTGGTTGTTGCTCGCGATACTGCCGCTGCTCGCGTGGGCCATTTGGCGCCTGCGCCGCTGGCGCCCCGGCAAGCGTCCCATCGTGCGCGCCGAACAACCACTCGACCCGGTGCGTGTCGAGGCCCTGGCCGAACTGGCTCGCCTGCCGCGCCCCTACGACGGCGCCCCCGCAGGTGCCTGGCTGCAACAGATCAATGCCCTGCTCAAACGTTTGTGCCGCAACCACTACCCCGGCGCCAATAGCCATACCCTCAACGGGCGCCAATGGCTGGCTTTCCTCGACAACCGCTGCCCAGCCGCAGGCCTTACCCGCTGGATGGTGCTAGTCGAAGGCGCCTACAAACCCGAGTGCAAGCTCGACGACAAAGCCATCGCCGGGCTCAGCCAGGCGGTCGAAACCTGGATCCGCAAGCATGTTTGAGCTGGCCTGGCCGTGGATCTTCACGCTGCTGCCGTTGCCGTGGTTGGCGCGTCTGCTGCTGCCCGCCGCCGACAGCGGCGAGCCGGTGCTGAAGGTGGGCTTTCTCGATGAACTGGAAGGACTGGCCGGGCGCCGGGCGCGCCTGAACCTGCCAACCTGGCGGCAACAGGCGCCCTATGTCGTGATCTGGCTCCTGCTACTGTTCGCCGCCGCGCGCCCACAATGGCTTGGCGACCCGGTGCCGGTGGCGGCCAGTGGTCGTGACCTGCTGGTCGCCGTGGATGTCTCCGGCTCCATGGACTTCCCCGACATGCAATGGAAGGACGAGGACATCAGCCGCCTGGACCTGGTCAAGGCACTGCTTGGCGACTTCCTTCAGGACCGCGAGGGTGACCGGGTCGGCTTGATCCTGTTCGGCAGCCAGGCCTACCTGCAGGCCCCCCTCACCTTCGATCGGCGCACGGTGCGTACTTTCCTCGACGAAGCGCAAATCGGCATCGCCGGCAAGAACACAGCCATCGGCGACGCCATTGGCCTGGCGGTCAAGCGCCTGCGCGAGCGTCCGGCGCAGAGCCGGGTCCTGGTGCTGATCACCGACGGTGCCAACAACGGCGGGCAGATCCACCCATTGACCGCGGCACGCTTGGCAGCCCAGGAGGGCGTACGCATCTACACCATCGGTATCGGCGCGAACCCCGAGGCCAGCGGAACCCCTGGCCTGCTCGGCCTGAACCCGAGCCTGGACCTGGACGAGGCCTCGCTGAAGGAGATTGCCGAGATCACTCACGGCACCTACTTCCGTGCCCACGACGGCGCCGAACTGGACGCCATCGGCGACACCCTCGATCAACTGGAGCCCGTGGCCCAGCAACCGACCCAGGCACGCACGGCCAAAGACTTGTACGCCTGGCCGCTGGCCCTTGCGTTGTTGCTGAGCGTACTGCTGGTGGTTGCCGTGCAATGGCCGGACAACCGACTGCAGCGCCTGCTGCGCAAGCCTCGGTTCCTGCAGCCTCACCCGGAATGGCGCCAACGCCTGAAGCGCCTGCGCCTGAGGAGACGGCGATGATCGACCTTTGGCCACAATGGCTGCGCCCCCTCTGGCTGCTGGTACTGCCGCTACTCGGCTGGCTGATCTTCAAACTGTGGCACCGACGCAAACGCGCCGGGCGCTGGCAGATGATCTTGCCGCCCGCTTTCCATCCAGTGCTGCTAGGGGGCGGCACTGGCAGCACCAGCAAACTGCCATGGGTGGCCTTGGGGCTGGCCTGGTTCCTGGTGGTGCTGGCCTTGCTCGGGCCCAGCTGGCAGCGCGTGGAAGAAACCCGCCAGCGCCCCGCCGACCCATTGGTGATCCTGCTCGAACTGACTCCGCAGATGCTTGCCGAAGACAGCCCGCCCAACCGCCTGGAACACGCCCGGCGCAAAGTGCTCGACCTGCTCGAACACCGTCGCGACAGCCAGACCGCCCTCGTCGTCTACGCCGGCAGCGCGCACACGCTGGTCCCGCTATCCGACGACCTGGGCACGACACGCAACCTGCTCGAAGCCATCGACCCGTCGATCATGCCGCAGGCAGGCCAGCGTGCCGACCTGGCCGTACAAAAAGGCCTGTCGCTGCTGGCTCAAAGTGGCCTGGGCCAGGGTCGGCTGTTGCTGATTGGCTCGGCGCTTAGCGAACAGGAACGCCAGGGCATCATTCATGCCTTGGGCCGTCAGGGGCCGAGCCTGCTGATGCTGGGCATCGGCAGCAGTCAAGGCGCACCGGTGCGCCAGGCCAATGGCGAGTTCCTCAAGGACGATCAGGGCGGCATCCTGCTGCCGCGCCTGGACAGCGCCAGCCTCAAGGCCTTCATCAGCAGTACCGGCGGGCGCTATCGCCACGCCCGCATCGACGATCTGGACCTGCGTGGCCTGGGCTTGTTCGACAACCCCCGCGCCCTGCGCAACGACGGTCAAAGCGTGCAACTGGACAGTTGGGCCGACCAGGGTTACTGGCTGTTGCTCCCACTGTTGCTGTTGGCAGCCTGTGCCGGCCGGCGCGGCTGGCTGTTCTGCCTGCCACTGCTGCTGGCCGTGCCGCAGCCCAGCCAGGCCTTCGAGTTCAACGACCTGTGGCTGCGCCCCGACCAGCAAGGTCAACGCCTGCTCGAACAAAACCGCCCGGCCGAGGCCGCGCATCACTTCCAGGACCCACAGTGGCGTGGCATGGCGCTCTACCAGGCCGGCGACTTCGCGGGCGCCGCCCAGGCCTTCGCACAGAGCAACACTGCCGCGGCCCACTACAATCGAGGCAATGCCCTGGCCCGTAGCGGCGAGCTGGAAGCTGCCCTGGATGCCTACGAGCAGGCCCTGGAGCGACAGCCCGACCTCAAGGCGGCGCTGGACAACCAGGCGCTGGTCCAGCAACTGCTGCTGCAACGCGAAGCCAAGGGCGAGGAACCACAAGCCGACAACGATGCCCAAGGCACTCCCGGCAGCGACACCGAGGGCAACAGTAGCTCGGCCAGCAACCCGGCCCAGGGCACACCCGGCAACAGCGAACAGGCCGCCGAGGCACCCGGCGAGAGTAGTCAGAACGGTCAGACACCGCCCAGCACCCAGGGCGGTGACGACGACAGCGTTACCCAGGCGCCGCAACGCCCGGTGTCGACCAGCCTTGACGCAGAGCAACGCCAGGCCCTGGAACAATGGCTGCGAGAGATCCCCGACAACCCGGCGGAACTGCTGCGGCGCAAATTCTGGTATGAACAGCAATTGCATCAGGAAAATCCACGATGAGTCGCTTCGGCGTCTTTCTCCTTTGTCTGCTGTGGGCCCTGGTGGCCCAGGCCCAACCCAGCCTGCAGGCCAGCGTCGACCGCACTCGCCTGGAAGCCGGCGAAACCCTGGAACTGACCCTTGAAAGCCAGGATGTGACCCAGTTCGGCAAGCCTGACCTGCGTGCGCTGGAGGGCGATTTCGAAGTGCGTGGCACGCGCCAGTTGAACAGCCTGCACACCCTCGACGGCGAAACCCGTGCCAGCACCCGCTGGATCATCACACTGCTGCCACGCCGCAGCGGCAGCCTGGTCATCCCCGAACTGCAACTGGGCCAATCACGTAGCCAGACCATCGAGCTTCAGGTGGTGCAGGCCGACGCCAGCCGGACGGACAGCGCGGCCCAGGTATTCGTCGAAGCCAGCCTCGACAGCAGCGATGTCTACGTCCAGGCGCAGGCCGTGCTGACCGTGCGCATCTATCACTCGGTATCGCTGTACGACGACAGCAGCTTGAGCCCCCTGCAACTGGAGAGCGCCAAGGTCGAGCAACTGGGTGAGTCGCGCACCTACGAGAAGGACATCAACGGCATTCGTCATGGCGTGATCGAAACCCGTTACGCTCTGTACCCGCAGCAAAGCGGCACCGTGGACATTCCACCGCTGACCTTCACCGCCACCGCCGCCGACAATGGCCAGCAACCGGCTGGTAGCGCACGGGTCGGCCGCCAGCTGCAGGTCAGCTCGCTGCCGCTGCGCCTGAACGTGCGCCCGATTCCCACCGCCTGGCCTGCCGATACGCCTTGGCTGCCCGCCCGCAGCCTGAGCCTGGAAGAACACTGGAACCCTGACCCTGCGCAACAGAAGGTGCAGATCGGCGACTCGCTGACCCGCAACATCACCCTACGCGCCGAGGGCCTCTCAAGCACTCAGTTGCCGCCACTGCCAGCCACTGAAATCACCGGCTTGCGTCGCTATCCCGACCAACCGTTGCTGCGTAATGAAATCAACGAACGTGGCATGACCGCCAACCGCGAGGAACGCGAGGCACTGGTCCCAATCCACAGCGGCCAGCTGGCACTGCCGGCGCTGGAGGTCACTTGGTGGAACACCCGCGAAGACCATCTAGAGCACTCAAGCCTACCCGCTCGCAACCTCGATGTGCAGGACAACCCGGCACTGAGCGCCGAAACACCGGTGGGCGACACCCGCAGCGGCAGCACGCTGCTCTGGCCCTGGCAGCTGGCCACCTTGATACTGGCCCTCACCACGGTACTGGGCTTCGCCCTCTGGTGGCGGGCACGCTCCCAACCAGCGGTGTTGCGTGCGGCGCAGAATGGTCCGAGCCCCCGCACCTTGATGGACGACATCAAGCGAGCCTGCCAGGCCAACGACCCGCAGGCCACGCGCCAGGCGCTCGATGCCTGGGCACGCCAGCAACCGGAAACCCTGGCCGACATGGCCGCTCGGTTCGTGCCCTTGTCCGATGCACTGGACAGCCTGAACGGGGCTCTCTACAGCGAAAGCGGACAGTATTGGCATGGCGATGAATTGTGGCGCGCCATCGGCACCATTCCGCCGGCCGAACAGGTGTTGCCACCCGCTGGAGAGACAGGAAGCCTGCCGCCACTGTATCCCAAGTGAGGGGCTGGGGTGCCTGCCTTCAGTGCGCGGCGTCCTGGAGATCGAGCGCCGCGCGCGGGGCTCGATCCAACCGACACGGAACACCGCACGACAAACACCACGCCCCCCTGCTTGGGTTACCATACCGCCCTTTCCCTCGCTTGCCCGACTCGACACCAACAGGTCATCCATGCGTCTGTTTCACACCTCCGACTGGCACCTGGGCCAAAGCCTGCACGGCCAGGAACGCGACTTCGAACACGCCTGCTTCCTCGACTGGCTGCTGGGCCAACTACGGCTGCGCCAACCCGATGCGCTGCTGATCGCTGGCGATATCTTCGACACGGTCAACCCACCGGTCAAAGCCCAGGAGCGCCTTTACGACTTCATCGTCCAGGCCCATGAACAGCTGCCGAAGCTGGACATCGTGATGATCGCCGGCAACCACGATTCCGGCTCGCGGATCGAACTGCCCGCCGCGCTGATGCGGCGCCTGCGCACCCATCCCCTGGGCCGCGTGCACTGGCTCGACGAAGGCCAGTTGGATGCCGAGCGCCTGCTCATTCCGCTCACCAACGCCCGCGGCAAGGTCTGCGCTTGGTGCCTGGCCCTGCCCTTCCTGCGTCCGGCGGAAGTCACTGGCCCGCAGCTGGGTGACGATTACCTGCAAGGTATCCACCAGGTACACCAGCAACTGATCGGCGCAGCGCAGCAAAAACGCAAGAAAGACCAGGCGCTGATTGCCATCAGCCATGCACACATGGCCGGCGGCTCAGTCTCGGAAGACTCCGAGCGGAGCCTGATCATCGGTAATGCCGAAGCCTTGCCGGCCAAGCTCTTCGACAAAGCCATCAGCTACGTCGCCCTGGGCCACCTGCACAAGCCGCAGAAGGTCAACCGCGAGAACCGCATCCGCTACAGCGGCTCGCCGATCCCGCTGTCGTTCGCCGAGATCAACTACCCCCACCAGGTACTGGAGGTGGAGCTGGAAGGCACCGAGCTGATCAGCGTCGAAGCGCGCCCGGTGCCGCGCGCCGTGGCACTGCAGCGCCTGGGCCCCGCGCCGCTGGGTGAAGTGCTCCAGCAGCTCGCCGACTTGCCGATGATCGACTTGCTCGAAGACCCCAACCGCCAGCCCTGGCTGGAAGTGCGCGTACGCCTGGACGAACCGCAGCCCGACCTGCGCCAGCAAATCGAGCAGGCCCTGCATGGCAAGGCCGTGCGCCTGGTGCGCATCAGCGCCGAATACGCCGGCCGTGGCGAACAGCAGGACGATGACCAGGCCTTCGTGGAACTGGCGCAGATGACGCCGCAAGACCTGTTCAGCCGCGCCTGGGAGCAGGCCTACGGCAGCCCGGTGGACGAGCAGGCCCTGTCCGACTTCGCCCTGTTGCTGCAGGACGTACAGCTCGAAGAGGAACTGCCATGAAAATTCTCGCCATTCGCCTCAAGAACCTGGCGTCCCTGGCCGGTCCGATCGACATCGACTTCACCGCCGAGCCGCTGGCCAGCGCCGGCCTGTTCGCCATCACTGGCCCTACTGGCGCCGGCAAGAGCACCTTGCTGGACGCGCTATGCCTGGCCCTGTTCGGCAGCGTGCCACGGCTCGAAGACATCGGCCGTGAAGCCAAGGTGCCAGACGCCGAAGGCGAAATCCCCACCTCAGACCCGCGCAACCTGTTGCGCCGCGGCACGGGTAGCGGCTTTGCCGAAGTCGACTTCCTGGGCATCGATGGCCACCGCTACCGGGCGCGCTGGGAAGCGAACCGCGCCCGCGACAAGGCCAACGGCAAGCTGCAGAACAGCCGCCAGAGCCTGTACGACCTGGACAGCGAACAACTCCTGGGCAGCGGCAAGAACGAGTACAAGCAACTGATCGAAGCACGCCTGGGCTTGAACTTCGAACAGTTCACCCGCGCAGTGATGTTGGCCCAGAGTGAGTTCGGCGCCTTCCTCAAGGCCGACGACAAAGAACGCAGCGAGCTGCTGGAAAAGCTCACCAACACCGCCATCTACACCCGCCTTGGCCAACGCGCGTTCAGCAAGGCGCGGGAAACCAGCGAAGCCCACAGTGCCTTGAAAGACCGCGCCAGCCATTTGCTGCCCATGGCCAGCGAAGCCCGTGCCGAGCTTGACCAACGCCTGGAGCAGGCCCAGCAGCAGTTCAAGGCCGACCAGGCCCGCGAACGACAACTGGAGCAACAACGGGCCTGGCTTGTCGAACAACAGCAGCTGCAGGCCCAGCACAACGAGGCTGCGCAGGCGCTCAAGGATGCAGCACTGGCGTGGGAGCAGCTGTCCGGACAACGCGTCGACCTGCAGCGCCTGGAACGCCTGGCGCCGCAGCGCCACCAGTTCCATCGCCAGCAGACGCTGCAGGCGGCACTGGCACCGCTGGCCACCACCCTCAGCGAGCAGCAGCGCCAGCACAACGATCTGAACACCCGCTGCACCGAACTTGAGCAGGCGCTGGAAACTTCACGTCAGGCGTTGAGCCAAGCCCAAGGCAATCAGAGCGAAAACGCCCCACGCCTGCGCCAGGCTTTCGCCGAGCAGGACACCCTCGCCCGTCTGGCGCAAGAGCTGGGCAAGCTGCGCGAAACGCGCCAGCAGGCCGACCTGGCCGCCGGCGCGTTGCAGCAACAGGTGCAGCAACTCGATGAGCAGCAGCAACGAAGCCAGGAGCAACTGGCACGGATCGACGCCGCCCTGGCAGAGAGCGCTTCGCTGCACACGCTGAGCAACGCCTGGCAGGCCTACCGCCCGCAACTGCAACAGCTGCTGCAGATCGGCAACCGCCTCAGCCAAGGCCGCGAGGAGCTGCCTGGCTTGCAAGCCCAGGCCAGCCAGGCCAATGCCCAGCTGCAAGCACAGCGCGACGCCTTCGAGGTGCTGTTCCGCGAGGCTGGCGCAGAACCCCAGGCGCTGGCCGAGCAGCTCGACCTGCTGGGCGGCATGCTGCAGGAAAACCGTAAGCAGCAACGCGCCGTGGAAGAATTGTCGCGCCTGCACACCCGCGAGCAAGAGCTGCAGCAAGGCATCGCTTCGCTGCGCGAGCGTCAGCAACAGGCCCTGCAACAACGCCAGCAACTGATCGGCGAAGGCACCGCCGCCAAGACCGAGCTGGAAAACGCCGAACAAGCCTTGACCCTGACCCGCCAGTTGCTCGAACGGCAGCGCCTGGCACGCAACACCAGCGTCGAGGAGCTGCGTGGCCAACTGCGTGATGGCGAACCTTGCCCGGTGTGTGGCAGTGCCGAGCACCCGTTCCATCAGCCCGAAGCATTGCTGCATAGCCTCGGCCGACACGATCAGGCCGAGGAAGCGGCGGCAGTCGCATTGGTCGAACAGCTCAATGCCCGCCTGATCGAGCTGCGCACCCAGGTCGGTGTGGTCAACGGCCAGATCAAGGAATACCAGCATCAGCACGGGCAGTTGAGCGAACAATTGCAGCCGTTGGCCGAACAACTGGCCGCTCATGCCCTGTGGGCGGCGCTCAGCGCCCATGACCCAGCGGCCCGTGGTGCCTGGCTGGATGGCCAGCTGCGTCGCCTGGAGCAGGAGATCAGCCGGGACGAGAGTCGTCAGGCCACCCTGCTCGCGGTACAGAAAGAAGCCGCTCGCCTCAATCAGCAACTGCAAGCCGCCGGCGAAGCACAGCAGCAGGCACAGCAGCGCCTGGACCAGCAACACCAGGCGCTGGATGCGGATCAACAGCGCCTGGAGCACGCCCTGGCGGACTTCGCCAGCCTACTGCCAGCCGACATTCTCCAAGCCCTGCGCGACGAACCGGCGCATGCCTTCCTCAGCCTCGACCAGCAGATTGCCCAGCGCCTGCAGCAGCTGGAGCACCAAAAGGACGAGCAGCAGGAACAGCAGCAGCGGCTGCAGCAACTGGAACGGTTGCGTGACCAGCAGCAGACTCGTGTGCAACGCCAGCAAGAGCTGCAACAGCAAATCGATGGCCTGGCCGAGCAGATGGACAAGGCTCGCGCCGCACTGACTGAGCTGTTGGGGGTGCACCCAAGCGCCGAAGCCTGGCAACAGTCTCTTGAGCAGCAACTGGAGCAGGCCCGCGCGCTCGAAGCCCAGACCGCGCAGCATCTGCAGGATGCACGCACGCAAGCCTTGCAGTTGGCAGGCGAACTGAAGGCCAACGAGGCCCGCCGCCAGGCACTCGAACAAGAGCATCAGCAATTGCGGGGCGAGATCGCCCAGTGGCGCGCCGAGCACCCTGAACTGGACGATGCAGGTCTCGACCGCCTGCTGGCGCTGGATGATGCGCAGGTGATCGAGCTTCGCCAGCAACTGCAAGGTGCGGAAAAGGCCATCGAACAGGGCCGCGTGGTACTTCAGGAACGCGAGCAACGCCTGCAGCAGCACTCGGCGCACACCACGGTCGATGCATCAGCCGAAGAGCTGGACCAGGCCCTGGCCCAACTTCGCGAGCATCAGACCAGCTTTGAACAACAATGCGCCGAACTGCGCGCCCAGCAAGCCGATGATCAACGTCGCCAGCAGGCACACCAGGCACTGGCCGGCGAAATCGAGCAGGCCTACCAGCAATGGCAGCGCTGGGCGCGGCTCAATGCGTTGATAGGTTCGGCATCGGGTGACGTGTTCCGCAAGATCGCCCAGGGCTACAACCTCGACCTGCTGCTGCACCATGCCAACGCGCAACTGCGCCAACTGGCGCGCCGCTACCGCCTCAAGCGCGGCGGCAGTGCACTGGGCCTGCTGGTGATGGACACCGAGATGGGTGACGAGCTGCGTTCAGTGCACTCGTTGTCCGGTGGCGAAACCTTCCTGGTGTCGCTGGCCCTTGCACTTGGGCTGGCGTCGATGGCGTCGAGCACACTGCGCATCGAGTCGCTGTTCATCGACGAAGGCTTTGGCAGCCTGGACCCCGAGTCGCTGCAACTGGCCATGGATGCCCTCGATGGCTTGCAGGCCCAAGGGCGCAAAGTGGCGGTGATCTCGCACGTACAAGAGATGCATGAGCGCATTCCGGTGCAGATCCAGGTGCGTCGCCAGGGCAACGGCCTGAGCGATGTCGAGGTGTGCGGGTGATTCTCTACTCGTTCCGACGCTGCCCCTGGGCCATGCGCGCGCGTTTGGCCCTGCGCTACGCCGGCTGCGACGTACAGGTCTGTGAAGTGGCGATGAAGGACAAGCCGGCCGAGCTGCTGGCCCTGTCGCCCAAAGGCACGGTCCCGGTGCTCGATACGGGTAGTGCAGTGCTGGAGGAAAGCCTGGACATCATGCGCTGGGCGTTGCAACAGCATGACCCACAGGATTGGCAACTGCGGGGCGACCCCGCGGCAGCCCGGCAGGCCGAAGGGCTGATCGAGCGCAACGACCGAGAATTCAAGGCGCAGGTCAATCTATACAAGTACGCCGAGCGTCACCCGCAGCACTCGCGCCAGCATTACCGCCAGCAAGCCGAACCTTGGCTGGCGGAGCTTGAACAGTTGCTGCAAGCACGCCCCTACCTGCTCGCCGACCATCCCAGCCTGGCCGATGCCGCATTACTACCCTTGATGCGCCAGTTTGCCGGGGTCGAACCTCAGTGGTTCGCCGAGGCGGCTTATCCGCGAGTGCGGAGCTGGCTAGAGGGGTGGCTGGCATCGGACCTGTTCAAGGCGGTGATGGCCCGTTGAGCTTATTGGCCCTATCGCCGGCAAGCCGGCTCCTACAGATACGGCGGGGGCCCCAGTAGAAGCAGGCTTGCCGGCGATAGGGTCAATGCAGATGCTCAATGGGCATGCTTACCACTCAGTGCCGCATGAAAATGCGCACTTTGGCGCAGGTACTGCTCGGTATAGCTGTGGGTGGCCGACGCCTTGGCGCGGCTGTCGGCATGGGCATGCGCCGGCAGTACCACGGAGGCGGAAATGGCGGATGCGGCAATGACCGGGAAGAGATTGAAGTTCATCTGGGCTGACCTCGACTGCGGTGGTTTGACGTTGGCCCGTTTGGGCCTTGGGTCAAACTTACGCCGCTGAAGCCGCCTGCAGAAATTCATTGCGGCAGTAGCGAATATCACGCCGGTTGATAGTTACTCGACAAACTTCAGGTCCGAAGGCGCATCCTGTGGCAGTTTTTGCAAGGTCTCGCCGATCATCCCGCTACGTGGGTCGCGGCGCATCACCACGATCTGATTGCTCTTCTGATTGGCCACCAGCACGAAGTTGTCGCTTGGATCCAGAGCGAATTCACGGGGGTGGTCGCCTTCGACCGAGCGCCGTTGCAAGAACCTCAACTGGCCGTCGTCCTTGGCCACGCTGAACGCCACGATCTCGTTGGCCGCGCCTCGGTTGCTCACGTACAGAAAGCGCCCGTCGGCCGACAGATGCAACCCACCGGCCGCTTTCGCCTCGGGCTCCTGGCGCTCGGTCAGCGGCAAGCGCTGTCGCTCCAGCAGCGCACCATCCTGCACATCGAACATGACCACTTCTGCGCTCATTTCCAGCGTCAGGTAGGCATGACGTCCCTTGGCATCGAACAGCAGATGTCTAGGCCCGCTACCCGGCGGCAACGCCACCGAGGCGGGAATCGCCGGGCTCAGCGGATGCGTCGGGCTGGCACCGTCGTAGCGATAGATGAACACCTTGTCGGCGCCCAGGTCGCAGGCGTACAGGTGCCGCCCATCCGGCGACAGTACCAGTGCATGTACATGCGCACCGGCCTGGCGTTCGGGATTGACGCCACTGGCTTTGTGCCTGGCCTGCTGCACCACTGGCTTGAGCTTGCCGTCCTTGGCGACGGGCACCACCACCAGGCTGCCGCCTGGATCGGCTGCGACCGCGTAGTTGGCGACGAACAGGTAACGCTGGTCATGGCTGAGGCTGGCGTGGGTGGGTTCATCACCCTGCGTCGGCACCTGGTTTAAAGGCTTGATCACACCCTTGCTGCTGAGACTGAAGCTGCTGACGGTGCCTTGCGCGGTTTCGTTGACCGCGAACAACTGCCGGTGATCGGCCGACAGCACCAGCCACGAAGGACTTACGCTATCGACCACCTGCAAGGGAGTGGGGTCGATGTGACCGCGCTTGCTGTCGAAGTGATAACGGTAGATGCCTTGGCTGACGCCATCGGTATAGCTGCCCACCAACAAGGTCTCGGCGTGGGCGTCGATCAGAACGCTCATGCAACTAGCGACCAGTAGGCTCTTCCAGGTCCGATTCATCTTCGTCTTCATCCGAGGCACGAAAGGCACTCATACAGACTAGACGATGCTCGCCCTGGGCATCGTTGAGCTGCCACTGATCGCCTGAGCCCACAGCGGCGGCGACCTGTTCGGTGGTGAAACTCCAGCGGCGCATCTGACGGCCGTCCATGCACTCGACGGTGAGGCCAGTGGCGTCGAAGGTGAAATCGAAGGCGTGCAGACCGTCGATCAGGAGCATGTCGCAAGACTGGAGAGCGTTGGCGAGGGAAGACATGGGGGTACCCATTGGAAATGAGGCGGCATTATAGCCTTATCGCCGGCAAGCCGGTTCCTACCCCCGGGTAGGAACCGGCTTGCCGGCGATCAAGACCCACGGCTGTCAATGGGCGAAGATCGACCCACCCTCCTTGCCCGCCAGCTTCTGCGGCTTGATCAAGAACCGCGCCAGCGCCGGCAGCAGCCACAGCGCACCGAACATGTTCCACAGCAGCATGAAGGTCAGCATCAGCCCCATGTCAGCCTGGAACTTGATCGCCGAGAAGATCCAGGTGCATACCCCGATGGCCAGGCACAACCCGGTGAACAACACCGCCTTGCCAGTAGAACGCAGGGTCTGGTAGTAGGCCTCCTGCAACGGCATGCCTGCGCGCAGGAAGCTCTCCAGGCGGCTGTAGATGTAGATGCCGTAGTCAACGCCAATACCCACCCCCAGGGCCACCACCGGCAAGGTGGCGACCTTCACGCCGATGCCCATGAACGCCATCAGCGCGTTACCCAGCACCGAAGTCAGCACCAGTGGCAGCACGATGCACAGGGTGGCGGCAAAGGAACGGAAGGTGATCATGCACATCACCGCCACGCAGATGTACACCAGGATCAGAATGGTCAGCTCGGCGGACTTGATGACCTCGTTGGTGGCCGCCTCGATACCGGCGTTACCGGCCGCGAGCAGGAACTGCAGCCCCTCTTTGTTGTGGCTGTCGGCAAAGGCCTTGGCCGCAGCAGTCGCCCGCTCCAGGGTTTCGGCCTTGTGGTCGTTCAGGAACACCAGCACCGGCGCCAGCGAACAATCGGCGTTGTACAGGCCATCGGCGCGGGCGATGGAGTTGTTGAGGATGTCCGGGTTGCGCGACAGGGTTTCCCATTTCAGGCTGCCCTCGTTCATGCCCTTGATCACTTGCTTGGACACCGTCACCAAAGAGATCGCCGACTGCACGCCAGGGGTGTTCTCCATGGTCCACATCAACTCGTCGATCGGCGCCATGGTCGAGTGGATCGAGCAGCTCTCGGACGGCGTCTTGACCATGATCACCAACACATCAGAGCTGGTGGAGTAGTTGCTGATGATGAAATTGTTGTCCTGGTTGTAGCGCGAGTCCGGGCGCAATTCCGGCGCACCCTGGTCAAGGTCGCCGATCTTCAGGTTCTGGCTGTACCAGAGCCCGCCAGCGAACATCACCAGAGCAAGGGCGATCGACACCGGCGCCACCTTGGCACTGGCGAAGTTGGACAACAGGCGCCAGAACGGATGCTCACGGGTGGCGTCCTTCTTGCTGCGCTCGATGGCCTTCTTGCTGATGCCCACATAGGAAATCGCCACCGGCAGCAGGATCAGGTTGGTGAATACGATCACCGCGACACCGATGGAGGCGCCAATGGCCAGTTCGCGGATAACGCCGATGTCGATGATCAACAAGGTGATGAAGCCCACCGCGTCGGCGAGAATGGCGATCATGCCCGGCAGGAACAGCTGGCGGAAAGTACGCCGCGCGGCAGTCAGGGCATTGTCGGCGTCGCTGGACTGCAGCGCGATGCCGTTGATCTTCTGCACGCCATGGGAAATACCGATGGCGAAGATCAGGAACGGCACCAGCATGGAGTAAGGGTCCAGGCCAAAGCCGACCGCGTGCATCAGCCCTAGCTGCCATACCACCGCCACCAGGGTGGTGATGAGCACGGCGATGGTGCTGCGGATGCACCAGGTGAACCAGTACAACAGGGCCCAGGTGATGAGCAGCGCCACACCGAAGAACATCGCCACCATCACCAGGCCGTCGATCAGGTCGCCGACTTTCTTGGCGAAGCCCACGATGTGAATCTTCACGTTGGGATTCTGGGCCTGGAACTTGTCGCGGATCTTCTCTTCCAGCTGGTGGGAGAATTGCTGGTAGTCAAGCTTGATGAGCTTACCCTGGTCCTGTGGGTCCGGGTAACGCTCGAGCAACGGCACATCGATGATGCTGGACTTGAAGTTGTTGCCCACCAGGCGACCGACCTGGCCCGACTTGAGCACGTTGTCGCGCAGCGCGTCGAGGCTCTCGGCCGAGCCGTTGTAGGTGTTGGGTATCACCTCACCACCGGAGAAACCTTCCTCGGTGACTTCGGTCCAGCGCACGCTGGGGCTCCACAGCGACTTGAGGCCTGCGCGATCGACACCGGGAATGTAGAACACCTCGTCATGGATCTGACGCAGGGTCTCCATGTAGTCCTTGTCGAAGATGTCGCCATTGACTGCTTCGACCGAGATGCGCACCGTATTGCCGAGGTTCGCCAGGTCGTTGCGGTGCTCCATCATCTGCTCGATGAACGGATGCTGCAGTGGGATCATTTTCTCGAAGCTGGTGGACGGGCGGATCTGCGTGGCCTGCCAGAACAGGAAAATGCTCACCAGCAGGCACAAAGCGATGACCACCGGGCGGTTGTTGAAGATCAGGCGTTCCAGCAACGTGGCCTTGTCCTGGTGGTGAGGATGCATGGTAATGCTCTCGCGACTGGTCATGGACGCACCTCCCCGGTAGTTTGCTCGCCACCTTCGGCTGTGGCCAGGTGCACACCGCCCTGCCCCACCAGCAACAAGCCTCCGTTGGCCAGGCCACTGACTCCGGCCAAGGCGATGCGGTCGGCGCGGTTATAGACGCTGAAGGTCTGGCCGTCATCGTGGCTGCGCAGCACGCTGCCACCATTGCCGACCAGCACCAGGGTGCCGTCATCGAGAAGCGTAGCGCTTGCCAGGCCGAATTCGAGCGTGCCACGTGTGGCCTTGAGTTCGATCGGCTGCCAGGTGTCGCCGAAATCGGTGGAGCGGAACAGGTTGCCGCGCAGGCCATAGGCGAGCAGCGTGCGAGGCTGGGAGGTGCCGATCACACCGAACAGCGACCCTTCGTAAGGCCCCTCGACCTTCGACCAGGTCTGGCCGTTGTCACCCGAGCGGAACATGCAGCCCTGCTCGCCGACGATGAACAGGCCCGCATCCTTGACCTGGGCAATACCGTTGAGATGCAGTTGATCGGGGTTGTCGAGGCGCTCGGCCACATCTTGCCAATGCTGGCCGCCATCGGTGGTTTCCAGCAACGCGCCATAGGCACCGACAGCAAATCCATGCTGGGCATCGAGGAAGCTGACATCGAGCAGCGGCGACTCGCGGGACAGGTCTTCGAACTGTTTGCTCCAGGTCGCGCCACCGTCGTTGCTGGCGAGGATCTGGGCATCGTGACCGACCGCCCAGCCGCGTTTGTCATCGAGAAAGAAGACAGCGGTCAGCAACTGCCGGGTGGGCACGCGTGCCTGGGTCCAGGCCTTGCCCTGGTCGTCGGAGAACAGGATATGGCCACGATCCCCCACCACCACCAGCCGTTTTCCGGCATGGGCAGCGTCGATCAACAGGCTCTGGCTGGCCTTGGCCGACTCGGTGGAATACTCCTGGGCGGCGGCCGCTTGCGTGGTGTGCGCCCACATACCCAATGCCAGCGCCAGCATCGCACCGGTCGCCAACGGCCAGGCACCACGCCTGGCCTGCGTCAAAAACCGCTCCCTCATGACCGTCCCCTGTTGTGTTTTTCTTGGTGGGTCTGTGCCTTGCAGGTACTGCGAAAAGCCTGATCTAGAGGCCTGCAATAGCTTGGGGTCATGCTATCGGGGAACGTCGCGGCAATACAACGGGCAGGACGTTATGTTTTGTTAACCGCCCCAAAAGCTTCGCGGGTAAACCCGCTCCTACCGTCATCCCACCGCAGTGGTGTACCTGTAAGAGCGGGTTTACCCGCGAAGAGGCGAGTTCAGCTTATCGGGCACTCAGGCCAGGCTCTTGCTCACCACTTCATACACATCGCTGGACAGCGCGCCCGAAGCGAGAATCCGCTCCAGCTCGCCCTTCATCAATGCCTGCCGCGCATCGTCGTACTTGCGCCAGCGGGTCAGCGGTGCCAACTGACGCGAAGCGATCTGCGGGTTCAGCGCATTCAGTTCGATCACCAGGTCAGCCAGGAAGCGGTACCCGGAACCGTCGGCCGCATGGAAGTTGACCAGGTTTTGCCCGGCGAACGCACCGATCAGCGCACGCACCTTGTTCGGGTTCTTCAACGTGAAGGCCGGGTGCTGCATCAGCGCCTTGACCCGCGCCAGGCCACCGGGCAACGCACTGGCCGCCTGCACGCTGAACCACTGGTCCATGACCAACGGGTTGTCCTTGAAATGTTCGGCAAAGGCCTCCAGCGCCTTGGCCCGCTCGGCTTCGAACGAGGCGTTGACCAACACGGCCAGGGCGGTCAGGCGCTCGGTCATGTTGTCGCAGTGCTCGAACTGCTCAAGTGTCGCTTCCAGCACCTGCGGCTTGCCGGTCAGCATCAGGTAGGACAGCGCGATGTTCTGCAGGCTGCGACGGGCAAAGTGCTCGGCTTGCGCCACATAGGGGGTGTTGCGCGATACCTCGCGGTTGGCCTGGTAGCGGGCCCACAGCGCGTCGAACAGCTGCTCGGCGATTTGCTGGCGAGCGAACTCGCGAGCTGCGTGGATCGCATCGACATCGGCCACCTGGCTGATCTCGGTGAGGTAGGCCTCGCCCGGTAGCGACAGCATTTCGGCGACCATGGCTGCATCGAGCGATGCGTTGCCCAGCACGGTGCCCAGGGCGGTGATCAGCCGCGGGTCGAGCTTCAGCGCTTCGCCGCGCTGATGCTGGCCGATCAGCTCCTGCAACACCTGCACCGACAGCTGCTGGCCCGCTTCCCAGCGGTTGAAGCCGTCGCTGTCATGCTGCATGAGGAACATCAGTTGGTCGCGGTCGTACGGGAAGCTCAGTTTCACCGGGGCGCTGAAACCGCGCAGCAGCGACGGCAGCGGCTTGGCCGCGATGCCCTGGAAGGTGAAGGTCTGTTCGGCTTCGGTCACCGACAGCACACGGGTGGTACCTGCTGCCGAGCCTTCACCGGCCAGCTGCAGTGGCAGGTCGTTGCCTGCAGCATCGAGCAGCCCCAGTTCGACCGGGATCACGAACGGCAGCTTCTCGACCTTGTCCGGGGTCGCCGGGCAGCTCTGGCGGAACGTCAGGCTGTAGGTCTGCGCCGTCGCGTCATAAGACTCGCTAACCTCCAGGCGCGGCGTGCCGGCCTGGCTGTACCAACGCTTGAACTGGGTGAAATCGACACCGTTGGCGTCTTCCATGGCCTTGATGAAGTCATCGGTGGTCACCGCCTGGCCATCGTGGCGTTCGAAGTACAGGTCGCTGCCCTTGCGGAAGCCCTCGGCGCCCAGCAGGGTACGGACCATGCGCACCACCTCGGCGCCCTTCTCGTAGACGGTCAGGGTGTAGAAGTTGGAGATCTCGATGAAGCTGTCCGGGCGCACCGGGTGGGCCATGGGGCCGGCATCTTCGGCGAACTGGTGGGTGCGCAGGTAGGCGACGTCCTCGATGCGCTTGACCGTGCGCGAGTTCATGTCGGCACTGAATTCGGCATCGCGGAACACCGTGAAGCCTTCCTTGAGCGACAGCTGGAACCAGTCGCGGCAGGTCACGCGGTTGCCCGACCAGTTGTGGAAATACTCGTGGGCAACCACGCCTTCGACGCGCTGGTGGGCGGCGTCGGTGGCGGTTTCGGCACGGGCCAGCACACAACTGGAGTTGAAGATGTTCAGGCCCTTGTTTTCCATGGCGCCCATGTTGAAGTCGTTGACCGCGACGATCATGAAGATATCCAGGTCGTATTCACGGCCGTAGACCTGTTCGTCCCAACGCATGGAGTTCTTGAGGCTGACCATCGCGTGGTCGCACTTGTCGATGTTCTCGGGCTCGACGTAAATGCGCAGGGTCACGTCGCGACCGGACTGGCGGGTGAAGCTGTCCTCGACACACCACAGGTCTCCGGCCACCAGGGCGAACAGGTAGGCCGGCTTCTTGAACGGGTCTTCCCAGGTCGCCCAGTGCCGGCCATCCTCGGCCGGGCCGCTGCCGACCGGGTTGCCGTTGGACAGCAGCACCGGGTAGCGATGCTGCTCGGCGATCACCGTGGTGGTGAAGGTGCTCATCACGTCCGGGCGGTCGAGGTAATAGGTGATCTTGCGGAAACCTTCTGCCTCGCACTGGGTGCAGAACATCTTGCCGGACTTGTAAAGGCCTTCGAGGGCTGTGTTGGATTCCGGGTGGATCTTCACGCTGGTATCGAGGGTGAAGCGCTCGCCTTCAGGCTGCACGGTCAGGCTGTCGCCATCGAGCTGGTAGTCGCCCGCCTGTAACTCCTGATCGTCCAGCGACGCACGCAACAGTTCCAGTTGCTGGCCATCGAGCACCAGCGGCGGCAGACCGGCGCCACGCTCGGGGTTGCGGCGCATGACCAGTTGCGCATGGACCAGCGTGTGGTCCTCGAACAGCTCGAAGGTCAGGTGCGTCTCGTCGATCAGGTACTCAGGGGCCTGATAATCCTTGAGGTAGATCACTTGCGGTTGTTCGGTGCGCATGGTGACGATCCTTTACTGAAGCACGGCCAGTTGGTAGGCCGTGTACTTGCGAATGTTGATCACGCCGGTGTCAAAAATCAGGTACTGGCCCTTGATGCCCAGCAGCGTGCCTTCCACCACCGGGTCCTTGTCGAGGTTGAAGCTGACGATCTTTTTCGGGTAAGCCTCCACCGGGTAACGCATCTCGACCACCTCGGCATCCGCCAACGGCTGGATGGCCTGCAAGCCGAAACGCTCCTGCAAACTGCGGATACCGTCGGCGCAGGCGTCGAAGATCTGCTCGCGGATGGCCATGAGGTCGAGCACCTCGGCGTCGCCCTTTAGCAGCGTGCGCCAATTGGTGCGGTCCGGTACCTGGCTGCGCAGCACATCTTCGACCAGACCCGATTGCTGACGGGTGGCCACGCGCATGATCGGCAGCGCCTGGCTAGCCCCCTGGTCGAGCCAGCGGGTGGGCAGTTGAGTGGCGCGGGTGATGCCGACCTTGATACCCGACGAATTGGCCAGGTACACCACGTGGTCAGTCATGCAGAACTGCTCGCCCCAGGCGGGTTCGCGGCAAGTGCCTGCGTCGTAGTGGCATTTCTCCGGGGCCATGATGCACACGTCGCACTGGGCCAGCTTGGTCATGCACGGGTAGCAGTAGCCCTGGCTGAAGCTGGTCTTGGTGCGTTTGCCACAGTGGGTGCAATGAATGGCGCCAAGGTATTCCAGGCGGATCGACTGCCCGATCAGCGGGTTCACCGGCACCTGCGTGTCATCCAGGCGGAAGCTGTACTGGACGACCGGCGCTTCCAGGCGTACCGCCATCTTGCTCAGAGAGCCACGAGCGAGTTCGATCAATGTACCGAGTCCGACTTGAACAGAATGTTAGGGATTGGCGCAGATTTCGACGAGCACTCTTGCGGGCCCATGTAGCCGGTGCGCTGCTCCTCGGGGAGGTTCTTCATCTCCCAGGCGATCACGGCCTGTAGCGACAGCTCTTTCTGCTCGGGGGTGAGTTTGCGGCCATCGGACCATTTGCCGATTTCCACGGCCGTTTTCAGGCTTGCATAGATTTCAGGGGTAATGTTTTCGATCATTTGCGCGAAAGTGGACATAGCGTCTCCTGGGGTTTGGACGAAAATCGCCGAACGGCGATCAGGCGAGGCAAAAACAGGCGAGGAAGCGGAGTTTACTGTTTGTAAATACGCTATCCGAGCCTGTTTTCAACGCAGCATGATGGTCGGGCAGGCACTTCTCGTACAAAGCCGTAATCAAACCGACAGTTTACGCCGGGCAAGGGCCCCACCCAAGAGGCCCGTCAAGCATCCGATGAGCAACCCGCCGACATGGGCGGCGTTGGCGATCTGACCAAACCCGAGCTGGCCGACCACGCCGGTCAGGCAGATGACCAGCCAGATCAGCATCATCACCAGTACCCCCTTGGGCAGGCTGAACAGCGGGTTCGGCGCGAGCCATTGGTACAACCAGATGTGCCCCAGCAACCCGTACAGCACGCCGGACAAGCCGCCGAACAGGCTCGGCCCGCTCGCGAAATGCTGGGCCAGGTTGGACACCAGGCTGAATAACAGGGTCAGGCCGAGCAGCATCCATGGACCCTGGCGCAGTTCGATGCGTTTGCCCAGCTCCCAGTACCATAGGCCATTCATCGCCAGGTGCAGCACGCCAAAGTGCAACAGCATGGGCGAGACCAGCCGCCACCATTGCCCATCGCCCAGGCTTTGCGCCAAGGGGGTGAAGTACAGGTATTCGCCCTGGACGCGGAAGTCCAGAAAGGTGAACCAACCTATGGTGGTGAAGTTCTCGCCCAAGCCAGTGAGGCCAGCGACCACCAGGCACAGGAACAGGATGAAGGCGGTGACCTTGCAGGCACGGGCTTGTTCGGCCAGGGACGGTGGTGCTGGAGCATTCACCGGCATACTGGCTTCCACAGGGGGTTGCGCAAGCGGTACGTCGGCGTTGCCGTCCGGGAAGCGCTGATAAAGCTGGAGGACGTCGGCGGCCATTGTCTCTGGCGCCCACAGCACCTGGGCTTCGCCCTCCACGATCACACGGTGCGGCACCTGCAGGCGCTGCAGCAGCTGGACGAAGCCGCTGAGGTCGACCGTCAGCGGCAGGCGTATCACTTCAACGACGTTCATTGGTTGGCCTGCGGTCGGTCGACATCGACCCAGACGAACTTGTGCGGGTCGATACGGGTTTCGTCATCCAGCCGGTAGGCCACCAGTTTGCCGTACAGCACCGCGCTGTAGTCCAGGCAGGCCAAGTTGTCGCGAATCGGCGCCGGTCGGCCACTACGCCAGTAATGGCCAACGAACAGCATGGGCTCGTCCTCGGCATAGCGCAGCAAAGCATTTTTCTCGGTGTGGCTGAGCGGTGTCCTGGCCACTTCCTCCGGCAAGGCATCGGGCTGGAACACGATGTCGCCGTAGGTCTGCGGGTCTTCCTCCCAGAACTTGGTGCGGAAAAAGGCTCGGGTCAGGCCATCGCCACCGGTCAGGGTCAGGCCGTCCGGCAGGCGCATGTCGGTGCCGCGCAACAGGCGATTGCACACGGTGGCGGCAAAGCTGCCGGACACCGCCGATGCCTGGATGAAATGCTCGTCGATGCGCCCTTGCGGATATTGCTGGCGTAACGGTTCGATCAGACGGGCGTCCCAGCAGGCGTGCACCAGGCGGAAACGCCCGGCATCGACGAACAGCGGCAGCTCATGGAACCACTGCAGGAAGTCGTGCCAGTCGCCTGGATGATGGGCGAACTGAGTCAGGGTCTCGTCGATCAGGCGGGCATGCCGGGGTGTATGTTCGCGCACGTAGGCCTTGCCACTGCCCGGCAGTGCCGGGGTCACCCAGCCCAGGGCGTTGTATTCATGGTTACCCATGATGCAGAACGCCTGGCCGGCTTCGACCATGTCGTGGACGATGTGCAGCGCCTCGCGAATGCGCGGCCCGCGATCGACGATGTCACCCAGGAACAACGCCTGGCGCCGAGGGTGGCGCCAGACACCGCCGACCCGTTTGTAGCCGAGGGCGTCGAGCAGCCGTTCGAGGGTCAGTGCACAGCCGTGCACGTCGCCGATGATGTCGAAACTTCGCGCCGGATCGAGCATCAGTCGTCCCTACCTCCCAGGCGGCTGCCCCAGCCGAGCTTGGTGCGGCAGACCTCGTAGTAGTTGTGGTCCAGCGGATGGATCAGGCGCAGCTTCTGTGGCTTCTTGCTCACCGTGATGGTGTCGCCAGGGGCGCAGGTGAAGTGGTTCTGGCCATCACAGGAAACCTGCGGGTAGATCTGCAGGTCCTTGGACACGACGATTTTCAGCTCGCTGTTGCCGTCCACCACGATCGGCCGCCCAGACAGGGTATGCGGGTACATCGGTACGATCACGATGGCGTCGAGTTTGGGGTGCATGATCGGGCCGCCAGCGGACAGCGCATAGGCGGTGGAGCCGGTGGGCGTGGCGACGATCAGGCCGTCGGCTTTCTGGCTGCAGACGAACTGGCCGTCGATGTAGATCTCGAACTCGATCATCCGCGTCGACTTGCCAGGGTGCAGCACCACGTCGTTGAGCGCATCGCCCTGTCCGATGGCCTCGTTATGGCGGCGCACCTCGGCCTGCAGCAGGAAGCGGTTTTCCACCAGGTAATGGCCGTCGAGCACCTCGGCGACTTTCACTTCCAGCTCGTCCGGGCGGATATCGGTCAGAAAGCCCAGGTTACCCCGGTTGATGCCCAGCACCGGAATATTGTGACGGGCCAAGGCGCGGGCGGCGCCCAGCAGACTGCCGTCGCCCCCTACCACGATGACCAGGTCACAGACCTCGCCTAGCAATTTGCGGGTGGAGGTTTGCAGGCCATGGCCGGGCAGGACTTCGGCGATGGTGTCCTCGAGGATCACGTGCAGGTGGCGCTCGAGGAGGAATTTTTTCAGTCGGCGAATGGTGTCGAGCACCTGCGAGCTGCCAAGGCGTCCGATGATACCGATATTGCGAAATTGCTCCATGGGGCTCCTGCGAGGCTCTGCGGCGGGTGACTATGCCGGGATTATGGGCGAAACGACCGGGCAGCGGCAAACCGGCTATGCTCGCAGGATGATGCCTTTTGCCGATCTGCACGACCTGCCCCGCCAACTTCGCCGCCCAGCGGTTCGCGACCTGGCATGGGTACTGCTGTCGCCGCCGCTGCTCAGTGCCCCGCCCTGCCCCCAGCGCCATCCGCTGACGGGCAGTGCCTGGGCGGACGATCCACAAGGCCTGGCGCTGTGGCTACGGTCGCTGGATGCCGACGACCAGCCGCTGCGCGCCTGGCTGGTACAGCTGACCAGCCAGCGTTTGGGCTTGTACTACGAAAGTCTCTGGCAGTTTGCCCTGCGCCACGCCCCTGGCGTCGAGTTGCTGGCCGGCAACCTGGCGATTCGCCAAGGCGGTAGAACGCTGGGCGAATTGGATATCCTCCTGCGCGATCGCGAGGGCGTGCATCATCTGGAACTGGCGATAAAGCTGTACCTCGGCCCCCAGCAGACTGACGGCCACGACCCGGCCGATTGGCTGGGCCCCGGCTGCCACGACCGACTAGGCAGCAAACTGGCCCATGTCGTGGGTCACCAGTTGCCCATGTCGCGCAGTGCACAGGCACGTGACAGGCTGGCCGATCTGGGTGTCGATGAGATCAATGCGCACTTGTGGATGAGCGGCTACCTGTTCTACCCCTGTCCCGGCCAGACCGACTCACCGTCGCCGAGCAATCCGCAACATTTGCGTGGGCACTGGTCGCACCGCAAGGATTGGTCACCGCCACCACAGCAGTGCTGGCAGCCTTTGCCGCGCCACGCGTGGCTGGCACCGGCTCGCTTCCAGGCCGAGGACCTGCTGGTGCGTGCTGGCATCGGCGAATGGTTGCAGGCACTGGACGAGCATGCCCCTGCACAATTGCTGGTCCGCCTGGAGGAGCAGGCGGACGGGGCGTGGGAAGAGGCAGAGCGGCTGTTCCTGGTCGCTGACGACTGGCCGCACCTGCCCCTTTGAGAACGCCGTGCCTCAGGAGGCGTCGGCTACCGGTTCAGCCTTGGGGCAGTGGGCTTGGGCATCGGTCGGCCAGAGCACCTTGCCCTTGCCATCGACTACCTGCTCGGCACCGCACGGTAAGCGGTTGGTGTCGAACACCACCGTGCCATCGAGGCGATACATGGCCCGCAAGGTGCTGACCGCATCGTCGTTGTACCCTTCGACGCGATAACCAAAGATCACTCCGCGGTCCATGTCGACTTTGATGGCCTGCCATTTGGCCGGCACCAACAACTTGCCGTCCAGGTCGTAGAGGGCGCGATTGGCGTCGGTGGACTCACCCTCGGCGGCAAGCACGTGCTGCTTGTCGGCGGTCAGCGAGAGCCTGACGAACTGCTCCGGCTTGATCAACACCGTGCCTTTGGCATCCATCATCCCCACAGTGCGCACCTGATCGGGCATCCCCCAGACCTTGACGGTCTTGCGCGGCGATTGCAGCTCGGAATAGGCGAAACGCTCAGGCGCCAGCACACCGACCTCAGCATAAGTGGGCTCGATCAACACGGTGCCTTTATCCAGGTCGACGGTGCCAAAGGTGGCCAGGAAACTGTTCTGCATCACGCCAATATGGCTGAAGCCCGGACGATGACCGATCATGCCGGTGCCGGTACCCGCATCACCAATGGAGTCGTACTTCGGCTCGATCAGCCACTTGCCGTCATGGCCGATCATCCCCGCCTTGCCCCTTCCCGCCTCGGTACGCGGCTGTTGCACCATCGCACCGGTCTTGCCGAACGCTTCGCAGGTTTCATACCGAGGCTCGATGACCGTCTTGCCTTGGTAATCCATATAGCCGCACATCCCGTCGTAGGTGGCCTTGAAGGCCACCAATCCAGCCCCTGGGTTACCCAGCCAGAACTTGCCGAAAGGCACCACCAGGTTACCCGCGGCATCGGCCAGACCCGAGCCTTCGGCACCTTCGCGCTTGACCACCAGGTGGCCGTCGCCGACGACGACGATGTCATCGAAGTCGAGCTTGCGCAGCGTGCGAGTATCCAGGTTATAGCCCCAGCTTTCGCCTTCGCGCTTGGCGAGCACCCAGTTACCTTTCATGGCGCCACGCACGTACATCGAATCGAACACCGGGTCACTGACCTTCTCGCCCTTGACCGTGAGAATGCCGCGCAGTTCGTTCACTTCATAAACGATGAAGTCATTCTCGCCGCCGACATATACGGTGTCGAAGAGCGCCGGCTGGACTTCCTTGCCCTGCTCGTCCATCACACCGACCTTGCCATCACGGACAAAGCCGAACAAGCCAGGGGTCAGGGTATACAGCTCATCGGTGATATCGGCTTTGATCACCTGCTTGCCATCACGGCGGGCCAGGCTCCAGTGATCACCATCGCCAAAAATGAAGGAATTGCTGAAAGGTACGGTGTAGAGGCCCGAATAAGTGTTATCGGGGCCCACCAGCAAACTGCCAGTCTGGTCAATGACCGCGCATTGGTCGTTGACGCACAGGGGGATGGTCAGGTTGGCAAGCGGTTTGGTTTCGGGGGTTTGCTGGCAACCGCCCAGCATGAGAGTGGATAAAGCACAAAGCAGCGCCGCCTTCGAAGCGGCTGTGAAAGGTTTCATTTACACAGAGTCCTTGTGTAGAAAATCGTATAACTTGCTTCCTTGAGCTAACAGCAAATAGCTATTCGCCATCGCTCAGCGGATTGTATCGACGAAGTTTCACAGATCTAAAGCAAAAAAAAGATTCCCGTACCAGTTACAGTTAGGAACGAGCGCCGCCAAGAGCGTTCTTTTCGACCTGATGACGAGGACCGACCATGGCTTCATCCACCCCCGCGACTCATTACGCACGCCTGTCCATCGCCCTGCATTGGCTGATGCTGGTGTTGCTCGCCGCTGTATACGCCTGCATCGAGTTGCGCGGCCTGTTCCCCAAGGACAGCGCCGAACGCAACTTGATGAAAGACCTGCACTTCATGCTTGGCCTGACGGTATTCGTGCTGGTCTGGTTGCGCCTTGCCGTACGGGTGACTCGACCGACACCCCCCATCGTGCCCAAGCCACCTGCCTGGCAAACCGGCCTCGCGCACCTGATGCACCTGGCGCTGTATCTGTTGATGATCGGTTTGCCGCTGGCCGGGTGGTTGATTCTGAGCGCCGCCGACAAGCCGGTGCCGTTCTATGGCCTGGAACTGCCACACCTGATCGGTGCCGACCCGGATCAAGCCAAGTTCATCAAGGGCTGGCATGAGCGCGTGGGCAGCTGGGGCTACTGGCTGATCGGCCTGCACGCACTGGCCGGCCTGTACCACCACTATGTGCAGCGCGACAACACGCTGCTGCGCATGCTGCCCTACAAGTAACCGCGCCGCCCCTGCAGGCCACCGGTGTGCAGAAAGATCAGGCGGGTGCCGGGCTCGAACAGCCCGGCCTCAGCCTGGTCGCGCAAGGCCAGCAAGGCCTTGCCGGTGTAGACGGCTTCGAGCGGCACACCACTGTGTCGCTCGCACGCGTCGACGAACGCCAGCAGGTCCTCATCGAACTTGGCAAAACCGCCACGACAGGCTTCGTGCAGCTGGTAACCGTCAGCGCCGACCAGTTCCCTGACCGTCTGCGGCACACCATGATCCCACGGCACTGCCAACGCGCCATGAACGGCGTGCCTACCCGCCTCGGCCAGTACCAGGCCCGCCAGCGTGGTCCCGGTTCCTGCCGCCAACCACCAGGCATCGTACGCTGACCACCCCAGCGCTCCCAGTTGCGCCTGTGCCTGCTCGACGATCGCTGCACAACCCTCGGCGCCCGCCAACCCGCCACCGCCTTCGGGAATGCAGTGCCATCCCGGGTAGCGAGCCTGCCAGGGCGCCCAGAAACCGGGCTCGTGGCGCGCACGGTAACCGTCGTATCCAAGCCAGTGCAGCTCCATGCCAAAGCCCTGCAAGTCCCGAACGGTTGGCGTGTCCTGGGCATGACCGCGCAGCAGCCCCACCGTGGCGAAACCAAAGCGTTTACCGGCAGCGGCCAGGGCGTGGAGGTGATTGGAATGGTTGCCGCCAAGGCTTATCAGGCCGGGCGCGCCCTTTTCATGTGCGCGTTGCAGGTGGTGGCGCAGCTTGAACCATTTGTTGCCGCTGATCAGCGGGTCGATCAGGTCCAGGCGCAGGATGGCGGCTTCGATCGCAGCGTTTTGCAGCCATGGCAGATGAAAAGTTTGCAAGAACGCGGAGGGTAGCTCTGAGAGGCACGGGGACATGGCGAGAGACCTTGGTTGGTGCTGCAGTTTACCAGGCGAAGCAGCAGGGCCTGGGGCATGAGCCACCTTTCCACGAATAGATAACGAATCTTCCTAAGCGCCCCAGCCCCCCCTGCATACAGATAGAGATTCATTTTTTAACGTCGCTCGCCTGTCTCTTGAGGAAGGCGAGCCTCTCATATCCTCAGCGTTCGTTATCGCGCCTCCCGAAACCCTGGAAGCCGAGGATCTGGCTCAGCGCATCGATGTATTCACCCGATGGCTGGCCAATGTCAGTGAGGGTCACCTCTGCCTGCAACGGTTGCACACTTGCAGCGCCAAGTTATGGGTGGCCGGAAATGCAATGGCGCTGTCAGGGGCATTGGGCGATATCGTTACCCTGCTCACCACCACTCCTCGTGCGCCGCAATACGGGTAGAGCCTTGCCATAAACCTGCACACAACGATCTGCGGCTCGCTGCCCGACCTCACCGAGCAGGCGCTTTCCTACCTACCCACATTGCTCTCGCAACAACCGCTTATGCCTAGGTGCGATATGCACAACGTGACCGAAATTGCGACTTTCCCATAAAGCGCTCGTTAGCACTGAGCCAGAAACCATGTCCGAACCGATGGTGCCAGCCTTCAAGCCTAAAGGTCAGCACCACCGCAACTACTTGGACAGCGAGTGGCTCAAAGCTCCGCCGCCAACCGCGACCCTTGGTTGATCGCCCGCTTGGCGTCCAGTTCGGCAGCAACGTCGGCCCCACCGATCAGGTGAACCGACTGCCCCGCCGCCGCCAACCCTTCATGCAACTCACGAAGTGGATCCTGCCCGGCGCAAATCACCACATTGTCCACCGCCAACACCTGCGGCTCCCCCTCGCCGACGCGGATGTGCAGGCCGTCGTCGTCGATCTTCAGGTACTCGACGCTGTTGAGCATCTGCACATGCTTGTTCTTCAAGCCCGTACGGTGGATCCAGCCGGTGGTCTTGCCGAGGCCGTCGCCGACCTTGGATTTCTTGCGCTGTAGCAAGTACACCTGCCGTGCAGGCGCATGCGGCTGGGCTTTGATACCCGCCACGCCGCCGCGTGCTTCGAGGTGCGTATCGATGCCCCACTCCTTCCAGAACGCGTCACGGTCCTGGCTGCTGGCCACCCCCTGATGCACCAGGTATTCGGAAACGTCGAAACCGATACCGCCCGCCCCGATCACCGCCACGCTCTTGCCCACCGGCTTGCGCTCCAGCAGCACGTCCAGGTAGCTGAGGACCTTGTTGTGCTCGACCCCTGGAATGGCCGGGGTACGGGGAACAATGCCGGTCGCCAGGATGATTTCGTCGAACTTCCCCTGCACCAATGCCTCGACGTCGACACGGGTGTTCAAGCGCAGCTCTACGCCGGTGCTGCGCACTTTGTTGCGGAAGTAGCGAAGCGTCTCGAAGAACTCTTCCTTGCCCGGCACCCGCTTGGCGACGTTGAACTGGCCGCCCACTTCGTCTGCTGCATCGAACAGGGTCACCTCATGGCCTCGCTCGGCAGCCACGGTCGCGGCCGCCAGACCGGCAGGGCCGGCGCCGACCACGGCGATCCGCTTGACCTTCGTGACCGGCAGGTAATTCAACTCGGTCTCGTGACAGGCCCGTGGGTTGACCAGGCAACTGGTCAGCTTGCCACCGAACGTGTGGTCCAGGCAGGCCTGGTTGCAGCCGATGCAGGTGTTGATTTCATCGGCACGGCCTTCGGCGGCCTTATTGACGAAATCTGGGTCCGCCAGGAACGGCCGGGCCATCGAGACCATGTCGGCATCGCCCTCGGCCAGCACCGCCTCGGCCACTTCCGGCGTGTTGATGCGGTTAGTGGTGATCAGCGGGATCTTGACCGCACCGCGCAGCTTGGCGGTGACCTTGGTGAATGCCGCGCGCGGCACTTTGGTGGCAATGGTCGGAATTCGCGCCTCATGCCATCCGATGCCGGTGTTGATCAGCGTCGCGCCTGCGCGCTCGATGGCCTGGGCCAGCAGTACGATCTCATTCCAACTGCTGCCACCTTCGACCAGGTCGAGCATCGACAGGCGGAAAATGATGATGAATGCCGGCCCTACCGCCTCGCGCACGCGGCGGACGATCTCGACCGCCAGGCGCATGCGGTTTTCGTAGCTGCCACCCCAGCGGTCCGTGCGGTGGTTGGTGTGGGCGGCCAGGAACTGGTTGATGAAATACCCTTCCGACCCCATGACCTCGACACCGTCGTATCCAGCGCGCTGGGCCAGCACGGCACAATTGACGAAGTCGGCGATCTGCTTTTCGATCCCCGCCTCGTCCAGCTCCTTGGGCTTGAAGGGGTTGATCGGAGCCTGGATGGCGCTGGGCGCGACTTGGCGTGGGCTGTACGCATAGCGCCCGGCGTGGAGTATCTGCAGGCAGATCTTGCCGCCAGCGGCGTGCACGGCGTCGGTGACGATCCGGTGCTTGTCGGCTTCTTCCTCGGTGCTCAGCTTGGCCGCGCCAGAATAAACGCCCCCTTCATCGTTGGGCGCAATACCCCCCGTGACCATGAGCCCGACGCCACCGCGCGCGCGCTCGGCAAAGTAGGCCGCCATGCGTTCGAAACCGCCGGGACGCTCTTCAAGGCCGGTGTGCATCGAGCCCATCAAGGTGCGGTTACGCAAGGTGGTAAAGCCCAGGTCGAGCGGGGCCAGCAAGTGCGGATAGCGGTCGGCAGCCATGAAACGGTTCCCCATGTGGCGTGATCACGGAAATGCAGGCACCTCGCACGCTGGCGGGGCCTATCGTTTATCTGCTGCGACATTAAACAGCCGTTTGAATGGGCTCAATGATCGGAAATTACAACTTACTGATCAAAATGCGCAGCCGCTTCGCCACACGAAGCGTCAGGTCATTCAATGCAGTCCGACGTACCTTCAGGTTTTCCTTCGACGCGGTTCGAACGAACGCCGACGGTATTCAAGGCCTACGGTGACGTCAGGATGACCACGTAGTGACCTTGTGTCGGGGGCTCGCCGCGCTCATCGACCAGCCTGTAAGCCTGATCGACGGTAGGCCCTCGGTCGACCCGTAACGCCCGAACCGGCACCGCCAGATCGTCCACGCCCTGGATACCGATGACGCTGTCACGAGCCAGCGCCGGACAGGCCTCCATTCGCCAGCCGCCAGTGCCGGCGGTGGTCGTGCACGACGGCTCGACGATGCTGCCGGTGAACTGCAGCATGCCCGAGACAACGACGGCGTCTGCCTGGGCCTGACCAACCAGGCCCAGGCACACTGCAACACTCAATGCGAATCGCTTGCTGCCCATGATTTTCACTCTCCCGATAACCCAATGTTGAGCCTATCGGATGAACGTCAGGCAGCCTGGCCGCGGGCGTGAGGTAGTTCACAAAACAAAGAAGCCAATTTAAGAAACGTCTCAAAGCCTGCGACCGCTGCGATGCCTAGGATGGCTGAGACTCTCCCGACCCGCATCACCGGAGCCATTCCCTGACCATGTCGCCGCGCTCGCTTCGTACCCTCTTGCTCCCAGCCATGGCGGCGATCGTCATGACGGGCCTGGCGTCCAATGCTTGGGCCCAACTCAAGATCGAAGGCACGCGCCTTGTCTACCTGGGAACGAACAAGGAAGCGAGCCTCAACGTCATCAATCGCAGCGACCTGGACACGGTCATGCAAAGTTGGGTCAGCGCACCCGACGAGCACGACGATGCCCCCTTCGCCATCGTCCAGCCATTGACGCTGATCCCCCCCAACGGTCAACAGACGCTGCGGATACTGTACGCAGGCAAGGGCCTACCCCAGGACCGGGAATCACTGTTCTGGCTGAACATCCTCGAGATCCCGCGCAAGCCCGCGCAAACCGATACCCTGCAGTTCGCCATCCGCCAGCGCCTGAAGCTGTTCTATCGTCCCGCCGGCCTGCCAGGCTCGTCCAGCGAAGCGGCCACCGGCCTGCAATGGCGCAAGCGCGAGCCTCGTTCGATCGAAGTCAGCAATCCAAGTGCCTTCCATGTTTCGCTGATCGATCTCCAACTCGATAGCCTCGGGCAGTCATACCCGCTTACGGACTACCTCCTCCTGCGCCCAGGGGAATCGCTCACCCTCGAAGCGCCTTCGACACTGCCTGCACAGAGTCGTGTGGCATTCAGCGAGCTCACCGATATCGGCCTGCAGAAACGCCACCGCGTCGCGCTGCCGTGAACACACCGTTACAGGATAGCCCCCCATGATCCCAATTCGAAAAGCCCTGCTGGGCCTGCTCTTCGTTGCAGCCAGCTGCCCGGCCACCAGCTATGCGCTGTCATGCAAGCTGGACCCCTCCAAGGCGTCGGTGTTCAAGGAGGCCCTGGGTACCGCGCTGGCGGTGCCGGCCGACGCGGCGGACGGCACGATCATCTGGGAATCTGCGCCACATTCAGTGCCGGTCATCTGCGCCGATGACTACGAAACAGGCGTACGGGAAGACGTCTATTTCTGGGTCAACCCTGCGAAAATCAGCATCGGCAAGGGCATACGGGTCGGGATTCGCTACGGATCCAAGACCATCACCCAGAGTTCGGGCGCGGTCAGCACCGGTTTCAACTCGTTCCACGGTTGCAACTGGGCGAACTGCACGGGCTGGGACAAGGCCCGCTTCACCCTGACCTTCACCGTGTTCATCGAAAAATACGGTGAAACGCCGACCGATGGACAAGCCAGCGTCCTGAGTGAATATCGGGTGTTCCAGCTGGACGGCAAGGGCGGACTCAACCCCAAGCCTGACAGCAACCTCAACTATGTCGTCACCGGTATGAACAACGTGCGCTTCGTACCCTGTTCGCCCGAGCTGACCATCTTACCTTCGGTGGTCAATTTCCGCCGCGCCCTCGCCAGCTCGGCACAAATCGGCCAGGTCGCCAGCTCGGCCAATTTCAGCCTCGACCTGGTCAGAACCTGCAACACGCCGTACGCCGTCAGTGCTCGCTTCAGCCCGGTTGCCGGCAGCGCCAGTGTCATCGACAAACTGCTGGTGCCCGGCAATAACAGCTCTGTCGGCATCGCCCTGACCCAGCAGGACAACAACCAACCGGTGCCCTTCGATACCTGGTTCAAGCTGGCGGACCTCACTACACCGGGCTTGATCCGCAACGAGTTCCGTGCCGACCTGATTTGGCGCTCGGCCCCTGTCCCCGGTACGTTCGAGGCCATGGCGCTGGTGGACCTTTTCTACAAGTAACACCGCGACCAGGCCCGTTTAAGGATCGTCTGATGTCTAGTTGCCAGCGGCGGGCCTAAATTTGCCGGATGCGACTCAAAGCCTATCTGCAACAGATCAACCCTCTACTCTCCGACCCCGAAGCAGCACGCCGGCTGCTTCGGCTGCTGGCGTTCGTACTCTCGGCCGGCATTCTCGGCGCGGCCTACAATTTCCTGTCCTTCACGTTCAACACCGACATTGCCCGGCGCCACGGCGCCATGAGCAGTGCGATCGCCGAGGCGCATACCTTTTTCACCAACCGTGAGGCACTGCTCGAAAGCCTGAGCCTCGCAACCGTGCGCCAGGCCGTTCCTGGCGTCCAAGCGGTGCCCCTGGCACCGGGCGAAGAGGTCCACCTGCAACTGGGCAACCAGCCGGGCAAGCGCTGGAGCCTGTGGCTGACACGACGCATGTGCGCCTATCTCAGGGCGCGCCATGTCAACCTGCTGTATGTCGGCGCAGATGCCCAAGCCCCCATGCGCTGGCTGTACAACGTCGACTCGCAGGCGCCGGAGCCTTCACGCGCCCTGCTCGACCGACTCCGCGATGCAGGGCAACGGGTGAAGGCACCACGGGAACTGTGGCTGGCCGACCAGGGCGCGCAAAGCTCGCGCCTTTTCATCTTCCTGCGCCTGGACGAACGCGACGCGGACTCCGGCTGGCTGGGCCTGGAAATCGACAGCCAGGCGGTGGCGCCATCGCTCAAGGATGCCAGCGCGGGGGAATTCATGATGTTCAACGCCGACGGGATGCTGGTGTTCACCAACAGTCAGGGCCCGGCATTGAACCGCTCGCTACCTAAGCCCGTGGGTCAGGACTTCTTCGGCTTTGTCGGCCAGGGGCTACTGCCGGAGTACCTGGTCATCAGCAAGCCGCTGATGTCCTCGGACTGGCAACTGGTATACGCGATCGGCCTGTCCGCGATCCTCGCCGGCGTGTGGCAGCAACTGCTCGGTGCCCTGCTGTTCTGCGTGCTCAGCATCACCTTGATAAGAGTCCTGATCCAGCGTTTCGACCAGCGCTTCTTCACCCCAACGGTCGAACGTATCCGCGAACTGGTCGAAAGCGAAATGTTCAGCCGTGATGTCATCGAAACAGCACCTGTGGCCCTGTGCGTGCTGCGACGCAGCGATGGACAGGTCGTGCTGGAAAATCACCTGGCCCAGCAGTGGTTGGGCCAAGGCCAGGCACGGGACGCGCGCAGCGCGCAATGGATAGAGAAAGTCTTCGAACCAGACGAAGGCCAGTACAGCGACTATTTCGAGAGCGCCGAAGGGCGTCACCTGTACCTGAGTTGTTCGCCAACCCGCTACAAGGGCGAGCAGGTTCTGTTGTGCGCATTCAGCGACATCAGCGCGCGCAAGCAGATCGAGGCCGCGCTGGAGGATGCCCGGCGCGCTGCCGACACGGCCAACGAAGCGAAAACCCAGTTCCTGGCGACCATGAGCCATGAGATCCGCACGCCGCTCTTCGGTGTGCTGGGCACCCTGGAGCTGCTGTCGCGTACTGCGCTGGACGCCCAGCAGCGCGACTACCTGCAAGCCATCGAAGGCTCCTCCTCGACCTTGCTGCAGTTGATCTGCGACGTCCTCGACGTGTCCAAGATCGAGGCAGGTCAACTGGCCCTCGAACTCAGCGAGTTCAGTGCGTTGGAGCTGGTCCGCGAGGTAATCCAGGGCTACAGCGCGGCGGCCAGGAGCAAGGGGCTGCTGCTCTACAGTTGTCTGGACCCGCGCCTGCCGGAACACCTGATCGGTGACGTCAACCGGATCCGCCAGATCCTCAACAACCTGCTGAGCAATGCGGTCAAGTTCACCGATTGCGGCCGCGTGGTGTTGCGGGTCCGGCTGCTCAACCGCGATGGCGAGCGCTCCTGCCTGTTGTGGCAAGTCTCGGACACGGGCAAGGGCATCGCCGAACAGGACCAGCCGTTCATCTTCGACCCTTTCTACCAGACCGAGGGCCATACCCAGGTCATACCCGGCACAGGCCTTGGGCTGCCGATCTGCCAGCGGCTGACCCAATTGATGAATGGCCAACTGCGCCTGGTAAGCGAGTTGGGCCTTGGCAGCAGCTTCAGCCTGACCCTGCCTTTGGAAGTGGCGTCCGGCCGCAGCAATGCCCCGTTCAATCTTCTGGCAGAGCGCATTCACGTGGTATCGCCGGCGCGCGAACTGGCAGAAGCCATCGCTGGCTGGTTATGTCGCTGGGGGGCTCGTGCCCAGGTCGGTGCGCCGGGCTGCGCTCTGGCCGGCGAACTGCTGGTCGAACTGCATCCAGGCAGCGTCGAGCGCTGCCTGGTCGGAGAATGGCCTGGCCCGCGGATCCTGGCCAGCGCCCAGGGATGCTGGGAAGCCCGCCACGAAGCCGGTCACTGGCAGGTCAACCTCAACGACCTGGGCGCCCTGCACCATGCCGTCGCCCAGGCCCAGGGCCTGCGCAGTGCCAGGCACGAAGCCGTACCCGACGTTCGCGCGCCGGAGCCGCTTGGGCTGCACGTGCTGGTTGCCGAGGACAATCTCATCAACCAGTTGATCCTTCGCGACCAGCTCGAGGAGCTCGGCTGCAGCGTGAGCTTGGCCAGCGATGGCGAGCAGGCCCTGCAAAGTTGGAAACGCGAGCACTTCGACCTGGTGCTGACCGACGTCAACATGCCCGGTATCAACGGCTACGAACTGGCCCGAGCCCTGCGCGGTCTGGGCTGCGCCCAGCCCATCATCGGCGCCACCGCCAACGCACTGCGTGGCGAGGAAGAACTGTGCCTGGCCGCTGGCATGGACCGCTGCCTGATCAAGCCTTTCAACCTGCAAGTGTTGTTCAACTGCCTGGCCCCGTATCGAGGTAGCCGCCATGAAGTCCTTTAACATCCTGATCGTCGAAGACCACCCTTTCCAGCACATGTACCTGCAACACCTGTTCAGCGAGCTTGGCACCTTCAACCTGGAGGCAGCCCGGGATGGCCAGGAAGCGCTGGAGCGCCTGCGACTGCGCGACTTCGACCTGGTCCTGACTGACCTGCTGATGCCTGGCATGGATGGCGTGCAGTTTATCCAGCACCTGGCTGGCCTTCGCCACAAACCCGGTCTGGCGATCATGAGCGCGGCCTCGCGGCGCATGCTCATGGCTGCAAGCCTGGTGGCCAAGAACCTTGGCGTGGACGTGCTTGGGCTGATTTCCAAGCCAGTCGAGCCGGCTGCGCTGCGCAGCCTGATCGACCAGTTGCAACTGCACCACCAGGCTCCGGCCCAGGCGGCCCCGACAGCCCTCGAGTTCGATCGCCAGACACTGATAGATGCCTTGAACAACCGAGCCTTCCAGGCCTGGTTCCAGCCCAAGAAGTCTTTGCACAATGGCCGCATCGTCGCAGCCGAAGCGCTGGTGCGCTGGATGCATCCGGACCAAGGAGTCTTGTTGCCAAGCACCTTCCTACCGACGATCAAGGCCTTCGGCCTCGAGGAAAGGCTGCTGTGGGTGATGCTCAAGCAAGCCATGGATGCCCAGGCACGGTGGCGTGACCGAGGCTATGACATCCCCGTCTCGATCAACCTGCCGACCCACCTGCTCAACAGCCATGACCTGGCCGACCGCTTGCTGGAGTTCGTCCTGCACCACCAAGGCGTGCCCGGCAAGCTGTGCTTCGAGCTGATGGAATGTTCAGTTCCCGAAGAGCTGAGCAATTTCTATGCAGGCGCCTGCCGCTTGCGCATGAAGGGGTTCGGCCTGTCCCAGGACGACTTCGGCAAAGGCTACAGCTCGTACCTGAGCCTGGTCTCGACGCCGTTCACCGAGCTCAAGATCGACCGCGCCCTGGTGCAGCGCTGCGATGAAAGCGAGAGCCTGGCTTCGGCCCTGGCCAGCATCGTCGCCCTGGGGCGCAAGCTTGGGCTGACCGTGGTGGCAGAGGGTGTCGAAACGCCCCAGGAGCTCGAGATGCTACGCAAGGTAGACTGCAACCAGGTTCAGGGTTTCCTGATCTCCCATGCCGTCTCGGCTGAACAGTTCCAGCGCCTGCTGCACAGCGACGGTCCGCCGTCAGCCTACTGAACTGTTGTAACTCACGGCGCCGGCCGGGCATCAGAGGTAATATCCCTAGGGTACCGATGCCCCCAAGGTCTTCCGGATTCTTTCATGAAACAATACAACGCCCTGCTGGAAAACCTGGCTCGCAGCTCCCTGCGACTGAACAAAGGCATGACCGTTCTGCTTGGCCTGGCGCTGCTGCTGGCCGGCTTCAGCCTCTGGTCCATCGAGCGCCTGGTCGACGAGCATAACGACACGGTCAGCATCCATTTCGCCCGGCTGATGGAAAACATCCAGGAACAGGAAAGCTTCCTCGAGGCCCTCGTGCTACGCAGCGCCAGGGGCGAGTTGCTCGACCACCCACGTGCGCTCGAACCGGTGCTGACACCACTGCCCGACCAAGGACCGGACATCTACAAAGGCCAGGCATTTCCATTTTCCCTGCCATTCAGCCTCAAGCTCGACTCGCACAGCCTCGCTGGCAACCAGGTGGCAAGCATCTTCAGCCAGGGTGCGAACCTGGCCAGCTTCTACAGCATGTTCTGGTCGGCCTCCCCCTACCGATCGCCCCAGGTGTTCCTGTTCTCGCCGGATGCCCATTACGACATCACGGTTCCCGCCGCCGGCCGCAGTCGGGGCAAGCCCCAGGACGTGGACGAGCCTTTCATCGACGTGGTCAGGCAGGTCGCGGCGCGGCGCCCCCAAGGCCTGGACCAGGGCGCCGGAATCGTCTGGCGCAGCTATGTCGAACAGCCGGACCAGGACTCCCCACCGCGGGTACTGGCCTATGCCAGCATCGCCCTGCGCCCGACCGAGGCAAGCGGCCAACATTTGCAAGTGGCGTCGCTGGTCGACCTGGCACAGATCGACGACTTCGAACGCATCATGGCCTGGACCGTGTATGACCATTTCAACCTGATTGCTCCGTCCGGAGAGGTGCTGGTCGGCACGCCCATGCCTCTTGAGGGGGTGCATGAAGGCCTCAACATCAAGCCCGAAGGCCTGGTTTTCCGCCTTCACGAGCAAGCCAACGGTGGCTGGAGCGCGGTCTACACCGTGACCTACCGGCACTTCTTCCGTTACGCGTTCTGGTCGCTGGCCAGCCTCGCCGCCACCTTCCTCGTCCTGGTCGGATTGGGCCGGGTGGCCATCCGCTGGTACCAGCGCCAGGTCATCCTGCCTGCGCGCGCAGCACACGAGACCATCGCCGAGAGCGAGGCCTTCAGCCGGGTGGTCATCGACACCGCGCCGACCGGCCTGTGCGTGGTTCGCAGCGCCGACAACGAGGTACTGCTGGAGAACCAGCGCGCGCAACAATGGCAAGGCACCCGCGAATTGGTCAGCACTCTCGCCCCGGCACTGGGCAGTACCCGCAGCGGCGAACACTACCTGCAGGTCGAGGGCCGCCATTTGCAGGTCGGCTTCGTGTCGACCCGTTACCATGGCGAAGACGTACGCCTTTACGCATTCAACGACGTCACCCGCCACGTCGAGGACGCCCAGGCGCTGGAAGAGGCGCGCCGCGCCGCCGACGCCGCCAACACCGCCAAGACCCTCTTCCTGGCAACCATGAGCCACGAGATTCGCACGCCGCTGTACGGCGTGCTGGGCACCCTCGAGTTGCTCGGCCTGACCCACCTGGATGCCCGCCAGCAAGGCTACCTGCACACCATCCAACGTTCCTCGGCGACCCTGTTCCAACTGATCAGCGACGTGCTCGACGTGACGAAGATCGAATCCGGACAGATGGCCCTTGAGCCAGTCACGTTCTGCCCGCTGGACATGCTCGAAGATACCGTGCGCACCTACCGCGCCTTCGCCGAGCGCAAGGGACTGTTGCTCTACGCTTGCCACGATGCCCGACTGCCAGCCCAGGTGGTCGGCGACCCGATACGCATCCGCCAGATCCTCAACAACTTGCTGAGCAACGCCATCAAGTTCACCGACACCGGCCGGGTGGTGCTGCGCACGCGCGTGCTGGCGCTCGACGACACCCAGGTCAGCCTCCAATGGCAGGTCGCCGATACCGGCATCGGCATTTCACAAGCGCAGCAGGCCAGGCTCTTCGAGCTTTTCTACCAAGTCGTCGACGCTTCCAGCGAGGGCGGTGCCGGTTTGGGTCTGCCGATCTGCGGCTGGTTGGCCGACATGATGGGCGGCCAGATCAAGGTCGTCAGCGAGCCGGGCCTGGGCAGCAGTTTTTCCCTGAAAGTAAGCCTGCCACTGGCCCCGGGTGAGTTGAGCGACTGCCCGCTGGTCGCGCCCGACCCGACCCCGGTGTACGTGCGCGCACCGATCCCGGAGCTTGCCCAGCACGGCGTCGACTGGCTGCAACGCCTGGGTATCAGCGCCACGTTGACGATTCCGCCCATGGAAAAAGACAATCACCAGGCCCTGCTGGTGGACCTGCTCGACTGTCCGGACGCCATCAACTGGCATGGCCAGCGTATCTGCGCCAGCAGCGACGGCCCGGTGCCCGCCAGTTTCAGCGACGGTAGCTGGCGGGTGGACCTGCACGACATACGTGCCATCGCCCAGGCCGTTGCCCGGATCCGCGAGGGCGGCGCACCCGAGGGCCAGGACACGGCGCGGCAGCAAAGCGCCGCCCTGCGCCTGCATATCCTGGTGGCCGAGGACAATCCGATCAACCAGGCGATTCTCCAGGAGCAACTCGAAGCGCTGGGCTGCACAACGGTAGTGGCGGCCAACGGCGAACAAGCCATGCAACGTTGGCAGCCGGGCCTTTTCGACGTGGTCCTCACCGACGTGAACATGCCGTTGATGAATGGCTACGAACTGGCCAGGACCCTGCGCCAGCATGACGCAAGGCTACCGATCATCGGCGTCACTGCCAATGCGCTGCGAGAGGAGGGCCAGCGCTGCATCGAGGTGGGAATGAATGCCTGGATGGTCAAGCCGCTGAGCCTGCAAACCTTGCGCAGCCATCTGGTCCGCCTGTGCCGGCCAACCCTGGCTGACAGCTCCAGCCGCGCACAAGCGCAAAGCTCCAGCGAGCGACCCGCACCGTCCACCATCGAGACCGTGCAACTGTCCGCCACGATGCGCGCACTGTTCGTCAGCACCATGCGCCAGGACATGCAACAGTTGCGCCTGGCGCTTGAGCAGCGTGACCACCAGCGCCTTGGCGAACGCCTGCACAGCATCGCCGGCGCCCTGGGCGCGGTACAGGCCAAGGCCCTGGCCGAACAGTGTTGCGCACTGGAGAACGCGCTGGTCGACTCGCCGATCGATGCGGCCCTGACCGAGAACCTGCGGGGGGTACTGGACAGGCTTTCTGCAATGCTAGATACCCTCGCATAGAATCAATTTCAGCGCTGACAACGCCTGCAAACAACCCTCCCATCCGCACCGGCTAACGGATCGTCTTTTATGGAAAAACTCAAGGTCATTATCGCCGACGATCATCCCATCGTGCTGCTCGGCGTCCGGGAACTGGTCGAGCGAGACCCACGCTTTGAAGTGGTCGGCGAGGCCGTCTGCTCGCAAGGGCTGATCGAACTGCTCGAACGCCACCCGGTGGACATGGTCATCTCCGACTACAACATGCCGGCAGACTCCCCCTATGGTGACGGCCTCAAATTGATCGACTACCTCAAACGTCACTATCCCGCAGTCCGCATTCTCGTGCTGACCATGATTTCCAACCCCCTGATCCTGACACGGCTGCAGGAACTGGGCGTCTACGGCGTCATCCAGAAGAACCAATTGCACGGTGAGATTGAAAAGGCGCTCAATGCCCTCGCCCGCAACAGCACCTACCGGGCGCCGGAACCGGCAAGGCACTCGGTGCTCGCCTGCACCACCGCCATCGACCAACGGGTAGAAAACCTGTCCCCCAAGGAATTCGAAATACTGCGTCTTTTCGTTGCCGGCCAAAGTGTCAGCGAGATTGCCCGCAGTCAACACCGCAGCACCAAGACCATTAGTGCGCAGAAAGTTTCAGCGATGCGCAAACTTGAAGTAAACAGCGACCAGGAGTTATTGGAATACTGCTTGGCGAGTCATATCTTCAACTAATTAACGACTGTCATTGCCGGGCCATTAAGATTCGTCTGATGTGCCAGGGAAACCACCTGACTTATCGTGAGCGTGCATTAACTTGCAGCACTTACTCACTATCACGTGGACATTAATATGAAAAAATTTTCCCTGGCCGCACTGACCCTGTCGCTTATCACCGCTTCGGCCGGCGTCCTGGCCGCCGAGCCCACCGGACCGGTCAAGGGTGGCAGCGGCAAGATTTCCTTCACCGGCGTGATCAACAATGACGCCTGCTCGGTCGATGGCGCCAACGCCGACCGTATGATTGCCGTAGACATGGGCACCGTTTCGATCAAGGACATGGGCACCGCCGAAAACCCAACTTCGGGCCGCGTGACCGGCAAGGACTTCAACCTCAACGTCAACTGCAACGTCGGCACCAAGGTGGCGATGGTCTTCGATGCCAACAGCGGCGGCTCGGGCCTGGTGACTGGCAAGAAGGTCCTGGCCCTGACCAAGGGCACCGGCACCGCCGCCAACGTCGGCATCGCCCTGCTCGACCCCAACGGTAACCTGATCGACCTGAGCTCGGCCGCCACCGCCAAGATCCAGAGCGAAGTGCACGGCACGGGCGCCGAGGGCGGCGACGCTACCCTGAGCTTCTCCGCGGCCTACGTGACCACCGGCGCAGCGGGCACCGCCACTGCCGGTCGTGGTGACGCCACCCTGCCGTTCATCCTGCAGTACGAGTAATCACTTCGCAGCTGCTCCCTGGGCGAGGCTGATCAGCCTCGCCACTCCTTCGTCCCGCAAGGTATCCACCATGTTGCGTCGTTCTATGTATCCCGTTCTCGGGTTGCTGGGCATGCTCGTTGCCGCCCAGGCAACCGCCAGCATCTCCCTGAGCGCCACCCGCGTCGTGTTCGACGGTGCTCACAAGGAAGCCAATGTCATCGTGCGCAATGGCAACCAGGAAGTCCTGGTGCAATCCTGGGTAGACAGCGGCGACAGCGCCAAAGCGCCCGCGCCGTTCGCTGTGACACCACCGTTGGCCAGGGTAATGCCCAAGCAGGAACAACTGCTGCGTATTCTCTATGAAGGCCAAGGCCTGCCGACCGATCGCGAATCGGTGGTCTGGCTCAATGTCCAGGAAATCCCGCAAGCCAGTACCAAGGCCAATACCTTGCAACTGGCGGTGCGTCAACGTATCAAAATTTTCTTTCGCCCGGCCGACCTGCCCGGTAATGCACTGCTGGCACCGGAGCAATTGGTCTGGCAACTGACCCAACGCGGCGGACACGCACAACTGACTGTAAACAACCCCAGCCTGTTCCATGTGTCCATGGCCGATATCGAACTTAAACGCGGAAAGCAAACTGTGCTCAGCGTCGACTCGACCATGATCGCCCCGCGTGCAAACAGGACATTCAGCTCGGCACTTTCCCAGGTGGAGGGCCCGTTGACGCTCACGTTCAAGAGCATCAACGACTATGGCGCCCAACATGAATATTCCGTGCAGTTGAACACTGCCCAGCCTGGTAGCGCAAAGCCTGCCGAACCCGCCATCGCCCTGTGAAACCGTAGCGCCCACACCTCACGCGTCTGGTCCCGTGCGGCCTCCCCGTGCCCAGCCCGTGCCGGGACATGAAATAGGTTCCTCGTATGTCTCTGTCCATCGCCTCCCGCTCCGTAGTCGGCGCCGCTGCAGGCGTGCGCGCGCTCAATGGCGGCACGTTTCGTCCGGCCTGGAAGCTCAACGCCCTGTCACTGGTCATCTGCACCACGCTACCCGGCTTGGCAGCGGCGCAGGATGACCCGCACCTGCAAGGCTTCAACACCACCTTCCTGCAGGGCGCGCAATCGGCGGTCGACTTGCAACTGCTGCTGTCGGCCAACAGCGTGCTGCCGGGCAATTATCGGGTAGACCTCTACAGCAACGACGTGCTGGTGGGCCGGCGTGACATCGACTTCAACCGCAACCCCCAGACCGGGGTCGTGGAACCCTGCCTGACCCTGGAGCTGCTCGGACAGTTGGGCATCGACATGGACAAGCTCAAGGCCCAAGGTCGTCTGGTTGACGCCCAGGCGTGCTACGACCTGCCCACTCTGATCGACCAGGCCAGCTTGAGCTACGACTCCAATCACCTGCGCCTGTCCGCCAGCATTCCGCAGGTTGCGATGAAACGTGGCTTGCGCGGCTATGTCGACCCGCAGCTGTGGGATGCCGGGGTGTCCGCAGCGTTCGTAAACTATCAATTCAATACCAGCCGCAGCGCCGGCGATGCCCAGACCCGCATCAACAACAACCTGAGCCTGCGCAACGGTATCAACCTCGGCAGCTGGCGCTTGCGCAACGAGTCGAACTTCAGCAGCGGTACCGGTCGGCCGGACACTTTCAAGAGCAACCGCAGCTATGTGCAACATGACGTGACGGCGCTCAAGGGCCAGTTCAGCGCAGGCGACATCTTCAGCGACACCGACCTGTTCGACAGCGTGCGCTACCGGGGCCTGAAACTGGCTTCGGACGAAGGCATGCGCGCCGATAGCGAGCGCGGCTACGCGCCGGTGGTCAGGGGTGTAGCCCAGACCAGTGCCAGGGTCGAGATTCGCCAGAACGACTACGTGCTCTATACTACCAACGTTCCGCCCGGCCCATTCGAAATCAGCGACATCTACCCCAGCGGCTCCAATGGCGACCTGGAAGTCACCATCATCGAGGCCGACGGTCGCCGGCGGGTCAGCACGCAAGCATTCTCCAGCTTGCCGCTCATGGTCCGCGATGGCCAGGTCAAGTACAGCCTCTCCGCCGGACGCTACAACAGCAATACCGAGGGCCTGGCCAGGCCGCAGATGCTCAGCACGACGCTGGCCTACGGCCTGTCCAACACCTTGACTGGCGTCGTCGGCCTGCAAGCCACCGACAACTACAAGGCACTGGCCGTGGGCAGCGGTTTGAACACGCTGCTGGGCGCATTCTCGCTCGATGTCACCCACTCCTCGAGCAAGGCCCAGGGCCAGACCACCCAGGGCAACAGCTTGCGGGCGCTGTACGCCAAGACATTCACCGGCACCGACACCAACTTCACACTGGCCGCCTACCGCTACTCCACCGAGGGCTACCGCACCCTCGCCCAGCATGTCGAGGACATGAGCACAGATTTGGTCAAACGCAGCGGCAACTCCAAGACCCGAACCGACCTGACCATCAACCAGAGTCTGGGCCGCAACCGCGCCTTCGGCAGCCTGTACCTGACGGCCACCGACCAGCGCTACTGGAACCGAGGCGGCTCGCAGAGTCTGTCCGCAGGCTACAGCAACAACTGGGGCGAAGTTTCCTACAACATCGACGTCAGCCGCACCAAGGAACTGGGAACTTCAGGCCCTTCTGGGGAAGATACCCAGTTCAACGTATCGGTGTCGTTCCCGCTCGGCAGCCGCGCCCGTGCACCTCGGGCGTTCGTCACCACGAGCACGCAGAAAGGCAATGACACCACCCAGGCTGGCGTCAACGGTTATCTCTCGGAGACCAGCGACACCTTCTACTCGATCCAGGGCGGGCACAGCCGCACCAGCGGCAGCTCGGCATCGGCCAACCTCAATACCCGCACCTCGGTCGCCGACATCAGCCTGGGCTATAGCCAGGGACGCGGCTACGACTCGCAGAACCTGAACATCGCCGGGGCCGTCGTCGCCCACCAAGGTGGCATCAACCTCGGCCAGACGCTGAGCGAAACCTTCGCACTGGCCGAAGTGCCCGGGGTGAAGGGTGCAAAGATCAGCAGCTACAGCGGTGTGGAAACCGGACGTAATGGCTACGCGGTGATCCCCAATGCCCAGCCCTACCGGGTCAACTGGATCAGCCTCGATACCCGCGATCTGGGGGGCGACATCGAGATCGACAACGCCACGCAGCAACTGGTGCCTCGACGCGGCGCCGTCGTGCTTGCCCGCTACACGGGCAAGAGCGGGCGTCGGGTACAGTTCGAGCTGTTCGACGAGCGTAACCAGTCGATTCCATTCGGCGCCTCGGTCGAAGATACCGAAGGCAGGCAACTGGCGATTTCCGACCCAAGCGGCAAGGCATTGGTGCTGTTGGAGCAGGATCAGGGCAGCCTGACCATCAAGTGGAGCGACCGACAGTGTGTGGCGACGTATCACCTGCCCGAACGGGACAAAGCGGTGAATTATGAACGCCAGCGCCTGGTGTGCCAGCCGTAGCAGGCGACCCGGGCGCGCAAGCCATCGTTCGTGGCCCCCGGGGATGATCGGAAACGCGATGTAAAAAAATAGTGCGGCCAGGGCTGCCAAAGCCTATGAACAAGGCCGCACCACGCCTTGGCGTGAACTCATGGCGAGTTCTTTTTTCCTTGAAGGCGGCGCACTCCTGTACAATGCGCCCTGGGTGCTAGCTGCATGAGGCAGTGACGCAGGTTAAATGGACACGCAGGTCGGGCCGCCTTGCGGGAGTTCTTGCGCCTATGCAAAAAACCAAGCTAACCCGTGCCCAGCAACTGGCTGCCCATGCCTTCGCCAACCTCGAACGCTTCCTGCATATCGAAGCTGTCAGTGGTGTGGTCCTGCTGGTCGCTGCCATCGCCGCCCTGATCTGGGCAAACTCCCCCGCTGCCGCCAGTTACGACGCACTCTGGCACACGCCTATTTCCTTCGGGATCGGCTCGCTGGTGGTCTCGCAGTCGCTGCATTTCTGGATCAACGACGGCCTGATGACCATTTTCTTCCTGGTCGTCGGCATGGAGATTCGCCGTGAAATCCATGAAGGCGCCCTGTCCAGCCTGCGCCAGGCCACGCTGCCCATGGCCGCTGCCATCGGTGGTGTAGCGATCCCGGCACTGATCTACCTGAGCTTCGGCCATGCGCCAGCCGAGCAACAAGGGTGGGCGGTACCCACCGCGACGGATATCGCCTTCGCCGTTGGCGTCCTGGCGCTGCTGGGCAAGTCGATTCCCGCGAATGTCCGCGTTTTCCTGCTGGCCCTGGCGATCATCGACGACATCATCGCCGTGCTGATCATCGCCTTCTTCTATTCCGGCGGCCTCGATTACAGCGGCCTCGCCTTGGCTGCGGTTGGCCTGCTGTTGGTGGTGGGGCTGCAGAAGATAGGCGTCGGGTCGGCATACGCCTATGTCATACCAGGCTTGATCACCTGGCTGGGCATCCTGATGACCGGTGCCCACCCGACCCTGGCCGGCGTCGTGCTCGGCTTGATGACCCCCGTTGCTGCAATGCCCATGCGTCAGCGCCCGCTGGAGGCGATCTCGCAATTCACCGGTGAACTGCTGGGCCGCGCGCAGACCCCGGAGCAGGATCCACATCAACTGATGGCCCCCCTCAAGCGTCTGCGCCTGGCACAACGCGAACTGGTCGCACCGGTGGTGCGCATGCAAGGTCACCTGCACCCCTGGGTGGCCTACGCCATCATGCCGCTGTTCGCCCTTGCCAATGCTGGCGTCAGTCTCTCGGGTGTCGACCTGTCCGCTCCAGGGCCTTACTGGGTGATGACTGCCGTAGCGGTCGCACTGGTACTCGGCAAGCCGCTGGGCATCGTCAGTGTCAGCTGGCTCATGGTCCGGTTGGGGTGGTGCGCATTGCCTGCCGGTGTGACCTGGGCAGGTATCACCTTGATCGGCTTGCTGGCGGGTATCGGCTTCACCATGTCGATCTTCATCGCCAACCTCGCCTACGCCGATCCAGCCGCCTTGGGTGCCGCCAAACTCGGGGTGTTGTCCGGTTCGGTCATCGCCGCCGTCATTGGCCTCACCTGGGGCTTCTGGAGCCTGCGCCGGGGTGCGGCCAGCACCAAGGTCGAAGCCGTCTGACGCTGGATTTTCTACCCCTCCAACCTGCCGCCTCTGCCAGGCGGCAGGTCGAGCATCGACCCGGTTTCGATCGCCAGCCCTACCCTCAAGACCGCCGATCATTTAACCTTCCTGTCAACTGCACGCTGCTGCAGCGAATGCTCTGCGTCACTGCACGACCATTTCGCCCCTCAACCAACAGTAAGGCTTCATGCGAAAACTCCTGGCAAGCGCCCTGGCGCTGGTAATGATTGCCGCGCTAAGCGGCTACGGCTTCTGGACCTTGCAACGACCGGAAGGCCATTACCTCTCGGACCTGCGCATCGAGCTGGCGCTGAACCATGGCGTACCGGGCGACAACGGCAACCTGCTGGGCGTGGAGCCCCTGCTCTACCCCAGCGACTACCAGAACCTGCAACGCCTGCACCGCAAGCTTTCGGCCTACCTGGAACAGGCGCGCGCCCAAGGCCTGGTAGGCCCCCGCACGGTGGTGGTGCTACCCGAACACATCGGCACCTGGCTGTGGGCACGGGGTGAGAAGAACGAGTTGTACCAAGTCACTCGCAGCCAGGAAGCCTTGCAATGGCTGGAACTGAGCAACCCGCTGCGCTATGCGATGGCGATGCTTAGCGCAAGCGGCGATGACCGCCGTACCGATGCACACCTGCGCATGAAAGCGCAGCAGATGGCCAGCGACTATCAGCTGCTGTTCGGCGGCCTGGCCCAGGAGTTCGGGGTGACGTTGGTCGCCGGCTCGATCGTGCTGCCGGCCCCGTATATCAAGGATGGAGTGTTGCACACCGGAAGTGGCCCACTGTTCAACAGCAGCGTCGTGTTCGCCGCCAATGGCTCGCCGCTGGGCCAGCCCCAGCGCCAGCAATTTCCCGACAGCGAGACGCGCCGTTACATTCACGATGGCCGCCAGCAACCCTTGCACGTGGTGCAGACACCCGCCGGACGCCTTGGCGTCCTGGTAGGCAGCGACAGCTGGTATCCCTCGAACCACCAGCAACTGGCACGACAATCGGTGCAGATCATCGCCAACCCGGTATTCCTGAGCGGTAAAGGCAGCTGGGAGACGCCGTGGCGCGGCAATCGGCATCAGCAGGCCGCCGCGGCGCTGGCGTTGCAACGCGGTGAAGTCAGCGAACAAACCGCCTGGCAGCGCTTGACCCAAGCCGCAGACGCGAGCGTGAGCAGCATGAGCGTCTTCATGCGTGGTCAGTTCTGGGAACAAGGCAGCGATGGCCAGGGCTTTGCCCATCAGGCAGGAGCGCTGCTGGCCGGCCCGCCCAGCCAGGGCGCCCGCTTGCTGAACCTGTGGTTGTGAAGCCATGCCACGCCCCCGTGTGCGCCTGGGAGACCTGTCGGTAGGCTTCGTCCAACCATTGGCGCAGGCACTGCGCGAATTGGGCCATGATCCCGCGCCCTTGCTGCTGCGCTACGGACTGGACACCACGCGCCTGGGCGAAGCCAATGCGCGATTGTCGATCCCGCGTTACATGCATCTGGGCCATGCGGCCATCGAGCTGACCGGCGAGCCGGCACTAGGCCTGCACATGGGCCGTCTGAGCCACCTCTCGCACGCCGGGCTCGCGGGTGTCACGGCCGCGCAGGCACCCACCCTGGGTGAAGCTGCGCGCACCTTGCTGCGTTTCGAACCGCTGTATGCTGCCAATTACCGGGGCCATTCCCGTTTCCTGGAGGACCCGTACGGCGCCTGGCTGCGCTTCTATTCCATCAGCCCTTACAACGGTTACAACCGTTTCGTGGTCGATTCACTGCTGGCCGGCTGGCTGGCTCAACTTGCGGGGCTGGCTGGCGTCCCGCTGCAGGCCGAACGCCTGGAGATCGAGTTCGAGGCGCCTGACTACGCAGACCATTACCAGCCACTGTGCAGCACTGCCGTGCAGTTTGGCGCCAGCAGCAATCAACTGCGCCTGAACAAGGCCACGCTGGACCTTGTCAACCCGCACCATTGCCCGAGCACCTGGCACCACCTGCTGCAACTGTGCGAAGCGCAGATGCAGCAGCGCACGCGAGTGCGCAGCCTGGGCGAACGCATCACTCACTTGCTGGGGCCCTTGCTCAACGGTGGCCGTGAACCCGACCTGGAAGAAGTAGCACTGCACCTACAACTGCCCTGCTGGACCTTGCGCCGCAAGCTGGCGGAGGAAGGCACAGGGTTTCGCAGCCTGCTCAACGATACGAGGCGCGACCTGGCCGAGACCTATATCCGCGACACGGAACTGGCCTTCGGCGAGATTGCCTATTTGTTGGGATTTGCGTCAGCCGAAGCCTTCCAACGCGCGTTCAAGCGATGGACCGGCATGACGCCGGGAACGTTCCGGCGTAGCCAACGTCACGCGGGTTAAAGCTCGGTGGCGTCGTCCGCCGGCTCTGGGGTGTCCAGTTCGTAAGCCTGGTACTCGAGTAGCTCTTCCTGATAATCATCCATTGCCCTGCGTCCTCTTCATGCTTTCATTTTCGTTGGTCATGCCTTCAACCTAAGCAGGAAAGGTGAAGGAATGATGACAACTCCCATGAAGGGTAAACGTAGCAGGTGTTCAGGAAGTTAGCGCTGCTCTTCTGTAACAGTGGGTGTGGCCGCAGACGTGGCTGTTTCGGTGGCGCTGGCAGCGTCCTGAGTCTGCGCCTGGATCGGCGCAGGTTCCGCGGGCGGCGCGACCGGCTGCGAGCCCTGACTGTCATCGACTACCGGGGTCGCCTGGACTTCACTGGCAGGTGCAACGTTGGCAGAGGCTGGCGCCTGTGCAGCCAACGGCGCCGCAGCGGGAGCCTGAAGGGCGGCGGCGGGCGGCGGGGCAACCACTGGGGCGGCGGACGCCTGCTCCGGCAAGCCAAGGTCAGCTGCGGGCTTTTCTTCCTTGGGCGCCTCGACCTTCGCCTTCTGGGCTTTTTGGACCTTCTTCGGCTTTGGCAGGTAGCTCTCGACCAAGGCGAAGTAGCGATCATAGAACTGCGCTGCAGTCACCGTCTCACTGGCGACCTTGACCATCGAGTCGTCGCTCGAACCGATCGGCATGGAAACCGAGCCCAGCACACCGACACCCAAGCTGGCGGAGGTATTGGACTTCTTCAGGCTGTAGCGGTCCTGCAGGGCGTTGGCGAACATGGTCGAACGCTGATCGTCACTCACATCGGGCGCACAGGTGATGTTGAAGCTGATCTGCAGGTGGTTTTCGCTGTTCTGCTGAAAACTCTTGTTGCCCGTGACCTGATTGGCGCCACTGCTGGTGATAATGTAGCCCTGGCTGAGCAAGGCACGCCGTGCAGCCTCGCAGGAGCCGGCATCGCTCACCGGGAAACTGCGCGAGAAGGTTCCCGAGTCGTCGAAGTTCTCGTGTTCGTAGATAGCAGCTTTTTTCGAAGAGCAACCGGACACGCCCGCCAGCACTAGGGCCAGCCCGAGCGCACCAAAGACGGATGATCTGGTCATTGCGAATTCCGGGTAAGTCGAGAAGGTGTCTATTGTGCAACACACTGGGCAGTGACTGAAACCGTTCATCGGTGAAGAGTGTGTCAGCTTCTTGTAAATTCGGCCGCAGGTGCAACGGAGCACTGCCAAAGCCAAAAACAAAAAAAGCGACCCTGAGGTCGCTTTTCTTGTTGCTTCGAGGCGTTCAAGGACCTCGAGGCGAAGATGGCGCAGCGGACGGGACTCGAACCCGCGACCCCCGGCGTGACAGGCCGGTATTCTAACCGACTGAACTACCGCTGCGTATCGCTTGGGCTTGCGCCCGGTAAAACCTGATCTACTCTGCTTGGTGCTTGGCACCCAGCGGTAGACACAAAAAAGCGACACGATGATCGCTTCCCTTGTTGCTTCGAGGCGTTCAAGGACCTCGAAACGAAGATGGCGCAGCGGACGGGACTCGAACCCGCGACCCCCGGCGTGACAGGCCGGTATTCTAACCGACTGAACTACCGCTGCGTATCGTTCAGGCTTTCGCCTGATTGAAACTGGGATCAGCCTCAGGCATTTTCGCCTTTTGGCTTCAGACCGGTGCAAGGCACCCATCTGTTGAAAAAGTGGCGCAGCGGACGGGACTCGAACCCGCGACCCCCGGCGTGACAGGCCGGTATTCTAACCGACTGAACTACCGCTGCGCATAGTGGACTTGCGTCCTGTTCCTCTCTGGCGTTTCGCTTCTTTCAAAGCGGCCTGCACCAGGAACGATCTCAGGAAGTGGTGGGTGATGACGGGATCGAACCGCCGACCCTCTGCTTGTAAGGCAGATGCTCTCCCGGCTGAGCTAATCACCCCCGCGATGTTGCTTGTTGCGTTTGCTTCGCTGAGGCCGCGAAATTTACGCAGGTGCCGAAGCTAAGTCAATACCCCCATTGAATTTTTTTTCAAAAAGGGCAAAAAACAGTTTGCCGGTCCCTGGGGTTTTGCCTGCCTGTTGCGAGCCCATCTTCGGCAAGCCGGCTCCTGCAGTGATCCGCTAGAGAAACAAAAAAGGGGACCTTTCGGTCCCCTTCCCTGTCGCAGTGCGGTTCAGGTGTAGATCATCTTGCGCGTCATGCCACCATCGACCACGAACTCCTGGCCGGTGACGAAACCCGCCTGGCGCGACAGCAGCCAGGCCACCATCGCCGCGACATCTTCCACGGTCCCTACCCTGCCCGCCGGATGCTGGGCATGGTCAGCCTCGGTCAACGGCTCGGCACGGCGCTGCGAAGGGTCTCGCGCATCGATCCAGCCAGGGCTTACCGCGTTGACACGAATCTCCGGTCCCAGGCTCATGGCCAAAGCATGGGTCAAGGCCAGCAAACCGCCTTTACTGGCGGCATAGGCTTCGGTGTCTGGCTCCGATTGCCGCGCACGGGTCGAGGTCAGGTTGACGATGGCCCCTGCGTGCGCACGCAAATAGGGTGCGCAGTGCTTGGCCAGCAGCATCGGGCCATTGAGGTTGACCGCCAGTACCCGGTTCCACTGGGCCAGGCTCAGGCTTTCCAGCGTCTGATTGTGCGGATTGGCAATCGCCGCATTGCACACCAGGGCGTCCAAGCGGCCAAACTGACCCAGCACTTCGGACACCCCGGCACTCACCTGGGCCTCGTCGGCGACATCCATGGTGATGAACCAGGCGTTTTCCCCAAGTGCCTTGGCCACCTTGGCCCCTCGCTTGCGGTCAAGGTCGGTCAGCACAACCTGCCAGCCTTCGCAAATCAACCAGGCGGCAATGCCCAGGCCGATACCGCGAGCGGCCCCGGTCACCAGGGCTACCCGGCCGTTATGGCCCGGCCCACCGCCTTTCCAGTCGATCACAGCGCCGCCAGACCACGCGCCAGATCGGCTTGCAGATCAGCCACGTCTTCAAGGCCAACGGCAACCCGGATCAGGCTGTCGCGGATGCCCGCCGCTTCACGCTCCTGCGGCGTCAGACGACCGTGGGAGGTGGTGGCTGGGTGGGCGATGGTGGTTTTGCTGTCGCCCAGGTTGGTGGTGATCGAAATCATCCGGGTAGCGTCGATGACGCGCCAAGCGCCCTCTTTGCCGCCTTTGACCTCGAAACTGACCACTGCACCGAAGCCACTCATCTGGCGCTTGGCCAGCGCGTGCTGCGGGTGGCTCGGCAGCCCGGCGTAATGCACCTTTTCCACGCCATCCTGTTGCTCCAGCCATTCGGCCAGCTTCTGGGCACTCTCGCAGTGGGCGCGCATGCGCAACTTGAGCGTTTCCAGGCCTTTGGTGAATATCCAGGCGTTGAACGGGCTGAGCGTCGGCCCGGCGGTGCGCAGGAAGCCCACCACCTCCTTCATCTGCTCGGCACGGCCAGCAACCACGCCGCCCATGCAACGGCCCTGGCCGTCGATGAACTTGGTGGCGGAGTGGAAGACGATGTCGGCACCCAGTTTCAGTGGCTGCTGCAACGCCGGCGTACTGAAGCAGTTGTCCACCACCAGCAAGGCACCGTGGGCATGGGCAATTTCGGCCAGGGCGCTGATGTCCACCAACTCGGCGAGAGGGTTGGACGGCGACTCGACGACCAGCAGCTTGGTGTTGGCCTTGAGGGCCTTCTCCCAACCGCCTAGGTCCGCCAGCGGCACGTAGTCCACCTGTACGCCAAATCGCTTGAGGTACTTTTCGAACAGGCTGATGGTCGAGCCGAATACGCTCTGCGAGACCAGCACGTGGTCGCCTGCACTGCACAGCGACATGACCACCGCCAGCAGCGCCGACATGCCCGTTGAAGTCGCCACGGCCTGCTCAGCGCCTTCCATGGCCGCCAGGCGCTCTTCGAACGCCCGCACCGTGGGGTTGGTATAGCGGGAATAGACGTTGCCCGGGGTTTCACCGGCAAAGCGCGCGGCTGCATCGGCAGCCGTGCGGAAGACATAGCTGGAGGTCAGGAACAGCGCTTCGCTGTGCTCGGCCTCCGGTGTACGACTCTGACCGGCGCGCACCGCCAGGGTGTCGAAACCGACACCCTCGAGGTCACTGTCCAGTCGTCCGGCATCCCATTGATCCGTCATGCCGTCGCTCCCAAATCAGTTGTTGTAGAGGTCGATGATCGCGCTGACTGCCTGATTCTTGACCTTGGCCGCATCGTTGCGGGCCTGTTCGATACGGTCCAGATAGGCTTCGTCGATGTCGCCGGTGACGTATTCACCGTCGAACACCGCGCAATCGAAGTGCTCGATCTTGATCTTGCCGCCACCGACCGATTCGATCAGGTCTGGCAGGTCCTGGTAGACCAGCCAGTCGGCGCCGATCAACTCGGCCACCTGCTCGGTGGTACGGTTGTGGGCGATCAGCTCGTGAGCGCTCGGCATGTCGATGCCGTAGACGTTGGGGTAACGCACCGCAGGGGCTGCGGAGCAGAAGTAGACGTTCTTGGCGCCAGCTTCGCGCGCCATCTGGATGATCTGTTTGCAGGTGGTGCCACGCACGATCGAATCGTCGACCAGCATGACGTTCTTGCCACGGAACTCCAGCTCGATGGCATTGAGCTTCTGACGGACCGATTTCTTGCGCGCAGCCTGGCCAGGCATGATGAAGGTACGGCCAATGTAACGGTTCTTGACGAAACCTTCGCGGAACTTGACGCCCAGGTGGTTGGCCAGCTCCAACGCCGCGGTGCGGCTGGTGTCCGGAATCGGGATGACCACGTCGATGTCATGATCCGGGCGCTCGCGCTGGATCTTCTCGGCAAGTTTCTCGCCCATGCGCAGGCGCGCCTTGTACACCGAGACACCGTCCATGATCGAGTCGGGGCGGGCCAGGTAAACGTGCTCGAAGATGCACGGCTTGAGTTGCGGATTGGTGGCGCACTGCTTGGTGTACAGCTGGCCTTCCTCGGTGATGTACACCGCCTCACCCGGCGCCAGGTCGCGGATCAGGGTGAAACCGAGCACGTCGAGGGCAACGCTTTCCGAAGCGATCATGTATTCCACGCCCTCGTCGGTATGACGCTGGCCAAAGACCACCGGGCGAATACCGTTCGGGTCACGGAAGCCGACGATACCGTAACCGGTGATCATCGCCACCACCGCATAGCCACCCACGCAACGGCTGTGCACGTGGGAAACCGCAGCGAACACGTCCTCTTCGGTCGGCTGCAGCTTGCCGCGCACCGCCAGCTCATGGGCGAAGACGTTCAGCAGCACTTCCGAGTCGGAGTTGGTGTTGACGTGACGCAGGTCGGACTCGTAGATCTCCTTGGCCAACTGCTCGACGTTGGTCAGGTTGCCGTTGTGTGCCAGGGTGATGCCGTACGGCGAGTTGACGTAGAACGGCTGGGCCTCAGCCGAGGTCGAGCTGCCCGCGGTCGGGTAGCGCACGTGACCGATACCCATGTGGCCGATCAGGCGCTGCATGTGGCGCTGCTGGAAGACATCGCGCACCAGGCCATTATCCTTGCGCAGGAACAACCGGCCGTCATGGCTGGTCACGATACCGGCAGCGTCCTGGCCGCGGTGCTGGAGGACCGTTAGCGCGTCATACAGCGCCTGATTGACGTTCGACTTACCGACGATACCGACGATGCCACACATGCGACGCAACCCCTACTTTGATGAAACTTGAGTGAATAGCACTCAGGGCTTAGTGGGCCCGAGCAACTGTTCCTTGAACGGAAGATCAGCCGGTGCGCTGATCACACCACTGGACATCCACTGACCGGTGAAACCCATGATCAGGTTTTTCGACCAGTCAGCGACCAATAGAAACTGTGGTATCAGGCGTGATTCCTGCCACCAGCTATCTTGTTGAACCGGCCCCAGGCTGAGCAGCCCGATGGCCACCACCACCAGCAAGGCCCCGCGCGCGGCGCCGAACGCCATGCCGAGGAAACGATCGGTGCCGGACAACCCGGTCACGCGGATCAGCTCGCCAATGAGGAAGTTGATCATGGCCCCCACCAGCAAGGTGGCGACGAACAGAATGGCGCAGCCTGCAATCGTGCGCATCGAGGGGGTCTGGATATAACTCTCAAGATACACCGAGAGCGACCCACCGAACATCCAGGCGACCGCCCCGGCAATGATCCAGATGAGCAGGGACAAGGCTTCCTTGACGAAGCCGCGCTTGAGACTGATCAGTGAGGAAATGGCGATGATCGCAATGATCGCCCAATCAACCCAGGTAAATGCCACGGTGCTGCCTGCAGACGTTTGAGGCGGCGCATTTTACCAGAGCGGCGGGCTTGGGGTAAGCGGAATGTCAGGGTGATTCGCGATGCACTCATTGCCGGCGATGGGCTGCAAGGCAGCCCCGGCAAAATCAGCTGCGCTCCGGCTGGAAGCGCACCACAAAGCCTTTGAGGTTCTGCTGCCGATTGATCGTGTCACGCAGGCGCTCGGCCTCCGCACGCTCGATCATTGGCCCGACATACACCCGGTTCATGCCACCGGCCGAACGTATGTAGGCGTTGTAGCCCTGACTGCGCAGGGTTTTCTGCAAACTCTCGGCACCGGCGCGGTTGGACAGGCTGGCCAATTGGATCGACCAGCTCACCGGCAGGCCATTAACGTCGATCTTCGAGGGTGCCGAAGCGGCTGGTGCCGGGGCGGGAGAAGCCGCCGGTCGGGTTTCAGCCTTGGCAACCGGTGCAGCCGCAGGCGCCGGCACTGGCGTCTGTGCCTTGGTCTGGGCCTGGGTCTGCGGCGAAGGCGTGATCGGCTGGCTTGGGGTGGTGACCGGCGCAGTGGACTCATTGACCACCACCGGCGCTGGCTGAGGCTCTTCCGGCACAGGTTGCGGCTCCGGCACGGCAACCGGCTCGACCTGCACTTGCGGCAAGGTCGGCATGGCCGGCGCCTGCGGAGCCTCAACCTGGACCTGGCGCATTTCATCCTCGCGGGTGAACAGCATCGGCAGGAAGATCACTGCCAATGCCACCAACACCAGCGCACCGACCATACGCTGTTTCATCCCTTTATCCAGCACAGCCATCTAATCAAGCCTCCGGGGCCTGCCGCTCCAGCCATTCCAGGGCCTCGGCGACACAGAAAAACGAACCGAACAGCAGAATCTGGTCATTCGACGTCACGTGCGCGCACTGCCCTTCCAGGGCATCGGCAACACTGGCGTAAGACTTCACCGTCGCGCCGAGGTTCGTCAAGGCTGCGAGCAACTCGGCGGCCGGACGACTGCGCGGGGTCGCCAGCGGCGTCACCGCCCAGTCATCGACCAAGCCCTGCAACGGCGCGACAACACCCGGCAGGTCCTTGTCGGCAAGCAGGCCAAACACCGCCAGACGACGTCCTTGCGGCGGGCGAGCCGCCAGACGTTGCGCCAGGTACTCGGCAGCGTGAGGGTTGTGCCCGACGTCCAGCAGCAACTCGACGCGCTTACCCTTCCAGATCAGCGAACGACGATCGAGACGCCCGGTGATGCGGGTGTCGAGCAACGCCTGGCGAAGCTGCCCGGCATCCCATGGCAACCCCATCAGCAGGTAAGCCTGCAAGGCCAAGGCGGCGTTTTCCATCGGCAAATCGAGCAATGGCAGATTGCGCAGCTCTACCTGTGCCCCATCGGCGGTGGTACCCCGCCAATGCCAGGCGTCATCGGCGCTGGCCAGGTCGAAGTCGCGGCCACGCAGGAACATCGGCGCCGCCAGCTCGACGGCCTTGTCCAACAGCGGTTGCGGCGGGTCCAGATCACCACACAGCGCCGGTTTGCCAGCGCGGAAGATACCGGCCTTCTCAAACGCCACCTTTTCGCGGGTATCGCCCAGGTAGTCGACATGATCCACGCCGATGCTGGTCACCAACGCCAGATCGGCATCGACCACGTTCACGGTGTCCAGACGGCCACCGAGCCCCACTTCAAGCACGACGGCATCCAGTGCCGAGCGCTGGAACAACCAGAACGCGGCCAGGGTACCCATCTCGAAATAGGTCAGGGAAATCTCGCCCCGCGCCGCCTCGACAGCGGCGAAGGCGTCGCACAGCTGCTCATCGCTGGCCTCATGGCCGTCGATCAGCACCCGTTCGTTGTAGCGCAGTAGGTGTGGCGAACTGTACACGCCCACCTTCAGCCCCTGGGCACGCAGCATCGACGCCACGAAGGCGCAGGTCGAGCCCTTGCCATTGGTGCCAGTCACGGTCACCACGCGTGGCGCCAGCTTGCCCAGCGCCAGCCGGGCAAGCACCTTCTGCGAACGCTCCAGCCCCATGTCGATGGCCGTAGGGTGCAACTGTTCGAGGTAGGCGAGCCACTCGCCCAGGTTGCGCTCTGTCATCACGCGACCGCAGCCGCCTCACGCGCCTGTGCTGGCGTTTCCTGGCCGGTCATCTGCGCCAGCAGACGAGCCAGGCGCGGACGCAGCTCGCCACGAGGGATGATCAGGTCGATAGCGCCGTGCTCCAGGAGGAACTCGCTGCGCTGGAAGCCTTCCGGCAGTTTTTCGCGCACGGTCTGCTCGATGACGCGCGGACCGGCGAAGCCGATCAGTGCCTTCGGCTCACCAACGATGACATCGCCGAGCATTGCCAGGCTGGCGGAAACACCCCCGTAGACCGGGTCGGTCAACACGGAAATGAACGGAATGCCTTCTTCACGCAAGCGCGCCAGCACAGCCGAGGTCTTGGCCATCTGCATCAGCGAGATCAGTGCCTCTTGCATGCGTGCACCGCCGGAGGCCGAGAAGCAGACCATCGGGCAACGGTTTTCCAGGGCGTAGTTGGCCGCACGGACGAAACGCTCGCCGACGATGGCGCCCATCGAGCCACCCATGAAGGAGAATTCGAAGGCGCTGACCACGATCGGCATGCCCATCAGGGTGCCGCTCATGGAAATCAGCGCATCCTTCTCGCCAGTCTGCTTCTGCGCGCCCGCCAGGCGGTCCTTGTACTTCTTGCCATCACGGAACTTCAGGCGGTCGACCGGCTCCAGCTCGGCACCCAGTTCTGCGCGACCTTCCGGATCGAGGAAGATGTCGATGCGGGCGCGAGCGCCGATGCGCATGTGGTGGTTGCACTTGGGGCAGACATCCAAGGTCTTTTCCAGCTCCGGACGATACAGCACGGCCTCGCAAGCCGGGCACTTGTGCCACAGGCCTTCAGGCACCGAGCTCTTCTTCACCTCGGAACGCATGATCGAAGGGATCAGTTTGTCGACTAACCAGTTGCTCATGCTTTCTTTCTCCAGTATCGGCGGGCAATGACCGGCCAAGCCGGCCTTGCCTTGCCCTTGAGCTCACATTCTTCTATGAAACGATGACGGACCGGTCGCAGGCCTGGCTGCGCACCGCTCCACCTTCAATTTGTCATTCGACCGCGGATGTTCCGGCGGTCGCCCCGCAGGGCTGCGATAGCTATGGACGATGGCGCTCGGCCTGCCGTCACATCCACCTTCATGCCTGCTTGACCGCGCGCATGAAGGCTTCGATTTTCGCGGCATCCTTGATGCCTTTGGCCTGCTCTACCCCACCGCTGACATCCACCCCATAAGGCCGTACCTGGGCGATGGCCTGGCCGACGTTTTCCGCCGACAGACCGCCTGCCAGGATGATCGGTTTGCTGAGCCGGGCCGGCACCAGCGACCAGTCGAAGGCCTCGCCGGTACCACCAGGGACGCCGGCCACGTAGGTGTCCAGCAAGATGCCGCGCGCCCCTGCGTAAAGCTGGCAGGCCGCCTCGAGATCATCCCCCGGGCGCACGCGCAGGGCCTTGATCCAGGGGCGATGGTAACCCTCGCAGTCGGCAGGTGTTTCATCGCCGTGGAACTGTAGCAGGTCCAGCGGCACCACCTCGAGAATCTCGTTCAGCTCGCAGCGCGAAACATTGACGAACAACCCGACCGTGGTCACGAAGGGTGGCAGTTCGGCAATGATGGCGCGCGCCTGGCGCACATCCACGGCACGCGGGCTCTTGGCATAGAAGACGAAGCCAATGGCATCGGCGCCAGCCTCGGCGGCCGCGAGTGCGTCTTCAATGCGGGTAATGCCGCATATCTTGCTGCGAACGTTGCTCATGGACTGCGAACCCTGAGTGATCGGTTAAAGGCCAGATGGTAGCAAATGACTTTTCACCCGTCAGTCTGCCAAGGCCTCGTAGCCGGTCAAAAAGTGTGGACCGATGTAACGTTGCGGCAACGGGAACGCCTCCGGGTACTCGACCTGTACCAGATACAGCCCATAAGGGTGCGCCGTGACACCACCTTCGCGTCGATTGCGCCCCTCCAGCACCTCCCGCGCCCAGCTCACTGGCCGCTCGCCAGCGCCGATGGTCATCAGCACGCCAGCGATGTTACGCACCATGTGATGCAGGAATGCCGTGGCGCGCACATCCAGCACGATCATCTGCCCATGGCGGGTCACCCGCAGATGATGGATGTGCTTGATGGGCGACTTGGCCTGGCACTGGCTGGCACGGAAGGCGCTGAAGTCGTGGGTGCCCAGCAGGCACTGGGCGGCCTCGGCCATGCGCTGCACATCCAGCGGGCGGTGGTTCCAGGTCACTTCCTCCGCCAGGTGCGCGGGGCGAATCGGGTCGTTGTAGATGACGTAGCGATAACGCCGGGCAGTGGCCTTGAAACGGGCATGGAAGTCCGCCGGCATTGGCCGTGCCCAGACCACGCTGATGTCATGGGGCAGGTTGAAGTTGGTGCCCAAGGTCCAGGCCCGCTCATCGCGCACGGCGCGGGTGTCGAAGTGAACGACCTGGCCGCAACCATGAACACCGGCGTCGGTACGCCCGGCGCAGACCACTGTGATCGGCTCGTCGGCGACCTTCGACAGTGCCTGTTCCAGCGCCTGCTGAACACTGGGCACGCCGCTGGCCTGACGCTGCCAGCCACGGTAACGCGAGCCCTTGTATTCCACCCCCAGGGCAATGCGGGTGAAGCCTTCGGCGGCCGATTCGGAGGCGGCGGTATCGATGATGTCCAAGAACCTGAAACCTGTGGGTAGTACGATTGGCGGGGATTATAACGACAACGGCAGCCGTGTTGGGCTGCCGTTGTGGGTTCACAGGAAGATGTTGCCTGGACCGTCCCTATCGCCTGCGAGCCGGGGCCTGAAGGAGCCTGCGCATGCGGAGTCACACCAGCCGGGACAGCATCTCCTCGGCTTCCTGACGCTGGGTATCGTCGCCATCCTTGACCACTTCGTCGAGGATGTCGCGGGCTCCCTGGTGATCACCCATGTCGATGTAAGCGCGCGCCAGGTCGAGCTTGGTGGCCACCTCATCGGCGCCTGAGAAGAAATCGAAGTCCAGGTCATCCAGTGGCGCAGGCTCCGCCGCTGCATCTTCGGCCGTGAAGTGCGGCTCGAGCGAGGGCGACTCCAGGTTCTGCGACAACTTGTCCAACTCTGCGTTGACGTCATCGAGCTCCGAGGCAAAGCGCTTTGCCGCCGGCGAGTCGTCGTTCAGCGACAGCGACAGGTCGAAGTCTTCAGGCAGCTCCAGCTCGGAGATCGGGTCGAACTCCGGCATGGCGTCGAACGCGGCGAGTTCTGCCGCGACATCCACGGGCGTTTCCTCGGCAGCCGGGACAGCCGGCTCGCCGACATCCAGGTCGAAATCGGCCAGATCGTCGACACTTTGCGGCTCGGCCGATGCCTGGGCCTGGGCCAGCAGCGCTTCGAAATCATCATCGGCATCGGTCTCGGCAGGCTGCGAAGCCACTTCCTGGACAACGTCGGCAGTGATCTCAGGCTCAGCTTCGACCACCGGATCGAGCAAGGAGGCTTCGTCGAGCATGGGTGGCTCGAGCGGATCCTCCAGCGGCAGGTCATCGCTCAGACTCAAATCGAAGTCACCGTCCGGATCCGGGATAGCCTGGGCCGGCTCTTGCGCGACGACTTCGACTTCAGGCTCTACCTGCGCTTGAGGCTCAGGTTCAGGCTCGACTGGAGACGCTTCGGCATCGGCAACAGGCTGCGACGCTTCTTCGACGACGCTGGAGGTCTCTGGCGAGTCTTGCAGCAGGTCCTGCACGTACTGCTCGTCAAGTTCGGCGGCCAGGGCGGCGGCCCCCAGCCCGGCAGCCATGCCCAGCATCGCCGGGTAGCGCTCCTTGAGAGCACCGACCTGAGCGGTGTTGGCCTCGTTAGCCTGCAGCTTGTGCTCCTGCTCGACGAATGCGCTGTGGTCGCCCTGACGTGCGTACACTTCCATCAGCTTCAGACGCAGATCGTCGTGTGCAGGCTCGGCAGCGATCGCGGCTTCCAGCAGGTCGGCGGCGCGGTTCAAGCGCCCCAGGCCAATGCACTGCTCGACTTCTGCCAGCAGGCTGGCATGCGGGTTCTGCTGGGCCTCGACTACGACGGCAGCGGCTGGTTTTTCCGCAGCGGCGGCGGCAGCGGCGGATGCGGCCACCACGGCAGGCGCCAGCGTCACGCTGGGCGCCGAGACTTCCAGCTCATCGAAACTACTCGAAGGCAGGTCGAAGTCCTTGCCGCGCTCGCCCTCTTCGGCTAGCGCACGCGCCATGCGCAGGTGTTTCTCAGCTTCCTGCTGCGCCTTGCGCTTGCGCGCCAGAAGCAGCAGGAGCAGGAGCACTACCAGGAATGCCGAGCCTGCGATCAACCCCAGCAGCAGTGGGTTACCCATCACATCATCCAGCACGCCCCGCTGAGCCCCCTGCGTGAGCGCCACTTCAGGCGCTGGCTCAGGCGCGGTGTCGACCGCCGCAGGCGCTGGCGCCACCACGGGCTGGCCCGGAGTCGCTTGCGGCGTTGCCGCAGGCTGTGCCGGCGCAGGCTCGCCCGGCAGAGACGCAGCAGGGGCCGCAGCATCGGCGGCATTCTGCGCTTCGAGGCGGGCCAACTGGTCATTCTTCAGCTGAATCAGTCGCTCAAGCTTGCCCAACTGACTCTGCAGGTCAGCCATGCGGCTCTTGAGCTCTTCGTTGTCCCGACGGCTGGTGTCCAGGCTCTCCTGGGCCACGGCCAACTTGTCGCTGATGGCCTTGGCACTGCCAGCACCGGCCTGGCTACCCGGGCTGACCAGACGCAGGTTGTCACCCTGGGCGATACGCGCCGGAGTGGCTTCGGCAGCACCGCGCCGCGTGGCATCCAACTGCCGGGCACGTGGCCCCAGGCGCCGGCCCTCACGCCAGGCCGCATACTGCTCGGCCACGTCGCGAATTGCCTCTCCCTGGGGAATGCTTTGGATCTGCTGCTGGTCGGGCAGGCGCAGGACCTGGCCGACCTTCAACTGGTTGATGTTGTTGCCAATGAACGCGTCCGGGTTCAGCGCCTGGATCGCCAGCATGGTTTGCTGCACCGAACCGCCCTGGGTGTGCCGCGCGGCGATTTGCCACAAGGTGTCACGACGCTTGGTGGTATAGCGGCTGGCGCTGCTGACCGCCGGAGCGACATTGGCCGCTGCCGGTTGTTCGCCCTGGGCCTTGGCCTGGTCGAGCAGAACGCTGTAATCGCGCAGCAGACGGCCTTGCGGCCACATCACCTGCACCAGGAACTTCACCACCGAGCCTGGCAACGGTTGGCTGGAGGTTACCCGCAGCACACTCTTGCCATTGGGGTTGATCACCGGGGTGAAAGTCAGGTCCTCCAGGTAGCCTGGGTATTCGACCCCGGCCTTGCTGAACTCTTCTGGCGGCGCCAGGCTCGGCGCCACTTCGGCAGCGGTGAGGTCGCGCACATCGAGCAGCTCGATCTCGGCGTCCAACGGCTGGTTCTGGGCCGACTTGAGGGTCAGCTCTCCCAAACCCAACGCGTTCGCCATGCCAGACGACAGCGCCGACGCTGCCGCCATGGCCAGAACCAGTTTGCGAATTCGAAGCATGACCTCTTCCCTTGTATGAATCGTCCCAAAACCTGCGCAGGTTTAGGACAAAAGTGCTCGCCAGTATCTTTTACGCCATGTGTTTTATCAACAATTGCGCCACCTGCACGGCGTTGAGTGCAGCGCCCTTGCGCAGGTTGTCGGTGGTCAGCCACAGGTTGAGCTGCTCTGGCTCGTCAATACCATGGCGTACACGACCAACATAGACCACGTCTTGACCCACTGCGTCACCCACCGGGGTGGGATAATCGTCATCCTCGACCAGTTCGATACTGCCAGCGGCCTCGAGCGCCTGCTTGACTGCCTCCAGATCGACCGGACGACGGCTCTGCACGGCCACACTGAAGCTATCGCCAAAAAATACCGGGACTTGAACACAGCTCACGGAAATCTTCAGCTGGGGCTGCCCCAGCAGCACCCGCAACTCGCTGACCAGGCGACGCTCCACGGCCGTGTGACCCTGCTCATCGGCCGCGCCGACCTGCGCCAGCAGGTTGAAGGCTACCTGACGGTCGAAGAAGTGCGGCTCCAATGGCCGGGCATTGAGCAGCTCGGCGGTTTGCCGGGCCAGCTCGTTGACCGCCTCACGCCCCTGGGCAGACACCGCCAACGACGCCATGACCTGCACCCGCTCGATATCCACCAAGCCCTTCAGGGGCGCCAATGCCACCGCCAGCGCGACAGCCGATGTGCTGGGGCTGCAAATGCGAGCCGGCAGCTTCAGTTTGGCGATTTGCTCGGCATTGGCTTCGGGCACCAGCGCCAGCGCATCATCCAGCCCACCGGACAGGTCGATGACAGTACAGCCCGCGTGCTGCGCCTTGTCGGCGAAACTGCGGCTAACGGCGGGGCTGGCAGCGAAGAAGGCCAGCTTGACCTGGGCAAAATCGAAACTGTCGACTTCACGGACTTTGATTTTCTTGCCGGCGAACATGACGCTACTGCCCGCCGATTCCATGCTGGCCAGCAGATGCAGGGTCGCTACCGGAAAACTCAGCTCTTCGAGGATCTGTACGAGGGTTTCACCGACGCTACCGGTGGCGCCGACCACGGCGATATCCAAGGGGTGGGTCATGAAGAGAATCCTTTTGCTGAAACGGCGGGGGCGGCACTTTACTTGGATTGCAGGCGTTTGTCTGTGCTGGCCTTTGCGTGGGGCCCGTGCCACGAAGCTGCCTGCCCGCCCATAAAAAAACCCGCACTGGCTCCAGTACGGGTTTTTCGGTCGAGCCAGCGCGATCAACGTTCCAGCAGGATCCGCAGCATGCGACGCAGCGGCTCGGCGGCGCCCCACAGCAATTGGTCGCCCACGGTGAACGCGCCCAGGTACTGCGAGCCCATGTTCAGCTTGCGCAGACGGCCTACAGGAATGTTCAGGGTGCCGGTCACCTTGGTCGGGCTCAGCTCCTGCATGCTGATTTCACGCTGGTTGGGCACCAGTTTCACCCAAGGGTTGTGCTGGCTGATCAGGCCTTCGATGTCGGCCAGCGGCACGTCCTTGTTCAGCTTGATGGTCAGCGCCTGGCTGTGGCAGCGCATGGCTCCGATGCGCACGCAGATGCCATCGACCGGGATCGGGCTCTTGAAGCGACCGAGGATCTTGTTGGTCTCGGCCTGGGCCTTCCATTCTTCACGGCTCTGTCCGTTCGGCAGTTCCTTGTCGATCCACGGGATCAGGCTGCCAGCCAGCGGCACGCCGAAGTTCTCGGTCGGGAAAGCTTCGCCACGCATGGTTTCGGCAACCTTGCGGTCGATGTCGAGAATGGCGCTGGCCGGATTGGCCAGGTCATCGGCAACGGCTGCGTGAATACCGCCCATCTGCTTGATCAGCTCGCGCATGTTCTGCGCACCGGCACCCGAGGCCGCCTGATAGGTCATGGCACTCATCCACTCGACCAGACCGGCTTCGAACAGGCCACCCAGGCCCATCAGCATCAGGCTGACGGTGCAGTTGCCACCGATGTAGTTCTTGGTACCGGCATCGAGCTGCTGGTCGATGACCTTGCGGTTGACCGGGTCGAGGATGATCACCGCGTCATCCTGCATACGCAGGGACGAAGCGGCGTCGATCCAGTAGCCCTGCCAGCCGGCCTCACGCAGCTTGGGGAAGACCTCATTGGTGTAGTCGCCGCCCTGGCAGGTCAGGATGACGTCGAGGGTCTTGAGTTCTTCAATCGAATAAGCGTCCTTGAGCGGAGCAGTTTCCTTGCCCACGTTCGGACCTTGGCCACCGACATTGGAGGTGGTGAAGAACACCGGCTCAATCAGGTCGAAATCCTGCTCCTCCAGCATCCGCTGCATGAGCACGGAACCGACCATACCGCGCCAACCGATCAGACCTACACGTTTCATCGCAACTACACCTTTGCTAAAAGTGGGCCGCCACCGACCAAAAACGGTGGCGGGCCAGAGAGATTACAGATTCCGCAGCGCTGCGACTACTGCGTCGCCCATTTCCTGCGTACCGACTTTGCTGCAACCGGCCGACCAGATGTCGCCAGTACGCAGCCCCTGGTCCAGCACCAGGCTCACCGCCTTCTCGATCGCGTCGGCGGCTGCCTGCTCGTTGAAGCTGTAACGCAGCATCATCGACACCGACAGGATGGTCGCCAGTGGGTTGGCGATACCCTGCCCAGCGATGTCCGGAGCCGAACCGTGGCACGGCTCGTACATGCCTTTGTTGTTGGCATCCAGCGACGCCGAAGGCAGCATGCCGATGGAACCGGTCAGCATGGAAGCTTCATCCGACAGGATGTCGCCGAACATGTTGTCGGTGACCATCACGTCGAACTGCTTGGGCGCACGCACCAGTTGCATGGCGGCGTTGTCGACGTACATGTGGCTCAGTTCGACGTCCGGGTAGTCCTTGGCCACGTCCTCGACCACTTCCCGCCACAGCTGGCTGGACGCCAGCACGTTGGCCTTGTCCACCGAGCACAGCTTCTTGCCGCGCACGCGGGCCATGTCGAAGCCGACACGGGCGATGCGGCGCACTTCGCTTTCGCTGTACGGCAGGGTGTCGTAGGCCTGGCGCTCACCACCTTCCAGCTCGCGCTGACCGCGCGGGGCACCGAAGTAGATACCGCCGGTCAACTCACGCACGATGAGGATATCCAGGCCGGCGACGATTTCGGGCTTGAGCGAAGAGGCATCGGCCAGTTGCGGATAGAGGATGGCCGGACGCAGGTTGGCGAACAGGCCCAGTTGCGAACGGATCTTCAGCAGACCGCGCTCAGGGCGGATGTCACGCTCGATCTTGTCCCATTTCGGGCCACCAACGGCACCCAGCAGCACGGCATCGGCACTGCGCGCACGCTCCAGGGTCTCGTCGGCCAGCGGCACGCCGTGCTTGTCGATGGCCGCGCCACCGATCACATCGTGTTGCAGGCTCATGCCCAGCTGGAACTTGTCGTTGGCCAGCTCCAGCACCTTGACCGCTTCGGCCATGATTTCCGGGCCGATACCATCACCTGGGAGAATCAGAATCTGCTTGCTCATGCTTTCCTCTATCCATTCAAGCGGCGCGGCCCGATCAGCCTCGCCGTAAAAAACTCAGCGCTCGGCCCACATCACCAGGACATCGGTGCTGAACGAGCCGTCTGCTTCGATCTGGTAATACTGCCGTACTTCCTCGCCCATGGCCTGCTGCAATTGGCGGATGGCCACACGCAGCGGCTCAGGGGTGCGCATGCGCTCGACCCACGAGCCGAACTCAAGGCGCAGGCGCTGGCGGGTGTGGCTGCGCACGTGCAGGCCAGCCTCGCTGACCTGCTGCTGCCATTCGGCGGCCGAATAGTCTCGCACATGACTGGTATCACGCAGCACCTCGACGCTTTGCAGGTAGGTGTCGAGCAATGGACTGCCCGGCGACATGACATCGATGAAGGCCGCCACGCCGCCTGGCTTGAGCACCCGGCGCACTTCGCGCAAGGCCAGCCCCAGGTCGCTCCAGTGGTGCGCCGAGTACCGGCTGAAGACGAAGTCGAACGATGCATCGGCGAACGGCAAGTGTTCGGCGGCGCCGCGCTCGGTGGTGATATTGCCCAGGCCGCGCTCGGCGGCGGCACTGGCCACAACATCAAGCATCGACTGCGACAGGTCGTAGGCGACTACCTCGGCTACCTGCGGGGCGACCTGGAAACTGACATGGCCGGCACCGCAACCCAGGTCCAGCACTCGGGCAGCGCCCCGCCCCGCCAGCTCCGCCTGCAGCAGGGCGAATTCGCTGCCCTGCGCGTGCACGGCGCTGCTGAGATAGGCACTGGCCTGTTCGCCGAACTGGCGTTGGACCACATCGGTATGCTGGGTGCGGGTCATGTCTCAATCCTTTTGGTCTTTTATTGCCTGTCCCGACCTCTTCGCGGGGTGTCTCCGCGAAAGGGCCGGCACGGTCACCAGCAAACTTCAGGCATCACGGAACAACCAGGGCTGTTGCGCACGATGCTTGCTCTCGAAGGCCTTGATCGCATCGCTGTCCTGCAGGGTCAGGCCGATATCGTCCAAGCCGTTGAGCAGGCAGTGCTTGCGGAACGCATCGATCTCGAAGTGCAGCACCTTGCCATCCGGGCGGGTAACGGCCTGGGCCTGCAAGTCGATGGTCAACTGATAGCCTGGGTTGGCCTCGACCTGCTTGAACAGCTCGTCGACTTCTTCGTCGCTGAGGATGATCGGCAACAGGCCATTCTTGAAGCTGTTGTTGAAGAAGATGTCGGCGAAGCTCGGCGCGATGATGCTGCGGAAGCCGTACTCATCGAGTGCCCAAGGGGCATGCTCGCGGCTCGAACCGCAACCGAAGTTCTCGCGCGCCAGCAAGACGCTGGCGCCCTGGTAACGGGCATGGTTGAGCACGAACTCTTCGTTCAGCGGACGTTTGCTGTTGTCCTGATAAGGCTGCCCTACATCCAGGTAGCGCCACTCGTCGAACAGGTTAGGGCCAAAGCCGGTACGCTTGATCGACTTCAGGAACTGCTTGGGGATGATCTGGTCGGTGTCGACGTTGGCGCGATCCAACGGCGCAACAAGACCGGTGTGCTGGGTAAAGGCTTTCATGCTGCGCTCCCTTGGATCAACTCGCGGACATCGATGAAGTGGCCGGTGACCGCAGCGGCGGCAGCCATGGCCGGGCTTACCAGGTGGGTGCGACCACCGGCACCCTGGCGCCCTTCGAAGTTGCGGTTGGACGTGGACGCGCAGTGCTCGCCGCTTTCCAGGCGGTCCGGGTTCATCGCCAGGCACATCGAGCAACCAGGCTCACGCCACTCGAAGCCAGCTTCGATGAAAATCTTGTCCAGGCCCTCACGCTCGGCCTGGGCCTTGACCAGGCCAGAGCCCGGTACGACCAGCGCCTGCTTGACGTTGGCAGCGACCTTGCGCCCCTTGGCGATTTCGGCGGCGGCGCGCAGATCTTCGATGCGCGAGTTGGTGCAGGAGCCGATGAATACGCGGTCCAACTTGATGTCGGTGATCGCCTGGTTGGCGGCAAGGCCCATGTACTTGAGGGCACGCTCGATGGAACCACGCTTGATCAGGTCCGGCTCTGCGGCCGGATCAGGCACGCGCTGGTCAACAGCAAGCACCATCTCGGGCGAAGTGCCCCAGCTGACTTGCGGCTTGATCTGGGTGGCGTCGAGCTCGACCACGGTATCGAACACGGCATCGGCATCCGACACCAGGCCTTTCCAAGCCTGGACGGCCTGCTTCCATTGCTCGCCCTTGGGCGCGTACGGACGGCCTTCGACATAGGCGACCGTCGTCTCGTCGACCGCCACCAGACCGACACGGGCACCGGCTTCGATGGACATGTTGCAGATGGTCATGCGGCCTTCCATGGACAGGTCGCGGATGGCGCTACCAGCGAACTCCATGGCATGGCCGTTACCGCCAGCGGTGCCGATCTTGCCGATGACCGCGAGCACGATGTCCTTGGCGGTGACACCGGCGGGCAATTGGCCCTCGACGCGCACCAGCATGTTCTTCATCTTCTTGGCGACCAGGCACTGGGTGGCGAGCACGTGCTCGACCTCGGAAGTACCGATGCCATGGGCCAGGGCGCCGAACGCGCCGTGGGTCGAGGTGTGCGAGTCGCCGCAGACCACGGTCATGCCTGGCAAGGTAGCGCCCTGCTCTGGGCTGATGACATGGACGATGCCTTGGCGCTCGTCGTTCATCTTGAATTCCACGATGCCGTATTCGTCACAGTTCTCGTCGAGGGTCTGCACCTGAAGGCGCGAAACCTGGTCGACGATGGCCTCGATGCCGCCCTTGCGCTCTGGCGTGGTCGGCACGTTGTGGTCCGGCGTGGCGATGTTGGCGTCGATCCGCCACGGCTTGCGGTTCGCCAGGCGCAGGCCTTCGAAGGCCTGGGGCGAAGTCACTTCGTGAATGATGTGGCGGTCGATGTAGATCAAGGACGAGCCGTCATCACGGCGCTTGACCTCATGGGCTTCCCAGAGTTTGTCGTAGAGCGTTTTGCCAGCCATCAGACTGTTCCTCATCAGCGTCTTTCTATGCCAAAGACCCCTTGGCTTGTACGGACGATGCTATGGCGATAGATTGAATAACTCAAATTCATAATTTTCATGCTTCGCATAACCATCAGGAATTCGAATGGACCTGGCCAACCTCAGCGCTTTCATCGCCATCGCCGAGACCGGCAGCTTTTCGGGGGCTGGCGAACGCCTGCACCTGACTCAACCGGCCGTCAGCAAACGCATCGCCGGACTCGAGCAGCAACTGGACGTGCGCCTGTTCGACCGCCTGGGCCGAGAAGTGACCCTGACCGAGGCCGGGCGGGCCCTGCTGCCACGCGCCTACCAGATCCTCAACGTACTGGATGATACCCGACGTGCGCTGACCAATTTGACCGGCGAGGTGAGCGGTCGCCTGACCCTTGCCACCAGTCACCACATAGGCCTGCATCGTCTGCCTCCGCTTTTACGGGTGTTTACCCGCCAGTACCCGGCGGTGGCGTTGGATATTCAGTTCCTGGATTCGGAAGCGGCCTACGATGAAATCCTCCATGGGCGCGCTGAGATTGCCGTGATCACCCTGGCACCCGAGCCGCATCACCTGATCAAGGCGGTACCGGTCTGGGACGATGCCCTGGACTTCGTGGCGGCGCCGGAGCATCCCCTGGCCCGCGACACGGCGGTCAGCCTGGCCGACGTCGCCCGCCACCCGGCGGTTTTCCCCGGCGGCAACACCTTCACCCACCACATCGTCCAGCGGCTGTTCGAAAGCCAGGGCCTGACCCCGAACATCGCCATGAGCACCAACTACCTGGAGACCATCAAGATGATGGTTTCGATTGGTCTGGCGTGGAGCGTGCTGCCCCGTACTATGCTGGATGAACAGGTCGCACCCATCGCCTTGCCCGGCATACAGCTGTCGCGCCAGCTAGGCTACATTTTGCACACGGAGCGAACGCTATCGAACGCGGCCAGGGCCTTCATGGCTCTTCTCGACAGCCACGCAGGGTCCGCCTGACCGGTCGTCAGCCCGGCACTTCCAACTTCAAGGACGCGTCACACGCCAAAGGTCTGGTACCGATGCCCAAATCAGCAAACCGCTTTCCGCGCCTGCCGCGCATTTCGGCGGCCGACCCTCAGGAGTCGGAACAGGCCTGGCAAAATGCTCCGCAACTGCTTGCCGCGCTCAACGGCGCCCACCTGGGGGCCTGGCTGTGGGATATCGAAAGCGGCAGGGTCAGCTGGTCGCGCGGAACCCAGGCGCTGTTCGGTTTCGACCCACAACGCCCGCTGCCCATCGACATCGACTACCTCGACCTACTGCCAGAAGAGGATCGCGCCCGCACCCGCCAGGCCTTCCAGGCGGTGGTCAACGGCGAGCCGGTGGAGCAGGCCATGCGCCACCGCATCCGCTGGCCAGACGGCAGCCTGCACTGGCTGGAAATCAATGGCAGCCTGACCCGCGACCGCCATGGCCGCCCGCAGATGATCGGGGTGATCCGCGAGATCACGCGCCAGCGCGACCGTGAAACAGCGCTGATCAACTCGGAAAAGCGCTTTGCCACCCTGTTCCACCTCAGCCCCAACGCAATTTTGCTGACCCGACGCCATGACGGCATGATCTTCGAGGTCAACCAGCACTTCGAAGACATGTTCGGCTGGCCCGGTAGCCAGGTGATCGGCAAGACCAGTTTCGAGCTGGGCCTTTGGGTAAACCCAGAGCAACGCCACCAGGTACTGGAGGCCACCCGTGCCAATGGCGGCCCGTTGACCTTGGAAGTGCAGTTTCGCGCCAGCAGCGGCAAGATCCACGACGGCATCCTGTGCACCCAGGGCATCGAGCTGGAAGGCGTCACCTACCTGATCAGCACCTTCGTCGACACCACTGAACGCAAACGTGCCGAGCAGGCCCTCAAGGACAGCCAGGAGCGCCTTGACCTGGCCCTGGACTCGGCTCAACTGGGCACCTGGGACTGGCACATTCCCAGCGGCATGCTCTACGGCTCGGCCCGCGCCGCGCAATTACACGGCCTGGACCCTGTCCCCTTCCACGAATCGTTCGACTCCTTCTTCGAAGGCGTACCGGAGCAGGAACGCAACAGCATGCGCCAGGCTTACCGCAGTCTGCGCGAAGGTCCGGCGGGCAACTACCAGATCACCTATCGGGTACAGCTGGAAAACGGCGCCTCACGCTACATCGAGAGCCGCGCCCGGCTGTATCGCGACGAACAGGGCAACCCGTTTCGCATGGCCGGTACCTTGTTGGACATCACCGACCAGGTCGAACGCGAACAGCGCCTGAGCGCTTCGGAAGAAAAATTCGCCAGCCTGTTCCAGGTAAGCCCGGACCCGATCTGCGTCACCCGCCAGGACACCGGCCAGTTCATCGAGGTCAACCGGGCCTTTTCCCAGACCTTTGGCTGGGACGCCGACCAGGTGATCGGCCGCACGGCCGAGCAGATCGGCCTGTGGGCCGAGACCTCCGAGCGCGCCCAGCGCATCGAAAGGGTCATCCGTGAACGGGCGCTGAACAATGTGGCCGTGGTGGTCAACCACCGTAACGGCTCAGCGCTGACATGCGTGATTTCCAGTTGCCTGATCACCGTCGATGGGCAGCCCTGCAGCGTCACGACGCTGCGCGACATCACCCAGCAGCAACGGGCCGAGGCCGCGCTCAAGTCCAGTGAAGAGAAGTTCGCCAAGGCGTTCCACTCCAGCCCGGATGCCATCACCATCACCGAACGCCATAGCGGTCGTTACCTGGAGGTGAACGACGGCTTCTGCCGATTGACCGGCTACAGCGCCGCCGAAGTGATTGGCCGCAGCGTCCACGAACTGGGGATCTGGGCCGACGACAAGCAGCGCAGCGCCTTGCTCGGCGAACTCCGCGAGCGTGGCCGGGTCCACCACCGGGAGATGCTTGGGCGCAACAAACGCGGTGATATCCTGACGGTGGAAGTGTCGGTCGAGCCGATCAGCCTGAACGAAGTCGAATGCCTGCTGCTGACCGCGCGCGACGTGAGCCAGTTGAAGAATGCCCAGGCGCAGATTCGGCACCTGGCTTACCACGACCCGTTGACCAACCTGCCCAACCGCGCCCTGCTGATGGACCGTCTGAGTCAGCAGATCGCCCTGCTCAAGCGCCACAACCTGCGCGGGGCACTGCTGTTCCTGGACCTGGACCACTTCAAGCACATCAATGACTCCCTCGGCCACCCGGTGGGCGACACCGTGCTGAAGATCATCACGGCTCGCCTGGAGGCCAGCGTGCGCCTGGAAGACACCGTGGCGCGCCTGGGAGGCGATGAGTTCGTGGTGCTGCTCAGCGGACTGGAGGGCAGCCGTGAGGTGGTCGAGCACAAGGTCCGTGAATTGGCCGACACCCTGCGCGAGCTGCTGGCCGAGCCCATGTCGCTGGACGGCCAACGGCTGCAGGTCACGCCGAGCATTGGCGTAGCGCTGATTCCCGACCATGGCGCGACCCCAGCCGACCTGCTCAAGCGCGCCGACATTGCCCTGTACCGCGCCAAGGACTCCGGGCGCAACACGACGCAGCTGTTCCACACGACCATGCAGAAAGCCGCCAGCGAGCGGTTGCGGATGGAAAACGACCTGCGCCTGGCCCTGGCGCGTGGCGAACTCGCCCTGCACTTCCAACCCCAGGTCGATGCCCGCGACAACCGGATCGTCGGGGCCGAGGTGCTTCTGCGCTGGCACCACCCGCAACTGGGCCAGCAGGCACCAACGCAATTTATCCAGGTGCTTGAAGAAAGCGGCCTGATTCTTGAAGTTGGCAGCTGGATTCTCGACGAAGCCTGCGATGCCTGTGCACGCATGCTCGAAGATGGCCTGGTCGACCCCGACGACTTCAGCCTCTGCGTGAACATCAGCCCCCGGCAGTTTCGCCAGAACGACTTCGTCGAACGCGTGCTACGCAGCCTGGACGATTACCGCCTGCCGCGACATATGCTCAAGCTGGAGATCACCGAAGGCATCGTCATCCAAAACCTTGAAGACACCATCAGCAAGATGCGCGAGCTGAAGCGTTATGGCGTGAGCTTTGCCATGGATGATTTCGGAACGGGCTATTCGTCGCTGACCTACCTCAAGCGCCTGCCGGTGGATGCACTGAAGATCGACCAGACCTTCGTGCGCGATGCGCCGGACGACCCCAACGATGCCGAAATCGTCCGCGCGATCGTGGCCATGGCCCGCAGCCTCGACCTGGCGGTAATCGCCGAAGGCGTGGAACTGACCGAGCAACTGGAGTTTCTCGAATTGCTGGGGTGCCACCTGTATCAAGGCTACCTGCACAGCCGGCCGCTGCCCTTGCCTGAGTTTCGTCAGCTGCTGCTCGAGGCGCCTGCCAATTACTGAGACAAAAAAAGGGCACCGCTACGGGTGCCCTTTCTTGAGTGTATGCAGCACTCAGTTCAGCGCTGGCGTGTCGCCATTGATCGGAATGCGCTTGGCCTTGGCTTCTTCCGGCACGATGCGCAACAGGTCGATGCTGAGCAGGCCGTTGGCCAGACCCGCGGACTTGACTTCGATATGGTCAGCCAGGCGGAACGACAGCTTGAAGGCGCGCTGGGCAATGCCCTGGTGCAAGTAGGTCACTTCCGCTGCGGTGTTTTCGCGTTTGCCACCGGTGACGGTCAGGACGCCTTTTTCGACTTGCAGGTCGAGGTCCTGCTCCTGGAAACCGGCCGCTGCAACCACGATACGATAGTGGTCATCGCCATGTTTTTCTACGTTGTAGGGAGGGTAGCTGCTACCCGCCTCGTTACGCGCCGCAGATTCGAACAGGTCGTTGAAACGGTCGAAACCAACGGAATGGCGGAACAGTGGTGCAAGAGAGAAAGCGCTAGTCATGGTCATAAACTCCTGAGATTTCAGCAAGTAAGTCATTGCGCGACCCGACTTCGGCATCGCGTACTCAAGAAATATGTCCGGGGAAAAGGCTTTCAAGGGGTAGGCAAAAAAAATTTTAGGGGGGCTGAAAACAGTATCGCCGGCAAGCCGGCGACAGGGACGCATCAAGCCACGCATTCCTCGAACGCGGGCACCTCGACCCCGAGCAACCGGCTGATCCGCTGGCAATCATCCTCGCGCCGCAGCTCGGCGAACAACACCACCGCCTCCGGGTAACTACGGGTCAGCATCGCCAACCATTGCTTCATGCGCCCCGGCGCGTAGCGCGGCGACAACTTGGCCTGGGCTTGACGCCAGAATTCGCGCAGCAACGGCAACAGCGCCTCCCAGGACATCGGCTGGAGCTCGCGGCCATCGCGCGCTGCGGCGATCTGCAACGCCAGGTCCGGACGCGAGACCAGGCCACGACCCAGCATGATGTCTTCGGCGCCGCTGACCTCGCGGCATCGTCGCCAATCGTCCACGGTCCAGATCTCGCCATTGGCGAACACCGGCACCTCGACCACATCCTGCACCCTGGCCACCCATTCCCAATGGGCCGGCGGCTTGTAGCCCTCGACCTTGGTTCGGGCATGGACCACCAGATGCGCCGAACCACCTTCGGCCAAGGCCGTGGCACACTCCAGCGCGCCATCAGGGCTATCGAAACCCAGACGCATCTTGGAGGTTACCGGAATGTGCGCAGGCACCGCGCGCCTTACCTCACGGACGATGGCATGGAGCAGTTCCGGCTCCTTGAGCAGCACGGCACCGCCCCGCGACTTGTTGACCGTCTTGGCCGGGCAACCGAAGTTCAGGTCGATCACTGGCGCCCCCAACTGGCAGGCCAGCGCAGCGTTTTCGGCCAGGCATACCGGGTCGGACCCCAGCAATTGCACACGCATCGGCACCCCGGCCGCGGTGCGAGCGCCGCTGCGCAGCTCCGGGGCCAGCTTGTCGAAGGACGAGGCCGGCAACAAGCGGTCGCAGACGCGAATGAACTCGGTGACGCACCAATCGATGCCGCCCACTCGGGTCAGGACGTCGCGCAGGATGTTGTCGACCAGCCCCTCCATGGGGGCCAGGGCAATTTGCATTTCTGGGTCTCGGCGGGAAAAGGCCGCAGTCTAGCAAAAAACGCCGCCGGGTCAGGCACCGATCAGCGCCGGGCCGTAGCCGTCGAGAAACTCCGCCGGCATGCGCTTGGGCTTGCCGCTGGACAGCTCGATGCAGGCGAAGGTGGTCTGGGCGCGGAGCAGGGTGACGCCATCCCGCGGGCGCTTGAGCTGAAAGCGACGGGTCATGCGCAGACGTTGATCCCAGTCGATGATCCAGGTCGCCAGTTGCAGCTCATCGTCTTCATAGGCGGCAGCGAGGTAGTCGATTTCATGCCGAACGACCGCCATGGCCCGGTCAAGACGCCGGTATTCGGCCAAATCCAACCCCAGGCGCTGGGAGTGGCGCCAGGCGCAGCGCTCCAGCCAGGTGACGTAAACCGCGTTATTGGCATGGCCGAGACCGTCGATGTCCTCGGTGCCGACGCGCAGGTCGATGATGAATGGTGTTGCCAGGTCCCAGCTCATGCCCTTTTCCTTGATAAAGAATGGGTTGCCTGTACCGGCCATATCGCCGGCAAGCCGGCCCCGACAGCAGGGCCGGTCGATGAGCGGGCAGTGTAACGGAAGCTCAGGCGCTTTGCCGCGCGGGAGTGCCGGCGCCGGCCAGCAATTCGAGCACTGCTTCACTCAGCCGCGGATCGGCCAGCACCCGCTGGTGCCCTCCTTCCTCTAGCAGCATCAGCCGGCTGTCGAACCAGGCTTTGTGAATGATCTGCGCCTCATCGGCGGACACCAGCGCATCATCGGCGGCGTGCACCACCAACCCTGGCAGTTCCAGCTGGTAGGCGCTGACGTCCAAGCGGGCAATCTGCATCCCCACATCCCGCTCGACTTGGCGAATGAAAGCGGCCCTGGCCCGTGCCGGCAGGCCAAGACGCCGGGCGAAGCCACGCAACACACCCAGCAACTGCGCAGGTGCGGCGATGCTGACCGCCGCCTCGGCCCGCAACCCCATCTGCAATGCCAGCAGCACACTGGCTCCGCCCATGGAATGGCCGATCACCGCGCGCAAAGGGGGTAGTTCGGCAGCGGCTTCAAGCAATGCGCGCGCGAACAACACCACATGGGCCTGCTGGCCGGGCGAACGCCCATGAGCCGGCCCTTCCAGCGATACCACGGTATGCCCGGCCTGCACCAAGGTTTCGATGAGTGCGGCAAACTGGGTCGGCCGCCCCTCCCAACCGTGCATCAGCAACACGGTCGGCCCCTTGCCCCAGCGCAACGCCGACAAACCGAAACGCAGGGTGATGCGCTCGGCCTTGGCCAGCAAGGGCAACTCCCACGGTTTGGGCGGCAGGTTGCGCGGGGTCATGAAGGCGCGGCGCATCTTGCCGGCGATGTGTTCGGGGGCCAGATGACCCAGGGTGCCATTGACGCCACGAATCCAGCTCAGGGTAGTCATCGCCTTGCTCCAGGTGTAGGGGGTTCAGATCACCGCCGACTTGGCGGCGCGCAGGATGCGGTCGGATAGCGCATCGGTGCCCAATGCCCGAGCCAGGGCCAGGCCGCCCACCATCAAGGCAAGGTCGGCCAGGGCCTTGTCGATGTCTTCGGGGCTGTCGACCATTTGCGCGGTCATCAACTCGATGTGCTCGGCCAACACGTCGCGAAAGGCCTCGGGCAGCCGTTGCATCTCCCCCAGCGAGTTGGGCAACGGGCATGCCTGAACCTCGGCGTCGCGGTGCTTGCGCGACAGGTAGAACGCCGCCGCAAGCGCCCGCCGCCCCGCTCCATCCAGGCTCGGATCGACCTGGGCAAGCAGCGCGCGACGCTCGTTCAACAACTGGCGGAACGCCTCCAGCATGAGCTCGTCCTTGCTGTCGAAGTGGGCATAGAAGCCGCCCACCGTCAGCCCGGCAGCACCCATTACCTGGCTGACACTGGGCTCGGCCGGCCCATGCTGGATCAATGCCGTGCGGGCGGCTTCCAGGATACGTTCGCGGGTCTTGCTCTTTTTATCGCTCATGGGCACCTCGAATATGATAGGCATCATATTATGCTCATAATATTTTTTGGCAAGCGAAAAAACACGACTCCCGGCACGGGGCGAGCACATTGGCGGAGGGGAGAAAAAACAAAAGGCCCATTCAATAATCGAATGAGCCTTTGAAGTCCCGCAAAACGCGGGTAAAAATGGCGTCCCCTAGGGGACTCGAACCCCTGTTACCGCCGTGAAAGGGCGGTGTCCTAGGCCACTAGACGAAGGGGACGTAACCTTCGCGAAGATCCGCTTTAACGAACCCCGGCAAATTGGTGGAGCTAAGCGGGATCGAACCGCTGACCTCCTGCATGCCATGCAGGCGCTCTCCCAGCTGAGCTATAGCCCCGGATTTCTAGCCTCTCGGCCCAGCGACATCCTGAAACATCGCTTGTGTGAAACTGGCGTCCCCTAGGGGACTCGAACCCCTGTTACCGCCGTGAAAGGGCGGTGTCCTAGGCCACTAGACGAAGGGGACGAACCTTCTTACCTTCAAGACCCGGTTGCTGGACCCGGCCTTGCTTATCGGCATTCACCGTTAAGCGGAATTTGGTGGAGCTAAGCGGGATCGAACCGCTGACCTCCTGCATGCCATGCAGGCGCTCTCCCAGCTGAGCTATAGCCCCACAATGTCGCGCTGAACTGAATCACCGGCTGGGTGCCTGGCGCTTCGTTTTAGTTCATCGCTGTGGACGGGGCGCATATTAAGATCGGATTGCAGAGCTGTCAAACAAATTTTTGAAAAAATTCAAAAGTTTTTTTCGAGATAACAATCACTTACCGCCCTGCCCCAGTGCTACGGGTTGCCTCGCCTCTTCCGCGGCAGGCTGTGGGGGGCTTTATGTCGCGAAAGGGCCGCGTGCGACCCCTGCGATTTTGCGTTGCAACTAAAACCCTGGGACCGCAGGGCGGCCCGTTCGCGGCACAAGGCCGCTCCCACAGCGTGCGCTGCAGCTGTCGATCAGGGTCAGGCGATGTTGGCCAGCAACTTTTCCCACTCTTTGTTTTCTTTCTTCGACACCCCGCCCAGCAGGTCGAGCGCTTGGCGCAGGCGATAGCGGGTCAGGTCTGGACCGAGGATTTCCATGGCGTCGAGCACCGATACCGAACTGGCCTGACCGGTGATGGCGGCGAACATCAGTGGCATGGCATCACGCAACTTGAGCTCCAGCGCCTCGACCACGGCCTGGATGCAGGCGGTGATGCGGTCTTTTTCCCACTGACGCAGGCTTTCGAGCTTCCACAGGATCAATTGCATCACCTGGCGCACCTGGTCGGTGGACAGCTTTTTGCTTTCGAACAGCTTGGCATCGAGTTTGAGCGCGCCTTCGAAGAAGAAGCCACCCAGCGGCGCGATCTGGCTGAAGGTTTCAACCCGGCCTTGTACGTGCGGGGCGATCTTCATCATGTAGTCGCTGTTGAATGCCCATTTCTGCACACGAGCGGCAAACTCTTCCACCGGCAGCTCACGCAGCCACTGGCCGTTGAGCCAGGACAGCTTCTCGATGTCGAAGATCGGGCCACCCAGCGAGATACGCGACAAGTCGAAATGCTCGACCATCTCGGCCAGCGAGAACTTCTCACGCTCGTCCGGCATCGACCAGCCCATGCGCCCCAGGTAATTGAGCATCGCTTCAGGCAAGAAGCCCATGCGCTCGTAGAACGTCACCGAGGTTGGGTTCTTGCGCTTGGACAGCTTGCTCTTGTCGGGGTTGCGCAGCAGCGGCATGTAGCACAGCTTGGGCTGTTCCCAACCGAAATACTCGTAAAGCTTGATCAGCTTCGGCGCAGAAGGCAGCCACTCCTCGCCACGCAGCACGTGGGTGATGCCCATCAGGTGGTCATCGACCACGTTGGCCAGGAAGTAGGTCGGCAGGCCGTCGTTCTTCATCAGCACCTGCATGTCCATGCGGTCCCATGGAATCTCGACGTCGCCACGCAGCATGTCCGGAACCACGCAGATGCCTTCGCTCGGCACCTTCATACGGATAACATGCGGCTCGCCCGCCGCCAGGCGGCGCTGGACTTCCTCGGCGCTCATCTTCAGAGCACGGCCGTCGTAGCGCGGGGTCTCGCCGCGGGCCATCTGCTCGGCACGCATCTGCTCGAGCTCTTCGGCAGTGCAGAAGCAGTAGAAGGCGTGGCCAGCGTCGACCAGCTGCTTGGCGTACTTGGCGTAGATATCGCCCCGCTCGCTCTGCCGGTATGGGCCGTGTGGCCCCCCCACGTCCGGACCTTCGTTCCATTCGATGCCGAGCCAGCGCAAGGCGTCGAAGATCTGCTGCTCCGACTCGCGGGTAGAGCGCAGTTGGTCGGTGTCTTCGATACGCAGGATGAACTCACCGCCGTGCTGCTTGGCGAAGCAGTAGTTGAACAGGGCGATGTAGGCGGTGCCGACATGGGGGTCGCCAGTGGGCGATGGCGCGATACGCGTGCGAACGGTGGTCATGGAGAGTCTCGAACGAAAGATGAAACAAAGGCGGGATGTTAGCAGGGAGCGGGCACTCGGCTCCAGCTATGGCGCGATCGTCACTTGTGATTGCGCCGTTTGTCGCTGTTAAATTTGTTTACATTTCTGGAACGATAGTGCTCATGCCCGCCCAACTCAAACGCCGCCTGCTGGTCTTTCTCACCCTTGTCGCGCTCATCGCCCTCGCCTTCCTGGCTCACTGGTACTTCAAGGGTCGCTTCTTCGAAAGTACCGACAATGCCTATGTTCAAGGCGAGATCACCCGTATCTCCAGCCAGTTGGGCGCACGCATCGACGACGTGCGGGTTGCGGACAACCAGCACGTGAGCCAAGGAGAACTGCTGGTACGCCTGGAGGCCGCCGACTTCCAGCTGGCCGTGGAGCGTGCTCACGCGGCCCTGGCCACGCGCGAGGCCGAGCGCGCGCAGGCGGAAAGTCGCCTGACCCAGCAAGCCAGCCTGATTGCGGCCGGCCAGGCACAGGTTGCCGCGAACCAGGCTACCCTCGACCGTTCGCGCCTGGACTTGAACCGCGCCGAGGCGCTGCGCAAACCTGGGTTCGTCTCCGAGGAGCGCGTCACGACGCTGTCGGCGGAAAAGCACGTGGCCAGTTCTCAAGTCGACAAGGCCCGTGCCGACCTGCAAAGCCAGCGCCAGCAGGTAAACGCCTTGACCGCTGAGCTCAAGCGTCTCGATGCACAGATCGCCAACGCCCGTGCCGAACTGGCACAGGCTGAACTCAACCTGACCCGCTGTGAGATCCGCGCGCCGATCAGCGGCACCATCGGTCAGCGCAATGCGCGCAACGGCCAAGTAGTGCAAGCGGGTGCTTACCTGCTGTCCATCGTGCCGGACGAAGATATCTGGGTACAGGCCAACTTCAAGGAAACCCAGATTGGCCGCATGCAGCCGGGCCAACGTGTGGAGTTGCTGTTCGACAGTTACCCGGACACCCCGATCGAGGGTCGGGTCAATAGCCTGTTTGCGGCCTCTGGCGCGCAGTTCAGCCTGTTGCCGCCGGACAATGCCACCGGCAACTTCACCAAGGTGGTGCAGCGTATTCCGGTGAAGCTGACCTTTGCCCCCGACAATCCGCTTCACGGCCGCATTCGCCCCGGTATGTCGGTGACGGCAACCGTGGACCTTCGCCCCGAGCATGGCTCCCGCGATGGCCGGTGACACGCTGCTGAGACCGACGGCGGAGCCGACCCGACGCGACTGGATTGCCGTGATGAGCGTAATGCTAGGCGCGTTCATGGCGGTGCTGGATATCCAGATCACCAACTCCTCGCTCAAGGATATCCAAGGCGCGCTGTCGGCGACGCTGGAAGAAGGTTCATGGATTTCCACCTCCTACCTCGTGGCCGAGATCATCATGATTCCGCTCACGGCCTGGTTGGTGCAGTTGCTCTCAGCACGACGCCTGGCGGTCTGGGTATCGACGGGGTTCCTGTTGTCGTCGCTGCTCTGCTCGATGGCCTGGAACCTGGAGAGCATGATCGTGTTTCGCGCATTGCAGGGGTTCACCGGGGGGGCGTTGATTCCCCTGGCCTTCACCCTGACGCTGATCAAGCTGCCTGAACACCACCGTGCCAAGGGCATGGCGATGTTCGCCATGACCGCCACCTTCGCCCCGTCCATCGGCCCCACCTTGGGCGGCTGGCTGACGGAAAACTGGGGCTGGGAATACATCTTCTACATCAACATTCCGCCGGGCCTGTTGATGATTGCCGGCTTGCTGTATGGCCTGGAGAAGAAGGAGGCGCACTGGGAGCTGCTCAAAAGCACCGACTATGCCGGTATCGTCACCTTGGGGCTGGGCCTGGGCTGCCTGCAGGTATTCCTGGAGGAAGGCCACCGCAAGGACTGGCTGGAGTCGAGCCTGATCGTCGGACTGGGCACCACTGCCTTGATCAGCCTGATCGCATTCGTGATCTTGCAGTTCTCCAAGCCCCACCCGCTTATCAACCTGCGAATTCTGGGTAATCGCAATTTTGGCTTGTCGAGCATTGCCAGTCTGGGGATGGGGGTTGGGCTGTATGGTTCGATCTATCTGTTGCCGCTGTACCTGGCGCAGATCCAGGGCTACAACGCCTTGCAGATCGGCGAGGTGATCATGTGGATGGGTATTCCGCAGTTGTTTCTGATTCCGTTGGTGCCGCAATTGATGAAGGTGGTTTCGCCCAAAGTACTGTGTGCCTTGGGGTTCTGTCTGTTCGGCATCGCCAGCTTTGGTTCTGGGGTGCTCAATCCGGATTTTGCCGGGCCGCAGTTCAATCAGATCCAGGTTATTCGGGCGCTTGGACAGCCGATGATCATGGTCACCATTTCGCTGATCGCGACGGCTTACATCCTACCGCAGGATGCGGGGTCGGCTTCGAGCCTGTTCAATATTCTGCGTAACCTTGGGGGGGCGATTGGTATCGCCTTGCTGGCGACCTTGCTGGATGCGCGGAGCAAGGTGTATTTCGATTATCTGCGTGAGGCGCTGGTGCCGAGCAACCCGCAGGTGGCGGAGCGTCTTTCGCTTTTGGCCGAGAGGCTGGGGAGCGATAGCGCTGCGCTTGGCAAGTTAAGTGAGATTACCCATCAGCAGGCGTTGATCATGGCTTATAACGATGCGTTTCATTTTGTCGGGATTGGGTTGGCGGTGAGCATGGTGGCGGTATTGTTGACTAAGAAGTTGCCGGCGGGGTTGAAGGCAGGTGAGGCGCACTAAGATTGGTTTTCACAAATTCAAGTGCCGCAAACCCTTTTTTGCTTTTGCTTTTGCTCTTGCCCCTAGTGCGCGATAGTCCAGACACCACGAATCGCGACGTCAGGAGGCCGAACGCAGGCCTTGCGCAGGGAGGTGACGGGCATGGATGCCCGTCAAGCGCTGCGGCCCAGGAGGGGTCGTTCAGCGCGGTCCTCCCGGAGCAAGGCCGGAGTGAGGGAACCCCGGAGCGCAGCGTAGGGGCCGGATGATAGGAGCCAGACTTTTTTGGTTACTTTTTGGGGCGTCTGCCAAAAAGTGACCCGCTGTAAGAGCGGAAAGGTGATTGAGCGTCGCCTTGGCAAATGGATATGCTCATAAATCTAAATACCAAAACCTCAAACTTCAAACTTCAAAGCGAATACTTGGCGCTGGCATT
>NZ_AUEC01000030.1 GCF_000425785.1 Pseudomonas taiwanensis DSM 21245
ATGACTGTCACCCTGATCAAGACCATCGCAATGGAAGACGGTCTGCGCTTCGCTATCCGTGAAGGCGGTCGTACCGTCGGCGCCGGCGTCGTAGCCAAAATCATCGAGTAATCACTCGGTCGATTGAAAAAGCCCCCGCTCAGCGGGGGCTTTTTTTATTGGGTTGACACTAAATGGGGGCGTCTATAGAATCACGCCTCCTTTTAACGGGCGTAGTGCGCCCGATGGGAACAGCCTGGAGTCTGAAATCCAATGCAAAATCAGCAAATCCGTATCAGGTTGAAGGCTTTCGACCATCGCCTGATCGACCAATCCACCCAGGAAATCGTGGAAACCGCGAAACGTACTGGTGCACAAGTGCGTGGTCCAATTCCACTGCCTACCCGCAAAGAGCGTTTCACCGTTCTGGTCTCCCCGCACGTCAACAAAGACGCGCGTGATCAGTACGAGATTCGCACTCATAAGCGTGTTCTGGACATCGTCCAGCCAACGGATAAAACCGTTGATGCGCTGATGAAGCTTGATCTCGCGGCAGGCGTGGAAGTGCAGATCAGCCTCGGCTAAGACTTCGGTCTGGTCGTGTAACGCTCTGAAATGGGCGGCCATAGCGGGTGAAAGCCCCGTACACTCATGAGGTTTACAACATGACTATTGGTGTAGTCGGTCGCAAGTGCGGTATGACCCGCATTTTCACCGAAGAAGGTGTCTCCATTCCGGTCACGGTCATTGAGATCGAGCCGAATCGCGTCACCCAGTTCAAAACTGAAGAAACCGATGGCTACCGTGCAGTGCAAGTCACTGTCGGCGAGCGTCGTGCTTCGCGCGTGACTGCCGCTCAGGCAGGTCACTTCGCTAAAGCGAACGTTGCCGCTGGTCGCGGTGTCTGGGAGTTCCGTCTTGAAGAAGGCGAGTTCCAGGCTGGCGACTCGATCAAAGCTGAACTCTTCGCTGCAGGCCAGCTGGTAGACGTTACTGGTCAGTCCAAAGGTAAAGGCTTCGCCGGTACCATCAAGCGCTGGAACTTCCGTGGTCAGGACAACACCCACGGTAACTCCGTGTCGCACCGTGTCCCAGGCTCCATCGGCCAGTGCCAGACTCCTGGTCGTGTGTTCAAGGGCAAGAAAATGTCCGGTCACATGGGCGCCGAGCGCGTGACTGTTCAGTCCCTGGAAGTAGTGCGTGTAGACGCTGAGCGCAATCTGCTGCTGGTCAAGGGTGCCGTTCCGGGCGCTACTGGCGGCGACGTGATTGTTCGTCCAGCTGTCAAGGCTCGCGGTTAAGGGGAAACTGACATGCAACTCAATGTAAATGACGCTCAGGCGATCGAAGTTTCCGAACTGACCTTCGGTGGCGAATTCAACGAGACGCTGGTACACCAAGCAGTCGTGGCCTACATGGCCGGCGGCCGTCAGGGCACCAAGCAGCAGAAGACCCGTTCCGACGTGGCTGGTGGCGGTAAGCGCCCATGGCGTCAGAAGGGTACTGGCCGTGCTCGTGCTGGTACCACTCGTGGTCCGATTTGGCGTGGCGGTGGTGTTACCTTCGCAGCTCGTCCTCAGGATCACTCGCAGAAGCTCAACAAGAAGATGTATCGCGCAGCTCTGCGCTCCATCCTCGCTGAGCTGGTGCGTAGCGACCGTCTGGTCGTGGTTCAGGACTTCGCTGTTGAAGCCCCGAAAACCAAAGACCTGCTGAACAAGCTGAACGGCATGGGTCTGAACGACGTACTGATCGTTTCGGACGCTGTTGATCAGAACCTGTACCTGGCTGCTCGCAACCTGCCGCACGTAGATGTACGTGACGTTCAAGGTTCCGACCCGGTCAGTCTGATCGCATACGAGAAAGTGTTGATCACTGTCTCGGCCGTGAAGAAATTCGAGGAGCTGCTGGGATGAACCAGGAACGCGTATTTAAAGTCCTCCTTGGCCCGCACGTTTCCGAGAAGGCTACCGTTCTGGCTGAGAAAAAAGGCCAGTTCGTATTCAAGGTTGCTACCGATGCAACCAAGCTGGAAATCAAGAAAGCTGTCGAAGGCCTGTTCAACGTAAAAGTTGAAAACGTGTCGACCGTTAACGTTCTGGGTAAAACCAAGCGTACCGCACGTGGTCTGGGCAAGCGTAATGACTGGAAGAAGGCGATCGTCTCCCTTCAGCCAGGCCAAGATCTCGATTTCAGCAGCAGTGCTGAGTAAGGAAGGGGTGCATCATGGCAATCGTTAAATGCAAACCGACTTCCCCTGGCCGCCGTTTCGTGGTCAAGGTGGTCAACCAGGAGCTGCACAAAGGCGCTCCTCACGCACCGCTGATCGAGAAAAAATCGAAGTCTGGTGGTCGTAACAACAATGGCCGCATCACCACTCGTCACGTTGGTGGTGGTCACAAGCAGCATTACCGTCTGGTCGACTTCCGTCGCAACGACAAAGATGGCATTCCAGCCACTGTCGAGCGTATCGAATACGATCCGAACCGTACTGCTCACATCGCCCTGCTGTGCTACGCAGACGGCGAGCGTCGCTACATCATCGCCCCTAAAGGCGTGAGCGCTGGCGACCAGCTGATCGCAGGTGCCCTGGCCCCAATCAAGGCCGGTAACTCCCTGCAACTGCGCAACATCCCAGTAGGTAGCACCGTTCACGGCGTCGAACTGAAGCCGGGTAAAGGTGCTCAGATCGCTCGTTCCGCTGGTGCTTCGGCTCAGCTGATCGCTCGTGAAGGCGTCTACGTGACTCTGCGTCTGCGCTCCGGTGAGATGCGCAAAGTACTGGCTGAGTGCCGTGCGACCCTGGGCGAAGTCTCGAACTCCGAGCACAGCCTGCGCTCGCTGGGTAAAGCTGGTGCCAAACGCTGGCGCGGCGTTCGCCCAACCGTTCGTGGTGTTGCCATGAACCCGGTTGACCACCCACATGGTGGTGGTGAAGGTCGTACCTCCGGTGGTCGTCATCCGGTATCGCCATGGGGCTTCCCAACCAAGGGTGCTAAGACTCGTGGTAATAAGCGTACCGACAACATGATCGTCCGTCGTCGCAAGTAACTAGAGGGATACGACAGTGCCACGTTCTCTGAAAAAAGGTCCTTTTATCGATCTTCACCTTCTGAAGAAGATCGAAGTGGCGGTGGAGAAGAACGATCGCAAGCCAGTTAAAACCTGGTCGCGCCGTTCGATGATCCTGCCACAAATGGTCGGTCTGACCATCGCGGTACACAACGGTCGTCAACACGTCCCAGTTCTGGTGAACGAAGACATGGTCGGCCACAAACTGGGCGAGTTCGCCGGTACCCGCACCTATCGCGGGCACGTGGCTGACAAGAAAGCCAAGCGTTAAGGGGTAAGGAAATGGAAGTAGCCGCTAAGTTGTCGGGCGCTCGCATCTCCGCCCAGAAAGCCCGCTTGGTCGCCGACCAGATCCGCGGGAAGAAGGTGGGCGAAGCGCTCAACCTGTTGGCCTTCAGCAGCAAAAAAGCCGCTGAAATCATGAAGAAAGTCCTCGAGTCGGCCGTTGCCAACGCCGAACACAACGAAGGCGCAGACGTTGATGACCTGAAGGTCTCCACCGTCTTCGTCAACGAAGGGCGTTCGCTGAAGCGCATCATGCCACGTGCCAAAGGCCGTGCTGATCGCATCGTCAAGCGGTCTTGCCATATCACTGTCAAGGTTGCGGACAAGTAACGGAGTCGATCAGATGGGTCAGAAAGTACATCCCACTGGCATTCGCCTGGGAATCGTCAAGGAGCACACCTCCGTCTGGTACGCAGACGGTGCTACTTACGCAGATTACCTGTTGAAGGATCTGAAAACGCGTGAGTACCTCCAGGACAAACTAAAAAGCGCGTCCGTAAGCCGTATCGATATTCATCGTCCGGCTCAAACTGCACGCATCACCATCCACACCGCTCGTCCCGGTATCGTTATCGGTAAGAAAGGTGAAGATGTCGAGAAGCTGCGTCAGGACCTGACCAAGCAGATGGGTGTGCCTGTGCACATCAACATCGAAGAGATCCGCAAGCCGGAACTCGACGCTATGCTGGTTGCGCAGAGCGTAGCTCAGCAGCTGGAGCGCCGCGTAATGTTCCGTCGCGCCATGAAGCGCGCCGTTCAGAACGCCATGCGTATTGGTGCCAAGGGCATCAAGATCCAGGTGAGCGGTCGTCTCGGCGGTGCTGAGATTGCTCGTACCGAGTGGTATCGCGAAGGTCGTGTGCCTCTGCACACCCTGCGTGCCGATATCGACTACAACACCTACGAAGCTCACACCACCTACGGTGTGATCGGTGTGAAGGTTTGGATCTTCAAAGGCGAAGTTATTGGTGGTCGCCAAGAAGAACTGAAACCACAAGCACCAGCGCCTCGTAAAAAAGCTGCTAAGTAAGGGGTACGCCAAATGTTGCAACCAAAGCGTACAAAATTCCGCAAGCAGATGACCGGCCACAACCGTGGTCTGGCACTGCGCGGTAGCAAAGTCAGCTTCGGCGAATTCGCCCTGAAGGCTGTTGCTCGCGGTCGCCTCACCGCTCGCCAGATCGAGTCCGCACGTCGTGCGCTGACCCGTCACGTAAAACGTGGCGGTAAGATCTGGATCCGTGTGTTCCCGGACAAGCCGATCTCCAAGAAACCTCTCGAGGTTCGTATGGGTAAAGGTAAGGGTTCCGTGGAATACTGGGTTGCCCAGATTCAGCCAGGCAAAGTCCTGTACGAAATCGAGGGTGTTTCTGAAGAGCTGGCGCGCGAAGCTTTCGCTCTGGCCGCTGCAAAGCTGCCTCTCGCCACCTCCTTTGTTAAGCGGACGGTGATGTGATGAAAGCGAATGAACTTCGTGAAAAATCGGCACAGCAACTGAATGAGCAACTGCTCGGCTTGCTGCGCGACCAGTTCAATCTGCGTATGCAGAAAGCAACTGGCCAGTTGGGGCAGTCGCACCTGCTCTCGCAAGTTAAGCGTGACATCGCTCGCGTGAAAACTGTGCTCAACCAGCAGGCAGGTAAGTGATCATGGCTGAAGCTGAAAAAACCGTCCGTACGCTGACTGGCCGTGTCGTCAGCGACAAAATGGACAAGACCATCACCGTTCTGATCGAGCGTCGCGTTAAGCACCCGATCTACGGTAAATACGTTAAGCGTTCGACTAAGCTGCACGCGCACGACGAAGCCAACCAGTGCAAGATCGGCGACAAGGTTTCCATCCGTGAAACCCGTCCGCTGGCCAAGACCAAGTCCTGGGCACTGGTTGAAGTCCTCGAACGCGCTGTTGAAGTCTAAGGGCTAAGGGTCGGAGAAATTTTATGATTCAGACTCAATCCATGCTCGATGTGGCCGATAACAGCGGCGCTCGTCGCGTCATGTGCATCAAGGTGCTCGGCGGTTCGCACCGTCGTTACGCCGGTATCGGTGACATCATCAAGGTAACCGTCAAGGAAGCAATTCCGCGCGGTAAGGTCAAAAAAGGCCAGGTGATGACTGCTGTTGTCGTCCGTACCCGTCACGGTGTACGTCGCGCTGACGGTTCCATCATTCGTTTCGACGGCAACGCTGCTGTTCTGCTGAACAACAAGCAAGAGCCGATCGGCACTCGCATCTTCGGGCCAGTGACCCGTGAACTTCGTACTGAGAAGTTCATGAAGATCGTCTCGCTCGCCCCTGAAGTGCTGTAAGGAGATCCGACATGCAAAAGATTCGTCGTGATGACGAGATCATCGTGATCGCCGGCAAAGACAAAGGTAAGCGCGGTAAGGTGCTGAAGGTTCTCGCTGACGACCGTCTGGTCGTTGGCGGTGTCAACCTGGTCAAGCGTCATACCAAGCCTAACCCGATGGCGGGCGTACAGGGCGGTATCGTCGAAAAAGAAGCGCCTCTGCACGCTTCCAACGTTGCCATTTTCAACAGCGAAACCAACAAGGCAGACCGCGTTGGCTTCAAAGTTGAAGACGGCAAGAAAATTCGTGTCTTCAAGTCGACCCAGAAAGCGGTTGATGCTTGAACACTGCTAGGTAGAAGACAATGGCACGACTGAAAGAGATTTACCGGAACGAAATCGCTCCCAAGCTTAAGGAAGAACTTAAGCTTTCGAACGTGATGGAAGTTCCGCGCGTAACCAAGATCACCCTGAACATGGGCCTGGGCGAAGCGATCGGTGACAAGAAAGTCATCGAGCACGCTGTTGCCGACCTGGAAAAGATCACTGGTCAAAAGCCAGTTGTGACTTTCGCTCGTAAATCCATCGCGGGCTTCAAAGTCCGTGAAGGTTGGCCGATCGGTGTCAAGGTGACCCTGCGTCGCGACAAGATGTACGAGTTCCTGGACCGCCTGCTGGCGATCTCCCTGCCTCGGGTTCGCGACTTCCGCGGCCTGAACGCCAAGTCCTTCGACGGTCGTGGCAACTACAGCATGGGCGTGAAAGAGCAGATCATCTTCCCGGAAATCGATTACGACAAGATCGATGCTCTGCGCGGTCTGGACATTACCCTGACCACCACTGCTCGTACGGATGATGAAGGCCGCGCACTGCTGCGTGCTTTCAAATTCCCGTTCCGCAACTGATTGGAGTAGGAAAATGGCCAAGAAGAGCATGAAGAACCGCGAGCTGAAGCGTCAGCTCACGGTAGCCAAGTACGCTAAGAAGCGTGCCGAGCTGAAAGCGACCATCGTCAACCTGAACGCCTCTCCAGAAGAGCGTTTCGCTGCCGTAGTCGCTCTGCAGAAACAGCCACGTGACGCCAGCGCTTCGCGCCTGCGCAACCGTTGCCGCCTGACCGGTCGTCCTCACGGTGTATACCGTAAGTTCGGCCTGGGCCGTAACATGCTGCGTCAAGCTGCAATGCGCGGCGACGTACCAGGCCTGGTCAAAGCCTCCTGGTAATCGCTGCAGGTGTGATCCCGGCGGAAGGGGAGCAATCTTCCGACCGTCGGTGACCTCGCCAACAAACAAGCCCCTATACGGGGCTTGTTTCGTTTCTGTCTTGTGTCTAGAATGACCGGCTCACCTGAGCCTGGGTTTTTTGCCCTGCCTGCTCGGGTGGTTGTGATAGCCGCAAGGCTAATAATTCTTGTATCAGGAGCATCTAGCCCATGAGTATGCAGGACCCGTTAGCGGACATGCTAACTCGCATCCGTAATGCCCAGATGGCTGAAAAGTCCGTCGTAAGCATGCCTTCCTCCACCCTGAAGGTCGCGGTTGCCAAAGTTCTGAAGGACGAAGGTTACATCGCTGGCTACCAGGTCAGTGGCGAAGCCAAGCCTTCCCTGTCGATCGAACTGAAGTACTTCGAAGGCCGTCCGGTCATCGAGGAGCTGAAGCGCTCCAGCCGTCCAGGCCTGCGCCAGTACAAGTCCGTCTCTGACCTGCCGAAAGTACGTGGCGGTCTGGGCGTGTCTATCGTCTCCACCAACAAAGGTGTGATGACTGATCGCGCTGCGCGCGCTGCCGGTGTCGGCGGCGAAGTTCTGTGCACAGTGTTCTAAGGGGAGATAGGCATGTCTCGCGTCGCTAAGAACCCCGTTAAGCTGCCAGCTGGTGTCGAAGTCAAATTCGCCGGCCAACAGCTTTCGGTTAAGGGTGCCAAAGGCACTCTCGAACTGAATGTTCACTCGTCTGTTGAAGTTACCGAAGAGTCTGGCGAGCTGCGTTTCGTCGCTCGCAATGGTGACCAGCAAGCTCGCGCCATGGCCGGTACTACCCGTGCTCTGGTCAACAACATGGTCCAAGGCGTAAGCCAAGGCTTCGAGCGTAAGCTCCAGCTGGTCGGTGTTGGTTACAAGGCACAGGCTAAAGGCACCGTTCTGAACCTGGCTCTGGGCTTCTCGCACCCAGTGGACTACGAACTGCCAGCCGGTATCACCGCTGAAACCCCAAGCCAGACCGACATCCTGATCAAGGGTATCGATAAGCAGTTGGTGGGTCAGGTGGCCGCTGAAATCCGCGACTTCCGTCCGCCAGAGCCTTACAAAGGCAAGGGTGTGCGTTACGCGGACGAAGTAGTCCGTCGTAAAGAAGCCAAGAAGAAGTAGGGCCTAGCAAATGACCGACAAAAAAGTTACTCGACTGCGTCGCGCTCGCAAAGCACGCCTGAAAATGCACGAACTCGAAGTCGTGCGTCTCTGCGTGTTCCGCTCCTCGCAGCACATCTATGCCCAGGTCATTTCGGCCGACGGCAGCAAGGTTCTGGCAAGCGCCTCGACCTTGGACAAAGAACTGCGTGATGGCGCCACCGGCAACATCGACGCGGCCACTAAGGTTGGCAAGCTGGTAGCTGAGCGTGCGAAAGCCGCCGGTGTATCTCAAGTTGCCTTTGACCGTTCCGGCTTCAAGTACCACGGCCGCGTCAAAGCGCTGGCTGATGCTGCTCGTGAAGGCGGGCTGGAGTTCTAAGTTATGGCAAATAACGATCAAAAGCGCGACGAAGGCTACATCGAGAAGCTGGTTCAAGTTAACCGCGTAGCTAAAACCGTTAAAGGCGGCCGTATCTTCACCTTCACCGCGCTGACCGTGGTTGGTGATGGCAAGGGTCGTGTTGGTTTCGGCCGTGGCAAATCGCGCGAAGTACCTGCCGCGATCCAGAAAGCCATGGAAGCTGCTCGTCGCAACATGATTCAGGTTGACCTGAAAGGCACCACCCTGCAGTACGCCACCAAGGCCGCCCACGGCGCCTCGAAGGTTTACATGCAGCCTGCCTCGGAAGGTACCGGTATCATCGCCGGCGGCGCCATGCGTGCCGTCCTGGAAGTTGCTGGCGTTCAGAACGTCCTGGCCAAGTGCTACGGTTCGACCAACCCAGTGAACGTGGTTTACGCCACCTTCAAGGGTCTGAAAGCCATGCAATCTCCTGAGTCCATTGCTGCCAAGCGCGGCAAGAGCGTTGAGGAGATCATCTGATCATGGCAACCGTAAAAGTAACGCTGATCAAAAGCACCGCCGGCCGTCTGCCTAACCACAAACTGTGCGTTAAAGGCCTGGGTCTGCGTCGCATCGGTCACACTGTAGAAGTCCAGGATACTCCCGAGAACCGCGGGATGATCAACAAGGCTTACTACATGCTGCGCGTCGAGGGTTAATCGATGAAACTCAATGATCTGAGTCCAGCGCCGGGTTCCCGTCGCGAAAAGCATCGTCCGGGTCGTGGTATCGGTAGCGGTCTGGGTAAGACTGGCGGCCGTGGCCACAAAGGTCAGACTTCCCGTTCGGGTGGTTCGATCGCTCCGGGCTTCGAAGGCGGTCAACAGCCGCTGCACCGTCGCCTGCCGAAGTTCGGCTTCGTTTCCCTGAAAGCCATGGACCGCGCAGAAGTGCGTCTGTCCGAGCTGGCCAAGGTGGAAGGCGACGTGGTCTCCGTGCAATCCCTGAAGGATGCCAACGTGATCGGCCAGAACGTCCAGCGTGTGAAAATCATGCTGTCTGGCGAAGTCACTCGCGCAGTCACCATCAAGGGTATCGCAGCCACCAAGGGTGCGCGTGCGGCTATCGAAGCAGCTGGCGGCAAGTTCGAGGAATAAATGGCTAAGCAAGGTGCTCTCTCTTCGCTCGGTAAGGGCGGGATGTCGGAACTCTGGGCTCGTCTGCGCTTTCTGTTCATGGCGATCATCGTCTATCGGATAGGTGCGCATATCCCGGTTCCTGGCATCAATCCAGACCGTCTGGCGGATCTGTTTCGGCAGAATGAGGGGACCATTCTTAGCTTGTTCAACATGTTTTCCGGTGGCGCGCTCGAGCGCATGAGCATCTTTGCACTGGGGATCATGCCGTATATCTCGGCATCGATCATCATGCAGCTGATGACTGCGGTCAGCCCGCAACTGGAGCAGTTGAAGAAGGAAGGTGAAGCTGGCCGTCGCAAGATCAGCCAGTACACCCGCTACGGCACCGTTATCCTGGCACTGGTTCAAGCCATTGGCATGTCCATTGGCCTGGCCAACCAGGGCGTGGCGTTTTCTGTAGGCCTGGGCTTCCATGTCGTTGCCGTCTCCACGTTCGTGGCTGGCGCGATGTTCATGATGTGGCTGGGCGAGCAGATCACCGAGCGCGGTGTGGGCAACGGTATCTCGATGTTGATCTTCGCAGGTATCGTTGCCGGTCTTCCGAGAGCAATCGGGCAGTCTTTCGAGTCTGCACGCACAGGCGATATCAACATCTTCGCCCTAGTCGCTATCGGTTTGCTGGCAGTAGCGATTATCGGTTTCGTGGTGTTCATCGAGCGTGGTCAGCGTCGTATCGCCGTTCACTACGCCAAGCGTCAGCAGGGCCGTAAGGTCTTCGCTGCGCAGACCAGCCACTTGCCGTTGAAAGTGAACATGGCAGGGGTTATCCCGGCCATCTTCGCGAGCAGCATTCTGCTGTTCCCGGCTTCGCTGGGTGCCTGGTTCGGTCAGTCCGAAGGTATGGGCTGGCTGCAGGACATCTCGCAGTCGATCGCTCCTGGTCAGCCGTTGAACATTCTGCTGTTTAGTGCAGGGATCATTTTCTTCTGCTTCTTCTACACAGCGCTGATGTTCAACCCGAAAGACGTAGCGGAAAACCTGAAGAAGTCCGGTGCCTTTATTCCGGGTATCCGTCCTGGTGAGCAGTCGGCACGCTACATTGATGGCGTTCTGACTCGTCTGACCATGTTCGGTGCTCTTTACATGATGGCCGTCTGCCTTCTGCCCCAGTTCCTGGTGGTGGCAGCAAATGTGCCGTTCTACCTTGGCGGGACCTCGTTGCTGATTGTGGTAGTGGTTGTGATGGACTTCATGTCCCAAGTACAATCGCACCTCGTTTCGCACCAGTACGAATCCCTGATGAAGAAAGCCAACCTGAAAGGCTACGGTGGCAGCGGTCTGCTGCGCTGATACGCCCCTAAGGTTCGAGGAGTCGGTAATGAAAGTTCGTGCATCGGTGAAAAAGCTGTGCCGCAACTGCAAAATCATTCGTCGCGAAGGCGTCGTACGAGTGATCTGCAGCGCGGAACCGCGTCACAAACAGCGCCAAGGCTGAGTGTGATCTGCGCTTCAAACCCAGCAGCTAGTGTGCTGCTGGGTTGATTATTCGTTTCTACAGCGATATTATCTCGCGCCCTATTTCTTGGCTTCCGGGGCGTAGGTAGCTGTCAATTGGAGTCCCACTGAATGGCCCGTATTGCAGGCGTCAACATTCCAGATAACAAGCATACTGTTATCTCGCTGACCTACATCTATGGTGTCGGTCGCACTACTGCACAGAAGATCTGTGCAGACGCTGGTGTCAACCCAGCCGCTAAGATCAAGGATCTGAGCGACGAGCAAATCGAAATCCTGCGTGGCGAAGTCGCGAAGTTCACCACTGAAGGTGACCTGCGTCGTGACATCAACATGAAGATCAAACGCTTGATGGACCTGGGTTGCTACCGCGGCCTGCGTCATCGTAAAGGTCTGCCGGTTCGCGGTCAGCGCACCAAGACCAACGCACGCACCCGTAAGGGCCCGCGTAAGCCGATCCGCAAGTAATCGCCCAGGAATATAGACATGGCAAAACCTGCTGCTCGTCCTCGTAAGAAAGTCAAAAAGACAGTGGTTGATGGCATCGCCCACATCCATGCGTCTTTCAACAACACCATCGTGACCATCACCGACCGTCAGGGCAACGCGTTGTCCTGGGCTACCTCCGGTGGTTCGGGTTTCCGTGGTTCGCGCAAATCCACCCCGTTCGCAGCTCAGATCGCTGCTGAACGTGCTGGTCAAGCTGCGCTGGAATATGGTCTGAAGAACCTCGACGTTAACGTCAAGGGTCCAGGTCCAGGTCGTGAGTCCGCCGTTCGTGCACTGAACAGCTGCGGCTACAAGATCGCCAGCATCACCGACGTGACGCCTATCCCGCACAACGGGTGCCGTCCGCCGAAGAAGCGTCGCGTGTAATCAGGAGACAGATAAATGGCACGTTACATTGGTCCAAAATGCAAACTGTCTCGCCGTGAAGGCACTGACCTGTTCCTGAAGAGCGGTGTTCGCGCTCTGGAATCGAAGTGCAACATCGAAGCAGCCCCAGGTATCCACGGCCAGCGCCGTGGCCGTCAGTCCGACTACGGTACCCAGCTGCGCGAGAAACAAAAAGTCCGTCGTATCTACGGTGTTCTGGAGCGTCAGTTCCGCGGTTACTACCAAGCTGCTGCCTCGAAAAAAGGCGCAACTGGTGAGAACCTGCTGCAACTGCTCGAGTGCCGTCTGGATAACGTCGTCTACCGTATGGGCTTCGGCTCGACTCGTTCCGAGTCCCGTCAGCTGGTTTCGCACAAAGCGATCAGCGTCAACGGTAAGACTGTAAACATTCCATCCTACCAAGTTCGTCCGGGTGACGTGGTCGCGGTTCGCGAGAAGTCGTCGAACCAGCTGCGCATTGTTCAAGCCCTTGAACTGTGCGCCCAGCGTGGCCGCGTTGAGTGGGTAGACGTAGATGCTGCTAAAAAGTCGGGCGTTTTCAAGAACGTTCCTGCTCGCAGCGACCTGTCTGCCGACATCAACGAAAACCTGATTGTCGAGCTCTACTCCAAGTAAGGGCTAGAAAATAGGTGCATCCATGCAGATTTCGGTAAATGAGTTCCTGACTCCCCGTCACATTGACGTGCAGGTAGTCAGTCCAACCCGCGCCAAGATTACGCTCGAGCCTCTCGAGCGTGGTTTCGGCCATACCCTGGGCAACGCGCTGCGCCGCATCCTGTTGTCCTCCATGCCTGGCTGTGCAGTAGTCGAGGCCGAGATCGATGGCGTACTCCACGAGTACTCCGCGATCGAAGGTGTACAGGAAGACGTAATTGAAATCCTGTTGAACCTGAAAGGTCTGGCTATCAAGCTGCACGGTCGTGACGAAGTTACGCTGACCTTGTCGAAAAAGGGTTCGGGGGTGGTTACCGCTGCCGATATTCAGCTGGATCACGATGTCGAGATCGTCAACCCCGATCACGTAATCGCGAACCTGGCGTCCAACGGCGCCCTGAACATGAAGCTCACTGTAGCTCGTGGTCGCGGTTACGAGCCGGCCGACTCTCGTCAAACTGACGAAGACGAAAGCCGCAGCATTGGCCGTCTCCAGCTGGACGCTTCGTTCAGCCCGGTGCGTCGTATCGCCTACGTGGTCGAGAACGCCCGTGTTGAACAGCGTACCAACCTGGACAAGCTGGTCATTGATCTGGAAACCAACGGCACCCTGGATCCTGAAGAGGCTATCCGCCGCGCTGCGACCATCCTGCAACAGCAGCTGGCCGCGTTCGTCGACCTCAAAGGTGACAGCGAGCCTGTCGTAGTCGAGCAGGAAGACGAGATCGATCCGATCCTGCTGCGTCCGGTTGACGACCTGGAACTGACTGTACGTTCGGCCAACTGCCTCAAGGCGGAGAACATCTACTACATCGGCGACCTGATTCAGCGTACCGAAGTAGAGCTGTTGAAGACTCCTAACCTGGGCAAGAAGTCCCTGACTGAAATCAAGGACGTGCTGGCCTCTCGTGGTCTGTCTCTCGGCATGCGCCTCGACAACTGGCCGCCTGCAAGTCTTAAGAAAGACGACAAGGCGACCGCCTGATCGTCGTAATCACCGAACGTAGTGTTTGGTAAGGAATGAATCATGCGTCATCGTAAAAGTGGACGTCACCTGAGCCGTACCAGCTCTCACCGCAAAGCTATGTTCCAGAACATGGCTGTGTCGCTGATCGAGCACGAGCTGATCAAAACCACCCTGCCGAAAGCCAAGGAACTGCGCCGCGTTGCCGAGCCGCTGATCACCCTGGCCAAGGAAGACAGCGTTGCTAACCGTCGTCTGGCCTTCGACCGTACCCGTTCGAAGTCCGCTGTTGGCAAACTGTTCAACGACCTGGGCAAGCGTTACGCCACCCGTCAGGGCGGCTACCTGCGCATCCTGAAGTGCGGTTTCCGCGCTGGCGACAACGCCCCTATGGCGTACGTCGAGCTGGTTGATCGTCCGGTCGGCGGTGCTGTAGAAGCTGCTGAGTAAGACGTTCTGTCTGCTACAAAGAACCGGGCCTAGTGCCCGGTTTTTTGTCTTTACATGTATTGTAATTATCTATTGATGTTAGTCATTCAATGAATTTGTTCTTGTAACCTCGTTCGCCAATACTCTCCTCAAGCCGTTTGGTCGGCACATCAAGACCCCATAAGGAGAGCCCATGAGCAAGATTCTCACCACCGCCAGCGGTGCACCCGTAGCCGATAACCAGAATTCCCGTTCTGCAGGCCCGCGCGGCCCGCTGCTGCTCGATGATTTCCACCTGGTGGAGAAACTCGCCCATTTCAACCGTGAGAACATCCCCGAGCGTCGTGTACACGCCAAGGGCTCGGGTGCTTACGGTACCTTCACGGTCACCCGCGACATCACCCATTACACCCATGCAAAACTGTTCTCGGAGGTCGGCAAGCAAACGGAGACCTTCCTGCGCTTCTCTACTGTTGGGGGTGAGCGTGGCTCGGCCGACACCGAGCGCGACCCGCGCGGTTTTGCCGTCAAGTTCTATACCGAAGAAGGCAACTGGGACATCGTTGGCAACAACACGCCGGTATTCTTCATCCGCGATCCGTTGAAGTTCCCTGACTTTATCCACACCCAGAAGCGCCATCCGCAGACCAACCTGAAAAATGCCCAGATGATGTGGGATTTCTGGTCGCACTCGCCCGAAGCGCTGCACCAGGTCACCATTCTGTTCTCTGACCGCGGAATTCCGGATGGCTATCGCCACATGCACGGGTTCGGCAGCCACACCTACAGCCTGGTCAATGCCCAAGGTGAGCGCACCTGGGTCAAATGGCACTTCAAGACCCAGCAGGGCATCAAGAATCTGGAACCTTCCGAAGCCGCGCGTTTGGCAGGTACTGACCCGGATTACGCGCAGCGTGACCTGTTCGAGGCCATTGCACGCGGCGATTACCCGCGCTGGACTGTCTGCATCCAGGTGATGAGCGAAGCCGAGGCAGCCGGACGTGGCGAGAATCCGTTCGATGTCACGAAAACCTGGTCGCAGAAAGATTTTCCGCTGATCGAGGTGGGCGTTCTGGAGCTCAACCGTAACCCGTTGAACTACTTTGCGGAAGTCGAGCAAGCCACGTTCGGCCCGAGCAACATGGTGCCTGGCGTTGGCCTCTCGCCCGACCGCATGCTGCAAGGCCGCGTGTTCGCCTATGCAGACGCCCACCGCTACCGCGTCGGGACCAACCATCAGCAGTTGCCGGTTAACGCGCCGCGCTGTCCGATGCACAGCTACCAGCGCGATGGCTCGATGGCTAACGGTAGCTATGGCAGTGCGCCGAACTATGAGCCGAACAGCTACGCGGACGCGCCCAAGCAGTCGGCACGTCACGCCGAGCCCGCGTTGCCCTTGAGTGGTGCCGCGGATCGTTACGATCACCGTGAGGACAATGACTACTACAGTCATGCCGGTGCGTTGTTCCGCTTGATGAATGAGCAGCAAAAGGCACTTCTTTTCCGCAACATCGCCGGCGCCATGGCCGGTGTCAGCGAAGAGGTGGTTCAGCGGCAGCTGCAGCACTTCTTCAAGGCTGACCCGGCCTACGCAGAAGGGATAGCCAAGGCGTTGGGCGTAAACCTCGCCTAAGTCGAAGTGATAAGAAGAACCGCCCTCAATTGGGCGGTTTTTCAATGAATATCACTACTGTTTAGCCGATTTTTTACTTCTAATTGCGCGTTTTTCAGTGACCGCGCGCGAAAGCTGGTTCACACTATGTGGCATAGACGTTTTCACATGGAGAAACAGGGCGATGCAAGGTCACCCGGATGTTATCAACTACCTCGTTACATTGCTGAAGGGCGAACTGGCGGCGCGCGACCAGTACTTCATCCACTCGCGTATGTACGAAGACTGGGGCCTGTCCAAGCTCTACGAGCGAATCAACCATGAGATGGAAGAAGAGACGCAGCACGCCGATGCCCTGATGCGTCGAATTCTCATGCTCGAAGGTACGCCAGACATGCGCGCGGATGACCTCGAAGTGGGTACAACCGTGCCGGAGATGATCGAAGCGGATCTGAAGCTCGAGTACAAGGTACGGGCTGCACTGTGCAAAGGCATCGAGCTTTGCGAGCTGCACAAGGATTACGTCAGCCGCGATATCCTGCGTGCGCAGTTGGCCGACACCGAGGAAGATCACACCTACTGGCTGGAGAAGCAGCAGGGCCTGATCAAGGCGATAGGCCTGGAGAACTACCTGCAGTCGCAGATGTAACGCCGGCCACCCTGATACCCAAAGCCCCTGGCAATCAACTGCCAGGGGCTTTTTGTTTATGCCCGGTCCCGCTCCAGCAACGGTTTGAGGTAATGCCCGGTATAGGACTGTTTGGTGTTGCTCAGTTCTTCCGGTGTACCACAGGCGATGATCTGGCCACCCTTGGAGCCACCCTCAGGCCCCAGATCCACCAGCCAGTCCGCTGTCTTGATCACGTCCAGGTTGTGCTCGATCACCACTACGGTGTTGCCGTGGTCGCGCAGGCGATGCAGTACGTCCAGCAGCTGCTGGATGTCGGCGAAGTGCAGGCCGGTGGTCGGCTCATCGAGGATATACAGCGTTTTGCCCGTGTCGCGCTTGGACAGCTCGCGCGACAGCTTCACCCGTTGCGCCTCACCACCGGACAACGTGGTCGCCGACTGCCCCAGCTTGATGTACGAAAGCCCGACATCCATCAGGGTCTGAAGCTTGCGCGCCAGCGCGGGGACGGCGTCGAAGAACTCGCGGGCATCCTCGATGGTCATTTCCAGTACTTCGTGGATGTTCTTGCCCTTGTACTTGATCTCAAGCGTCTCACGGTTATAGCGCTTGCTCTTGCAGACATCGCACGGAACGTAGATATCCGGCAGGAAGTGCATTTCGACCTTGATCAGGCCATCGCCCTGGCACGCTTCGCAACGGCCACCTTTGACGTTGAACGAGAAGCGCCCCGGTCCGTAACCGCGGGATCGCGATTCCGGCACGCCCGCGAACAGCTCGCGGATCGGAGTGAAGATGCCGGTATAGGTGGCTGGGTTCGAGCGTGGTGTACGGCCAATCGGGCTCTGGTCGATATCGACCACTTTATCCAGGTGCTGCAGGCCATCGATGCTGGTGTGGGCGGCAGCCTCCAGGCTGCTTGCGCCATTGAGGGCGGTGGCGGCCAGGGGGAACAGGGTGTTGTTGATCAGGGTCGACTTGCCCGAGCCGGAGACACCGGTCACGCAGGTCAGCAGACCGATCGGCACCTCCAGATCGACGTTCTGCAGGTTATTGCCTCGCGCACCCTTGAGCTTGAGTTGCAGCTTCTTGTTGCGCGGCGTGCGTTTGGCCGGCACCACGATCTTCTTGCGACCGGACAGGTACTTACCGGTGAGCGAGTCAGGGTGAGCCATCACTTCCTGTGGTGTACCCTCGGCGACGATCCGGCCGCCATGCACGCCCGCCCCGGGGCCGATGTCGACGACATAGTCGGCCAGGCGAATGGCATCCTCGTCGTGTTCGACGACGATCACCGTATTGCCCAGGTCCCGCAGGTGGTTGAGGGTGGCCAGCAAGCGATCGTTGTCGCGTTGATGAAGTCCGATGGACGGTTCATCGAGGATGTACATCACCCCCACCAAGCCTGCGCCGATCTGGCTTGCCAGGCGGATACGCTGGGCTTCGCCGCCGGACAAGGTCTCGGCGCTGCGGTCCAGTGTCAGGTAGTCGAGGCCGACGTTGACCAGAAACTGCAGGCGTTCACAGATTTCCTTGAGGATTTTCGCGGCGATTTCACCGCGCCGACCGGTCAGGGTCAATGCGCCGAAGTAATCGCTGGCTTCGCCGATCGGCAGGTTGGTCACTGCTGGTAGGGTCTTCTCCCCGACCCAAACATGGCGGGCTTCACGGCGCAAACGCGTACCACGGCAGTCCGGGCAGGGCTGCGTGCCGAGGAATTTGGCCAGTTCTTCGCGCACGGTGGCCGACTCGGTCTCACGGTAGCGCCGCTCCAGGTTCGGCACGATGCCCTCGAACGGGTGCGAACGCTTGACGATGTCCCCGCGGTCGTTGAGGTACTTGAAGTCGACGCTCTGCTTGCCACTGCCCTGAAGAATGACCTTCTGGTGTTCCGCAGAGAGCTGCTCGAAAGGCGCTTCGAGGCTGAAGCCATAGTGCGCGGCCAGCGAGCCGAGCATCTGGAAGTAATAGACGTTGCGCCGGTCCCAGCCGCGGATCGCCCCTTCGGCCAGCGTCAGCTCGGCATTGACAAGGCGCTTGGTGTCGAAGAACTGCTTTACGCCCAGACCGTCGCACGTCGGGCAGGCGCCAGCGGGATTGTTGAAGGAGAACAGCTTCGGTTCCAGCTCGCTGATCGCATGACCGCAGATAGGGCAGGCGAAGCGTGCGGAGAAGATCATCTCTTCGCCGGCCTCGTCGTCCATCGGCGCCACCAGGGCAATGCCGTCCGCCAGTTTCAGGGCTGTCTCGAACGACTCGGCCAGGCGCTGCTGCAAATCGGCACGCACTTTGAAACGGTCTACCACTACATCGATGCTGTGCTTCTTCTGCTTGTCCAGCTTGGGCAGTTCGTCGAGCTCGTAGAGCTTGCCATTGACCCGTGCACGGACGAAGCCCTGGGCGCGAAGTTCGTCGAACACAGCCAGGTGCTCGCCCTTGCGCTCGCGGATCACCGGGGCCAGCAGCATGAGTTTGCTGCCCTCGGGTTGGGCAAGCACCAGGTCGACCATTTGGCTGATGGTCTGCGCTTCCAGCGGAATGTCGTGGTCAGGGCAACGCGGCGTACCGACACGGGCATAGAGCAGGCGCAGGTAGTCGTAGATCTCGGTAATGGTGCCGACGGTCGAGCGTGGGTTGTGCGACGTCGATTTCTGTTCGATGGAAATGGCCGGCGACAGCCCCTCGATGGTGTCGACGTCGGGTTTTTCCATCATCGACAGGAACTGTCGGGCATAGGCCGAGAGCGACTCGACGTAGCGGCGCTGGCCTTCGGCGTACAGGGTGTCGAACGCCAGGGATGACTTACCGGAGCCGGACAGGCCGGTGATCACGATCAGCTTGTCCCGGGGCAGGGTCAGGTCGATGTTCTTCAGGTTGTGGGTACGTGCCCCACGAATCAGGATCTTGTCCACTGCGGCCTCGCTCTGCGGGCATAAACAAGGAAGTATACGGCGCGCTGCCAGTACGCGGCAAAGCGTCGCGTAGATGCCGTCAAGCTGTCGGACTGGTAGAATCGCCGCCGGTTCATACGAGGTTAAACCATGCACGACACCCACAACGAACGCATGAGTGGCAGCGAAACCCGCGCCGCAGGCGGCCTGGCTCTGGTCTTTGCCTTTCGTATGCTGGGCATGTTCATGGTCTTGCCCGTGCTGGCCACCTACGGCATGGACCTTGCCGGCGCTACCCCCGCGCTGATTGGCCTGGCCATCGGTGCCTATGGATTGACCCAAGCGGTGCTGCAGATCCCGTTCGGGGTGATTTCCGACCGCATCGGCCGTCGCCCGGTGATCTACCTGGGCTTGGTCATCTTCGCCCTGGGCAGTGTGCTGGCGGCCCAGGCCGACTCGATCTGGGGCGTGATCGCCGGTCGCATCCTGCAAGGCGCAGGGGCGATTTCCGCAGCGGTCATGGCGTTGCTGTCAGACCTGACACGCGAGCAGCACCGTACCAAGGCCATGGCCATGATCGGCATGAGCATCGGCCTGTCGTTCGCTGTAGCCATGGTCGTCGGCCCCTTGCTGACACGTGCCTTCGGCTTGTCAGGATTATTCCTCGCCACCGCAGCGTTGGCGCTGGTCGGTATCGCGCTGATCGCCTTCCTGGTGCCTAATACCCACAGCACCTTGCAGCACCGAGAGTCAGGTGTGGCGCGCCAGGCCCTCGGCCCGACCCTGCGCCATCCGGACCTTCTGCGCCTGGACGCGGGCATTTTCATCCTTCATGCCATCCTCATGGCCAGCTTCGTGGCGCTGCCGTTGGCGTTCGTCGAGCGTGGCGGGCTGCCCAAGGAAGAGCACTGGTGGGTGTACCTGACCGCGTTGTTCATCTCATTTTTTGCAATGGTCCCGTTCATCATCTACGGCGAAAAGAAGCGCAAGATGAAGCGCGTTTTGGTTGGTGCGGTCGCTGTGCTGCTGCTAGTCGAGGTGTTCTTCTGGGAATGGGCTGACAACTTGCGCGGACTGGTGATCGGCACCGTGGTATTCTTTACCGCATTCAACTTGCTGGAGGCGTCGTTGCCTTCGTTGGTGAGCAAGGTGTCGCCCGCTGGCGGCAAAGGGACGGCGATGGGGGTATATTCCACCAGCCAGTTCCTCGGCGCTGCTCTGGGAGGAATCATCGGTGGCTGGTTGTTCCAGCACGGTGGGCTGAGCATGGTGTTCCTCGGTTGTGCAGGGCTCTGCGCCATTTGGTTGGTCGTTGCCTTGCGTATGAACGAGCCGCCCTATGTGACCAGCCTGCGCATGCCGCTGTCGCCCGAGGCCGTCCGTGAAGCCGGACTGACCGAGCGTCTGATGGCCGTGCCGGGTGTAACCGACGCCGTGGTGGTGGCAGACGAGGCCGCCATCTATATCAAACTGGATACGAAAATTTTGGACCGTGCGACCCTGGAGCGTCTGGTGAATCCAGCCTCTTCGGCGTGCGAAGCCTAGGAGAACGTTATGGCCCGTGGGGTTAACAAAGTCATTCTGGTCGGCACCTGCGGTCAGGATCCCGAAGTCCGCTACCTGCCCAACGGTAACGCCGTGACCAACCTGAGCCTGGCTACCAGTGAGCAGTGGACCGACAAGCAGTCCGGTCAGAAGGTCGAGCGTACCGAGTGGCACCGTGTGTCGCTGTTCGGCAAGGTTGCCGAAATTGCTGGTGAATACCTGCGCAAGGGTTCCCAAGTCTACATCGAGGGCAAGCTGCAGACTCGCGAGTGGGAAAAAGACGGCATCAAGCGCTACACCACCGAAATCATCGTCGACATGCAGGGCACCATGCAGCTGCTCGGCGGCCGTCCGCAGAACCAGCAACAGGGCGGCGACCCCTACAACCAGGGTGGCGGCAACTACGGTGGCCAGCAGCAGTACAACCAGGCACCGCGCCAGCAGGCCCCACGTCCGCAACAGGCACCACAGCGTCCCGCGCCGCAGCAGCCAGCTCCACAGCCAGCCGCCGACTTCGATAGCTTCGACGACGATATTCCGTTCTAAGGAATTGCTGCAGCGTTGAGCTGATCGTAAAACCCCCGCGATGCGGGGGTTTTTTATAGGTGTGGTGTTTTGTATTGAAGCAACCCGGGCCGCGCATGAACGCCCTGAACCGTGAAGGTTCAGTAGAACAGCCGCGGCTCCGGCGAATCCAGCAGGCTGGCCAGCTTGGTCAAGGCGAAGCTCAGTTCCTGGCGGCTGGGTGTCATCAAGGCGATGCGCACGCCGCAGGTGGCGGAGGTCCGCTCTGGCAGGAACTGGCTGCCACTGACAACCGTCACCCCATTGTTGCGCGCCAGGTTGGCGAACTCGTCGCTGGTCCAGGGCTCGGGCAATTCCAGCCAGATGTGGAAGCTGTTGGGCTGGCTGCGAATGTTGTACTGGCCGAGGATTTCCCGTGCCATCTGCTGTCGCGCCGCGGCTTCGCTCTGCTGGACCTGGATCAACTGATCGGCCTTGCCGCTGTTGATCAGGTTGCTGGCCAGCTGGGCCATCAGTGGCGAAGGCATCCAGACGCTGCTGCGCACCATCGACGACAGCCGCGACAGCGTCTGCGGCGGGGCATACAGGTAGCCGATGCGCAGCGCCGGCAGCACGCTCTTGGACAGGCTGGTCAGGTACACCGAACGCTCGGGCGCATAGGCGGCCAGTGGTTCGTACTCGGGGTTCGGTTCAAGAAACCCGTAGATGTCGTCATCGATGATGAACAGGTCGAATTCACGCGCGATCTGAGCGATAGCTTCGCGTCGCTCGCGGGGCATGATCGAGTTGGTCGGGTTCTGGTGGGTCGCCACGCAAACCAGCAGGGCAGGGCGATGCTCGCGACAGGCCGCACGAAGCGCCTCCGGAATGAGGCCGTGCTCGTCCATCGCCACACCGCGCAGACGGCGACCCATGCTGTGCGCAAGCGAAATGATGCCGGGGTAGCAGAACGACTCGCACAGAATCACATCGTCGCTTTTCGACAGGCTGCTGATGGCTACCAGCAGGCCATGCTGCGCGCCAGAGGTCAGCACCACCTGCTGCCAGCGGGCCTCGGGCAACCAGCGCTGGATCCAGGCGGCACCCGCTTGCTTGTGCGTCGCATGGCCACCTTCGGTGACGTAGTCCAGCACTTGCGCAAGATCGGGGGCGTCGGCCAGCGCATTGATCGCGCCGCGCAGCCAGTCGGCCATGTGCGCGTCGTTGGGTTTGATGATCGAGAGGTCGACCTGGCTGCTGTCGCCTTTCTGCGCTGCAGGCACCGTCTGTAGCGCAGGCGTGGGTGTCGCGGACTGTCGCTGCAACACGAAGGTGCCACGGCCGACCTCGCCAACCACCAGGCCGCGCTTGGCAGCTTCGTCGTAAGCCCGGCCGATGGTGCCAGGGGTCACGCTCAACGCCTCGGCCAGGTCCTTGAGTGTTGGCAAGCGATCGCCAGCTGCAAGACGACCGCTGCCGATGTCCTGTTCGAGGGCGTCGGCGATCATCAGGTAGACCGGTTGCGACAGGTCGCTGTAGTGAGGAACCCACATAGAAATGGCACCAGAATCTGCGAGAACGCGGAAGCCTAGCACGAATGGTCTTATAGAGGTAATTGCAATTTCCTACGGGTTAATTACCTCTATTGCATCGGTTCTGCTCTGTGATCGGTCGATACGAAGGCGCGTTCTCGCCGGTCCAAGGCGGGTGGTAGGGTGCCGTCTCTTCGCCAGCCCATGTTGAAATCTTTTGAAATCAATGGCTTGATTGAGTCGGTGCAATTTTGTGCGTAATCATTGTAAAAATTTAATTGAATCGAGTCATTTCCCGTTATTACAATGATTGAGTCGATGCAATGTGCCTGCGCCGCTCGGACGTACGCCCTGTCATCGCATTGTTGTGAACGGCTTCAAAAAATAACGACGTCTGCCGCCTCTGCCCGGCTTAGCACGACAACGAATGGCCCCAAGCTAGTTCAATGGAATATCACTCGAAATGGAAAGCGCACACCTGCAACAAGCAGCCGAAACTCAGGCCTCACTGGAGATTCGCTTGCCCTGGGTCGTCTCCAGTGCCTGGCAAACCTTGCTGAACAACACGCCGCTCGACTTCGAGACCAGCAAAGACCTTTATCCACAACTCAAGGACCAGGCGCAGGAAGTGCTGGGCAAGGCGCTGTGTCAGCAGATTCATCACTTCGTCGAAAACCCTGACCTGACCTCCCTGATCGTGCGCAACTGCCCCCGTGACCGCGATGTGCCGCCAACGCCGTATTCCGGCGTACTCAGCCCGCGCAGCACGCCGGTTGCCTGCCTGGTCAGCCTGACCATGCAGAGCCTGATGGGCATCCACCCGATCGTTTACGAAGGCGAGAACGACGGCCGGCTGTTCCGCCATGTCATCCCGGCGCGTAGTTCCTCCAGTCACAAGAGCTCGCATGGCTCCCGACTGCGTTTTTCCTATCACGTCGACAACCCTGACCTGCCATTGTCCTCCGAGCCCATCGGCGAGGCGTCCTGCTGCCCGGAGTACCTGTCGTTCTTCGGTATGCGCTGTGACCCGCGCATCAGCACCACCCTGGTCAACCTCGATGCCGTGATCGCAGCCCTGCCAATGGCCACGGTGCGAGAACTGTGCCTGCCGCAGTTCGAGATTCGCCGTCCGGACTCCTTCACGGGTAACCGCCGTCGCACGGCCGAGCTGCCGGTGCTGGTACGCGGTCAATCCGGCGAGTGGTTGTGCCGCTTCGACAGCGAGAATACCCATGGCCTGAACCTGCGTGCCGAACAAGCGTTGGCCAGTTTGCGCAGTCTGTTGGAAACCCGCCGCTTCGATGAGCCGCACCTGTTACTGCCAGGCGACTTCATGATCTTCAAGAACCAGCGCGTGCTGCATGCCCGTGATGGCTTCGAGCCACAGAACGACGGCGCCGACCGCTGGTTGTTGCGACTGTTCGCGGTCAATGACCTGAACCGGGTTCGCCTGGCCCGGGCCGACCACCTCTACGAAGTTCTCTCGTAACCCTCTCCACCACTCGACGGACACACTGCTATGGAACTGTTAGGCGCCTTCTGGGCGGAACATTGGCTGTTGGCGATTTTGCTGCTGGGCGCAATCGCCTTCATCGCTGGCTTCGTGGATAGCATCGCTGGGGGCGGTGGGCTGTTTCTGGTCCCAGGGTTTCTGCTGGTCGGCATGCCGCCCCAGGTCGCCCTGGGCCAGGAGAAGCTGGTGAGTACGCTGGGAACCCTGGCGGCCATCAGAAACTTCCTGGCCAACAGCAAGATGGTCTGGCAGGTGGCGTTGGTCGGTGTACCGTTCTCGCTGCTCGGTGCTTATCTAGGGGCCCACCTGATCGTGTCGATCTCCCAGGAGACTGTGGGCAAGATCATCCTCGCACTGATCCCTTTCGGCATCCTGATCTTCCTTACCCCTAAAGATCGACCTGTCGAAGAACGCGAGCTGTCGACGCGCATGCTCTACACGGTGGTGCCACTGACCTGCCTGGTGATCGGCTTCTACGACGGCTTCTTCGGACCAGGTACCGGCAGCATGTTCATCATCGCGTTCCATTACCTGTTGCGCATGGACCTGGTATCCAGCTCGGCCAACTCCAAGACCTTCAACTTTGCCTCCAACATCGGTGCACTGGTGGCTTTCGTGATGGCGGGCAAGGTGGTCTATCTCCTGGCCGTGCCCCTGGTGGCCTGCAACATCCTCGGCAACCACATGGGCAGCGCCCTGGCCATCCGTAAAGGCAACGAGGTGGTACGCAAGGCCCTCGTGTTCTCGATGCTGTGCCTGTTCACCAGCCTGGGCGTGAAATACCTGGCCTGACCCCCTGACTTCTGGAGATCCCTGATGAAAACAGCATTCGTAACCGGCGCATCCTCTGGGTTTGGCCGTGCCATCTGCCAAACCCTGGTCAAGAAGGGCTACCGCGTCATCGGTGGCGCCCGGCGCACCGACAAACTGCAGGAGCTGGAAGCGGAACTGGGCGACAATTTCATCCCGCTGACGTTGGATGTCACCGATGCCCGATCGATTGCTTCTGCGGTAGAACAGATCAACGAGGCGGCGCCCAGCATCGATGTGCTGGTCAATAACGCCGGGCTGGCGCTGGGCATCGAGCGTGCCCAGGTCAGCAGTGCCGAGAACTGGCAGCGCATGATCGACACCAATGTCACCGGGTTGGCCATGGTTACCCATGCCGTGCTGCCGCAGATGGTGAAGGCCGACAGCGGTATGATCATCAACATCGGCTCGATTGCGGGTACTTATCCCTACCCCGGTGGCAACGTGTACGGTGCCAGCAAGGCTTTCGTCCGCCAGTTCAGCTTGAACCTGCGCGCCGATCTGGCAGGCACCCGCGTGCGCGTCAGCAACATCGAACCTGGGCTGTGTTCGGGTACCGACTTCTCGGTGGTGCGCCTGAACGGTGACTTGGCCGCGGTGGAGGCGCTGTATCGCGACGTGCAGGCAATTCAGCCCGAAGACATTGCTGCCACCGTTGCCTGGATCGCCGAGCAACCGGCCCATGTGAACATCAATACCGTAGAAATGATGCCAGTTGCGCAGAGCAGCGCGGCGCTGAACGTGGTGCGCAACCTGCCAGAGTGCTGAAAAGCCTGCATCCCACCTCCATGGTGCTTGCCACCGGATCGTCAGCGCCCATCAGAACGAGCGCCGCCCGCGCGGCGCTTCGCTCCCTTTTTCTCAGCCAATTTCGTCTGTGGCGTACGGCGGTAACGTGCAGATCGCACTGGCATAACTGGCCCAAAACGAACGTAGGAGCGAGCCTTGCTCGCGATGCGATGCGATGCGATGCGCGGGCGGTCGGCGCTCGATCTCATGTGCACTGAATAGCCCAAGACATACCCAACAACTCCCCCCATGACCCACGTCATCGCACTTCCATGAATCTTGTCTAGTCTTAACGGTTGGCGGCATCTATTTGCCACCACCGTGACTACCAGAGGCGCCGGCCAAGTCCCGCGCGCTCACACCTGATCAGGAGTACACGATGGACCTCAACCGTCGGCAGTTCTTCAAGGTCGCCGCCGTCGGCCTTGGAGGCTCGAGCCTGGCGGCGTTGGGCATGGCCCCGACGCCAGCCTTCGCCGAGCAGGTGCGCCACTTCAAGCTGGCGCACACCCACGAGACGCGTAACACCTGCCCCTACTGTTCGGTCGGCTGCGGCCTGATCATGTACAGCCAGGGTGATGCGGGCAAGAACGTCAAACAGAACATCATCCATATCGAAGGCGACGCCGATCACCCGGTCAACCGCGGCACCCTATGCCCGAAAGGCGCTGGCCTGCTGGACTTCATCCACAGCGCCAGTCGCCTGCAGTACCCTGAGGTGCGCAAGCCGGGCAGCAAGGAGTGGGTACGGGTCAGTTGGGATGATGCGCTCGACCGCATCGCCGACCTGATGAAGCAGGACCGCGACGCCAACTTCATCGAGAAAAACGCCCAGGGTCAGACGGTCAACCGTTGGCTCACCACTGGTTTTCTCGCTGCATCCGCCGCCTCCAGCGAGGCTGGCTACCTGACCCACAAGGTCATCCGCGCAACAGGCATGCTGGGGTTCGATAACCAGGCGCGTGTCTGACATGGCCCGACGGTGGCAAGTCTTGCCCCGACGTACGGCCGTGGCGCCATGACCAACCATTGGTCAGATATCGCCAACGCGAATCTGGTCCTGGTGATGGGTGGCAACGCAGCAGAAGCGCATCCGTGCGGCTTCAAGTGGGTGACCGAGGCCAAGGCGCACAACAAGGCGCGGCTGATCGTGGTCGACCCGCGGTTTACCCGTACCGCCTCGGTGGCGGACTACTACGCGCCGATACGCACCGGCAGTGATATCGCCTTCATGGGCGGGCTGATCAATTACCTGCTGAGCAACGACAAGATCCAGCACGAATACGTGCGCAACTACACCGACGTGTCGTTCATCGTCAAAGAAAACTATGGTTTCGAGGACGGGCTGTTCAGCGGCTACGATGCGGCCAAGCGTGTGTATGCCGACAAATCCGGCTGGGGATACGAGCTGGGTGAAGATGGCTTCGCCAAGGTCGACCCGACGCTCCAGCACCCGCGATGCGTCTATCAACTGATGAAGCAGCACTACAGCCGCTACACACCGGAAGTGGCGAGCATGACCTGTGGCATGCCGCAGGACGCCATGATGAAAATCTGGGAGGAGATCGCCACCTGCTCGGTACCGGGCAAGACCATGACGATCCTCTACGCGCTGGGCTGGACGCAACACTCGATCGGTGCGCAGATCATCCGCAGCGCCGCGATGGTGCAGTTGCTGCTGGGCAACGTTGGCATGCCGGGGGGCGGGGTCAATGCCCTGCGCGGGCACTCCAACATCCAGGGTCTGACCGACCTTGGCCTGCTGTCGAACTCGCTGCCGGGTTACCTGACCTTGCCTGGTGACGCCGAGCAGGACTACGCCGCCTACATCGACAAGCGCGCCTCCAAACCGTTGCGCCCCGGCCAGCTGTCATACTGGCAGAACTACGGCAAGTTCCATGTCAGCTTGATGAAGGCCTGGTTCGGCGCCAATGCAACTGCGCAGAACAATTGGGGCTACGACTGGCTACCCAAGCTCGACGTACCAGCCTACGACGTGCTGCGCATGTTCGAGATGATGGGGCAGGGCAAGGTCAACGGCTACATGTGCCAGGGCTTCAACCCTATTGCCGCGTTGCCGGACAAGAACCGCGTCACTGCGGCCTTGGCCAAGCTCAAGTGGCTGGTGATCATGGACCCGCTGGCCACCGAAACCTCGGAGTTCTGGCGCAACGCCGGGCCGTTCAACGATGTCGACACGGCCAACATCCAGACCGAAGTCATCCGCCTGCCCACCACCTGTTTCGCCGAGGAAGATGGTTCGCTGGTCAACAGCAGTCGTTGGTTGCAGTGGCACTGGAAAGGCGCCGATGGCCCGGGCGAAACACGCACCGATGTGCACATCATGAGCGAACTGTTCCTGCGCCTGCGCAAGCGGTATCAGGCCCAAGGCGGTGCTTTCCCGGACGCGCTGATGAGCATCAACTGGCCGTACAAGGTCCCCGAAGAGCCATCCCCGGAGGAACTGGCCAAGGAGATGAACGGCTGGGCAGTGACCGACCTCACCGACCCGACCGGAGCGCAGCTCAAGGCCGGCCAGCAGCTGTCGGGCTTCGGTCAGCTCAAGGATGACGGCAGCACCGCCTCCGGCTGCTGGATCTTCTCCGGCTGCTGGACCGAGCAGGGCAACCAGATGGCCCGCCGCGACAACAGCGACCCCTATGGCATGCACCAGGTACAGAACTGGGCATGGGCCTGGCCCGCCAACCGTCGCATCCTCTACAACCGGGCCTCCAGCGACCCACAAGGCAAACCGTGGGACCCGGAGAAGAAGCGCCTGGTGTGGTGGAACGGCAAGGCCTGGACAGGCACCGACGTGCCCGACTTCAAGGTCGACTCGCCACCGGAGGCGGGGATGAATCCGTTCATCATGAACCCTGAGGGCGTGGCGCGGTTCTTCGCCATCGACAAGATGGCCGAGGGGCCGTTCCCCGAGCACTACGAGCCGTTCGAAACGCCGATTGGCATCAACCCGCTGCATCCGCAGAACCAGAAGGCCACGAGCAACCCGGCCGGACGGATCTTCGATTCGGTGTGGGACACCTTGGGCAAGCACGACGAGTTCCCTTACGCGGCAACGACCTACCGGCTGACCGAGCACTTCCACTTCTGGAGCAAGCATTGCCGACTCAACGCCATTGCCCAGCCCGAGCAGTTCGTCGAGATCGGCGAGGTGTTGGCCAATGAGAAGGGCATCAAGGCGGGCGACCGGGTGCGGGTGTCGAGCAAGCGCGGGCATATCGAAGCGGTAGCGGTGGTGACCAAGCGGATTCGCCCGCTCAAGGTCAACAACCAGACCGTGCACCAGATCGGCATCCCGTTGCACTGGGGCTTCACCGGGGCTACTCGGCACGGCTACCTGACCAACACGCTGGTGCCGTTCCTCGGTGACGGCAATACCCAGACGCCGGAGTCCAAGTCGTTCCTCGTCAAAGTGGAGAAAATCTGATGGCCAGCCAAGACATCATCGCTCGCTCGGCCACCACCACTGTACCGCCTTCGGTACGCCAGCAGCAGGAAGTGGCCAAGCTGATCGACACCACCAAGTGCATCGGCTGCAAGGCCTGCCAGGTGGCGTGTTCGGAGTGGAACGAGTTGCGTGACGAGGTCGGCCACAACCATGGTACCTACGACAATCCTCAGGACCTGACCGCTGAAACCTGGACCCTGATGCGCTTCACCGAGCACGAGCGCGATGACGGTAACCTGGAGTGGCTGATCCGCAAGGACGGCTGCATGCATTGCGCAGACCCAGGTTGCCTGAAGGCGTGTCCGAGTCCGGGGGCGATCATCAAGCATGCCAACGGCATCGTCGACTTCAACCAGGACCATTGCATCGGTTGCGGCTACTGCATCACCGGCTGCCCGTTCAACATTCCGCGGATCTCGCAGAAAGACCACAAGGCATACAAGTGCACCTTGTGTTCCGACCGCGTGACCGTGGGCCTGGAACCGGCCTGCGTGAAGACGTGCCCAACCGGGGCGATTGTGTTCGGGACCAAGGACGAGATGAAGGTTCATGCCGCCGAGCGTATCGTCGATCTCAAGTCGCGAGGCTACGACAACGCCGGGTTGTACGACCCCGATGGTGTCGGTGGCACTCACGTCATGTACGTGTTGCACCATGCCGACACGCCCAAGCTTTACGCCGGCCTGCCGGACCAGCCGGTGATCAGCCCGCTGGTCGGGTTGTGGAAGGGCTTCGCCAAGCCGCTGGCGCTGCTGGCCATGGGCGCGGCGGTGCTGGCTGGATTCTTCCACTATGTGCGGGTCGGCCCGCAGCGTGTCGAGGAGGATGAACACCCCGCACCGCCGGGTGATGGCGTGCATCAGGTGGACCCGTCGGTCCATGTCTATGATCCTAAACAGCCCGGCGGGCAGGGGGAGCAGCGGCCATGAACGACAACAAGCCTATCCTGCGCTACAACGCCAACGAGCGGAGCAATCACTGGGTCGTGGCGATCCTGTTCGTGCTCGCTGGACTGTCGGGGCTGGCGCTGTTCCACCCAGCGCTGTTCTGGCTGAGTCACCTGTTCGGTGGCGGCCCATGGACGCGCATCCTGCATCCGTTCATCGGGGTAGCGATGTTCGTGTTCTTCCTGGGCCTGGTGCTGCGCTTCTGGCGTGCCAACTTCATCACCGCCAATGACCGCCTGTGGTTGCGCCGCATCGACCGGGTGATGCTCAACAAGGAGGAGGGCGTACCGCCGATCGGCAAGTACAACGCGGGCCAGAAGCTGCTGTTCTGGACCCTGTTGGTGTGCATGCTGGTGTTGCTGGTCAGTGGCGTGGTGATCTGGCGAGCGTACTTCAGCCATTACTTCGACATCGGCGCCATTCGTCTTGCCTCCTTGCTACATGCCTTGGCAGCCTTCGTGCTGATTCTCAGCATCATCGTGCACATCTATGCCGGGATCTGGATCAAGGGCTCGGTAGGCGCCATGTTGCATGGTTGGGTGAGCCGCGCCTGGGCGCGCAAACACCACGCGTTGTGGTACCGCGAAGTGACTGGCGACAAGACGCCGACCCCTCACGGACGTAAAGAAGGATGACCGTTTGAGCACGATACTCGAGCCAGGGCAGATCGAAGCCTCGGCAGTGATGCCGCCGTTTCTGCATCTGCCCCCCGCCAACCTGTTCGAGCTGCGCGCCACGCGCCTCGAACAATTATCCACAGGGCATGCCTTGGGTGACTATTTGCGGCTGGTCGCCCGGCTGTGCCGCATTCAGCAACAGCTTGTGGATAACCCGCCCAGCGGTTTGCCGGTGGCAGAAGACCGTCAGCGCTTGTGTATGAGTCATGGGTTGCCGCCGCTGGCCGCAGATAGCCTGGTTCGCGAAGGCCCGTGGCTGGGATGGCTGCAGGCGTTGCTCGATCACTTCGACAGTGAAGCTGATGGCCCGCTGGTCGATGCCTTGCAGGCCCTGCGTGGCAGCGACGATGGCCAGCGCAAAGGCTGGGGCATCGCCCTGCTCGCTGGCCAGTACGACGCAGTGCCGGCGGCGCTGGTCCCCTTCATTGGCGCGGCTTTACAAGCGGCCTGGTCGAGCTGGTTGCTGGCGTTGCCCGCGCCCGAACTCCAGCCCACCGCTAGCCTGGCCCAGTGCCCGGCTTGCGGTTCGCCGGCCATGGCCGGCGTAGTGCGCAATCGCGGCAAGCACAATGGGTTGCGTTACCTGGTATGTTCATTGTGCGCCTGTGAATGGCATGTGGTGCGGGTCAAGTGTGTGTACTGCGAGTCGAGCAAAGGCTTGCGGTACACCTATCTGGAGGATGACCGCCATGCGCCGGGCAAGGCGCCGCTGCGTGCCGAATGCTGCCCGGGGTGCGAAAGCTACCTGAAGCAGAATTACCTGGAAAACGATGCAGCGGCCGAGCCGCTGGCCGACGACCTGGCCAGCCTGGCGCTGGATATCCGCCTGGACGAGGAGGGCTTTCAGCGCCTGGCACCTAACCTGATGCTCGCGCCCGGATAGTGGGGAGTGTCTACACTGCAATACCGAGTCGCCTGATTCGCGGGTAGGCCCGCTTTCGCAGCGGGATCTGCGCGAGCGGGTTTACCCGCGAAGAGGCCAGCACAGACAACGGATCAGTCCAAGGTAGTACCGCATGTCATCCAGCGTAGCCAGCGACACCCCACGCCTGCCTTCCATCGACACCCTCCTGCGCCACCCGGCCAGTCTTGCGCTGATCGACCGCCACGGTCGCGATGCCGTGCTCGCCACCCTGCGCCAGCTGCTAGACGATCTGCGCGAGCCGGCTCGCGCCGGCCAACTCTGCGCCGCCGAGCTGGCCGCTGAAGTGCTAGTGGGCCGCGCGGGCGAGCGCCTGGCCATCCAACAGCGCAGCCACGTGCGCCGCGTCTTCAACCTCACTGGCACGGTGCTCCACACCAATCTCGGCAGGGCACTGTTGCCGGAAGAGGCCATTGAGGCCATGCAGACCGCTGCCCGCTATCCGCTGAACCTGGAATTCGACCTGGCCACCGGCAAGCGCGGTGACCGTGACGACTTGATCGAAGGCCTGATCCGCGAGCTGACTGGTGCCGAAGCCGTCACCGTGGTCAACAACAATGCCGCCGCCGTGCTGCTGGCGCTCAATAGCCTGGGCGCGCGCAAGGAAGGCGTCATCTCGCGCGGGGAACTGATCGAGATCGGCGGCGCCTTTCGCATTCCCGACATCATGGCCCGTGCCGGTGTACGCCTCCATGAAGTCGGCACCACCAATCGCACCCATCCCCGCGACTACGAAGCGGCCATCGGCCCGCGCACCGGTCTGTTGATGCGCGTGCACTGCAGTAACTACAGCATCCAGGGTTTCACCACCCAGGTGGCCACCGCAGAACTGGCGCGCATTGCTCACCAACATCAGCTGCCACTGCTTGAAGACCTGGGCAGCGGCAGTCTGCTCGACCTGACGCGCTGGGGCCTGCCGGCCGAACCCACGGTTCGCCAAGCGCTCGCCGATGGTGCCGACATCGTGACCTTTAGTGGCGACAAACTGCTCGGCGGCCCTCAGGCGGGCATCATTGTCGGGCGCAAGGCGCTGATTGCCAGAATCAAGAAAAACCCGCTCAAGCGAGCCTTGCGGGTCGACAAGATCACCCTCGCTGCACTCGAAGCGGTGCTGGCGCTGTATCGCAACCCCGACCGCCTGGCCGAGCGCCTGCCCAGCCTGCGTCTGCTGACCCGCAGCCAAGCCCAGATCCAGGCCCAGGCCGAGCGTCTGGCACCGGCACTCACGGCCCGCCTGGGTGAGCAGTGGCGGGTCAGCGTGGAGCCGGCGCTGGGCATGATCGGCAGTGGCAGCCAACCCGTGGCGCGTTTGCCCAGTGCTGCGTTGTGCCTGCGTCCGCAGGTGTCGAAGAAGTTGCGCGGGCGCAGCCTGCATGTGCTGGAGCGTGCCCTGCGAAGCCTGCCCGTGCCGGTGCTGGGGCGCATCGACGACGATGCACTGTGGCTCGACCTGCGCCAGCTCGATGACGAAGCCCAATGGCTGGCGCAACTCCCTGCCTTGCAGTTGGGGCCTGTGCAGTGATCGTAGGAACCGCTGGCCACATCGACCATGGCAAGACTGCGCTGTTGCAGGCACTGACGGGCCAAGCGGGTGACCATCGCCAGGAAGAGCGTGCCCGTGGCATGACCATCGACCTCGGTTATCGCTACGCATCCCTCGCCGAAGGGGCGCCGTTGACCGGCTTTATCGATGTGCCCGGCCACGAGCGATTTATCCACAACATGCTGGCCGGGGCGCATGGCATCGACCTGGTGCTGCTGGTGGTGGCCGCCGATGACGGAGTCATGCCACAGACCCGTGAGCACTTGGCGATCATCGAACTGCTGGGCATTCCCCAGGCGCTGGTGGCGATCAGCAAATGTGACCGGGTGGAACCCGTGCGTTTGCTGGAGGTGCAGGCGCAGGTCACCGAGTTACTCGCGCCAGGGCCTTACGCCGGCGCACCGCAGTTTCCGCTGTCGAGCATCACCGGTGAAGGCATCGGATCCCTGCGTGAGGCCTTGCTGGCGGCCGAAAGGCGTGTGCAGCAACGTAGTGCCCGCGGGGGCTTTCGCCTGGCCGTAGACCGTGCCTTTGCCGTCACCGGTGCAGGTGTGGTGGTCACGGGGACGGCGTTGGCCGGGCAGGTGAGTGCAGGCGACACGTTGTGCCTGGGCAAGGCAGGCAAGCCGGTGCGGGTGCGTGGCCTGCATGCGCAGAATCAGGCGGCACTGGTGGCCGAAGCGGGGCAACGGGTGGCGTTGAACATCACCGCCGAACGCCTGACCGTCGAGCAGGTGCATCGGGGCGATTGGCTGGTGCCTGAATGGCTGCATGCTCCGAGCATGCGGGTCGATATTGAACTGACCCTGTTGGCGGGAGAAACCCGCACTTTCGAACATTTCAGTGCCGTGCACGTACACCTGGGCACCCAGGACGTCACTGCCCGTGTCGCGCTGCTGGAGGGCGAGCGATTGTCGGCGGGCCAGCGCATGTTTGCCCAGTTGCTGCTCAACGCCCCGTTACAAGCCGTCCACGGCGACCGTTTGGTGCTGCGCGACCAGCGTGCCCAGCGCACCTTGGGCGGCGGCAAGGTCCTCGATCCGTTCGCACCCAGTCGCCAGCGACGCAGTGATGAGCGCCTGCGTCAGTTGCAAGTGCTGCGCGATGCCGAGGGGCTGGAGCATGCTCTGACGACGTTGCTGGAAAACGCACCTGGCGGAGTGGATCCGCAGCGCCTTGAGCGCCAGTTCAACCGTCTGCGAGAAACCTGGCAACTTCCAGCCAATGTGTGGGTGGTCGCTACCCGGCAAGGCCAGTTGTTGTTCGATAAAGGCCAATGGCAACGACTCAGGATCCGTGTGCTGGAGCAACTGGCGGCATTCCACGAGCAAGAGCCCGACCAGCTTGGTCCCGACCGCGATCGCTTGCGTCGCTTTGCTGCCTTGCCGCTTGAGCGGCCGGCATTCGTCAGCCTGCTGGATGAGTTGCTGAATGAAGGCGCGATTGCCAGCAGCGGTGCTTGGCTTCACCTGCCTGGTCACAAGGTTCAACTGAGCGATGCCGACAGCGCGTTGTGGTCGCGTCTGCAGCCTCGCTTGCTGGAGGGGCAGTTCGACCCGCCGTGGGTGAGGACCTTGGCCAGCGAGGAAAAATGTCCCGAAGCGGATGTGCGTCTGCTGTTACGCAAGTTGGCGCGGTTGGGCTTGGTGCACCAGGTGGTGCGCGACCTTTTTTACCCTGAAGCGACCCTGCAGTGCATGGCAGAGCTGTTGCTTGCGCAGGCCAATGAAACCCCGATAGTGCAGGTTGCGGCGTTTCGCGATATGTTGGGCATCGGTCGCAAGCGCAGTGTGCAGATTCTCGAGTACTTCGACCGCATCGGTCTGACCCGCAGGGTCGCCGATCAGCGTCACATCCGTGCCGACAGCGCCCTGGCACAGCAGCAGGGCAGGCCCTGAGTTCAAGGAAGGCAATCGCGCCCGGTGGCGCGGCCGGGCTTCAAACCCGGTTGGGGACGGCAGCCGTTCCCGGGCAGGTTCGACTCCCGCTGCCTTCCGCCAATTTTTTTGCACGTGGGAATGGCGTGTGGGCTGTTGGAAGCTTGGCGCAAGGTGGCCGCGCCCATGGGGTCGAGCGCAACGCCCAAGTCAGGCCCGCTCCCCACACAGATCCAACGCAAACCACTGCTCGGCCGCATCCGCATCCAACCCTGCTCCCAGCAGTGCAAACAGCTTGCCCAACGCCGCCTCACGGGTCATGCCGCCACCGCTGACCAACCCCGCACCTCGCAGCTTGTTACCTGCCGCATAGGTATCGAACACCACCGAACCCTCAGGGCACTGGCTGATCGCAACGATCATCACGCCACGCTGGCGTGCCGCCTGCAGCACCTCCAGCAATGCGTGGTCATCCGAAGGGCCGGTGCCACTGCCGTAGCACTCCAGCAGCAAGCCTTGCACACCGCTGTCGAGCAGGGCGCGCAGGTGATCGGCCTGCAGGCCGGGGAACACGGGCATCACCGCAAGGTTCACCAGCTTGCGCGGCTGGCGGTAATCCAGCGCGGCAGGCACGCTACCGACACGTTCGCCCTCGCGATGGCGAGGCAGGACGGCAAATGCGTCGAATGCTTCGCTGCGCAGCTTCGAGGCGCGGCAGCCGTGCAGTAGCTGGCCGTGGAAATACAGCTGCACGCCCTCTTCAAGGCCTGCCTCGAACTGACGCAGCGCGCCGCTGAGGTTGTCCCAGGCATCGCTGCCCGGTGCGCCCGCCGGCAACATCGAGCCTGTCAGCAGCACCGGCACTGGCAGGCTCAGCAGCAGGAACGACAACACGGCGGCGCTGTAGGCCAACGTATCGGTGCCATGCAGCAGCAACACGCCGTCGTGGCCGCCAACCTCGACAGCCTCGACGATGGCATCACGCATTGCCAGCCAGTTGGCTTGCTGCATGTTGGCGCTGTCGAGCAGCGGGTTCATTTCCATCAGCGACCACTGCACCTGCGGCGCGTCGGCCTGCTGGGCAAAGTGTTCGCGCATCCGCGCCTCGAAACCACCGGCCGGGGCCAGGCCTTCTGGGGTTTCGAGCATGCCGATGGTGCCTCCGGTGTAGAGGACGAGGAGATTCTTGACTGCACGCATGGAAAGCATCCGTAGCGGTGAGCGGAGAAAGAACAGCCGCCCACGGAAGGGGCGGCTGGGTACGGCAGGATATCAGCGCTGAGGTTGAGCGTGACCGGTGATCTTGTCAGCGGCTGTTTCAACCTGAGGATTGGCAGGCCAGGCATCGCGGTCCAGGTCCAGGTCGGTGAACTTGGACGAGTCGAATACCGGTTGCTTCACGCCGGCCTTGCGCTGGGCGTCGTAGTCGCGCATCACACGCAGTCCGACCTTGAACAGCAGGGCCAGGGCGATCAGGTTGACGAACGCCAGGCAGGTCATGGTGATGTCGGCGAAGGCGAACACGGTCGACAGGTTCTGCACCGAACCCCACACGATCAGCGCCAGGACCAGTGCGCGGTAGCCCATCAGCACAGCACGATTGCGGCTCAGGAACTGCAGGCTGTTCTCGCCCAGGTAGTAGTTGTAGAGGATGCAGGTGAACACGAACAGCGACAGCGCGACGCTGACGAACAGACGACCCCAGTCACCGACCACGGCAGCCAGGGAGTTCTGGGTCAGGACAATACCGTCACCCTCGAAACCAGGGGTGTAGAAGCCCGACAACAGAATCAGCAGTGCGGTGCAGGTGCAGATGACGAAGGTGTCGAGGAACACGCTGAACGCCTGGACCACGCCTTGGGCGCCTGGGTGCTTCACAGCGGCGACCGCAGCGACGTTAGGCGCGCTGCCCAGGCCGGCTTCGTTGGCGAACACGCCACGCTTCACGCCCATGACGATGGCACTGCCGAGCAGGCCGCCGAACGCTGGGTCAAGGCCGAAGGCGCTCTTGAAGATGGTTTCCAGCATGGCGGGTACGTGCTCGATCTGGCTGCCGATCACGTACAGGGTTACGCCGATGTAGGCCAGGGTCTTGACCGGAACCAGCAGGTCGGACACAGCTGCGATGCGCTTGATGCCGCCGAGGAACACGATGGCCAGCAGCACGGCCAGGGCAATACCGGTGTGCTGTGGGTCGAAGCCGAAGGCGTTTTGCAGCGAGTGGGTCACGGTGTACGACTGCAGCCCGTTGAAGGCGAAGCCATAGGTGACCAGCAGCAGGACCGAGAACACCACGGCCATGCTCTTGAGCTTCAGACCATGCTGGATGTAGTAGGCTGGGCCGCCACGGTACAGGCCATCGCCATCGGCGCGCTTGTAGACCTGGGCCAGGGTACATTCGAAGAAGCTGCTGGACATGCCCACCAGTGCGGTAACCCACATCCAGAACACGGCACCTGGGCCGCCCAGGGTCACGGCGATGCCGACGCCTGCGATGTTACCGGCACCGACACGGCCGGCGAGGCTCAGCATCAAGGCCTGGAACGAGCTCAGTTGGCCTGCCTGGCCGCGAAGGGATTCCTTGAAGACACTGAACATATGGCCGAAATGGCGGAACTGCACGAACCGCGAGCGGATGGTGAAGTAGCTGCCGAGTCCGACGATCAGCACGATGAGGAGTTTCCCCGAAAGGAAATCGTTGAGTGCTTCGAGCATTGGAAAATGACCTCGATTCTTATTGTTCGTGTGAATAGAACAGCGGGCGGCAGGCGCACCGCTATGCGTTGGGGCGCATGTTTGGCTATGACAAGAGTCGTTACAATTTCGCGGGTTGCTCTGAGTTGATGCGACTTGATGCTACAATGGCGCCATTCGCGTCACCTTGGATTCCGCACATGAGCGATCATTTCGCTACCAATCTGAAACTGGCTTGCAGCCACTACCGCTCTATTTCCGAAGTTTGCCGGCAGTTGTCGATCAACCGCGCTCAGTTCAACAAGTACCTGAGTGGGCAGAGCCGTCCGACGGCCTACAACCTCAAGCGCATCGGCGATTTCTTCGGCGTCGAGGATTACGAGCTGAACCTGCCACCCGAACAGTTCGCGCGGTTGATAGGCGCCCGGGTTTCCACCGTGGCCGACCAGGCCAGCGACCCGATCAGTGAATTGTTCCGGCCGCTGCATGCACACGCTGGCAACCTGTCGCGCTATTGCGGGTACTACTTTGAATATTCCAACTGCATGTCGGTGCCCGGCACGATCCTGGTCTCGCTGGTGCATTTGCGGGAGGAGCGCGGCCAGTTTCTGTTCGAGCGTCAGGAGCGTCAGGAGCGATCCACTGCGACCGACCTGCATGCCGAAGTACGCTGCCGTTATCTGGGGGCGGCATTCCAGCTGCAGGACCGCGTGTTCCTGATCGACTACGAGTCGCTGACCCTCAACGAAATGAGCCAGACCATTCTCATCCCCAGTTTCAAGAGCCGCATCACCCGCCTCAATGGGCTCAAGACCGGCGTCTCTAGCGGCGACCGGCGCAACCCGGCCTGCACCCGTGTGGTCTGGGAATACCTGGGGGAGGAAATCAACCGCATCAATGCCTACCGGCAGGTCAAACTGTACCGGCCGGACGATCCGCGCATCGATGATGATGTGCGTGAGCGGTTGAGCGTGGGGCCGCTGAAGAACAGTTTGTTCGAGATTGAGTGATGCTCAGCCTCTTTCGTGCCTTATCTGCAACGCGAAGTGCTGTAGACCGTGTTTCGCAATAACGTCCTGTCATTGTTCTTTTCTTTGTATGTAGGGCTTGGCGGGAGTTTTTGGGAAAACACTGATGATTGAGCCAGATTTTTTTCGCGTCTGATGCAGGGCCGAGCTCGTTCCGCGTGTCGGGCATTTCTCGTGTAGGGGTGTGATTGGGTTGAATAAGTTACGCCGTGCCTAGAGTTGGACTTCCCCGCCCGGAAACCGCAAAATGACTCCTTTCATCAAATCAACCTGTTCGGATCTGCTGACTCTATGCGTATGCGCCTGATGCTGTTGGGTGGTGGCAATGCCCTCGGGCAAGCGCTGATTCGTCTCGGGGCCGAGGAGGACATCGCATTCCTGGCGCCGCGTCCGCCTGAAGACGGCTGGACCCCTGCCAGTCTCACCCAGTTGCTGGACGATCATCGCCCCGACGCCCTGGTCAACCTGGCCTATTACTTCGACTGGTTCCAGGCCGAGTCGGTCAGCGAACAGCGTCTGGCCCTGCAGGAGCGGGCGGTGGAGCGGCTGGCGGAACTGTGCCAGCACCACCAGATCACCTTGGTGCAACCGTCTAGCTACCGGGTTTTCGACGGCTCGCGGGCCACGGCCTACAGCGAAAAGGACGAGCCGCTGCCGCTCGGCCTGCGTGGCCAGGCGCTGTGGCGGATCGAGCAGAGCGTGCGGGCAGCGTGCCCTCACCATGTGCTGCTGCGGTTCGGCTGGCTGCTGGACGAGAGCATCGACGGCACCCTGGGGCGCTTCCTGACCCGCGCCGAGCAGCCACAGGAGTTGCTGCTGGCGGACGATCGCCGTGGTAACCCAACGCCTGTCGACGATGCGGCCCGGGTCATTCTCTCGGTGCTCAAGCAGCTCGACTGCAACGCGCCGCTGTGGGGCACCTACCACTACGCTGGTAACGAGGCGACTACGCCGCTGGCGCTGGGCCAGGCCATCCTCGGCGAGGCCGGGCAGTACCGCAAGCTGGCCGTGCAGGCACCCACCCCGCAGGCACACGCTGCGCGCCCGGATGCCAGCGAGGAACCCCAGCATGCGGTGCTGGCCTGTAAGAAAATCCTTCACACCTTCGGCATCAAGCCGCGTGCCTGGCGCGCCGGTTTGCCGCCCCTTCTGGACCGATTCTACCGACATGGCTGATGCCCCCATCCTCATCACCGGCGGCGCCGGCTTCATTGGCTCCCATCTGTGTGATGCTTTGCTAGGCAAAGGCTACGCCGTACGTATCCTCGACGACCTGTCCACAGGCAAGCGGGACAACCTGCAGCTGGGCCACCCAAAGCTCGAACTGATCGAAGGCGACGTGGCAGACGCCGAGCTGGTCAACCGCGCCGTTGCCGACTGTGCTGGCGTGGTGCACCTGGCGGCGGTGGCTTCGGTGCAGGCGTCGGTCGAAGACCCGGTGAAAACCCACCAGAGCAACTTCATTGGCACCCTCAATGTATGCGAGGCGATGCGTGTGCAAGGTGTGCGTCGTGTGCTGTTCGCTTCCAGTGCGGCGGTTTATGGCAACAACGGCGAGGGCGAGTCGATCGCCGAAGACACGCCCAAGGCGCCGCTGACGCCCTACGCCGTGGATAAACTGGCCAGTGAGCAGTACCTGGACTTCTACCGTCGTCAGCATGGCCTGGAGCCAGTGGTGTTCCGCTTCTTCAATATTTTCGGGCCACGGCAGGATCCGTCCTCGCCCTACTCCGGTGTGATCAGCATTTTCTGCGAACGAGCGACCCAGGGCCTGCCGATCACTGTGTTCGGTGATGGTGAGCAGACTCGCGATTTTCTCTATGTGGCGGACCTGGTACAGGTCATGGTGCAGGCACTGGAAAAGCCGCAAGCGGAAGAGGGGGCTGTGAATATCGGTCTGAACCAGGCGACTTCGCTGAACCAGCTGTTGAAGGCGCTGGAGACGGTGGTGGGCAGCTTGCCAGCTATCAGCTACGGGCCGGCGCGGTCGGGTGACATTCGCCATTCTCGGGCGGATAACCAGCGGTTGCTGGCGCGGTTCCAATTCCCACAGCCGACCTCGATGGTCGAGGGCTTGGCCCAGCTTCTGGGTAAAGGCTGAGATAATCCAAGGGTTATCGCCCGTCACCTGCAGAAAGCCGGTTTGCCGGCAATAAGCCCACAGCACAGCGGGGGCGCAAGGCCCCCGCCAGTATCGCGACCTGAATCAGAACTTGTAGCCGAGACCGACCATGTACACCCAAGGGTCTACGTCCACGTCGACCTTGGTCTTGCCAACGCCCAGGGCGTTGGGGCCATCGACGGTCGCCTTGGTGTCGAGGTCGATGTACCAGACCGAGGCGTTGAACAGCAGGTTATCGGTCAGCATGTAGTCCATGCCCAACTGGCCGGCCAGGCCCACCGAATCCTGCAGCTTCAGGTTGCTGAAGCCCTGCTGTTTGCGTGCACCGCTGAGGTCTTCGTCGAAGAACATGGTGTAGTTGATACCGATACCGGCGTACGGCTGGAACTTCGAAGTAGGCGCCATCGGGTAGTACTGCAACGACAGGGTCGGTGGCAGGTGCTTGATGTCGGCCAGTTTGCCGTCCAGGCCCGGGCCAAGGCCTTTGACGGCCACGGTGTGGTTGAACGGGGTGGCGGCCAGCAGCTCGACGCCGATGTGGTCGGTGAGCATGTAGGCGAAGGTCAGGCCCAACTGGGTGTCGCTGTCCAGGGTAGCCTTGGTGCCCGAAACCTTTGCGCCATCGAGCTTGAGTGCGCCGCTGTCTTCGTTCGGATCTACCGTGGCGGCACCGGCGCGGATGATGAAATCACCCGCCTGGTGGGCGTTGGCAACAGGGGCTGCGAGCGCCAAGGCAACGAGTGCGGCGCCGAGCAAGGACTTGTTCATGGAAGCTCCCAAAGGACGTGAAAATTTTGTGAAGTCCAATGGTACGAAGACACATAAACAGAAAGTTTGACCCAGCTCAACGAAGCGTGTGTACGACTTCGAAACAGTTCTCACTTCAGCTCATAAGCGTAGATTTTCTCGGCTTCCATCTGGTATCCGGCATCGGCCAGCTCGCTGCTGGAGGCTCTAACTTGCATCTTTCCCTCGATCCAGTAGGGCTGGTAGAGGTCTTCGACGCGTACGCCCATCTCACTGAAAATATGCACGATCTGGTTCGAGGGCGGAGGCGGCACGTGTATGCAGGCGCCGTAGTAAGGCACCAGCAGGAATTCGGTGGTGCGGCCTTCTTCGCTGACTTCCAGCGGCACGATATAGCCGGGCAGTTTGATCAACTGGCCGTCCAGTTTCTTGACCACGGGAGCATTGGGCGCTTGCTGGCGCGCTGCCGGGGCAGATTCGGCGGACAGTGCATCGCTGAGCTGCGACATGTCGTGCAGCGGGGCGAGTTGTGGCGGGATGACCGGTGCGCCCTCGGGGATGAGCGCGGGCCAATCCAGCTCGCGAGGTTCCGAGGCCCAGGCAGGCGATGCCAGCCAGAGCAGCACAACCAGTAGAAGTTGTGCTGCTCTGGCCGGCCTGTTCGCGGGTTTACCCGCGAAGAAGGCGGTGAGGTTCCTGGTCATGGTAGGCACTCAGAGGTGAATCGACAGACCGTCGGCGAGCGACTGCCGGTAGGCGCGCCAGGCGGGCACACTGCCCATCAGCAGCGCGGCAACGAGGATGATAGCCAGCAACGTCCACTCATGCGCACTTGGCCAGGCCAGCGGCAGGTAGAGGCCGTAGTTGGCCTGCACATAACCCTGGGCCAGGGCTATACCGGCATAGAGCAGACCAAGCCCAGCAGCGATGCCCGCCACGGCGAGGGCGAATGCTTCGAGCACCAGCAAGCCGGCAATGTGCCAAGGGCGCGCGCCAACCGAGCGCAGAATCGCCATCTCCCGGCGCCGTTCGTTGAGGCTGGTGAGAATGGCGGTGAGCATGCCAATCAGCCCGGTCAGCACGACGAACAGCGACACCACGAACAAGGCCTGCTCGGCCGTGCCCATGAGGCTCCACAGCTCTTGCAGCGCCACCCCAGGCAGAATCGCCAGTAGCGGCTCATTGCGGTACTCGTTGATTTCGCGTTGCAGGCTGAAGGTGGCGATCTTGTTGTTCAGGCCCAGCATGAAGGCGGTGATTGCGGTGGGCTGCAGGTCCATACCACGTGCCTGCTCGGCGCTGATGCGTCCGGCGCCCCTGGCAGGGACACCGTTGTGCCAGTCGATGTGGATAGCTTCCATGCCGCCGAGGCTGATGTGCAGCGTTCGGTCCACGGGAGTGCCGGTGCGTTTGAGCACACCCACCACAGTGAAGGGCTTGTCGTCATGCTTGACCAGGCTGATCGCGGCCACCCCGTGGGCCAGCACCAGCTTGTCACCCAGCTTGTACTGCAGGGCCTCGGCGACTTCGGCTCCGAGCACCACTTCGAACGGGTCGTCGGCGAACGCCCGACCCTGGCTCAGTTCCAGATGTTGGCGGCGGCCATATTGGTAGTGGCTGAAGTAGTCGCCGGTGGTGCCCATCACCCGGTAGCCTCGGTGCGAGTCGCCCAGTGAGATGGGGATGGCCCATTTCACCCGAGGGTCCTTGGCGTAGTGCTCGAAGCTGTCCCAGCGAATGTTGTTGGTGGCGTTGCCAATGCGGAACACCGAATACAGCAACAGGTTCACCGAGCCCGAACGGGCACCGACGATCAGGTCGGTGCCGCTTATGGTGCTGGCGAAACTGGCGCGGGCTTCGGTGCGCACTCGTTCGACGGCCAGTAACAGGCACACTGACAGGGCAATGGCAAAGGCCGTCAGGAAGGCGGTGAAACGACGGTTGGCCAGGCTGGCCAGGGCAAGGCGAAGCAGGTACATCAGGCCTCCCGGGGCTTGGCGGCGCGGTTGAGTTCGGTCAGCGACAGGTGTCGGTCGAACAGGGGGGCCAGGCTTTGGTCATGGCTGACGAACAGCAGGCTGGAACCCGCTGCCCGACATTCGTCGAACAGCAGGCGAATGAACGCCTCACGGGTATCGGCGTCAAGCGCCGAAGTGGGTTCGTCGGCGATCACCAGTTCAGGTTGGCCGATCAATGCCCGGGCTGCGGCGACCCGTTGTTGCTGGCCGATCGACAGGCTGCCCGCGCGGCGAGCGAGCAAGGCCGGGTCGTCCAGGCCCAGGTGGGCCAGCAGTGAGGCGGCGGCTTGGCTCACGCTACCGTGGCGCTCCATCGCACGTTTGGCGCGGCTTTGCGAGAAGCGACAGGGCAGTTCGACGTTTTCGCGCACCGAGAGAAACGGCAGCAGGTTGAACTGCTGGAAGATATAACCGGTGTGGTCGACCCGGAACCGATCGCGGGCCCCTTGGCCCAGGCCGGAGAGGTCTTGCCCGAGTAGGCGGATGCTGCCTTGGCCGGGTTGGTTGACGCCACCCAGCAGCCCCAGCAGGGTGGTCTTGCCACTGCCGCTGGGGCCTTTGAGGAACAACGCCTCGCCGGTATCCAGGCGCAATGCCGGGATATCCAGCAAGGGCGGCTGCCCTGGCCAGGCGAACACCAGGTCATGCAGTTCGATCAGCGCCTGGCTCATTCAGAATGCAACCACGGCCTTGGCGGGAGTGGTTTCCAGGCCTTTCTGGCCATCAGGGCCGATCAGTTGCACGCTGATCTTCTGGGTTTGCGGGAAGGCCTTGAACAAAGGGCTCAGGTCAATCTGGGAAAGCTTGTCGGGGTTCGCGCAGCTCAGTTGATAGTGGGCGTTGACGTCGGCGTGCTGGTGCGCGTGTTCATGGGCATCGCCCTCGTCATCGGCATGGGCGGCATCGCCGAACAGCGGGCTCTCCAGTTCCTGCGCTTCTTCCTTGCAGCCGGCGGCTTGCGCCAGGCCGAACAGCTTCAGGGGCTGTTCGAGCTGCTGGCGAGCGGCGGCGACCTTGGCTTTGTCGGCGTCGGTGTTGGCGGTGTGCTCGAAGCCGACCAGGTTCATCGCCGGGCTGTCCAGTTCCAGCTCAAGGGTGTTGCCGTCGAGCACGGCGTTGAGCTTGGCCACCCCATGCTCGTGGGCGCCGAGGCTGCCGTGGGCGTGATCGTGGTCATGATCATGGTCATCGTGGGCATGGACCACGGCCAGGGGCAGCAGGGCGAAGGGCAGGGCAAGCAGCAGGCGACGCATGGACGACTCCGGGAGCGGGTTGAAGTTTAAGTTATGTTATAACAAGTTCTCTGCGAGTCGCCAGCCTGCGTGGCGCAGGTTTCATGTTGCGGTAGCATGGGGCATTGACTTGGGTTCAAGGAATGCATCATGAGAATTCGCGGACAGATCGGCGACTGGCCGGTGGACCTGACTATCGAGTTGGATCCGGCAGAATGGGCGCAGTTGGGGGGGCAGGTCGAGGCGCAGGTACAGGGCACAGCCTCGCCTGCGCCGACAATGTCGACACCGCGTCAGGATGACGGCCAGTGGGCTGTGGCGCTTGATGTATTGCGCCAGGCTGGGCAGATGTCCGGGCCTGATTTGTTGGAGAGCCTCACGGGGTTGGCCGGCAGTGCCGCAGCAGGCAAGAAGCTGCTGGTGCGGTTGAGGCACTCTGCTCAGGTACGCGTGTTGGCGGGAGAGGATGCGCCACTGTACTGTTGGCAGGAAGATGCAAGCGAGCAGCTTTGAGCACTATCCGGTCTGATATCAACTGACATTATTACCAGTTTATGTTGAGTGTCCGAAGGTGTCGAATGGGTAGGTCTTCGAACAGGAGGGCCTGCCATGGACACCGGAATCGACGAAGCGGGACAACATTACGACTTGCGCGGTTGGCGCATGCACTTTGTTTTCAATGTTGAAAAACTAAACGCCCTCCTGCTGCGCTACTACGAGAGTCGGCCTGACAGTGCCAACAATGACGCCCTGGATTTTGTCCATCAGCGCCCCAGTGGCTGGCTGAGGATATGCTGTGTGTTGGGCAGTCCACTGCTGGAGTTTCCAACCGGCAATGGTGATTCGATCAATGTGACAAGGCGTTTTGTGTCCTACACCAGCTACGAGTTTCAGAGAGCGTCGGGGGCGAATCAGGCTGAGCTGTTTGAGGTCGTTGCCGGCAGCCGGAATGAGCGCATGGCGCTGTTTCAGACCTTCAAGCTGGACCAGTGCGTCGGGACCTATAAATACAACGATAACGCCGTCTTTACGCTGACGGAGGGTTCCGACTTTTCTGTCGGATTATTGGGAGGGCAAGGGCGCGACACAGAGGCGGGCCTGCCATTCAAGATTCGTTTCGCCAACCTTCCTGCGGGTGAAAAAAATGTTGTGCTGCCCAAGACCGCGGATGTTAGCTACGGGCGATGGTTGATGCAGGATCTACGTTTCCATCTGCGAAGCGTTGAAGGCCAGCTTGTAATGTATATCGCCAGTTCTGATGAGGCCAACGGGTCATTTCCTGGCAGTAGGAACACCGGGCGCGACGAAGTGTCGGTTACGGACGAGAGTCTATTGGGTCAGTGCTACCTGGATGTCAGAAACATTCCCGAGGCAGGTTACTACGGGCGAGATTTCGAGCACTTTGCCCAAATACTATTCCCTCGTGGATATGTGAAGTTTGCCGGGATGATTTGGGGGGCTCCGGGCAATGCGGTTGCTGAAGCCAGATTGGTTGACTTGCAGGTCAAGGGTGCTGATGCATTCGCGACAGAGAATGCCGCTTATTCTTCGCATGTGAATCCTTTGGTCCGTATCGTCCCTGCGGGGAGTGTCGGCCAGCGATTGGTGCTAAACACAGTCAACCTTGGCACACCGGTCTGGCAGTTTGCTTCGGAAACTATAGGGCAGCTTGTTCCTGACGGCCGCACGTGCACTTACGTCCCGCAGGGCGATGGCGATGTGATCTACGGGGAAAGTCCGCTCACCCGGAAGGATGCAGCGTTGCATACTTCGTTGAAAAGAAATCCCGTTGATATTGTCCGAATTATAACGGGCTTCACGCTACTTCCCTATTACTCGACCATTGTCGTGCTCAATGCCAAACCGACTCATTACTTCAAGCTCGCCATTGTCGGCGGCAAACTGCAGATGACGTTCTGTTATGAGCCGTGGGGGGGCGGAGAAACCGTGGTAGCGCCGGAACTTACCGACTGGAAAGTGCTGGCAGGGGACGGGAAAGTGTCGGACGGCATTTTCACGCCTGGCGTCATCAACAGGTTTAGCGTGGTACAGGCAATTCACCGTGATCCGATCTACATGCAGTTCGCGGTGATCATCATTCCCGTGCCGATGCTGACAGCCGCTGAATTCGTGGCCATGCGCAATGGTGGCTGATGTCAAAAAAGTGAAGGGCAGGTAGCTGCTGCGCTATCTGCCCCTGCCTTTCGGGTGCGGTGCAGGTCAGAACATCGCCGCCGACAACTTGCGACGATAAACGCCTACCAATGGATGGTCACTCCCCAGCAACTCGAACACCTGAAGCATCGCCTTCTGCGGCAACCCGTTCTCGTAACCACGGTTGCGCTGGAACAGCTTCAACAGCCCGTCCAGGGCGGCTTCGTACTGCTGACGTGCCAGTTGCTGAATGCTCAGCTGGTAGGCGGCTTCGTCATCCTGCGGGTTCTGCGCCAGTCGGCTCTTGAGCTCGGCGACTTCTGGCAGGCTGGTCGCTTGGCGCAGGAAGGTCAGCTGGGCCTTGGCGCCGGCCAGTGCGGCCTTGTGCTCGTCGGTCTTGACCGCGTCAAGCACCACTTCGGCTTCGCCCAACTCGCCGCGCTCGGCCAGGCAGCGGGCATAGAGGATCAGCGCTTGGGCATTGCTGTTGTCTTCACCCAGCAGTTGCTTGAGCTGCGCTTCGGCTTCGGCGAAGCGGCTCTCGGCAAACAGCGCCTTGGCCAGTTCCAGCGGGGAGGCCGTCGGTGCGGCGGGCATTTGCACGTGCGGTTCGAGCATGGCGCGGATCGCCGATTCTGGCTGGGCACCGGCAAAGCCGTCGACCGGCTGGCCGTCCTTGAACAGCACCACGGTCGGCAAACTGCGGATGCCGAACTGGGCAACGATCTGCTGTTCGACATCGCAGTTGATCTTGGCCAGCAGCAGCTCGCCCTGGTAACCCTCGGCGATCTTCGCCAGCAACGGCATCAGTGCCTTGCAGGGCGCGCACCATTCAGCCCAGAAATCGACCAGCACCGGCTTGTGGAAGGAATTTTCGATGACCAGTTGCTGGAAGGTGGCATCGGTGGCATCGAAGATATACGGCGTTTCCTGGCTCATCGTAACTCTCGCAAATCGGTCAATGGGCTCACTATAAAGGCTCGCGACTGGCGTGGTACAGGCTGACCCTGCGGAATTCGTGCGGCTCGGCCAGGTCTGGCAGTGTCAGGGCTTCGAGTACGCCCAACTGGCGATACAGCGGGTGGCTGAAGTCGCGCACGCGCGAGTCGGCCACCAGCGCCTGTCGGCCCCGCCCCAGAAAGGCGTCCAGCAGAGGCAAGTTGGCGCGGTCGTAGAGCACGTCGGCGACCAGAATCAGGTCGAAGCGGTCGTCTTCGCCGAAGAAATCGCTGCTGTAGCCCAGCTCGACGCCATTGAGTGCGGCATTGGCGCGGCAAGCGTCCAGTGCCAATGGGTCGAGGTCGCAGGCGACCACTTCCAGGGCGCCGGCACGGGCGGCAGCGATCCCGGCAATGCCTGAACCTGCGCCGAAGTCCAGCACGCGCTTGCCTGCCACCCACTCAGGCCGCTCGGCCAGGTAGCGGGCCATGGCCAGGCCGCTGGCCCAGCAGAAGCTCCAATAGGGCGGGTCTTCGAGGATCCGCCGGGTTTCCTCGCTGCTGAAGGCGCGGTCCATGTTCTGCTCGTCGATCAGCCAGAGCTTGAGCTCGCAACCCGGCAGTTCGCTGACGATCAGGCGCGCTTCGCCGATCAGGCCGCTCAGGGCCTGTTGCAGGTGTTGCGGCGCCATCTACGGCGCCTTCTTGAAACGCAGTGGGCCGGTGGCCTGGGTTTGCGCCTGGGTGATGCGCACCGGCGGCAGGTGCAGGATCAGTTGCCCGGACTGACTGGCTCGACCGCGCAGCTCGACCCGCGCGCCGGTGGGAAAGACTTCGGGGTTGAAGCGCAGTTGATAAGGCAGGGCCTGGCCGGTGCCTGTCAGGGTGCTGCTGGCCAACAACTGTTGTGGACGGTCACGTTCGTCGATCACCAGTAAGGCCAGTTCGACGTCGGCGCCGGCAGGAATGTCCAGCAAGGTGCCGCTCAATTCACGCTGGTAGGCCGGCAACGGACCCAGTGGTTCGGCCTTTTTCGTCACCTTGGCCGGTGTGGGCGCGGGGGGCTGTTCGGTCTTGGGCCGTTCGCTGCTGCAGGCGGCGAGCAGGGCGGCGCAGCACAGCACGGCGAGCGCTCGAAGATGCATGGGGTCGTCCTTCACGGGCAGAATTGAATGGATGTTAACCCCTTTGGCTTGTCTTGCCAGTGCAATGCGCTACCATGGCCCTCCCTTTTTTTGTTGCCTGCCACCATGCACTGTCCCTTTTGCGGTGCCAACGACACCAAGGTCATCGACTCGCGCCTGGTCGCCGAGGGCGAACAGGTGCGTCGCCGGCGCGAATGCGTCGCTTGCGGCGAGCGTTTCACCACCTTCGAAACCGCCGAACTCGTGCTGCCTCGGCTGATCAAGCAGGATGGCACGCGCCAGCCCTTCGATGAAGAGAAGCTGCGGGCCGGCATGCAGCGCGCGCTGGAAAAGCGTCCGGTCAGCGTCGAGCGCCTGGAAGCTGCGCTGGCGCACATCAAGAGCCGTTTGCGCGCCACCGGCGAGCGTGAGGTCAAGTCACTGGTCGTGGGTGAGTTGGTGATGGCCGAGCTGCGCAAGCTCGACGAAGTCGCCTACATCCGTTTCGCCTCGGTCTACCGGCGGTTCCAGGATCTCGACGAATTCCGCGAAGAAATCGACCGACTGGCCCGCGAGCCAGCTAAAGAGTAAGCATGCCCAGCCAGACCGCGATCCTCGACGCCCATTACATGGCCCGTGCCCTGGAACTGGCCCGCAAGGGCGCCTACACCACGCACCCCAACCCACGGGTGGGCTGCGTCATCGTGCGTGACGGCGAGGTGGTGGGTGAGGGCTGGCATGTGCGCGCTGGCGAACCGCATGCCGAGGTGCATGCCCTGCGCCAGGCTGGCGAACGTGCCCGTGGTGCCTGTGCCTATGTGACCCTCGAACCCTGCAGCCACCATGGCCGCACCCCGCCGTGCGCCGAGGCCTTGGTCAAGGCAGGCGTCGCCCGGGTGGTGGCGGCCATGCAGGACCCGAACCCGCAAGTGGCTGGACAAGGCCTGCGCCGTCTGGCCGAGGCGGGTATCGAGGTCGCCAGTGGTGTGCTCGAAGGCGAAGCGCGGGCGCTCAACCCCGGTTTTCTCAAGCGCATGGAACATGGGCTCCCGTTCGTCAGGGCCAAGCTGGCTATGAGCCTGGATGGTCGCACCGCCATGGCCAGTGGCGAGAGCCAATGGATCACCGGCCCGGCCGCCCGCTCGGCGGTACAGCGCCTGCGCGCCCGCTCCAGCGTGGTGTTGACCAGCGCCGCCAGTGTGCTGGCCGACAATGCCCGCATGACCGTGCGCGGCGACGAGCTAGGACTGGATGCCGAAACCACCGCCCTGGCCCTGAGCCGGCCACCCCTGCGTGTACTCATCGATGGCCGCCTGCGCCTGCCGCTGAGCGCTCCATTCTTCCAGGCCGGCCCCGCGCTGGTGGTGACCGCTGTCGCTGAAGACCCGCGTTATGCCGCTGCCGGCCATGAGCTGCTGTGCCTGCCAGGCGAGAATGGCCAGGTCGACCTGCCCGAACTGCTGCGCACCTTGGCTGCCCGCGGCGTCAATGAGATCCTGCTGGAGGCGGGCGCCGGCCTGGTTGGCGCCTTCGCCCGGCAACGACTGATCGACGAGTACCAATTGTTTGTCGCCGGTACCTTCCTCGGCTCCCAGGCCCGCCCTCTGCTGGACTGGCCATTGGCGAAAATGAGCGAGGCGCCACGACTGAAGATCACTGAAATGCGTGCTGTGGGCGATGACTGGCGGGTCACGGCCATCCCCTTGCCGCCGCCCGGCGTATAATGCCGGGCTTGCCCTGCGCAACCCGTTCCTGAGGAAGACCCCATGTTCACCGGTATCATCGAATCCATCGGCACCATCCGCAGCTTGACCCCGAAAGGCGGCGACGTGCGCGTCTACGTCGAGACCGGCAAGCTCGACCTGGGTGACGTCAAGCTCGGTGACAGCATTGCCGTCAACGGCGTGTGCCTGACCGCCGTCGAGCTTCCGGGCGACGGTTTCTGGGCCGACGTCAGCGTCGAGACGCTCAAGCGCACCGCGTTCATCGACCTCAAGAGCGGCAGCAAGGTCAACCTGGAGAAAGCCCTGACCCCGACCACCCGCCTAGGCGGGCACCTGGTCAGTGGCCACGTCGACGGCGTCGGCGAGATCATTTCGCGCAGCGATAACGCCCGCGCTATCCAGTTCCGCGTGCGTGCACCGAAGGAGCTGGCCAAGTACATCGCCCAAAAGGGTTCGATCACCGTCGACGGCACCAGCCTGACGGTCAACGAGGTCAATGGCGCCGAATTCGAGCTGACCATCGTCCCGCACACCCTGTCCGAAACCATCATGGCCGACTACCGTGCAGGTCGTCGGGTCAACCTTGAGGTCGACCTGCTGGCCCGTTACCTGGAGCGTCTGCTGCTGGGTGACAAGGCTGCCGAGCCGAGCAAGGGCAGTGGCATTACCGAAAGCTTCCTGGCCGCCAACGGCTTCTTGAAATCCTGATTGAGAAGGGGGTGCCGAGTGGCGCTCAACAGCATCGAAGAACTGGTAGAAGACATCCGCCAGGGCAAAATGGTCATCCTCATGGACGACGAAGACCGTGAGAACGAAGGCGACATCATCATGGCCGCCGAGTGCTGCCAACCCGAGCACATCAACTTCATGGCCAAGCACGCCCGTGGCCTGATCTGCATGCCGATGACCCGCGAGCGCTGCGAAACGCTCAAGCTGCCGCTGATGGCGCCGCGCAACGGCTCGGGCTTCGGCACCAAGTTCACCGTGTCGATCGAGGCCGCCGAAGGTGTCACCACCGGCATCTCCGCCGCCGACCGCGCGCGTACCGTGCAGGCTGCCGCCGCCAAGGACGCCAAGGCCGAAGACATCGTCAGCCCTGGCCACATCTTCCCGCTGATGGCCCAGCCGGGCGGCACCCTGGCCCGTGCTGGCCACACTGAAGCGGCCTGCGACCTGGCGCGCATGGCCGGTTTCGAGCCTAGCGGTGTGATCTGCGAAGTGATGAACGACGACGGCACCATGTCGCGTCGCGCCGAGCTGGAAGTGTTCGCCGCCGAGCACGGCCTGAAGATCGGCACCATCGCCGACCTGATCCACTACCGCATGATCCATGAACGCACCGTGCAGCGTGTGTCCGAGCAGCCAATCGAGAGCGAGCTGGGCCAGTTCAACCTGGTCACCTACCGCGACGCGGTGGAAGGTGACGTGCACATGGCCCTGACCCTGGGCAAGATCTGCGCCGAAGAGCCGACCCTGGTGCGGGTCCACAACATGGATCCGCTGCGCGACCTGCTGATGGTCAAGCAGCCGGGCCGCTGGAGCCTGCGTGCGGCCATGGCCGCGGTGGCCGAGGCGGGCAGTGGCGTGGTGCTGCTGCTGGGCCACCCGCTGGACGGCGATGTGCTGCTGGCCCACATCCGCGAAAGTGCAGGCGATGTGCCGGCCAAGGCGCCGACCACCTACAGCACCGTGGGTGCCGGTTCGCAGATCCTGCGCGATCTGGGCGTGCGCAAGATGCGCCTGATGAGTTCGCCGATGAAGTTCAATGCGATATCCGGATTCGATCTGGAAGTTGTAGAATACGTGCCCTCCGAGTGACTTGAAGCGGCATTGACGCCCTTCTGCTCGAGTCCAAACCCTCCCGAGGCCGCCTGCGCGCGGCCTCGCTCTTGAAGATGAGAACATCGGAATGACCCTGAAGACCATCGAAGGTACCTTCATCGCCCCCAAAGGTCGCTATGCTTTGGTGGTTGGCCGCTTCAACAGCTTCGTCGTCGAAAGCCTGGTAAGCGGTGCAGTCGATGCCCTGGTTCGCCATGGCGTCAGCGAAAGCGACATCACCATCATCCGTGCCCCGGGCGCGTTCGAAATCCCGCTGGTGGCTCAGAAAGTTGCCCAGCAAGGGGAATACGACGCGATCATCGCCCTGGGCGCAGTGATCCGTGGCGGTACCCCGCACTTCGAATACGTGGCGGGCGAATGCACCAAGGGCCTGGCCCAGGTGTCCATGGAGTTCGGTGTACCGGTCGCCTTCGGCGTCCTGACCGTCGATTCCATCGAGCAAGCCATCGAGCGTTCCGGCACCAAGGCCGGTAACAAAGGTGCTGAAGCTGCCCTGTCCGCACTGGAAATGGTCAGCCTGCTGGCGCAGTTGGAGGCCAAGTGATTAGCGACGAAAGCGATCGTTTCAACCCGCGCGATCCAAAACCTGCGGATGCCGGCAAGCCATCGAAGAGCGCCAAGCGCCGCGAAGCCCGCAAGCTCGCGACCCAGGCCCTGTACCAGTGGCACATGGCTCAGCATTCGCTGAACGAGATCGAGGCACAGTTCCGGGTCGATAACGATTTCTCCGATGTCGACGGCGCCTACTTCCGCGAAATCCTGCACGGGGTTCCGGCGATCAAGGGCGAGATCGACAACGCCCTAGCACCTTGCCTGGACCTGGCACTGGAAGAGCTCGACCCGGTCGAGCTGGCCGTGCTGCGCCTGTCCACCTGGGAGTTCATCAAGCGCGTCGACGTACCGTACCGCGTGGTGATCAACGAAGGCGTGGAACTGGCCAAGGTCTTTGGCGCCACTGACGGCCACAAGTTCGTCAACGGCGTGCTGGACAAGCTCGCTCCGATCCTGCGTGAAGCAGAAGTCAAGGCGAACAAGCGCTGATCCTGGCGCTGTCGGGCCATGGGTGAGTTCGAGCTGATCAACCGCTTCTTCGCTGCTGCGTCCTGTGCGCAAGGCGGCGAAGGTGTGGTGTTGGGCATTGGCGACGACTGCGCACTGCTTAGCCTTTTCCCAGGCGAGCAAATGGCGGTGTCCACCGACACGCTGGTCGCCGGGGTGCATTTTCCCGCTGTCTGCGATCCTTGCTTGCTCGGCCAGCGTTCGCTGGCGGTGGCAGCCAGCGACCTGGCGGCCATGGGGGCAAAGCCGATCGGCTTCACCCTTGCCCTGACCTTGCCCGATGTAGGCCCTGATTGGCTCGCGGCGTTTGCCGAAGGCCTCAGCCGCATGGCCCATCGTTGCGGCATGAGCCTGATCGGCGGCGATACCACACGAGGCCCCTTGAGCATCACCGTGACCGTGTTTGGTAGTGTGCCTGCTGGCCAGGCCCTGCGCCGCAGTGGCGCAAGGCCGGGTGATGTGCTGTGCGTCGGCGCAGCGTTGGGTAACGCTGCAGGTGCCTTGCCGCTGGTACTGGGCGAGCGTGTGGCGCCGGTCGAGCTGGCAGCGCCGTTGCTGGGCCATTACTGGTCGCCGATGCCGCAGCTCGAACTGGGGCAGTTGCTGCGGGGGCACGCGACGGCGGCATTGGACATTTCCGATGGCCTGCTCGCCGATTGCGGGCATATCGCCAAGGCCTCCGGTGTCGCGATCGAGGTGAACCTGGAGCAGGTCCCCATGTCTTCTGCTTTGCAGGCCTTCCTTGGCCAGGACGCAGCGCGGCGAGCGGCGCTCACCGGTGGCGACGACTATGTGCTGGCGTTCACCTTGCCGCCCGAGGCGCTTTCATCCCTGCAGGGCCGTGTAGCGGTGCACGTCATCGGCCGGGTGCTCGAGGGCGAAGGCGTGACGCTGCGTGATCCGCAGGGCCGAGACATCACCCCCGTGCAGCGGGGTTATCAACATTTTAGGGAGACACCGTGACCGACCACCCCAACCAGGTGCCAGCGGAGTTCGTTCCGCCATCGGTCTGGCGCAACCCGTGGCACTTCATCGCCTTCGGCTTCGGTTCCGGCACGCTGCCCAAGGCACCGGGTACCTGGGGTTCGCTGGTGGCCTTGCCGTTCATTCCGTTGTGGCAAATGCTACCGGACTGGGGCTACTGGCTGCTGCTGGGCATTACCATGCTGTTTGGCTTCTGGCTGTGCGGCAAAGTCGCCAATGACTTGCGTGTGCATGACCATGAGGGCATTGTTTGGGATGAGATGGTCGGCATGTGGATCACCCTGTGGCTGGTGCCTGAAGGATGGCAGTGGCTGCTGGCGGGGTTCTTGATGTTCCGCTTCTTCGACATCCTCAAGCCGTGGCCGATCCGCTGGATCGACCGTCATGTGCACGGCGGTGTGGGGATCATGCTCGACGATATCCTGGCTGGCGTATTCGCCTGGCTGGGCATGCAGGTTCTGGTGTGGGTGGTGGCCTGACAGGGAGTACGCGAATGGCCATTAGGACGATGCTGCTGGCAATGATGCTGACTCTCGCCACGTGGGCGGGCAACGCGGTGGCCGAACAATTGCCCAGGCAGATCCGGCTGGTGAGCGAGCAGTGGCTCGACTACACCAATGCCGACGGCACCGGGGTGGCATGGGATGTACTGCGCAAGGTGTTCGAGCCCGCCGGCATCAAGGTCCAGGTGCAAAGTGCGCCCTACAGCCGGGCGGTTGGGCTGGTCAAGCGCGGCGCAGCCGACGCCTGGGTCGGCTCCTACAAGCAGGAGAACGACGACAACCTGTACCCGAGCTGGCATTTTGATATGGACCATATCTATGCCCTTGGCTTGACCAGCAAGCCCACGCCGACGCTGGACACCGTCGGCCAGTATCGCCTGGCCTGGGTCCGTGGCTACGACTACGGCAACTACCTGCCAAATGTGCGCAGATTCCGCGAGATCCAGCGGCGCGAAGGCATTTTGCCCATGCTCGAGCACGACCGTGTGGATTTCTACATCGATGCCCTGACCGAAGTGGACTATGTGCTGGAGCAGGCGCCGCAGCCTGAGCGCTTCCGCCGTACCCATGTGGCCGAACTGCCGCTGTACCTGGCCTTTGGCCGCAGCGATGAGGCCAAGGCGCTGATCAGGGTATTCGACAGGCGAATGGCGGAGCTGGTGCGAAGTGGCGAACTCAAGCCCATCTTCGAGCACTGGAAGCAGCCGTATCCATTCACCCCGGACAGCAAGCCGCAATAGCGCGGCTGTCGCCACTGGAGAGCGACCCGCCCGTGAGCATTTCAAGCATCGAACTTTTCGATCTTAAGCCACGATATTCAGCCAGCGCACAGCCGCCAACCTGCTGATACAATCGGCTCACGTGAAATTTCAAACTTATCCAGGAGCACAACGTGCCCGTCGTCTTTGTTGCCGCCTCGAAACTCCCGACTCCTTTTGCAATCTTCACCATGCATGGCTTCCTCGATGAAGCCACTGGCCGAGAGCACGTCGTGCTCAGCCTGGGTGACATTGCCGATGGCGAGCCGGTGCTGGGGCGCTTGCACTCCGAGTGCCTGACCGGTGATGCCCTGTTCAGCCAGCGCTGTGATTGCGGCTCGCAACTGGAGGCCGCACTTCAAGCTATCGCCCGTGAGGGGCGCGGGGTGCTGCTGTACCTGCGCCAGGAAGGCCGTGGCATTGGCCTGCTCAACAAGATCCGCGCCTATGAGCTGCAAGATGGCGGCGCCGATACCGTTGAGGCCAACGAGCGTCTGGGCTTCGCCGCCGACCAGCGCGACTACGGTATCTGTCTGCCGATGCTTGAGCACTTGGGCGTGAAATCGCTGCGTCTGATGACCAACAACCCGCGCAAGGTCAAGGCGTTGACCGACATGAACATCAAGGTCGCCGAGCGCGTGCCGCTGCACACCGGCCACAACCCGCACAACCGTCTTTACCTGGCGACCAAGGCCGATAAACTCGGCCACATGATGGGCAACAAGCACCAGGGTGAGGTGCCTCAGGCGTGACACGTGGCGAGGTGAAGCGGCGTCTGGCGTTGGCCTGGTGGCAATACCTGGCGGTGGGCCTCGTGCCGCTGCCGGTCATGGCCTGGGCCTTCGGCGGCGGCGATGCGTTGATCCCGGTACTGGCGATGCCGCTGTTCATCGCCGGTGCTGCTTCCATGTTCCTGAGCCTACCGCGCTTTGGCGCCTACAAGCGCGCCCTGATCGCCACTTCCAAGGCGCTGGGCACGGCTGAAGAGCCTGCGGCCTGGATCGAGCTGGCCCGTGTGCGACGGTGGGCCATGCTGTACGCCTGTTTTCCTGCCTGGGTCGCGGCGCTGTCGGTACTGGTGGGCCTGGAAGCCGTGCCGCAGGTGCTCCTGGCGCTGTCGACCGTGGTGCTGCTTTACCTCTACCGTATTCCGCGTCAGTTGGGCTGATGCGCATTTTCCTCTGCCTGTTGGTACTGCTGGCGTGCAGTGCCCAGGCGCAGGAACCGCTGCGGGTGATCAGCCTGGCACCCTCGATGACCGACATCATGCTCGAACTGCAGGCCGATGACCTGCTGGTTGGCGTACTGGACGGCGGCGAGCGGCCAGCGGGTCTACGTGCCTTGCCCTCGGTGGGGCGCCACGGGCAACTGGACATGGAGCGTTTGCTCAGCCTCAGGCCCGACCTGGTGCTGGTATGGCCCTCAGGCGTGTCGCCAGCCCAACAAGCCCAGCTCAAGCGATTGGGCATCGAGACCTTCAGTGCCGAACCCCACAGCCTTGACCAGCTTATCGAGCAGATCGAGGCAATAGCCGAACGTATTGGCCGTGGCGAGCAAGGGCTGCGATATGGGGCGCTGCTTCGTGATCGTTTACAGCAGTTGCGCCAGCGCTACCGGCGCGAGCAACCGGTAAGCGTGTTCTACCAGGTGTGGGACACGCCGCTCTATACAGTGGGTGCAACGCAGATCATCAGTGACGCATTGGCCGTATGCGGGGCCCGGAACGTGTTCGACGATATTAACCTGCCTGCTCCGCAGATAAGCGTGGAAGCGGTGCTTCAACGTGATCCTCAGGTGATTCTGGCCGGCGATTGGGCACAATTGGCCCGTTGGAAAGCCTGGCCGCGACTGCGTGCCGTGGCGGGGAAGCGCTTGCTGGTAGTGCCGGACAAGGGCCTGGAGCGGCCCAGCGGGCAGATGATCGACGCCACCAAGCGTCTGTGTGCACTGCTGGAGGCCCGAGCGCCAGATTGAAACCTGGCGCTCGGAGCGACGCGCTTTACAGGCCGAGCTTGTTCATCCGCGCTTTGACCGACGCTGCGATGCCGGCAGCATCCAAGCCGCACTCGGCCAGCATTTGGGCGGGCTTGGCGTGCTCGACATAGAGGTCGGGCAGGCCAAGGTGCAGCAGCGGCTTCACCACGCCCTCGCGAGCGAGGAACTCGCCCACGGCAGCACCGGCCCCGCCCATGATGGCGTTTTCCTCAATGGTCACCAGCAGTTCATGGCTGTCAGCCAGCGTGCGGACCAAGGCTTCGTCCAGGGGTTTGACGAAGCGCATGTCGACCACAGTCGCGTTGATCTGCTCGGCCACTTGCAGGGCTTCGGCCAACTGCACGCCGAATACCAGCAGTGCGACGTTCTCGCCCTGGCGGCGAACCACGCCCTTACCAATTTCCAGGGGCTCGAGATCGCCGCTGATCGGTGCGTTCGGTCCTGTGCCACGCGGGTAGCGCACGGCAGCCGGGCCGTTGTAGTGATGGCCTGTGCTGAGCATCTTGCGCAGCTCGTTCTCGTCGCTTGGGGTCATCACCACGATGCCGGGGATGCAGCGCAGGTACGAAAGGTCGTAGCTGCCTGCGTGGGTGGGGCCGTCTTCGCCGACCAGGCCGGCGCGGTCGATGGCGAACAGTACGTCGAGGTTCTGCACGGCGACATCGTGAATCAACTGGTCGTAGGCGCGCTGCAGGAAGGTCGAGTAGATGGCAACGACCGGTTTGGCGCCTTCGCAGGCCATGCCCGCCGCCAGGGTGACGGCATGCTGCTCGGCGATGGCTACGTCGAAGTAGCGCTCCGGGTAGCGTTCGCTGAAGGCGACCAGGTCCGAGCCTTCCTTCATCGCTGGGGTGATGCCTACCAGGCGATTGTCGGCGGCGGCCATGTCGCACAGCCACTGGCCGAACACCGCGGAGTATTTCGGGCCGCTGGCTTTCTTCGGTGCGGCCGGCTTGTCGGCCGGTTCCAGCTTGGTGATGGCGTGGTAGCCGATCGGGTCGGCTTCGGCAGGGGCGAAGCCTTTGCCTTTCTTGGTCACCACGTGCAGGAACTGTGGACCCTTGAGGTCACGCATGTTGCGCAGGGTGGCGATCATGGTCGGCAGGTCATGGCCGTCGATCGGGCCGATGTAGTTCCAACCCAATTCCTCGAAGAGGGTGCCGGGGGCCAGCATGCCCTTGGCGTATTCCTCGGTGCGGCGGGCGATTTCCCAGGCGCCTGGGAGGCGCGACAGCACCTTCTTGCTGCCTTCGCGCATGCTCGAATAGGTGCGGCTGGAGAGGATCTTGGCCAGGTAGTTGGACAGGCCGCCGACATTGCGCGAGATCGACATGTCGTTGTCGTTGAGGATCACCAGCATGTCGGCGTCGACTTCCTGGGCGTGGTTCAACGCTTCGAAGGCCATGCCGGCAGTCAGTGCGCCGTCGCCGATCACCGCGATCGACTTGCGTGGGTCGTTCTGCAGGCGTGCGGCAATGGCCATGCCCAGGGCGGCGCTGATCGAGGTGCTGGAGTGGCCGACGCCGAAGGTGTCGTATTCGCTCTCGCTGCGGCGCGGGAAGGCGGCGATGCCATCTTTCTGGCGCAGCGTCAGCATGCGGTTGCGACGGCCGGTGAGAATCTTGTGCGGGTAGGCCTGGTGGCCGACGTCCCACACCAGGCGGTCATCCGGGGTATCGAAGACGTAGTGCAGGGCAATCGTCAGTTCGATGACGCCCAGACCGGCGCCAAAATGCCCACCGGTCTGACCAACGGTGTACAGAAGCTCCTGGCGCAACTCGTCGGCCAGGGTCTCCAGGTCGGCTTCGGCCAACCGGCGCAGGCCAGCAGGCGTGTCAGCGCGGTCGAGCAACGGCGTGACCGGGCGTTCGCGGGGGATCTCTTGAAACGTCGTGGGCATCAGGCGAGTCGTTATAGGTGTGAAGACGCGGCAGTTTACCCCATTGTGGGAAAAGCTGCCCATTGGGTCGGGGTCGCTTCGGGCTGCTTTACAGCCCATCGCCGGCAAGCCGGCGCCTACGAATGCTGCGGTGAAACGTGCCGGTGATGGACCGCGAAGCGGCCCCGATCAATGGCGGCGCTCGACGATATAGCGTGCCAGCGCCCGGAGTGGCTCGGCGTTCTCGCCAAAACCATCGAGCGCGGCCAGCGCCTGGTCACGCAGCTCCAGCGCGTAGGCCTTGGCCGCGTCCAGGCCGAGCAAGGCCGGATAGGTCGGTTTGTCACGGGCTATGTCGGCGCCCTGGCGTTTGCCGAGGGTGGCGGTATCGCTTTCCACGTCGAGGATGTCGTCCTGCACCTGGAATGCCAGGCCGATGGCTCGTGCATAGGTTTTCAAGGCATCGAGCTGTGCTTGCTCGGCGCGGGCGCTGGCCAGGGCGCCTAGGTGTACGCTGGCTTCGATCAACGCGCCGGTCTTGTGCCGGTGCATGAATTCGAGCGCCTGTTGGTCAAGCTTCAGGCCCACCGACCCCAGGTCGATGGCCTGGCCGCCGACCATGCCAGCCGGCCCGGCTGCCTTGGCCAGGGTTTGCACCATCGCCAGGCGGATGCTGTCTGGCTGGGGGCTCAGACGCGGGTCGAGCAGAGCGCTGAAGGCCAGGCTCTGCAGGCCGTCGCCCGCAAGGATGGCGCAGGCTTCGTCGAAGGCCTTGTGGGTAGTTGGCTGGCCACGGCGCAGGTCATCGTCGTCCATCGCCGGCAGGTCATCGTGCACCAGCGAATAGGCATGGATCAGTTCCACCGCACAGGCCGCGCCATTGGCTTGTTCGGCCGGGGCACCCAGGGCTTCGCAGGCAGCATAGGCGAGCAGTGGGCGTACCCGCTTGCCGCCGTTCATGACGCTATAGCGCATGGCTGCGTAGAGGCGTTCGAGCTCTTTGGACGGGGCCTCGAACAGGGGTTCGAGCGCGGCGTCGACACGGGCCTGGCTGCTGGCCTGGTAAGCGCTGATCATGCTTCTGGCTCCGCATCGAAGGGCTGGGCGGCCAGCTCGCCGTCCCGCTCCAGGAGGATCTGTACTTTCTGCTCGGCCTGGGCCAGCGCCCCCTGGCAATCACGGGTCAGGGCAATGCCTTGTTCAAAGGCGGCCAGCGACTCTTCCAGCGACAATTCGCCGTTCTCCAGGCGCTCGACCAGCGCTTGCAGGTCTGCGAGGGATTGTTCGAAATCGATGGAGGCTTTTTTGCGGGCCATGGCGACTGTCTCGGTGGTGTTCAGAACGGCGCGACACTAGCAGAGCAGGGCGGGGGGAGCAAACTTGTGTGGCGGGCCAGGTTCTTTGGGGTAGGCATGATTTCTGTGGTGTCTGTGAAATCGAGCGCCGCGTGCGCGGCGCATCGCGAGCAAGGCTCGCCCCTACGGTTGATTCAGTCCAGGGAGGGGGTAACCCAACCGGTAGGAGCGAGCCTAGCTCGCGATCCGCTGCGCCACTGCGCTCAAGGCGAGCGCCTGCAGGCAATCACACCATTTCCGCTTCCCGCACCAGCATCGCCTCGCGGTACCGCGCCAGCTCTTCAATAGTCAGCACGGGTAGATTGTATTGCCGCGCATACACCGCCACCTGTTCGCCCCTGGCCATGCTGCCATCAGGGTTCATCAGCTCGCACAGCACTGCTGCCGGGCGCAACCCGGCCAGACGCGCAAGGTCCACCGAGCCTTCGGTGTGCCCACGGCGGGTCAGCACCCCGCCATTGCGTGCGCGCAGCGGGAACACATGGCCGGGGCTGACGATGTGGCGCTGTTCGGCGCTCGAGCGCAAGCACGCTTCGATGGTGGTGATGCGGTCCTGGGCCGAAACCCCGGTGCTCACGCCTTCGGCGGCTTCGATGCTGACGGTGAAACCGGTACCGTGGCGTGCCTGGTTGTTCTGCACCATCGGTGCCAGCTGCAGGGCGTCGACGGTAGCTTCGTCCAGGCACAGGCAGACGATGCCGCTGCAGTCGCGAATCATCATGGCCATGGTCTGTAACGACAGGTTCTCGGCAGCGGCGACGATGTCGGCTTCGTCCTCGCGGTCGTCATCGTCAAGCAGCAAAACGGGGCGACCGGCCTGGAAGGCAGCGATGGCGGCGGATACGTTGGGGAATTGCTGTTGCAGCATAGGGGACATGAAACGCTCCTCGTGAATGATCGATGAACGTCTCGGGGCGAACAAAACGCGTGCACGGGGGCGCCCGAACGGCCCCTGCCTGACGCCTTCTTTCATCCGGACTATGACCGTCGGCTCTGGAGTCGCACCAGATCTGCTGACCCCCGGCATGGCCGGGGCGCTCGCGGGCTCATCTTTCGATTTACCGCCGGTGGGGACTTTCACCCCGCCCTGAAGACCGCCCAAGCATACAGCACCGTGCCACCCCGCTGGCAACCCGGCAGGCTACGACCTTCGGCGGTATCATGCGGCCAGGGTCTTTTGGAAAACGACATCATGGACATTCTCCAAGTCGCTGGCGGCAAGCCGATCAAGTTGTGGACCGACGGCGTGCCGGTCGAAGACGAAGCCCGCCAGCAATTGCTGAACACGGCGAAGATGCCGTTCATTTTCAAGCATCTGGCGGTGATGCCCGATGTGCACCTGGGCAAAGGCTCGACCATTGGCAGTGTGATTCCAACCGTCGGTGCGATCATCCCGGCTGCGGTAGGTGTGGATATCGGCTGCGGCATGATCGCTGCCCGTACCTCGCTGCACGCCCGGGACCTGCCGGACAACCTGCACGGTCTGCGCAGCGCCATCGAGAAAGCGGTGCCCCACGGCAAGACCTTCGGTCGTCGCGACCAAGGCGCCTGGGATGATGTTCCCACTTCTGCGGACCAGCAGTGGCGTGGGTTGGCAGGTCGCTTCAAGGCGATCACCGACAAGTACCCTCGCCTGGAGAAGACCAACAACCGCCATCACCTGGGGACGCTGGGCGGCGGCAATCATTTCATCGAGGTGTGCCTGGACGAGGCCGACCAGGTCTGGTTCATGCTGCACAGCGGTTCACGCGGCGTCGGTAATGCCATCGGCAACCTGTTCATCGAACTGGCCCAGGCCGACATGCGTCAGCACCTGGCCAATCTGCCGGACAAGGACCTGGCCTACTTCGAGGAGGGGAGCCGGCATTTTGCCGATTACGTCGAGGCGGTCGAGTGGGCCCAGGACTACGCCCGGCGCAATCGCGAATTGATGATGCACGCAGTGGTCGCCGCCGCACGGCAGGTATTGGGGCGGCCCTTCGAGGCCCGCCTGGAAGCCGTCAACTGTCACCACAACTATGTGCAGCGCGAACACCATTTCGGCCGCGAGGTGCTGGTGACGCGCAAGGGGGCGGTTTCGGCGCAGAAGGGGCAGTTGGGCATCATCCCCGGCTCGATGGGCGCCAAGAGTTTCATCGTACGTGGCCTGGGCAATGAGGAGTCGTTCTGTTCCTGTAGCCACGGTGCTGGGCGGGTCATGAGCCGCACCCAGGCCAAGCGTCGTTTCAGCGTCGAAGACCAGCGGCGAGCGACCGCGCATGTTGAGTGCCGCAAGGACAAGGAGGTGATCGATGAGATCCCCATGGCCTACAAGGACATCGACGCGGTGATGCTGGCCCAGCGGGAGCTGGTGGAGGTGGTGCACACTTTGCGTCAGGTGGTGTGCGTGAAAGGGTGACGACACCGGCCCCAAACGCAGCTTCAGGCCACGCTGCGGACCGACGCGGCGTCTAGGGGCGATGCCCGGGCGTCGCTTCTTCCTCAGCCTTGCTCGCGCATGATCTGGGCGATGATTGGCACCGGGGTCATCAAGTGCGCATGCATCATCGTGCTGGCACGGGCGGCATCACGGGCGAGAATCGCCTCGACCAGTGCCGCGTGCTCCTGGCGCTTGGTTTCCAGAGCCTGCTCGGAAAACACCGTATGGGTCAGCCACAGATGACGGTAACGTTCGGCCTGGTCGAACAGGTAGGTGCGCGCCTGCAGCAGGTGCTTCGAGCCACAGCCTGACGCGATGGCGGTATGGAACGCCTTGTGGCGCTGGTCCCAGACGTCCAGACGCTGTTCACGGGTCTTCACTTCCATGACCTTGGCCAGGGTATGCGACTGCGCCAGCACCGAAGCCTCCCAGGCGTCATCGCCACGCTCGATGGCCAGCCCAACGATCATGGCTTCGAGGTTGGCGCGGGCATCGTAGATATCTTCCATCTCGTCCAGCGACATCGGCGCCACCCGGTAGCCCTTCTGGCTGATGGCAACCACCAGCTTTTCCGCCACCAATTGCGACAGGGCCTCGCGCAGTGGGCCGACGCCCAGGTCGTAGCGCTCCTTGAGCGTGCTCATCAGCAGCTTTTCGCCCGGTTTGAACAGGCCGCGGATGATGTCTTGCTTGAGCCACTCATACCCACTGAAGGCCGAGTTCTGCCGTGGGGCGTGTGCTTCCAAGGTGCTGTCCTCAAAACGTTTTGCAAATCATACCGAAACGTCTTTTCAGATAGAAACAATGGACAAACGAGCGTTTTGTTATCGTTTTATAAAAATGTAGACATTTTGCTTTTGTGGCGATATTTTTGCCGTGCCCACCTGATCCGGGCACTGTCTTCGAACCTCTCTGCCAGGAAACCGCCATGAACGCCTTCACCAAGATCGAGGAACCCGTGCTGCCGATGCCTCTGGAAACCCGGGGCTTCTCCGTCAAACCGTCCGAACAGTCGCCACGCCTGCTGGAAGTGGTGTTTGCCCGCGAAACGGTGGAAGCGTTCGTCAAGGCCGTGGCCGAATGGCCCGTGCAGGCGCTGGAGTACAAGTCCTTCCTGCGTTTTCGCGTTGGCCAGATTCTCGATGAGCTGTGCGAAGGCACCCTGCGCCCGGTCTTGCTGAACGGCCTGCTCGACCGTGCCACCGGTGGCATGCTGATCACACCGCAGGGGCTGGACGATGTGAGCCAGGCCGAGGACATGGTCAAGTTCACCACCGCCTGCGCGCACCTGGTGGGTCGTTCCAACTACGACGCCATGAGCGGTCAGTTCTATGCCCGCTTCGTGGTGGTCAACACGGACAACTCCGACAGCTACCTGCGCCAGCCGCACCGGGTGATGGAATTGCACAACGACGGCACCTTCGTGAACCAGATCACCGATTACGTGCTGATGCTCAAGATCGATGAAAAGAACATGGAAGGCGGCAACTCGCTGCTGCTGCACCTGGATGATTGGGAGCAGTGCGAGTCGTTCTTCCGTCACCCGATGGCTCGCCGCGAAATGCGCTGGACCGCGCCGCCCAGCAAGAAGGTCAGCGAGGACGTGTTCCACGCCGTGTTCGACACCGACGCCGTGGGCCGCCCGACCATGCGCTACATCGACCAGTTCGTGCAGCCCGAAAACTTCGAGGAAGGCATCTGGCTGAATGCGCTTTCCGAGTCGCTGGAAGGCAGCGAGCGCAAGCTGTCGGTGCCAGTGCCGGTCGGCAGCTTCCTGCTGATCAACAACCTGTTCTGGCTGCACGGCCGCGACCGCTTCACGCCGCATGACGGCCTGCGCCGTGAGCTGATGCGCCAGCGAGGCTACATCAGCTACGAAAAGCCGCTGTACCAGCGCGGCCAGTAACCCTTCCAACGCTGCAGGGCTGCCCAGGGGGCGGCCCTTCGTCGTGCCCGAAACAAAACCACCGGCTGGCGCCGCGCGCCACCGGTAAAGAGGTAATGGCTGTGTACGATTTCATCATCATCGGCGGCGGTATCGTGGGCATGTCCACAGCCATGCAGCTGATTCAGCTCTACCCGGACGCCAAGATGCTCCTGCTGGAGAAAGAGTCCGGGCCTGCCCGTCACCAGACTGGCCATAACAGCGGCGTGATCCATGCCGGTGTGTACTACACCCCCGGCAGCCTCAAGGCACGTTTCTGCCTGGAGGGCAACAAAGCCACCAAGGCCTTCTGCGACAAGCACGCCATCCGCTACGACGAGTGCGGCAAGTTGCTGGTGGCCACCAATGCCCTGGAAATGGAGCGCATGAAGGCATTGTGGGAGCGTACCGCTGCCAATGGCCTGGAACGCTCGTGGCTGTCGGCGGCCGAACTGCGTGAACGTGAACCGAATATCGTCGGCATCGGCGGTATCTTCGTGCCCTCCAGCGGCATCGTCAGCTATGCCGAAGTCACTGCCGCGATGGCCCGCGAGTTCCAGGCGGCAGGCGGCGAGATCCGCTACAGCGCGCAGGTACAGGGCCTCCAGGAACATGCCGACCAGGTCGTGGTGCGTGCGGGGGCCGACGAGTTCCGTGGGCGCTTCCTCATTACCTGTTCCGGGCTGATGGCCGACCGTGTGGTGCGCATGCTGGGCATCGAACCCAGCTTCATCATCTGCCCGTTCCGTGGCGAGTACTACCTGCTGCCCAAGCAGCACAACCAGATCGTCAACCACCTGATCTACCCGATCCCGGACCCGTCGATGCCATTTCTCGGCGTCCATCTGACCCGGATGATCGACGGCACCGTCACCGTCGGCCCCAACGCGGTGCTGGCCACCAAGCGCGAGGGCTATCGCAAGTCCGATATCTCGCTGCCCGACCTGTTCGAGACGCTCACCACGCCAGGCATTCTCAAGGTGCTGGCGAAGAACCTGCGTCCGGGGCTGATCGAGCTGAAGAACTCGCTGTTCAAGGGCGGCTACCTCAAGCAGGTGCAGAAGTACTGCCCAAGCATCACCAAGGCCGACCTGACCGACTATCCGGCGGGTGTCCGCGCCCAGGCGGTATCCCGCGACGGCAAGCTCATCGATGACTTCCTGTTCGTCAACACCCGACGCAGCGTGAACGTGTGCAACGCCCCGTCGCCAGCGGCCACGTCGGCGATCCCGATTGGCGCGCACATCGTCGACAAGGTACGCGAACAGCTCGCTGCCACCGGCACCCGGCTGACGGCCCGTATCCCCGATAACCCGCAGCGGGCCGCCGGCTGAAGTGCCGCCACCGCCATCCCAGCAGAGGAAGACTAGCGTGCAATTGCAAGACTCCAGCCTGTTCCGCCAGCAGGCCTACATCGATGGCGCCTGGGTCGATGCCGACAGCGGCCAGACCCTCAGGGTGAACAACCCGGCCACCGGCGAACTGATCGGCCATGTGCCGAAGATGGGCGCTGTCGAGACCCGCCGCGCCATCGAAGCCGCCGAACGGGCCTTGCCGGCCTGGCGCGCCCTGACTGCCAAGGACCGCGCCAATCGCCTGCGCCGCTGGTTCGAACTGATGATGCAGAACCAGGAAGACCTGGCGCGCCTGATGACCCTCGAGCAGGGCAAGCCACTGGTCGAGTCCCGAGGCGAAATCGCCTATGCCGCTTCGTTCCTGGAGTGGTTCGGCGAAGAAGCCAAGCGTGTCTATGGCGACATGATCCCCGGCCACCAGCCAGACAAGCGCCTGATGGTGATCAAGCAGCCGATTGGCGTCACCGCGGCGATCACCCCGTGGAACTTCCCCTCGGCGATGATCACCCGCAAGGCCGGGCCGGCGTTGGCCGCCGGCTGCACCATGGTGCTCAAGCCTGCTTCGCAGACGCCGTACTCGGCCCTGGCCCTGGCTGAGTTGGCCGAGCGTGCCGGCATTCCCAAGGGGGTACTCAGCGTGGTCACCGGCAGTGCCGGTGAAGTGGGCGGCGAACTCACTCACAACCCGATCGTACGCAAGCTGACCTTCACCGGCTCTACCGAAATCGGTCGCCAACTGATGGCCGAATGCGCCAAGGACATCAAGAAAGTGTCCCTGGAACTGGGCGGCAATGCCCCGTTCATCGTGTTCGACGATGCCGATCTGGATGCAGCCGTCGAAGGTGCCCTGGTTTCCAAGTACCGCAACAACGGCCAGACCTGCGTTTGCGCCAACCGCCTGTATGTGCAGGACGGCGTCTACGACGCCTTCGTCGACAAGCTCAAGGCGGCAGTCGCGCGCCTGAACATCGGCAACGGCCTGGAAGCCGGCATCACCACCGGCCCGCTGATCGACGCCAAGGCCGTGGCCAAGGTCCAGGAGCACATCGAGGATGCCGTTGCCAAGGGCGCCCGTGTGGTGGCGGGTGGCAAACCGCATTCGCTGGGCGGCACCTTCTTCGAGCCGACCATTCTGGTCGACGTGCCCCAGCATGCTGCCGTGGCCAAGGAAGAGACCTTCGGCCCGCTGGCGCCGCTGTTCCGCTTCAAGGACGAAGACGAAGTCATCGCCATGTCCAACGACACCGAATACGGCCTGGCGGCCTATTTCTATGCCCGCGACCTGAGCCGGGTGTTCCGTGTGGGCGAGGCGCTGGAGTACGGCATCGTCGGTATCAACACCGGGATCATCTCCAACGAAGTCGCGCCATTCGGCGGTGTTAAAGCCTCTGGCCTGGGCCGCGAAGGGTCCAAGTACGGCATCGATGACTACCTGGAAATCAAATACCTGTGCATCGGCGTGTAACCACAACCGTCGTTGATCGAGTCTTGAACGGAGCGAACATGAACACCAACCAGAGCCTGCAACAACGCCGCCTGGCCGCCATTCCACGTGGCGTCGGGCAAATCCACCAGATCTACGCCGAGCGTGCCGAGAACGCCACCGTGTGGGACGTCGAGGGCCGAGAGTACCTGGACTTCGCCGGCGGTATCGCGGTGCTCAATACCGGCCACCTGCACCCGAAAGTCATGGCAGCCGTCCAGGCGCAGCTGGCCAAGCTGACCCACACCTGCTTCCACGTCTTTGGCTACGAGCCCTACGTGGCCCTGGCCGAGAAGATCAACCAGCGCGTGCCGGGCGACTTCGAGAAAAAGACCTTGCTGGTGACCACCGGCGCCGAAGCGGTGGAGAACGCCATCAAGATCGCCCGTGCCGCCACTGGCCGCCAGGGTGTGATCGCCTTCACCGGCGCCTACCATGGGCGTACGCACTACACCCTGAGCCTGACCGGCAAGGTCGTGCCGTACTCTGCGGGCATGGGCCTGATGCCAGGTGGCATCTACCGTGCCCAGTACCCGAACGCGGTGCATGGCGTGAGCAGCGATGACGCCATCGCCAGCGTCGAACGCATCTTCAAGAACGACGCCGCGCCGACTGACATCGCCGCGATCATTCTCGAACCGGTCCAGGGCGAAGGTGGTTTCAACGTCGCGCCGAAAGACTTCCTGGCCCGTCTGCGCGCCCTGTGCGACGAGCACGGCATCGTGCTGATCGCCGACGAAGTGCAGACCGGTGCTGGTCGTACCGGTACCTTCTTCGCCATGGAGCAACTGGGCGTCGCCGCCGACCTGACCACCTTCGCCAAGTCCATCGCCGGTGGTTTCCCGCTGGCTGGTGTGTGCGGCCGTGCCGAGATCATGGATGCGGTGGCTCCCGGTGGCCTGGGCGGGACCTACGCCGGTAGCCCAGTCTCCTGCGCCGCTGCCCTGGCCGTGCTGGAAGCCTTCGACGACGAGAAACTGCTGGAGCGGGCCCAGGCGGTCGGTGAAATCCTCACCAGCGGCCTGCGCGCCATCGGCGAGCGTCACAACAGCCTGGTGGATGTGCGCAACCTGGGTGCCATGGTCGCCGTAGAGTTGTTCGAGGGCGGTGACCTGAGCAAGCCTGCGGCCGATCTGACTGCCAAGGTGGTGGCCAAGGCCCGTGACAAAGGGCTGATCCTGCTGTCGTGCGGCACCTATTACAACGTCTTGCGCATTTTGGTTCCGCTGACCGTCAGCGACGCGGACTTGCAGCGCGGTCTGGCCTTGATCGGCGAGTGCTTCGACGAGCTCGCCTGACACTCATGCCTGACGGTCGCTCGACGGCCGTCGGCGCTTTCTTGAGTCAGCGTCACCCTGGTCTGTGCTCACCCGCATCTGTCCGACTCACCCTCTCGGACAGGGCGGGCTTTTTCGTCCGATGCTGGTGAGCGCGGACACCGAAAATGCCCTCAGAGGCAGTACAAGAACAAAGGTAATGCCATGCAGAACGATAAGAACAATCTCAGTCACGGGCTCAAGTCCCGTCATGTGACCATGCTTTCCATTGCCGGTGTCATTGGCGCCGGCTTGTTCGTAGGTTCAGGACGGGCCATTGCAGAGGCCGGCCCGGCCACCATCCTTGCTTACATCTTCGCCGGCGTGCTGGTCGTGCTGGTGATGCGCATGCTGGCGGAAATGGCCGTCGCGTCGCCAGACACCGGTTCGTTCTCCACCTATGCCGACCAGGCCATCGGCAAGTGGGCGGGCTATACCATTGGCTGGCTCTACTGGTGGTTCTGGGTGCTGATCATTCCCATCGAAGCCAATATCGCCGCAACCATCATCAACACGTATGTGCCGCAGATGGAAATCTGGGTGCTGTCGTTGGTCATCACCTTGCTGCTGACCGCCACCAACCTGTTCAGCGTCAAGCACTACGGCGAGTTCGAGTTCTGGTTGGCGTTGGTGAAGGTGGCCGCTATCGTCGGCTTCATCATCCTCGGTGCCTGCGCCATCCTTGGCCTGTTCCCCAGCACCGGCGTGAGCGGGGTTTCACGCTTGTGGGATAACGGCGGCTTCATGCCCAACGGCTTTGGCGCAGTGCTCAGCGCGATGCTGATCACTATGTTCTCGTTCCTCGGTGCCGAGGTGGTGACCATTGCCGCGGCGGAGTCCGATGCCGCTGGCAAGCAGATCTCCAAGGCCACCAACTCGGTGATCTGGCGGATCACGTTGTTCTACATCCTGTCGATCTTCATCGTCGTGGCGCTGGTGCCGTGGAACGATCCAAGGCTGGCGAGCGAAGGGTCCTATGTGGCGGTGCTGAATATTCTCAACGTGCCCCATGCCAAGGCCATCATCGACTTCGTGGTGCTGACCTCGGTGACCAGTTGCCTGAACTCCTCGCTGTACACCGCTTCGCGCATGCTCTATTCGCTGAGCCGCCGGGGCGATGCGCCCGCTTGTGCCCAGGTGACCGCCCGCAGCGGTACGCCGATCTATGCCGTAATGCTGTCTACCGGTGCCGCGTTCCTGACGGTGATCGCCAACTACCTGGTGCCCTCGAAGGTGTTCGGTTTCCTCATGGCCAGCTCGGGTGCGATTGCTCTGCTGGTCTATCTGGTGATTGCCATTTCCCAGCTGCGCCTGCGTAAACGCCTGATCGCCGAAGGTAAGACCCTGAGCTACAGGATGTGGCTGTTCCCTTGGCTGACATGGGGTGTGATCTTGTTCATCAGCGCCGTGCTGGTGCTGATGTTGCTGCGCCCCGACCACCGGCTCGAAGTGGTATCGACCATGGCGCTGGCGATACTGGTGGTGTGCTCGGGCCTGCTGGTGACACGACGTCGCCGGCGTGTGGAGCAGGGCGGCGCCAACCCGCTGACGAGCTCCGGAAGCGGGGTCGCTGGTTGATGGAGCTCCCCCTCGAGGTGCGCGCGTCGAGGGGGATATTCACGGTAAACTTTCTCAGCCCCTGGGCATGCCATGGCGATGCCGATGACTTTCAGTGCTCATGGGTGTGCTCCTTTCCATCGCGGTGAAAATGCGACTTCGGAGCCGGCTTCGAGTGTTGGGCGCTGTCGGCCTCGCCATGCCCGTGATGGCCAGGCGCGGTGGGTGCGCTTGGCGAAGCCGGATGATGCGCCTTGGATTGCCCCTTGTCATGGTGGCCACTTCCCGAGGCTGCCTCTTCGTAGCGACCTGGCACGTTGTCGCCGTGTTGGCCTTCATGATTGTGCATTTCGCTTTCGCCACCCCCGTGCTGGTGGCCGCCGCTGATCGCGACCATCGCGTTGTACTGCTGGGCGTTCATTCGGGGTAGCTGATCGAGGAAGGCGACAATTCCCCAGATGTACGGGTCACCCATGCTCTTGCCCCAAGCCGGCATGCCTGTGGCCTTGATGCCGTGTTTGATGGTCCAGAACGCGACAGCGGGATCACCGCTGACCCCGAGTTTGGTCAGGTCGGGAGGAGAGGGGTACAGCGCCTGGCTGAGCTCTGTCTTCTCAACGCCGGGGGCAAGATGGCAACCGATGCACATGGCGTTGTAGTTACCAGCGCCCATGCGAATCAGGTTTTCGTCCTTGAGGTCTGGTACCTCGATATCCCTGGCGCGCACCTCGATGGAACGATCCCGAACCATGGCCAGAAAGGCATGTACTGCCGGGAAGTGAGGATCATCGGCCGCGACGTTCACCACGCCAAAGTACGCGGCTGCCAGAACGCTCGCGCTGGTGACGGCGCCTGCTGCAACCAGCGTTGTTATCGTTCTTTTCATGTCTGGCTCTCAAAACCACATGCGGATGCCGGCGACGAAACGTGCTTCATCCACATCCCCACCTTCATCACGGATGAAGTCGGCGGTTTTGCCATAGGAGCGGTTCCAGGTGACGCCTATGTAAGGTGCGAACTGGCGAACGATTTCATACCGCAGCCGCACGCCGACTTCGGTATTGGCAAGACCGGAACCCACACCACGCTCAGGATCGTTCTTGCCGTAGAAATTGACTTCAGCGGTTGGCTGCAGGATCAGGCGATTGGTCAGGAGTATGTCGTAGTCGCCTTCCAGGCGGGCGGCGGTCTGGCCGTTTTCGCCGAGGAATGCAGTGGCTTCGGCTTCGAAACCGTACAGTGCCATGCCCTGGATGCCGAACGCAGCCCAGGTCTGAGGAGATTGCGGCTTGAAGTCCTGGCGAACCCCGGCAACCACATCCCACCAAGGGCTGACCGAGCGGCCGTAGAGCAGCTGTAGTTCGGCATCTTCGGTGACACCGTTGGTCCGTTCACCCTCGGAGCGTATCCAGAGCCGGTTGATATCACCGCCTATCCATCCAGTAGCATCCCAGGCCAGCGCGCTGCCTTCGTCAGCATCCTGGTACTCGAGTTGGTCCAGCAAGAAGAAGCTGTTGATTGCGCTGTCGTGCATCCGATGTCCGCCCAACGGCGGGAACGCCGCCTGGCGGTCTGCATCCGTGAGTACGGGAATCGGGGTACGGCTGGTAGTGGCAGGCGCCGCGGAACCGTGGTTCATCGTTGAGTGATCCATGGCGCCATGGTCCATCCCCTGCATGCTCGTATGATCCATCTTGCTGTGATCGGCGGGCGCGGTTTTTTTCCGAGGCTCGCTTGCGCCCATCTGGCTGTGGTCCATGCCTGGCATCGAGTCGTGCCCCATGGACGAATGATCCATCGCCGAGTGGTCCACCTCTTCAGCGGCGAAGCTGGGCGCAACGCCCAGCACGCCAAGCGAAACGGTCAGGGCCAGCAGCGAGGGTCGCGCCAGGCTACTGGTCATCTTTCCCTGCCTTAGCGTCGTCGCTGCCATGCGATTGCATCATTTTGCTGTGATCCATGCCCTGCATCGAGCCATGATCCATGCCTTTCATCGCATCGTGATCCATGCCCTGCATCGAGCCATGATCCATACCTTTCATGGCGCCGTGATCCATGCCTTGAGCGCCCTTGGCCTTCGCGGAATCGGCAGACGTCTGGGTATGTTGTTCATGGGTGTCGCTCGACCACGACGATGGGGCATAAACGGTGAACAGGCCCGCCATCGCAGCGCAAAGGACAAAGGTGTTTCGTTTCAGGGGTTTGCTCATTTCGGATCTCCAGTTCATTCGTCCACGCGGACTTCTCGGAACATGCCCATTTCCATGTGGAACAGCAGGTGACAGTGATAGGCCCAGCGTCCCAGGGCATCTGCGGTCACGCGATAACTCCGTTTCGAGCCGGGGGGCATGTCAATCGTGTGTTTTCGAACCATAAAGTTGCCGTGCTCATCCTCCAGGTCGCTCCACATGCCATGGAGGTGGATGGGGTGGGTCATCATGGTGTCGTTGACCAGGGTGATGCGAAGGCGCTCGCCGTACTTCAGGCACAGGGGGGCGGCATCGGAGAACTTGATGCCGTCGAAGGACCAGGCGAACTTCTCCATGTGGCCGGTCAGATGCAGTTCGATGGTTCGGCCAGGTTCCCGACCGTCCGGATCGATGAAGGTGCTTCGCAGATCCGAGTAGGTCAGAACCCGACGGCCGTTGTCGCGCAGCCCAACCCCCGGGTCGCTCAGCTTTGCGGTTGGAGTCATCGTCTGCATGTCGACCAACGGGTTGTTGGTCTCTGAGGCGGGATGGCTTTGCATGGCCCCACCGGTATCTGCCATGTTGCCGTGATCCATACCGGCCATGTCGCCGTGGTCCATGCCGGCCATGCTGCCGTGATTCATCCCCGCCATGCTGCCGTGGTCCATGCCCATGTCACCCATGGAGATGACGGGGCGAGGGTCGACGGCTGGAACCGGTGCTTGCAAGCCTTCGCGGATAGCCAAGGTGCCCCTGGAGTACCCCGAGCGATCCATGGATTGAGCGAAAATGGTGTATGCCTGTTCATCCTGTGGCTCAACGATGACATCGTAGGTTTCAGCAACGGCGATACGGAACTCGTCGACCGAAACGGGATTGACATGTTGCCCATCCGCCGCGACCACGGTCATCTTCAGGCCAGGAATGCGCACATCGAAGTACGTCATGGCCGAGCCGTTGATGAAGCGCAGCCGGATTTTCTCACCGGGCTTGAAAACGCCGGTCCAGTTTCCGTCTGGCGCCTGGCCATTCATGAGGTAGGTGTAGGTGTACCCGCTGACGTCGGCAAGATCGGTGGGGCTCATCTTCATCTCGGCCCACATCTTGCGGTCAGCGACCGCGGCGGACCAGCCCATCTCGCCGACGTCGTTGACGAAATCACCCACCGTTCGCTTGTGGAAGTTGTAGTAGTCAGACTGCTTCTTGAGCTTGGAGAGCACCCGGGCAGGGTCTTCGTCCGTCCAGTCGCTGAGCATCACCACATAGTCCCGGTCATAACTGAACGGCTCGGGCTCTTTCGCATCGATGACCAGTGCGCCATACACCCCGACCTGCTCCTGGAAGCCAGAATGGCTGTGGTACCAGTAGGTGCCGTTCTGATGGACCTTGAACCTGTACTCGTACATGCCATCAGGGGCGATGCCATGGAAACTCAGGCCTGGGACACCGTCCATGTTCGCCGGCAGGATGATGCCGTGCCAGTGGATGGACGTGTCCTGCTTCAAACGGTTGCGCACCCGAAGCGTGACGGTATCGCCTTCGCGCCAACGGAGCGTGGGGCCTGGCAGAGAACCGTTGATTGCCATGGCGGTGCGCGGGGCGCCGGTGATATTGACCGGCAGCTCACCGATGTAAAGGTCAAATTCTGTGCCTGTCAGCACATTGGGCTGGCCAGGGCTGGTCACCGCCCACACCGGCGCGCGCCACATGCCCAACCCGCCCAGTAGTCCGGTAGCAGCCAGGCCTTTGACGAAGGATCGTCGTGTGGTTTTGCTTTGCATGCCGTTGCGTCCAGTCAGAGAAATAGCTGATATCCAGGCCGCCGAATGTCGCAGCCCTCGGTTTCAGTTCGGTCCTCGCAAGCTTCGCAGGTTTTCGACGAAGCACCCGATTTGCCGGAGGAGGTCACTTGAAACTGCCATAGTTCGGGTTCGAGGGTGATTACATTTCTGTAAGCTTGCTTCAGCAGTGCTTGTGCCCTGTGTGCTGGTCTTGCTGAGCGGCGACGGGTGTCTGGTCATTGTTCTCCTGGGTAAGCTGATAAGCCTGCTGGGAGGATTGCCGAGCGGCTTCCATCCTCATGAAGGTGCGGTCCCCACCGCCTTCTGCATGGGCCAGGTTTGCCATGCCGAAGGTTGCTGCCATCACAACTGCCTTGACGCTGTTCATGGGTGTTCCCTCTGGTTTTTCGTTGGCGCCGATCGGCGCTCTGTCCAGAGGCAATTTAGGGACCTGAGCCTGTCAGGAAACTGAGTGGCGCATGACGTTTGCGTCAGCTTTTGCAGGGTGGCTTGGCTGCCAGTTTGAAGCGCACGCAGCGGTGGTTCGGAAAGGCCATCATCCGGCACTTCCTGACAGTACCCCACCAAGCAGTAGCTGGGTCGCCTACCTCGTGTTTGCCTACAGCCAGTCCATGGCAACCCGAGCTTAAGTTTGTGGCCGGCGTGCTGCACGTTGCGATGTTTTTTACAGCTTCGGCGCACTCTCCTGACTTTTTAGTCAACTGCGCAAGAAGTTGCGCACTCAAATGTGGATAAACCTGTGCATACATTCCTGTAGGCCTTGAGAAATATGGCGTACAGGCAACTGCGCAACTTTTTGCACACCACTGCGCAAGAAGTTGCGCACTTTTCCCGTGGTTTTTTCCGAAAAAGCTCCCCGATTTTCAGCGTGGATCGCTGCAGGCCTTGATCTACAAGGCTTTTCCTCAAGTTGGCACGACTTTTGTCACATCAAGACCCGATTGACCGGCAATTAGCTGCCGAAAAAGGCACTTATCCACAGCAAGGAGAGCAGCACCATGGCAACACCCGCGTACATGTCCGTCACCGGCGAAAAACAAGGCCTGATCACCGCTGGCGCGTTCACCGCCGATTCGGTGGGCAACACCTACCAGGAAGGCCACGAAGACCAGGTGATGGTCCAGGGCTTCGACCACCAGGTGATCATCCCCCGTGATCCGCAGTCCGGCCAACCGACCGGCCAGCGCGTGCACAAACCGGTGAAGATCACCAAGGTCTTCGACAAGGCCTCGCCACTGCTGCTGGCGGCCCTGACCTCCGGCGAGCGCATGACCAAGGTCGAGATCAAGTG
>NZ_AUEC01000031.1 GCF_000425785.1 Pseudomonas taiwanensis DSM 21245
TCCCCTTCCCCTTCCCCTTCCCACGCCCCAAGCCGCAGCCCCTCCCTTGCACCCCCTCCGATCAGAACTAAGCTTGTTGCCTCAGTAGCCCTCGCTGCCAATCCAGCGAGACAGACGCGACGCACAGCCTGACGCCGCCAGCAGAAAAAGCTTGACCGTTCGATCAGAAAAAAGCGAAAAACGGTACACATTACAAATATTTATTTGTGTACAATCGACCAAGCCCCAACACCGCGGGACATCGGTGGACGGGTGTGGACACGGGTCGGCGCAAGGATCCTTGCGTTGCCATAACCCAGGTGGTTATCGATACTGGCGCCGATTTTTTCAACCAACAAGAACACCAAAACCGTGGAACCTTAGCAATGAGCACAGCAATCAGTCCGACTGCTTATAACTATAAGGTCGTCCGCCAGTTCGCCATCATGACGGTGGTCTGGGGGATCCTTGGCATGGGGCTTGGGGTGTACATCGCCTCGCAGCTGGTATGGCCACAGCTGAACCTCGACCTGCCCTGGACGAGCTTCGGCCGCCTGCGCCCCCTGCACACCAACCTGGTGATTTTCGCCTTCGGCGGCTGTGCACTGTTCGCCACCAGCTACTACGTGGTGCAGCGAACCTGCCAGACGCGGTTGATCTCCGACAGCATGGCCGCCTTCACCTTCTGGGGCTGGCAGGCAGTGATCATCGGGGCACTGGTGACCTTGCCGATGGGCTACACCACCACCAAGGAATACGCCGAGCTGGAATGGCCGATCGCGATTCTGCTGGCCATCGTCTGGGTCACCTACGCCTTGGTGTTCTTCGGCACCATCGTCAAGCGCAAGACCAAGCACATCTACGTCGGTAACTGGTTCTACGGTGCCTTCATCGTGGTCACCGCGATGTTGCACATCGTCAACCACATGTCCCTGCCGGTAAGCCTGTTCAAGTCGTACTCGGCCTACTCCGGCGCCACCGATGCGATGATCCAGTGGTGGTACGGCCACAACGCGGTGGGCTTCTTCCTCACCACCGGCTTCCTGGGGATGATGTACTACTTCGTGCCCAAGCAGGCCGAGCGGCCGATCTACTCGTATCGCCTGTCGATCGTCCACTTCTGGGCGCTGATCACCCTGTACATCTGGGCCGGCCCGCACCACCTGCACTACACCGCCCTGCCGGACTGGGCCCAGTCGCTGGGCATGGTGATGTCGATCATCCTGCTGGCACCGAGCTGGGGCGGCATGATCAACGGCATGATGACCCTCTCCGGCGCCTGGCACAAATTGCGCACCGACCCGATCCTGCGTTTCCTGGTGGTATCGCTGGCGTTCTATGGCATGTCCACCTTCGAAGGCCCGATGATGGCCATCAAGACCGTGAACTCGCTGTCGCACTACACCGACTGGACCATCGGCCACGTCCATGCCGGCGCCCTTGGCTGGGTAGCGATGATCTCTATCGGCGCGGTCTACCACATGATCCCCAAACTGTATGGCCGCGAGCAGATGCACAGCGTCGGCCTGATCAACGCGCACTTCTGGCTGGCCACCATCGGCACCGTACTGTACATCGCCTCGATGTGGGTCAACGGCATCACCCAGGGCCTGATGTGGCGGGCGATCAACGACGACGGCACGCTGACCTACTCGTTCGTCGAAGCCCTGCAAGCCAGTCACCCGGGCTACATCGTCCGTGCCCTGGGCGGTGCGTTCTTCGCCTCCGGCATGCTGCTGATGGCCTACAACGTGTTCCGCACCGTACGCGCCGCCAACCCGGCGCAGGCTGAAGAAGCCGCCAAGATCGTCGTCGTGGGAGCGCACTGATGAAGCATGAAGCAGTCGAGAAGAACATAGGCCTGCTGGCCTTCTTCATGGTCATCGCCGTGAGTGTCGGTGGCCTGACCCAGATCGTCCCACTGTTCTTCCAGGACGTCACCAACAAACCCGTTGAGGGCATGAAGCCGCGCACCGCGCTGGAACTCGAAGGCCGTGACATCTACATCCGCGAAGGTTGCGTCGGTTGCCACTCGCAGATGATCCGCCCGTTCCGCGCCGAAACCGAACGCTATGGCCACTACTCGGTCGCAGGCGAGAGCGTCTGGGACCACCCGTTCCTGTGGGGCTCCAAGCGCACCGGGCCGGACCTGGCCCGTGTCGGCGGTCGCTACTCGGATGATTGGCACCGCGCGCACCTCTACAACCCACGCAACGTAGTGCCTGAGTCGAAGATGCCCTCTTACCCGTGGCTGGTGGAGAACAAACTCGACGGCAAAGACACCGCGAAGAAGATGGAAGTACTGCGCACCCTCGGCGTGCCGTACACCGATGCCGACATCGCCGGCGCCCGCGACGCGGTCAAGGGCAAGACCGAGATGGACGCGATCGTCGCGTACCTGCAAGGCCTTGGCACCATCATCAAGAGCAAACGGTGACGCTGATGGATATCGGGATGATTCGCGGCCTGGGCACCGTCGTGGTGATGGTGGCCTTCGTGGGCCTGGCGCTGTGGGTATTCAGCCCACGGCGCAAGCGGGAGTTCGACGAGGCGACCCTGTTGCCCTTCGCGGATGATCCAGAGGCCACCCGGCACGTCGAACAAGCGCAAGAGAAAGCTTCTGGGAGCAAACAACAATGACAACCTTCTGGAGTCTGTACGTCACCGTCCTGACCCTGGGCACCATCTTCTCGCTGACCTGGCTGTTGCTGTCGACCCGCAAGGGCCAGCGCGAAGAGGTCACCGACGAGATCGTCGGACACGCCTTCGATGGCATCGAGGAATACGACAACCCACTGCCCAAGTGGTGGTTCTGGCTGTTCGTCGGCACCATCATCTTCGCCCTCGGTTACCTGGTGCTCTACCCGGGGCTGGGCAATTGGAAGGGCGTGTTGCCAGGCTATTCATACCTGGATAACGACAAGAAGACCGAGTTCGCCAATGGCCAGGCAGGCTGGACCGGCGTGCACGAATGGGAAAAGGAAATGGCCAAGGCCGATGCCCGCTTCGGGCCGATCTTCGCCAAGTTCGCCGCGATGCCCATCGAGGAAGTGGCCAAGGACCCGCAAGCGTTGAAAATGGGCGCGCGACTGTTCGCCTCCAACTGCTCGGTGTGTCACGGCTCCGACGCCAAGGGCGCCTACGGCTTCCCCAACCTCACCGACAGCGACTGGCGCTGGGGCGGCGAGCCCGAGACCATCAAGACCACCATCATGGGCGGCCGCCACGGCGTAATGCCGGCCTGGGCCGAGGTGATCGGTGAGCAGGGCGTGGCCGACGTGGCCGCATTCGTGGTCAGCAAACTCGATGGCCGTGCGTTGCCTGAAGGTGTCAAAGCCGATGCAGAGAACGGCCAGAAGATCTTCGCCGCCAACTGCGTGGCCTGCCACGGGCCTGAAGGCAAGGGTACACCGGCCATGGGCGCGCCTAACCTGACCCACCCTCAGGCGTTCATCTACGGTTCGAGCTTCGCCCAGCTGCAACAAACCATTCGCTATGGTCGCCAGGGACAGATGCCGGCCCAGGAGCAGTTGCAGGGCAATGACAAGGTGCACTTGCTGGCGGCTTATGTGTACAGCCTGTCGCACCAAGCGGAACCGGCCAAGGCTGAATAAGCAATAAGCAGGGCTGGCCTCTTCGCGGGTGAAACCGCTCCCACAGGGATCGTGCACACCCGCGAAGAGGCCGCCGCAGGTACCGCATTTCTAGCAAGCTGATGATCTGGATCAATTGACACCCGCCATAACACGATTCATACCACGAACCCAACGCGACTAAGTGTCGCAGCGCGACCCCGGCGCGCCATCAGCGGCGTATCATGGGGCGCAGAGCGCTAGCAGAATGCGCGAGACCGCGGCCGGCAAGCACTGGCCGAGGCATTTCTCCACTGCCGTGGGACTTGATGATGAGCAAGCAAATTCCGGTACATGACGTCACCCCGCCTGCCAGCAAAGGGAAGGATTCCGTCGACCTCTACGCCTCCCGAGAGAAAATCTACACCCGCGCCTTCACCGGTGTGTTCCGCAGGCTGCGCATGGTTGGCGGCGCGGTACTGTTCCTGCTGTACTTTGGCACCGTGTGGTTGAACTGGGGCGGGCACCAGGCCGTGTGGTGGAACCTGCCGGAGCGCAAGTTCTACATCTTCGGCGCTACCATCTGGCCGCAGGATTTCATCCTGCTGTCGGGGATCCTCATCGTCGCTGCCTTCGGCCTGTTCTTCATCACTGTGTTCGCCGGCCGGGTGTGGTGCGGCTACACCTGCCCGCAAAGCGTGTGGACCTGGATCTTCATGTGGTGCGAAAAAGTCACGGAGGGTGACCGCAACCAGCGCATGAAGCTCGACAGGGCGCCGATGAGCGGCAACAAATTCCTGCGCAAGTTCGCCAAACACAGCCTGTGGCTGCTGATCGGTTTCGTCACCGGCATGACCTTCGTCGGCTATTTCTCGCCGATCCGCGAACTGGCCGTTGAATTCTTCACAGGCCAAGCCGATGGCTGGGCCTACTTCTGGGTCGGCTTCTTCACCCTGGCCACCTACGGCAACGCCGGCTGGCTGCGTGAGCAAGTCTGTGTGTACATGTGCCCCTATGCGCGCTTCCAGAGCGTGATGTTCGACAAGGACACCCTGATCGTTTCCTACGACCCGCGACGCGGCGAAACCCGCGGCCCGCGCAAGAAGGATATCGACTACAAGGCCCAGGGTCTGGGCGACTGCATCGACTGCACCATGTGCGTCCAGGTCTGCCCTACCGGTATCGACATCCGTGACGGCCTGCAGATCGAGTGCATCGGCTGCGCCGCCTGCATCGACGCCTGCGACAGCATCATGGACAAGATGAACTACCCCAGGGGCCTGATCAGCTACACCACCGAGCACAACCTCTCGGGTCAGAAGACCCACATGCTGCGCCCACGGTTGATCGGCTACGCCGTGGTGCTGCTGATCATGATCGGCGCCCTGGCCACGGCGTTCGCCACCCGTTCGCTGGTCGGATTCGACGTCAGCAAGGACCGGGTGCTGTACCGCGAGAACGCCCAGGGCCGGATCGAGAACGTGTACAGCCTCAAGGTGATGAACAAGGACCAGCGCGACCATGTGTATGTGCTCGATGCCGCTGGCCTGCCGGACCTGAGGCTCGAAGGCCAGCGCGAAATACGTGTGGCCGCAGGCGATATCGTCAGCCTGCCGGTGCAGCTGTCGGTCGCGCCCGAGAAACTGCCATCGACCACCAACGAAATCACTTTCATCCTCAAGAGCGCCGACGACAGCGCCAGCGAGGTTGAAGCCAAGAGCCGCTTCATCGGCCCCCAGATCCGCTGAGAGAGAACCACAAAAATGCCTGCCGCCACCGCCGCCAGCCCTTGGTACAAGCACCTCTGGCCCTGGATCATCATCGGCATCCTCACCACCTCGGTGTGCCTGAGCCTGACCATGGTCAGTATCGCCGTGCGCAACCCGGACAACCTGGTCAACGACAACTACTACGAGGCAGGTAAAGGCATCAATCGCTCCTTGGACCGCGAACTGCTGGCCCAGACCCTCAACCTCAAGGCCAGTGTGCACCTGGATGAGTTGACCGGCGAAGTCGAGGTGCGCCTGACCGGCAACAGTGACCCGCAGCAGTTGGAACTGAACCTGATTTCACCCACCCAACCGGACAAGGACCGCAAGGTGCTGCTGAGCCGTGCCGAGGTCGGGCGCTATATCGGCCAGTTGGATGACAAGGTCGATGGACGGCGTTTCGTCGAATTGCTGGGCAGCCAGGACGAGCATGTATGGCGCTTGTTCGAAGAAGAGAAGGTGGAGCATGGCCTGACCTTGCAGCTGGGCGACGAGGCCCTGCAAGGGGCCGAGCACCAGTAATGACCCGGCACACGACCGGGGGCGCTCTGAGCGTTGCGCGCGATCATTCGTGGGAGCGGCCCTGTGTCGCGAAAGGGCCGCGAAGCAGCCCCAACCCTGTCAAGACATAAGACTGCCCCAAGATGACCCACCCCACCCCTTGCTACCACTGCGCCATGCCCGTCCCCGCCGGCAGTCGATTCACTGCCGTGGTCCTTGGGCAATCGCGGCAGTTCTGCTGCCCCGGTTGCCAGGCGGTAGCCGAGTCCATCGTTGCGGGGGGCCTGGAGCATTACTACCAACACCGCAGCGACAGCAGTTCCAACCCCGAAGCGCTGCCAAAGCAGTTGCAGGATGAGCTGGCGCTATACGATCGTAACGACGTACAACAGACCTTCGTTCGCCATGCTGGGGAACTGGCCGAGGCCACCTTGCTGGTCGAGGGCATCAGCTGCGCCGCCTGTGGCTGGCTGATCGAAAAACACCTGGGCAGTCTGCCTGGAGTCGCCGAGGCGCGGCTGAACCTGTCCAACCACCGCCTGCTGCTGAGCTGGGATGACCACCAGCTACCGTTGTCGCGCCTGCTGGCCGAGTTGCGCCTGATCGGCTACGCCGCCCACCCCTATCAGCCCGACCAGGCCGCCGAACGCCTGGCCCAGGAAAACCGCAGCGCCCTGCGCCGCCTGGGTGTGGCCGGGCTGCTATGGTTCCAGGCGATGATGGCGACCATGGCCACCTGGCCGGAATTCAACATCGACCTGTCACCCGAACTGCACACCATCCTGCGCTGGGTGGCGCTGTTTCTGACCATTCCCATCGTGTTCTACAGCTGCGCGCCGCTCTTCAAAGGGGCCGCGCGAGACCTGCGCACCCGTCACCTGACCATGGATGTTTCGGTCTCGCTGGCAATCGCCCTGGCCTTCGGCGCTGGGATCTGGACCGCCATCACCGGCAGCGGCGAGCTGTACTTCGATACCGTCGGCATGTTCGCCCTGTTCCTGCTCACTGGCCGCTACCTCGAACGGCGCGCCCGCGAGCGTACCGCCGCGGCGACTGCCCAGCTGGTGAACCTGCTGCCGGCGTCATGCCTGCGACTGGATGCCAGTGGCAAGACCGAGCGCATTCTGCTCGCAGAGCTGCAATGCGGCGACACCGTGCAGGTCCTTCCCGGCGCGGTGATTCCCGCCGACGGGCGCATCGTCGAAGGCCGCTCCAGTATCGATGAATCGCTGCTCACTGGCGAATACCTGCCTCAACCCCGTAAGCCGGGCGAGCGGGTGACCGGCGGCACCCTGAACGTCGAGAGCACCCTGAACGTGCAGGTCGAGGCCCTGGGGCATGACTCCCGGCTGTCGGCCATCGTCCGCCTGCTGGAGCGGGCGCAGACGGAAAAACCGCGCCTGGCGGAAATCGCCGACCGCGCCTCGCAAGGCTTCCTGTTGTTCAGCCTGGTAGCGGCGGTGGCCATCGGACTGTGGTGGTGGCACCTGGACCCAAGCCGGGCGTTCTGGATTGTCCTGGCCATGCTGGTGGCGACCTGCCCTTGCGCACTGTCCCTGGCCACCCCCACCGCCCTGACCGCCGCTACCGGTACCCTGCACAAACTTGGCCTGCTGGTGACCCGTGGCCATGTGCTGGAGGGCCTGAACCAGATCGACACGGTGATCTTCGACAAGACCGGCACCCTCACCGAAGGCCGCCTGGCGCTGCGCAGCATCCGCCCGCTGGGCTCACTGCCCGCCGACCGCTGCCTGGCCCTGGCGGCCGCCCTCGAAAACCGCTCCGAACACCCCATCGCCCGCGCTTTCGGCCGCACCGCCCGGTCGGCCGACGACGTGCAGACCGTGCCTGGGCTTGGCCTGGAAGGACGGGTGGACGGTCAGCGACTGCGGATCGGCCAGGCCACCTTCGTCTGCGCCCTGAGCGGCGCCGAGATCCCCGGCGTCCCAGAGCCCCGCGGCCAATGGCTGCTGCTGGGGGATCGCCAAGGCCCGCTGGCCTGGTTTGGCCTGGACGACCGCCTGCGCGAGGACGCCGCTGACCTGCTGGCCGCCTGCAAGGCTCGCGGCTGGCGCACCCTGCTGCTGTCCGGCGACAGCTCACCGATGGTCGCCGAAGTGGCCGCGCAACTGGGCATCGACCAGGCCATCGGTGGTCTGCGTCCGGACGACAAGCTGGACCGCCTCAAGGCACTGCAGTCAGCAGGCTGCAAGGTGCTGATGCTGGGTGACGGGGTCAACGACGTGCCGGTGCTGGCTGCCGCCGACATCAGCATCGCCATGGGCAGCGCCACGGACCTTGCGAAAACCAGCGCTGATGCCGTGCTGTTGTCCAACCGCCTGCAGGCCTTGGTGCAGGCCTTCGACCTGGCTCGCCGCACTCGCCGCAACATCATCGAGAACCTGCTCTGGGCAACGCTGTATAATGGCCTCATGTTGCCGTTCGCCGCGCTCGGCTGGATCACTCCGGTATGGGCCGCCATCGGCATGTCGGTCAGCTCGCTGATCGTGGTCCTCAATGCCCTGCGCCTGACCCGGCCGCCAGGCAGGCCGGCCGCCAGCAGCCATCCGCAACCCGCCACGGCCTGACCAGGAGCCCACCATGCCAGCCCTCTATGTCATGATCCCGGCCGCCCTGCTGCTCGTTGGCGTGGCGGTGTACATCTTTTTCTGGGCGGTGGACAGCGGCCAGTACGACGACCTCGAAAGCCCGGCCCACAGCATTCTTTTCGACGACCAGGACCCCCGTCACCAGGCTGCCGTGAAGGGCGACGAGGCGCATATCGACGACAAGGAACCACCTTCCCGTGCCTGAACTGCTTCCCCTGCTGGGCTCGGCACTGGTGCTGGGACTGCTCGGCGGCGGCCACTGCCTGGGCATGTGTGGCGGCCTGATGGGCGCCCTGACTCTGGCGATTCCGCCAGAACAGCGCGGTCGTCGCCTGCGTTTGCTAATGGCCTACAACATGGGCCGGATTCTCAGTTATGGCTGTGCCGGCCTGCTGCTGGGCCTGGCCGGCTGGGCCGTGGCCAGCAGCCCTGCCGCCCTGGCGTTGCGGGTGATGGCAGCGCTGCTGCTCATAACGATGGGGTTGTATCTGGCCGGCTGGTGGAGTGGACTGACCCGTATCGAAGCGCTGGGGCGTGGCCTGTGGCGGCATATCCAGCCAGTCGCCTCACGCCTGATGCCCGTCTCCAGCGTACCCCGCGCCCTGCTGCTGGGGGCACTGTGGGGCTGGTTGCCGTGCGGTCTGGTGTACAGCACCTTGCTGTGGTCGGCCAGCCAAGGCAATGCCGGTTACAGCGCAGCCTTGATGCTGGCATTCGGAGTCGGCACCTGGCCGGTGCTGCTGGCCACGGGTTTGGCGGCAGAACGTGTGAACGGGCTGTTGCGACGACGCAGTGTGCGTGTGGCCGGCGGTGTACTGGTGATCGTGTTTGGCCTGTGGACCCTGCCCGGGCCACATCAGCATTGGCTCATGGGGCATTGATCGTCAGCAGCCCCAGCGGGAACGCGCTGACGCTGTAGGAACGAGCTCGCGGGCAAGTAGGCCGCACGACGCGCCCCCATGGCCCTTGATACAAATCAACACAGTTTCCTACAGACGCCCCTAGACTCCGGACACTGCTGCTCTTTCCGGGGACTGCCCACATGCTCGACGACCTACGTTGGGATTCCGACCTGATCCGCCGCTACGACCTGGCCGGACCACGCTACACCTCCTACCCGACCGCCGTGCAACTGCACAGCGAAGTGGGTTCGTTCGACTTGCTGCACGCCCTGCGCGAAAGCCGCCGAGCCGTGCGCCCGCTGTCGCTCTATGTGCATGTGCCGTTCTGCGCCAACATCTGCTACTACTGCGCCTGCAACAAAGTCATCACCAAGGACCGCGGCCGTGCCGCGCCTTACCTGCAGCGCCTGGAGCAGGAGATCCAACTGATCGCCTGCCACCTGGACCCTAAACAACGTGTTGAACAGCTGCACTTCGGCGGCGGCACGCCGACCTTCCTCAGCCATGTGGAATTGCGCCAGCTTATGGCCACCTTGCGCCAGCACTTCCACCTGCTGGACGACGACTCGGGCGACTACGGCATCGAGATCGACCCACGCGAGGCCGACTGGTCCACCATGGGCTTGCTCCGCGAGCTGGGCTTCAACCGTGTCAGCCTGGGCGTCCAGGACCTCGACCCGGCCGTGCAACGGGCCGTCAATCGTCTGCAGAGCCTGGAGCAGACCCGCACCTTGATCGAAGCGGCGCGCACCCTGCAGTTCCGCTCAGTGAACCTGGACCTGATCTATGGCCTGCCCAAGCAGACCCCCGAAGGCTTCGCCCGCACGGTCGAGGAAGTGATCCGCCTGCAGCCCGATCGCCTGTCGGTGTTCAACTACGCCCACCTGCCCGAGCGCTTCATGCCGCAACGGCGCATCGACAGCAACGACCTGCCCAGCCCCGCCGCCAAGCTCGAAATGCTCCACGCCACCATCGACCAGCTCACCGCCGCCGGGTACCGCTACATCGGCATGGACCACTTCGCCCTGCCCGACGACGAACTGGCCATCGCCCAGGAAGAAGGCACCCTGCAGCGCAACTTCCAGGGTTACACCACCCATGGACACTGCGACCTGATCGGCCTGGGAGTTTCGGCCATCAGCCAGATCGGCGACCTGTACTGCCAGAACAGCAGCGACCTCAACACCTATCAGGACGCCCTTTCCAATGCACAGCTGGCCACCCAGCGCGGCCTGCTGTGCAACCAGGACGACCGCGTGCGCCGCGCAGTGATCCAGCAGCTGATCTGCCACTTCGAACTTGACTTCGCGCCCATCGAACAGGCCTACACCATCGATTTTCGTGGGTACTTCAATGACCTTTGGCCACAGCTGCTGACCTTGCAGCGGGACGGCCTGATCCGCCTGGACGACAAAGGGATCCGTATCCTGCCGGCAGGCCGCCTGCTGGCGCGCTCGGTGTGCATGGTGTTCGACGCCTATCTGACCCTGCACAACCACCAACGCTTTTCACGGGTCATCTGAACAGACGAGTCGCATTACCACATGGACAACCTACCTTGCCAGGGACACTATGGGCAGATCGCGAGCCAAGGCATACCCCGCTTAGGCTGCACCAGTTCGCACCACAACTGCGCACACTGGCCTACAACCTATGCCGTGAGTTACCCTTACGGCTTATGTGTGTTTCCCACAAGGATCGATTCAAATGTCCGAGCCAGTCAAACTGCGCCCCCACAACCAGGCCCATTGCAAGGATTGCAGCCTGGCCCCTCTGTGCCTACCTCTTTCGCTCAATCTGGAAGACATGGATGCACTGGATGAAATCGTCAAGCGTGGGCGGCCGCTGAAGAAAGGCGAATTCCTGTTCCGACAGGGGGACAATTTCGGTTCGGTCTATGCAGTACGCTCCGGCGCCCTCAAGACGTTCAGCCTGAGCGACAGTGGCGAAGAGCAGATCACCGGCTTCCACCTGCCCAGCGAGCTGGTCGGCTTGTCGGGCATGGACACCGAGGCGTACCCGGTGTCGGCCCAGGCCCAGGAAACCACCTCGGTCTGCGAAATCCCGTTCGAGCGCCTCGACGAGCTTTCGGTGCAGCTTCCACAGCTCCGCCGCCAGCTGATGCGGGTGATGAGCCGCGAAATCCGCGACGATCAGCAGATGATGCTGCTGCTCTCGAAGAAAACCGCCGATGAGCGCATCGCCACCTTCCTGGTCAACCTGTCCGCCCGCTTCCGCGCCCGTGGCTACTCGGCCAACCAGTTCCGCCTGAGCATGTCGCGCAATGAAATCGGCAACTACCTGGGCCTTGCCGTGGAAACCGTGTCGCGGGTGTTCACCCGCTTCCAGCAGAACGGCCTGATTCGCGCCGAGGGCAAGGAAGTGCACATCCTCGACCCGATCCAGCTTTGCGCGCTGGCCGGTGGTGCAATGGAGGCCTGAGGTCGCAGCTAACGAGGTATACTTGCGCATTCGTTTTCCCAGGATACCTGCAACAATGCACAGCGATGCCTTCGACCTCAAAGCCCTGATCCGCCCGGTAGTGGACTTCCCCAAGCCGGGCGTGATCTTCCGCGACATTACCCCCTTGTTCCAGTCGCCGCGCGGGCTGCGCTATGTCGCCGACCAGTTCATCGAGCGTTATGTCGAGACCGAGTTCAGCCATATCGGCGCGATGGATGCACGCGGCTTTTTGATCGGCTCGATCATCGCCCACCAGTTGAACAAACCCCTGATCCTGTTCCGCAAGCAGGGCAAGCTGCCGGCCGACGTACTGTCAGAGGGTTACCAGACCGAGTACGGCGAAGCCTTCCTTGAAGTGCACGCCGACAGCCTGTGCGAGGGTGATTCGGTGTTGATCTTCGATGACCTGATCGCGACCGGCGGCACGCTGCTGGCAGCGGCGAACCTGGTACGTCGCACTGGCGCGCAGGTGTTCGAGGCGGCGGCGATCATCGACCTGCCGGAGCTTGAAGGCTCGCGCAAGCTGCAGGCGGCTGGGGTGCCGACCTTCTGCCTGACCGAGTTCTCGCTGAGCGAATACTGAGTCGGGGCACCACGACAAGCCGGCTCCCACACTGTCCGGATCACCGCCGTACCTGTAGGAGCCTGCTTACCCGCGAACACGGGCAAGCCCGTGTCAGATCACAACGAAATCGGCTTGCGCCCGGCGAAGGCATGGGCCAGCGTCCCGCCATCCACCAGCTCCAGTTCGCCACCCAGCGGCACGCCATGGGCAATGCGCGAGGCCACCAGGCCCTTCTCGGCTAGCAACTGCGCGATGTAATGGGCCGTCGCCTCCCCTTCCACCGTAGGGTTGGTCGCCAGGATCACCTCGGTAAACGTCCCCTGCTCTTCGATGCGCGCCATCAACTGCGGCACGCCGATCGCCTCTGGCCCCAGGCCATCCAGTGGAGACAAATGCCCCTTGAGCACGAAGTACCGGCCGCGGTAGCCGGTCTGCTCGACCGCATACACATCCATCGGCCCTTCCACCACGCACAGCTGGGTATCGTCGCGACGTGGGTCGGCACATTGCGGACACAGTGCCTGCTCGGTGAGCGTACGGCACTGCTGGCAATGACCCACACCTTCCATGGCCTGGCTCAGAGCTTGCGCCAGGCGGGTACCACCGCTGCGGTCGCGCTCAAGCAGTTGCAGGGCCATGCGCTGGGCAGTTTTCTGGCCGACACCCGGCAGAATGCGCAAGGCGTCGATCAGTTGGCGGATCAGGGGGCTGAAGCTCATGTGTGCAGGCCTGTGAATTCAAGAAACAGAACGAACAAGGGAGCAACGACCCAGCGGCCGTTGCTCCCCAATTTGACGCAAGAGCCCGATCAGAACGGCATCTTGAAGCCCGGCGGCAACTGCATGCCGGCCGTCATGCTGCCCATTTTTTCCTGGCTGTTCTGCTCGACCTTGCGTACGGCGTCATTGAGCGCGGCCGCGATCAGGTCTTCGAGCACTTCCTTGTCGTCTGCGTCGGTCGACATCAGGCTCTGGTCGATGCTGACGCGCTTGACGTCGTGACGACCGGTCATCACCACGCTCACCAAGCCGCCACCGGACTGGCCGGTGACTTCGGCGTTGGCCAGCTCTTCCTGCATCTTCTGCATTTTTTCCTGCATCTGCTGGGCCTGCTTCATCAGGCCGGCCATGCCACCTTTCATCATGGGGGTATACCTCGATTGGGTCGTGTGATGCAGCCCGACGGGTGGCCGGGCGCATGGTTATCCGTTACTGGCCCTGGCTGACCAGGGCGTCTACAGGCTCAATAGTATCGTGCCGGACCGTGGCACCGAACAGTTTGATCATCTGCTGGATCAAGGGGTCCTGCTCGATCGACACCACCGCCTCATGCTGGCGCTCGGCGCGCTTGCGCGATGCGGCTTGGGCGGGCGTCTCCTGCTCGGGGCGCACCAACTCGATCCTAAGGTTCAGGGTACGCCCCAGGTGCTGGTTGAGCGCTTCGTTCAAGCGGCGCTGCTGAGTGCTGTTGAACAGCGCGCCCTGCCCGGGATCCAGGTGCAACAGCCAGTCATCACCGTCTGCCGCGATCAGCGTACAGTTTGCCGCGATGTTGCCTGTCATACCGGAGACAGGCAACTGTGGGAATAATTCCAGCCATTGCAAGGCCAGACCGGTGGCTGGCTGGGCAGCAGGCAACGGCTCTGGGGCTGCGACAGGCTGGTCTTCCTGAACGTGTTCGGCCAATTCGTCGAGGTAGCTGAAGCCCATCGGCTCGCTGTCGCCAGCATAGTAGTCGTCGTCCATCGGCGGCTCATCGTCACGGTCCATGCCTGCTGGAGCATAGGCATTCGGATCGAACGGTGGCGCCTCGAAGGCTGGCGGTGCGCTTGGTGGCTCGGGCTTCACAGGCACAGGCGCCGGAACGGGCTCGATGGCCTTCGGAGCTGGCTGGGCCGCGGGCTCCTCCCACGGCAGGTCGACAACCTCTTCTACAGGTGCAGGCTCCGAATGAGCCACTTCTGGCTCAGCTTCCGGCGCCGGCTCCGCGACCACCTGCTCGACCGCAGGCGCCGGCGGCGCCTCGACAACGGGCGACGCAACAGCAACCGCCGCCGCTGCCACCGGTTTCGCAGAATCAGCTGTGGCCTGGCTGATCCCCACCGGCTTTAGTACCGGTTTCGGCGCATCGTCGGTATCGGCCGGACGGAACGCCAGCATGCGCAACAGCACCATCTCGAAGCCGCCCCGAGGGTCCGGCGCCAACGGCAGGTCACGACGGCCGATCAGGCCCATCTGGTAATAGAACTGCACGTCCTCGGCGGGCAACGCCGCCGCCAGGGCCAGCACTCGCTCACGATCGCCCTGGCCATTGTCCACCGCCTCTGGCAAAGCCTGGGCGATGGCCACCCGGTGCAACACATTGAGCATTTCAGCCAGTACGCCACTCCAGTCCGGCCCTTGCTCGGCCAGGTTGCGCACCGCTTCGAGCAGGGCACGGGCATCGCCTTCCAGCAACGCCTGGAGCACGCCATAGACCTGGCCATGGTCAAGGCTGCCGAGCATGGCACGCACGTCAGCGGCCAGCACCTTACCCTCACCGAAGGCGATGGCTTGGTCGGTAAGGCTCATGGCGTCGCGCATCGAGCCATCGGCGGCACGTCCGAGCAACCACAGCGCATCCGGCTCGAACGGCACGTTCTCGGCCGTGAGCACGTGACTCAGGTGCTCGACCACCCGCTCGGGGCTCATGTTCTTCAGCGAGAACTGCAAGCAACGCGACAAGATGGTGGCCGGCAGCTTCTGCGGGTCGGTGGTGGCCAGGATGAACTTGACGTAGGGCGGCGGCTCTTCCAGCGTCTTGAGCAAGGCGTTGAACGAGTGAGTGGACAGCATGTGCACTTCGTCGATCAGGTAGACCTTGAAGCGTCCGCGGCTTGGCGCGTACTGCACGTTATCGAGCAGTTCGCGGGTGTCTTCCACCTTGGTTCGGCTGGCGGCGTCGATCTCGATCAGGTCGACGAAACGGCCCTCGTCGATCTCACGGCACACCGAACAGGTGCCACAAGGCGTGGACGTGATGCCGGTTTCGCAGTTCAGGCATTTGGCTATGATGCGCGCAATGGTAGTCTTGCCGACCCCGCGGGTGCCGGTGAACAGGTAGGCGTGATGCAGGCGCTGATTGTCTAGCGCGTTGATCAAGGCCTTGAGCACATGGGTCTGGCCGACCATTTCGCGGAACGAGCGCGGACGCCATTTACGTGCAAGAACCTGATAACTCATCGAAAAACCATCGTAGCCTGATCGAGCGAAGGATCGCTAATCCTAGCGGAGCGGGGGCAAAATTGCACCCTGCGCGGTTCGTCTAAGCTAAGGAACTGGCGCAGGAAGTTCCGGGAGGAAAGCCCTTGCGAAGACTGCTGGCCCTGTTGTTGTTCTGGACCACCCACAGCCTGGCCGAGCAGCCAGTGCTGCGCTTCTCCGTCGTCGAGAGCTGGAGCATGCCGCTGATTCGTACCGAAAAGGGTCGGCCGGTGGAGGGCATGCTGTACGACCTGATGCAGGCCCTGGCCCGCGAAGCCGGTGTCCGCCCTGAATACCACCTGATGGCCCGCCTACGCTTGCAGCAGGCGATGAACGACGGCGATATCGACGTGCGCTGTTACGTCAGCACCCTGTGGTTCAATGACCGCCCTGGAGATTTCGTCTGGAGCATTCCTCTGTTCACCCAGCGCGATGTGCTGGTCGGCCGCCCCGGCGAGCGCAGCCCTGCCAGTGTGGAGCAGTTGCCACCGCAAGCCATCGGCACGGTGTTGGGGTACACCTATGCCTCGCTCGAGCCCCTGTTCAAGCAGCAGCGCCTGCACCGTGAAGACAGCCGTAACCAGGTGCTGGTGCTGCAGAAGCTCGAGGTGGGTCGCTATCGGCATGCGGTGAGCAACCTGATGTCACTGCAGTGGTTCAACCAACGCTTGCCGGCCGAGCAGCACCTGAAGGCAGTGGCCGTGCTGGAAGAGCAGTCCCTAGGCTGCATGGTGCGCAATGATCCGGCGATACCGACCCAGGGGTTGCTCCGGGCGCTGGTGAGGATGAAGCAATCGGGAGAGATCGAGCGGATCACCCGGCGGTATGGGGCCGTGGAATATCCGGGAGACGCCTCGGCGGCTCTACCTTGATGCGGTGGGCACTGGGCTCGCCTTGATTGGGGCACGGCTGCGCCATACCCCCTCTACCAAGAAGAGATCAGCCACCGGGATGCCAGAGGGGTTGCTCTGGGCTCAGCGAGACGGCGCAGCCATGTGTTGCTGATGCTGCATCATCTGCTCCATCATCATCTGCTGCATGCCCATATACCTGTCCATCATGTATTGATGCTGCTTCATCTGCTCGGGCGTCATCTGGGAGTAATGGCTGCCCATTTGCCCCCAGCCCATCTTGTGGCCGCCGCCCATCATAGGCCCGCCCATCTTGCCGCCTGCACAGCATCCCATCATGCCCGCACCCCACATCCCGGACATCATCTGCATGCTCTGCTGCATCATTGCCTGGTGCTCCTGCATCAGCTTCTGCCGCTGAGCGGGGTCGGTGGTTTTCTGGATAAGGCTCATCTGCTCCTGCATCTTCTTCAGATTTTCCTGGGCCTTGGCCATCTGTTGATCGAACTTCTCGACACTCATGGACTGCTCGGCCGGCTTGGCGACGCCAGCGTCCTGCTGGGCATAGGTCAGCGCCGGGAAAAGCACTGCTGCAAAAGCGATAACGGCGAATTTGGAGGCTTTCATGGTTCAGCTCCTTGCGCGCAAGGTCAGGGTAGGGAGTGGAGCGCCACTGTCCAATCTAATCCTGGCCGCACACCCGAAACTGATCTAAATCAACCACGCAACCTATCGCGACGCACAGGCGATAGCAGCCGCTCAGCGACCACCACTGGGGCGTACCAATACGTTGTTCGACTCTGGGGATGCTGGAGCGAGAAATCCTTGAGAATTCAAGGACTTGCGTAATGGAGGCGGCCCCACCAGCCACACCCCGGCACTCGATGTCACCGCTACGGCTGCTCCCTTCCGGGCCTGACCGGGTTAACGGTTAATCAATGCGGGGGGACCGATGGGGCCACCACTACGCGGCTCGCCATGTGACGAGCCGCGCCATTGTACCGGTCTGGGGCGAACTTACAACCTCTGCGGCGAGAAAAAGTCATCATTTCTCAATGACTTGTCCTGACGCGCCTGACTCGTCGCCGCTAAGCCGGCCGCTACACGGGCCGCGACGCCCCAGGATCACGGCAGGCCCCTAGATAGCAATACCCTGATCGGCCAAGAACGCAACAAATGCATCCTCATCCAGCACCCTCACCCCCAGCTCACTGGCCTTGGCCAGCTTGGAACCGGCACCGGGACCGGCAACCACGCAATGGGTCTTGCCGGACACCGAGCCGGCTACCTTGGCGCCCAGGCTTTCGAGTTTTTCCTTGGCGATGTCGCGACTCATGCGCTCCAGGGTCCCGGTCAGCACCCAGGTCTGACCGGCCAGCGGCAGCCCTTCGGCAACTTTTTTCTCATTGCTCCAGTGCATGCCGAACTCCAGCAACTGAGCCTCGAGAGCCCGTGCAAGCTTCTGGTTGGCCTCGTCGCGGAAGAATTCGCGCACCGCATCGGCCTGCTTGGTGTTCAAGACCTGGCGCAAGTCGATGCCGTCGGCTTCGATGATCTTGTCCAGGCTGTCGAGCTTGGCCACCAGCTTTTCCGCCCCCGTCGGGCCGACCGAGGCGATATCGAGCTTGGCGATCATGCCGGCCAAGGTGGTGCTGGCCGCGAACTCCGCTGCCACCTCGCCCTCGTCCTGCAACTGCATGCCGCTGGCGAACAGTTGCTCGATGACCTTGCGGTTGTGGTCGTCTTCAAAGAAGTTATGAATCTCATAGGCCACTTCGAGCCCGATGTCCGGCAGGTAGGTCAGCACCTGCGGCAGCGCCTTCTGAACCCGCGCCAGGCTGCCCAGCGAGCGAGCCAGGACCTTGGCGGTCTCCTCGCCCACATCCGGAATGCCCAAGGCATAGATGAAGCGTGCAAGGCTCGGGCGCTTGCTGGCCTCGATGGCGTCCAGCAGCTTCTTGCTGGAGACCTCAGCGAAACCTTCCAGACCAACGATCTGCTCGAACGCCAGCTTGTACAGGTCCGCCGGCGAGCCGATCAGCCCCTCATCCACCAACTGCTCGACGCTCTTTTCACCCAGGCCGTCGATGTCCATGGCGCGACGGGACACGTAGTGAATGATCGCTTGCTTGAGCTGGGCACCGCAGGCCAGGCGACCGACACAGCGATACACCGCGCCCTCGCTGGTGGTTTCCTTGCCCTTGCTGCGCTTGACCAACTGGGTGCGCTCGACCTGCGAGCCGCACACCGGACATTCGCTAGGCACCTCCACCGGACGGGCATCTTCGGGACGACGCTCGAGCACCACCTGCATCACCTGCGGGATAACGTCACCGGCGCGGCGAATGATCACCGTGTCACCGATACGCAGCCCCAAGCGCGCAATTTCATCCATGTTGTGCAGGGTGGCGTTTGACACGGTCACGCCGGCGACCTTGACCGGCTTCAGGCGTGCCACGGGAGTGACCGCTCCGGTACGACCGACCTGGAACTCGACATCCAGCACTTCGGTCAGCTCTTCCATGGCGGGGAACTTGTGGGCCACGGCCCAGCGCGGCTCTCGGGCGCGGAAGCCCAGCTCGCGCTGCGCGGCCAGACTGTTGACCTTGAACACCACGCCGTCGATTTCGTAGGCCAGGCTGCTACGCCGCTCACCGATGTCGTGGTAATAGGCCAGGCACTCTTCGATGCCCGCCGCGTGCTTGAGTTCGCGGCTGATCGGCAGGCCCCATTGCTTGAGTTGTTCGAGGATACCAATGTGGCTTTCGCCGATGCTCTCGGAGACCTGCCCCACGCCATAGCTGCAGAATTCCAGCGGGCGACTGGCAGTGATCTTCGGGTCCAACTGACGCAGGCTGCCGGCCGCCGCGTTGCGTGGGTTGGCGAAGGTCTTGCCGCCAGCAGCGGCCTGGACAGCGTTGAGCCGGTCGAACCCGGCCTTGCTCATGTACACCTCACCGCGCACTTCAAGCACGGCAGGCCACCCCTGGCCCTGGAGCTTGAGCGGGATATTCCGCACGGTGCGCACGTTGGCGCTGATGTCCTCGCCGGTGGTGCCATCACCTCGGGTCGCGCCTTGCACCAACTGGCCATCACGGTACAACAGGCTGACCGCAAGGCCATCGAGCTTGGGCTCGCAACTGAAATCGACCGCACCGGACTGATCGAGCCCTTCGGCCACGCGCCGGCCGAACTCGCGCAGATCGGCCTCGTCGAAGGCGTTGCCGAGGCTGAGCATCGGCACTTCGTGACGGACCTGGCTGAATGCCGCCAAGGCATGACCACCGACACGCTGGGTCGGCGAGTCGGGCGTCACCAGGTGCGGGTATTCGGCCTCCAGCGCCTTGAGTTCGTTGAACAGGCGGTCGTACTCGGCATCTGGGATGCTTGGCTCGTCGAGCACGTAATAGCGGTAGTTGTGCTGATCGAGCTCGGCTCGCAGTTCGAGAATTCGGGTTTCGGCAGTCATTTTTGGCTCTCTTGCAAAGCAAAAAAGCAGCCAACAGGCTGCTCTTTCGTTTGGATCCTTCTGTCAGCGCTTCTGAGTCAACGCACGGCGCTCGAACTCGACGATACGCTGGCGGTAGTGCTCGATGGTCTGGGCGGTCAGCACGCTGCGCTGGTCGTCCTTGAGCTCGCCATTGAGCTCATGGGCCAGCTTGCGTGCCGCGGCCACCATCACATCGAAGGCCTGCTTTGGATGGCGCGGGCCTGGCAGACCGAGGAAGAAACTCACGGCCCGGGTGCTGAAGTGGTCGATGTCGTCCAGGTCGAAGACGCCTGGCTTGACCGCGTTGGCCATCGAGAACAGCACTTCGCCGTGACCGGCCATGCTTTCGTGACGGTGGAAAATATCCATTTCACCGAAACGCAGGCCGCTCTCGAGAATGTTCTGCAGCAGCGCCGGCCCCTTGAAACCACCTTCGTCACGGGAGATGACACTGATCACCAGCACCTCTTCGACAGGTGGCAGCTCTTTGGCCGCGTTGCCGCTGGCAGCAAAACCGCTGTTGCGATTGTTGTCCGCGGCCAGACCTTCATCGGCATCGTCGAACAGATCGGGCTCGCGCTGCTCGGCAACCAGGTTCAGGTCACCCTGTTGGGCTTGCGCGGTACGCTTGCCGCGCTTGTTGGCCTTGGCAGGCTTGGGTTCGCGCTCACGCTCGGGCGCACTGACCGAAGGCAGGTCGCTCTCGTCCAGCTCCGGCTCCTTGTGGGTGTCCAGTACCCGCGATGGGCCAAGCACCTCGGCACTGCCTTCGTCGTCCGGCAGGTTGGAGTAGCTGCGATCCAGACGGAACTTCAACTTGCCTTTACCGCCGCGCATGCGGCGCCAGCCGTCGAAAAGAATACCGGCGATGACAATGATGCCGATGACGATCAGCCACTCGCGCAGACCGATTTCCATGTAATCCCGTGCCTCTATAAAAATATGCTTGAAAACAAAGGGTTCAAAGCCCTTTAACACGTGGCGCCAACTCTATGTTCTGACAGGCGTTTTACCCACGCAAAAAACGAGTGACATTAAGCTAGCACGACCAAAGACAACTTTACACCGTCTGTCGCACATGACGGGGGCATTTGCCCACACATTCTGCCCTATCTTCGCTCATCAGGCGTCGACCATGGCCAGAGCCTCCTCCACATCAACTGCAACAAGACGTGAGCACCCAGGCTCATGCATGGTCACCCCCATCAATTGATCGGCCATCTCCATGGCAATCTTGTTGTGGGTGATGTAGATAAATTGCACGCTTTCACTCATGTCCTTGACCAAACGGGCGTAGCGCCCGACGTTGGCATCGTCCAGCGGTGCATCGACTTCGTCGAGCATGCAGAACGGTGCGGGGTTCAACTTGAAGATGGCAAACACCAGCGCCAATGCGGTCAGTGCCTTTTCGCCGCCGGACAGCAAATGGATGGTGCTGTTCTTCTTGCCCGGCGGACGCGCCATGATCGTCACCCCTGTATCGAGTAAATCTTCGCCCGTCAGTTCCAGATACGCGCTGCCGCCACCGAAAACTTTTGGGAAAAGCGCCTGTAATCCGGCATTTATCTGATCAAAGGTATCCTTGAAGCGGTTGCGGGTTTCCTTGTCGATCTTGCGAATGACGTTCTCCAGGGTCTCCAGAGCTTCGACCAGGTCGGCGTCCTGAGCATCCAGATAGCGCTTGCGCTCGGACTGCTGCTCGTATTCTTCGATCGCCGCCAGGTTGATCGCGCCCAGGCGCTGGATCCGCGCCTCCAACTGCTCAAGCTCCTGCTCGGTGCCCTGCTCGCTGGCCTCAGGTTCCAACGTGGCGAGCACGCCCTGCAAATCATAGCCATCGGCCAGAAGTTGCTCCTGCAGCGTCTTGCGGCGCACGTCCAGGCCCTGGCACTCCAGGCGCAACTGCTCCAACTGGCCACGCAGCAACTGTGCCTGCTGTTCGGCCTGGGTACGGCGCTTCTCGGCCTCTCGCAGTTCGCGGTCGGCCTCATCCATGTGCAGACGCGCCTGGCGCATTTCCTCGTCGACGCTCATGCGCCGCTCCAGCAACTCCTCCAGCTTCAGACGCAGTTCTTCGAGCGGCGCTTCGCCCTCCTCCAGATTGAGGCTCAATTGCTCCTGGCGCTCGCCAAGGCGCGCAGCCTGCTGCTCCAGACGCTCCAGAGCCTGGCGAGTGGAGTCGTGCTGGGCGCGCAACGAACCCAGGCGCACGGCGAGTTGGTGGGCATGGTCCTTGTGCTGACGGGCCTCCTGTCGCACACGGTCGAGACCCTCGCGCAAGGTATCGCGCCGGGCCATCAGCGCTTCGCGCTGCTCGGCGTCCTGTGCCATGAGGTCCAGCGCCTCTTGCAGCAACAGGCGCGCTTCGCCCAATTGCTCATGCTCCACGGCGCGTTGCTCCTGCAACTCGACCAGCTCTTCGTGCAAGCGGCCGCGGCGCAGTTCCAACTGCTCGGCACGCGCACGGGCGGCCGACAGGCGCGAGTTGAGCTCGCCGTGCTGTAGGGTTTGCTCCTGGGTGCGGCGGCGCAGTTGCTCTCGCTGCTCTTCGTGGTCCAGTTGCTGCTCGCGCAAGGCCTGCAACCGTTGTTCGAGCACCTCGAGCGCCGCCTCCTGCTCAGCCTGGTCGAAGCCCAGGCGCTCGATTTCCTGGCCACGGGCCAGCACACCACCCTGGGCGTCTCCACCACGGCTGATGCGCAGGAAGTGCCGGCCCACCCAGTAGCCGTCGCGGCTCACCAAGCTCTGACCTTCGCCCAGGGAGGCGCGCAGGGCCAAGGCTTGCGCGAGGTCCTCCACCGGCTTGACCTGGGCCAGCCACGGGGCCAGGTCGGTACGACCTTCGACCTTGTCCAGCAGGCTGCCGGCCGGGCGCGCACCCTCCTCGTCGGCCAGCAGCAAACGCAGCTCGCCCTGCTCGAGGTGCGTGAAATCAAGCCCGACGAAGTCATTGACCAACACCGCTTGCAAGTCAGCTCCGAGCACCGTCTCCACGGCCAGCTCCCAACCCGGCTCGACACGCAAGCCCTCGGCCAGCCGGGGCTGGTGCGCCAGGCCTTGTTCGCTCAACCACTGCGCAATGCCTGCGCCTGGCTCGAGGGCGGCCTGCTGCAATGCCTCGAGCGAGGCCAGGCGTCCGCCCAGCCGCTGCAGATCGCCCTGCGCCTGCTGCTGCGCTTGGGTCGCCTGCTGCAACTGCTCACGCACGCCCTCAAGGCTGTCGACCAGTTGCTCTTCCGCCAACTGCAGCGCTTCAAGCTGTACTTCACTGCCTGCCAACTGCTCGCTCAAGGCCCGCATGTCGGCATCCTGCGGGTCGGCGCCCAGCTGCTCGCCTTCCTCGGTCAGTTTGCGCTGGCGTTCGCTCAGGCGCTCCAGGCTGGCTTCAAGCTGCTGCAGACGCGACTGCTGGACCTCGGCCTGGCGCCGAGGTTCGGCAGAGCGGGTATTGAAGCTGTCCCACTGCTCTTGCCAGCCGTGCATGCCTTGCTCGGCTTCTTCCAGGATGGCGGCAGCCTCCTCGGCCGCGGCCAGGGTCAGCTCCTGCTCGGGCAGCAGCCTGTCCAGCTCTTCGCCCAGCGTGGCCAGCAGGGTGCGATCGTGGCCCAGGTGCGACTCGGTCTCCAGTCGCGTGCGCTCGACCTCCTTGAGGTCGTCCTGCAACTGACGAAGGCGTTGCTGGCCGTGCTGAATGCTCTGCTCGACCCGGGCGATATCGCCGGCCACCGAGTAGAAACGCCCTTGGACCTGGTTGAAGCGTTCGGACAGCTCGTGATGACCGTCGCGCAGGCGCTCGATGGCGGCGTCGGCATTGCGTTGCTCGGCCACCAACGCCTCATGGGCGACGTCCTGATCGCCAATCACCCCTTCACGCTGGCGCACGCGGGCATCTAGGTCGCGCCAGCGCAAAGCCGACAAACGCGCCTTGAACTGGCGCTCCTGGGCTTTGTACTCGCGGTATTTCTCGGCGGCCTGGGCCTGGCGATGCAGGCGCTCCAACTGGCGCTCCAGTTCTTCGCGCAGGTCGGTCAGACGCGCCAGGTTTTCCTGGGTGCGGCGAATGCGGTTCTCGGTCTCGCGGCGGCGCTCCTTGTATTTGGATATGCCAGCGGCTTCCTCGATGAAATTGCGCAGCTCCTCGGGCTTGGCCTCGATCAGCTTGGAGATCATGCCCTGTTCGATGATCGAATAGCTGCGCGGGCCCAGGCCGGTGCCGAGAAAAATATCGGTGATATCACGCCGACGGCACTTGGCACCGTTCAGGTAATAGGTGTTCTGCCCGTCGCGGGTCACCTTGCGACGGATGGAAATCTCCGCATAGGCGGCGTATTCGCCCACCAGGGTATTGTCACTGTTGTCGAACACCAGTTCGATGCTGGCCTGGCTGACAGGCTTGCGGCTGGTGGAGCCGTTGAAGATGACATCGGTCATCGACTCGCCACGCAGGTTCTTCGCCGAACTTTCGCCCATCACCCAACGCACCGCGTCGATGATGTTGGACTTGCCACAGCCGTTGGGGCCGACCACGGCCGCCATGTTGCTGGGGAAGTTGACCGTGGTCGGGTCGACGAACGACTTGAACCCGGCCAGGCGAATGCACTTTAGGCGCATCGGTCAGACTCGGGCCAACGCAGCCAGCACCAGTTCGCAACTACGCTGGCCGTAGGCGGTAAGCACTTCGCGAATGCGCGGCAGGTCTCGGGCGACCACGGCGTCGAGCAAGCGGGCGAACAGCTCCAGGTAGTCGTTCATGTTGGCCTGGCGCTGATCCAGTGACAGGTAGTAGGCACGGCTCATGGCCGGCTGCAGGTTCTCGACGGTTTCCTGGAGGAACGGGTTGTCGGCAAACGGGTAGGCCGCGCGCATCACGGCAAAACTTTCGGCGACGAAGGTCTTGATGTCCTTGTTGGCGCACGCTTGCTGCAGGCGCTGCTGAATGCCCAAGAATGGCAACAGGTCGCTCTCGACGCGCCACTTCTGCGCAACCGCGTTGCCCAGCAGGATGTAGAACTCGCTCATCAAGGTGCACAGGCTGCGCACGCTGCGTTCGTCCAGTTCGGTCACATGGGCACCACGACGCGGCAAGATCGCGACCAGATGCCGACGTTCGAGGATCAACAGGGCCTCACGCACCGAGCCACGGCTGACATTGAGCGCCTGGGTGACCTTCTGCTCCTGGATACGTTCTCCCGGCGCGAGTTCGCCACGGATGATCCGCTCGGCCAGGTAGTCGGCAATCTGCTCTGAGAGGCTGTCCGGCGCCTTGAACGTCATGGTTTTCCTTCAGAATCATTGAACTGGAGACAAGGGCGGGATTGTAGCGCACTTGCAGCCCAATCGAGCAGGGGGACTACAGCCTTTGTTGGCATCGCCCAATGCCCTCGATGACGGCCCGATCTATGCTTAGGAAAAGGACGGGTTCGGTGGAATCGGCGTAGGCATGAATAATTTCCTGACCTTTGAGTCAGAAAAATATTGACCTTCAGGTCAGCCCTGCTTAGAGTCCGCCCGAACAACAATAAAACCATTGCGAGGCCTTCCCCGTGATCCAGTTTCTCGTCAATCAGGAGCTGCGTAGTGAGCACGCCCTGGACCCGAACATGACGGTGCTGCAATACCTGCGCGAGCACCTGGGCAAACCCGGCACCAAGGAGGGCTGCGCCAGTGGCGACTGCGGCGCCTGCACCGTGGTAGTCGGCGAACTGACCCAGGACGCTGCCGGCAACGACACCTTGCGCTACCGCAGCCTCAACTCGTGCCTGACGTTCGTTTCGTCGCTGCACGGCAAACAGCTCATCAGCGTCGAAGGCCTCAAGCACCAGGGCAAGCTGCACAGCGTGCAACAGGCCATGGCCGACTGCCACGGTTCGCAGTGCGGCTTCTGCACCCCTGGTTTTGTCATGTCGCTGTTCGCCCTGCAAAAGAACAGCGAATGCCACGACCTGCACCAGGCGCAGGAAGCACTGGCTGGCAACCTGTGCCGTTGCACCGGTTACCGCCCGATTCTCGACGCGGCCCAGCAGAGCTGCGCCCAGCCCTGCCGGGACCAGTTCGATGCCCAGCAGGCCCAGACCATCAGCCGCCTCAAAGCCATTGCCCCGACCCAGACCGGCGAGCTCAACAGTGGCGACAAGCGCTGCTTGGTGCCGCTGACCGTGGCCGATCTGGCCGACTTGTACAGTTCCCACCCCGAGGCACGCCTGCTGGCCGGTGGTACCGACCTGGCGCTGGAAGTCACCCAGTTCCACAAGACCTTGCCGGTGATGATCTACGTCGGCCACGTCGCCGAACTCAAGCGCATCGAGAAAACCGCCAGCCACTTGGAAATCGGCGCCGCCACCCCGCTCACCGACTGCTACGGCGCGCTCAACGAGGAATACCCTGACTTCGGCGCCCTGCTCCACCGCTTCGCCTCGCTGCAGATCCGCAACCAGGGCACCCTGGGCGGGAACATTGGCAACGCCTCGCCGATTGGCGACTCGCCACCCTTGCTGATCGCCCTGGACGCGCAGATCGTGTTGCGTCAAGGCCAGCGCCAGCGCACTCTGGCACTGGAAGACTATTTCATCGACTACCGCATCACCGCACGCCAGGACAGCGAGTTCATCGAAAAGATCATCGTGCCCCGCGCCAGCGCTGACTGGGCGTTCCGCGCCTACAAAGTGTCCAAGCGCCTGGACGACGACATCTCCGCCGTGTGCGGGGCGTTCAACCTGAGCATCGAAAATGGCGTGGTCAGCGGTGTGCGCATTGCCTTCGGCGGGATGGCCGCCATTCCCAAGCGTGCCCGGGCCTGCGAAGCCGCACTGCGCGGCAAGCCTTGGAACCAGGCCAGCATCGAACGCGCCTGCCAGGCGCTGGCCGAGGACTTCACCCCGCTCAGCGACTTCCGTGCCAGCAAGGAGTACCGCCTGCTGACCGCGCAGAACCTGCTGCGCAAGTACTTCATCGAACAGCAATCGCCATACATCGAGACCCGGGTGACCGCTTATGTCTAACCATCACGCAGCCAAGAGCCAGGCCGAGATGGCCGAACTGTTCCGCCAGGACCTGACCACCGGTGTTGGCCGCAGCATCAAGCACGACAGTGCCGACAAGCATGTGTCCGGCGAGGCGGTGTACATCGACGATCGCCTGGAGTTCCCCAACCAGCTGCACGTGTATGCCCGCACGTCCGACCGCGCCCACGCACGCATCCTGCGCATCGACACCACGCCCTGCTATGCCTTCGAAGGTGTGCGCATCGCCATTACCCACGAAGACATTCCCGGCCTGAAGGATATCGGCCCGGTGGTTGCCGGTGACCCGCTGCTGGCCATCGACAAGGTCGAGTTCTTCGGCCAACCGGTACTCGCCGTGGCCGCCCGCGACCTCGACACCGCGCGCCGTGCGGCCATGGCCGCCATCATCGAGTACGAAGACCTGGAACCAGTGCTGGATGTGGTCGAAGCGTTTCGTAAGAAGCACTTCGTGCTCGACAGCCACACCCACCAGCGTGGCGATTCGGCCGCAGCCCTGGCCAGCGCTGCGCACCGCCTGCAAGGCACCCTGCACATCGGCGGCCAGGAGCACTTTTACCTGGAAACTCAGATCTCTTCGGTAATGCCTACCGAAGATGGCGGCATGATCGTCTACTGCTCGACCCAGAACCCCACCGAGGTGCAGAAGCTGGTCGCCGAAGTGCTGGACGTGCCGATGAACAAGATCGTGCTCGACATGCGCCGCATGGGCGGCGGTTTCGGAGGCAAGGAAACCCAGGCGGCCAGCCCGGCGTGCCTGTGCGCGGTGATCGCCCGCCTGACCGGCCAGCCGACCAAGATGCGCCTGCCGCGCGTCGAAGACATGACCATGACCGGCAAACGTCACCCGTTCTACGTCGAGTACGACGTGGGCTTCGACGATGACGGCCGCCTGCATGGCATCACCTTCGACCTGGCTGGCAACTGCGGCTACTCCCCGGACCTGTCCGGTTCGATCGTCGACCGCGCCATGTTCCACTCCGACAACGCCTATTACCTGGGCGATGCCACCGTGCACGGCCACCGTTGCAAGACCAACACCGCCTCCAACACCGCCTACCGTGGCTTTGGCGGTCCGCAGGGCATGGTCGCCATCGAGCAGGTGATGGACCACATCGCCCGCCACCTGGGTCGCGACCCGCTGGAGGTACGCAAAGCCAACTACTACGGCAAGACCGAGCGCAACGTCACCCATTACTACCAGACGGTCGAGCACAACATGCTCGAAGAGATGACCGCCGAACTGGAAGCCAGCAGCGACTATGCCGAGCGTCGCGAGTCGATCCGCCGCTTCAACGCCAACAGCCCGATCCTGAAGAAGGGCCTGGCGCTGACCCCGGTCAAGTTCGGTATTTCGTTCACCGCCACCTTCCTCAACCAGGCCGGTGCGCTGATCCACATCTATACCGACGGTAGCATCCACCTGAACCACGGCGGCACCGAAATGGGCCAGGGTCTGAACACCAAGGTCGCCCAGGTGGTCGCCCAGGTGTTCCAGGTCGACTTCAGCCGTATCCAGATCACCGCCACCAATACCGACAAGGTGCCCAACACCTCGCCGACCGCCGCCTCCAGCGGCGCCGACCTCAATGGCAAAGCGGCGCAGAATGCCGCCGAAATCCTCAAGAAGCGCCTCACCGAATTCGCCGCACGCCACTATCAGGTGACCGAGGAAGACGTCGAGTTCCGCAACGGCCATGTACGGGTGCGCGACCAGATCGTCAGTTTCGAGCAACTGGTTCAGCTGGCGTACTTCGCCCAGGTTTCGCTGTCGAGCACCGGTTTCTACCGTACGCCGAAGATCTACTACGACCGCAGCCAGGCGCGTGGCCGGCCGTTCTACTACTTCGCCTTCGGCGCGGCATGCGTGGAGGTGATCGTCGATACCCTGACCGGCGAATACAAGATGCTGCGCGCCGACATCCTGCATGACGTCGGTGACTCGCTGAACCCGGCCATCGACATCGGCCAGGTGGAGGGCGGCTTCATCCAGGGCATGGGCTGGCTCACCACCGAGGAACTGGTGTGGAACGCCAAGGGCAAGCTGATGACCAACGGCCCGGCCAGCTACAAGATACCGGCAGTGGCCGACATGCCGCTGGACCTGCGCGTGAAGCTGGTGGAGAACCGCAAGAACCCGGAAGACACCGTGTTCCACTCCAAGGCCGTGGGCGAGCCACCGTTCATGCTCGGCATCGCTGCCTGGTGCGCGATCAAGGATGCCGTAGCCAGCATCGCCGACTACCGCGAGCAGCCGAACATCGACGCGCCAGCGACGCCGGAGCGGGTGTTGTGGGGCTGTGAGCAGATGCGCAGGGCGGTGGCCACGCAACCGGCCGAACCGCAACTGGAAACAGAGACTCAGTAACACCGCCCCCAAAGCGGGCCGAGCTACCTGAAGAGGAATTGGATCATGCACCAATGGATCAACGCCCTCGCCGACCATCAATCCCGTGGCGAAGCCTGCGTGCTGGTGACCATCATCGAAGAGCGCGGCTCCACGCCACGCAACGCAGGCTCGAAGATGGTGGTCAGCGCCGACGGCCTGTTCGACACCATCGGTGGCGGCCACCTGGAATACAAGGCCCTGCACATCGCCCGGCAGATGCTCGAAGCGCAACGCACGACCCCGCATCTGGAGCGCTTCAGCCTGGGCGCCAGCCTCGGCCAGTGCTGCGGCGGCGTCACTGTACTGCTGTTCGAACCCATGGCCGCGGTGCAGGCGCAGATTGCTGTGTTCGGCGCGGGCCATGTCGGCCGCGCTCTGGTACCCTTGCTCGCCGCGTTGCCCTGCCGAGTACGCTGGATCGACTCACGCGAGCAGGAGTTTCCCGAGGTCATCCCTAACGGTGTGACCAAGGTCGTCAGCGAGGAACCGGTCGACGAGGTGGCAGAGCTGCCAGCAGGCTGCTACTGCATCGTCATGACCCACAACCACCAGCTCGACCTGGAACTGACCGCCGCCATTCTGAAGCGCAACGATTTCACCTGGTTTGGTCTGATCGGCTCGAAGACCAAGCGCACCAAGTTCGAGCACCGTCTGCGCGAGCGCGGCTATGACGACGCCGTCATGGCACGCATGCGCTGCCCGATGGGCCTGGCCGAGGTCAAAGGCAAGCTGCCGATCGAGATCGCCGTGTCCATAGCCGGGGAAATCATTGCCACTTACAACGCCTGCTTCGGCCAGCACGACGCTGCCGCCAATGCCGGCCCCATTGCCCAGTTGCTGCCGCCTTCACGGCGCAGCCAAGCCCTTTGACGAGCGTTTTATGACTGCTACCCGTAAAGCCTACCGCGCCGCCATCCTGCACAGCATCGCCGACCCGGCCGAAGTTGGCCTGGACGCCTCCCACGAATACTACGAGGATGGCCTGCTGGTAATCGATGATGGCCGCATCAGCGCCGTTGGCCATGCCAGCGAGCTGCTGCCGACCCTGGACGCCGACATCGAGGTGGTGCACTACCAGGATGCCCTGATTACCCCAGGCTTCATCGACACCCATATCCACTTCCCGCAGACCGGCATGATCGGTTCCTACGGCGAACAGCTGCTGGACTGGCTAAATACCTACACCTTCCCCTGCGAGAAGCAGTTTGCCGACAAGGCCCATGCCGACCAGGTGGCGAAGATTTTCCTCAAGGAGCTGCTGCGCAATGGCACCACCACCGCCCTGGTGTTCGGCAGCGTGCACCCGGAATCGGTCAACGCGCTGTTCGAAGAAGCTGAGCGTCTGGACCTGCGCCTGATCGCCGGCAAGGTGATGATGGACCGCAATGCGCCTGACTACCTGACCGACACCGCCGAGTCGAGCTACAGCGAAAGCAAGGCATTGATCGAACGCTGGCATGGCAAGGGCCGCCTGCACTACGCGGTCACCCCGCGTTTCGCCCCTACCAGCACCCCGGAACAACTGACCATGGCGGGGCAACTGCTCAAGGAACACCCCGGCGTGTACATGCACACGCACCTGTCGGAGAACCTCAAGGAAATCGACTGGGTCAAGTCGCTGTTCCCTGAGCAGAAGGGTTACCTGGACGTCTACGACCACTTCGAACTGCTGGGCGAGCGCTCGGTGTTCGCCCACGGCGTGCACCTGTGTGACGACGAGTGCCAGCGTCTGGCAGAAACCGGCTCGGCGATCGCCTTCTGCCCAACCTCCAACCTGTTCCTGGGCAGCGGCCTGTTCAACCTGCCCCAGGCCGAGCGTTTCAAGGTCAACGTTGGCCTGGGCACCGATGTCGGCGCCGGCACCAGCTTCTCGCTGCTCACTACCCTGAACGAGGCCTACAAGGTGATGCAACTGCAGGGCGCTCGCTTGCACCCCTACAAGTCGCTGTACCTGGCGACCCTCGGCGGTGCCCGTGCCTTGCGCCTGGACGACCGCATCGGCAGCCTGCGCCCAGGCAACGATGCCGACTTCGTGGTGCTCGACTACAAGGCCACGCCGCTGCTGGACTACCGTATCCAACAGTCCAACAGCATCGAAGAGACCCTGTTCGTCCTCACCACCCTGGGCGACGACCGCACCGTGCGGGAAACCTACGCGGCCGGTCGTTGCGTGCACCAGCGCTGAGGCGCGATCAGAAATCGGCCAGGCGCGTCACCGCGACCTGGCCACTGTAAGGCCCTGCCCCTACGCGCAAGGTCACCAGCAAGCGAACCAGACGTCCTTGCTCGACCGCCTGCTGCAGAGCCTGGCGCGCTTGCGCGCCGATCTGCGTGTGCCACTGCGCCAGCCAAGCCTGGGACAGCACTGATCCTCCCAGGTCCGGGGCCACATCGATAACCGCCTCTTCGCTGACGGCCACCAGCACGAGGTAGACCCTGCCTGTCGACGACTGCCCATACTGGACGACATTGCCGATACGCTGCTGGTGGCTCAATCCATAACGCCTGAGCATATCGTCGACCACGTTGATGGCGTGCTGGCGCATGCGTCTGCCACTGACAGTGCCGAGCAATTGCTGGCTGTGGGCATCCACGGCTCGCAGGTAGTACACCGGAGGCCTGGCTGCCGGAGCATCCAGCGCCAGCGTCAACCGCCACCCCCTCTGCCCCTCCAGCTGCAAGGGCCGCTGCGGCGCGAGCAACAACAGCGGGTCGGCGAGATCACCCAGGGCGCGGGTATCTCCCAACCAGCCATTGAGCACCTGCTCAAGGTGCAACAACCGCGCATGCTCGCTGCCCTGGAACCCTTCGAATACCGTACGGGCGACGTTCTGCGCACTCTGTTGGGCCAAACCTGGACGCGCACGGCTAACCTGGTAATCCAACGGCAGGGTGAACAGCGCCCGCCGCACCGACCACCCCTGCTGGTTACGCACCACCAACCAGGGCTGTTCGCCGTAGCGCTGACGCACACAGCGTTGCAGGTCATCGAAACGCAACGGTGCAGGTAGCTGCTGCGTCCGGGTAAGCACAATGGCGCTGTTGCTTTCCACCGGAAAGATCGGCACCCAGCGCCCTTCGATAGCGACCCCTTGGACCAACGCTTCGCCTTCGGCTCCATAAAGCCCTGAGCCTGGCACTCGCTCGATGTCCGCCATCGTGAGCTCACGCGAGCTGTGTCGCCAGCTCCGTCCTTGCGGGACCGTGGGATTCTCGCGCAGCTGGAAATGGATACGCTGCCAGACCAATTCGGTGGTGTGCGGCCCCTCGAAGTGCACGCCGCCCAGCACTGGCCGCAGCAATCGTTGCTGGCGGGCCGTGCGCAGCGCGGCAGCGACCGGCAGTGTCAAGCGGGAGATCAGTTCGTCCAGCCAGACTTCACCGAACAGCACCATGCCGTTGCGCCCCATCAGCGATACCCGCCCCAGCGCCAGATGCTGCAGCAGCACATACACCTCCCGATGCCCGGGCCTCACGAAGATGAACAGGCAACGCCCTTGGTGGCCACCCTCCTGGAGAATCCGGTAACCTCGGTCGACGATGGCCCGCCTGATGCCTGCCTGGAATGGCTGCAAGGTCGGCTGCCCCACAGCGCTGCGCAGCGCATCGGCTTCGGGACGCGCGAGCATCCAGCGCCACTCGTACGTCTGGGTGCCGAGGACGTCTCGGTTGACCGCCACTTGCAGATTGTCGACGATGCGCTCGTCGATTATCCGCAGCGGCTCGGAGGTCGCATCATCCAGCCAGTGATCCAGATCCTCCAGCGTGATCGAACTCCATCCATGGCGGCGCCGGGCATTCCTGAACAACGTCTCGCCCATTACCTGCCGGGCGTTGGCATTCATCAAGGGATAACGCCGGGCAAGCCGTGCACCGAAGGTTTCGGCAAAACCACCCAACACTTCAGGCGCCTCGGCGGCGTGCTGCCCCAGTCGGACCCGCACCGGTCCGAACCCTTGTGCGATCCCGTCATCGAGATCGACCAGCCGTTCAGGCTGCCAGCCCGGCTGGACGATGAAACGCACCCGACTGGAGGCCGCCCCTTCAAGTATTGGGTAATAGTTACCCTCGACACGCACACCGAGCGCCGAGGTATCCGACTGCCCCCCGAAATGTACACTGACTTCGCCCCCGGACCTTGCGATCACACGGTCTTCGCCATGAAGCGCCCAACGCCACTGCTGCCAGGGCTGGGAAGGCCTGGTGACCGGCACACCCGCCGAGCTGCCTGGGCCAATGAGGTAGGTACGCGACCAGGCTGGCGCGACACCATCGGCCAGGTAGGACAATACGAACTCCACCCGCTGCTCTTCACTTCGAAAGGCGTAGTTGGCGAGGATGCGCCGTCCCCGCGCCAAGGCGGTCTGCGGGCTTGCCCCGGCGAACGGCTGGTGCCGGCTGCGCGGCCCCGCATATTTCAGCAGCCCTTCCGATTCGGTCAGTTTGCCGCCGCCACCGCGCAGGCCGACCTCGGCATGCACGACCCAACGCCCACCCTCCCTGCGCACTGGCGCCTCGTAGCGCCGCATGGTGGTGGCACGCAAGCGTAGCGTGTGCTCCCCGGCTCGCCGGTAGACGGCATAGAGGCGACCGTCCTGCTGGATGTACTGCTGGCCGGCATGCAGCCAAAGCCCCTCGTCGCCCCCCTGCAAGCGAGTCGCGCCGCGCAGTCGTGGTTGTACCTCATAGCCGGCCAGCGGGCGGCTGGCGCTGAGTTGCCGCAGGCGCAGGCGCACGGCCCGGCGCAGGCTCCACAGCCCACCGGCGACAGGAACGGCGGTTAGCAGGATGTCGGCCACGGCACCCGCCACGCTCAGCGCAGCCCAACCCAATGAGTCGGCATCCCGTGCCCGCCAGGCGCTACCGATGGCCTGGACACTGTGCTGGATATCCTGCAATGCGACGACCACGTTCACACCCGGCACTATCGCCAGGCCAGCCCTGAGATAACCGATGTGGCGCTCATGCGCCTGCTGGTCACGGCTGATCCTGATACCCAGCTGATTGCGCCCTTGCTGGCGCGCCAGACTCATCAGGCGGTTACGCCGGTCCGTCAGCTGCAGGCCGATGAGCGTCTGGTCGATTGCCGCTGGGGCATTCAAGAAGCCGTCATAGCCCTTGCTGGCCGCCTGGCGGAAATAGCTCAGGAGCCGGTCAGGGTCGTCGGTGCAGCGCTGCGCAACATAGTCGGCTACATCCGTGCGGGTGCGGATGGCCAGCCGCAGATGAGCCAACGCCTGTTCAAGGCTATCGCGCTCGATCAAATTGATGTCTTCTGGCGCACCGGGCAAAACCAGCACGGTTAGGCCTGAATCGGTCCTGACCAGCGCACCGGCGCCGCGGATTTCGCTACCCAGGGCCTGGTTGCTGTTGATGGTCAACCAGTGAACTCGCATCCTTGCTTGCGCCAGTGCCGCAGTTGAAGTCACCTGCGCCGCGGTGTCCAGCATGTCCACGGCAGGTTGGCTGAGCGCCTGACGCCAGTGTTGTACGCGGGCCAACAGTTGCAGTTCGAGTCTGTAAGGTCGACGCAAGCGCTGGATATCCGCCTCCTGCGACGGGTCGAATGTCACAGCCAGAGTAGTCTCGAATTGCCTCAGCGGGTCGAGCGAGACCAAGGTGTCGGACAGATACTTCGCCGAGATGCCCGCTACCCGCCACTGGGCCATCTGCAGGCGTCTAGTCTCGGCGTCGTCCTGGCCATCGAAGCCTTCGCAAGCCAGTTGCGCGACCGTCACATCCTCCCATTCGTCGCTTGCCACCCATGTCATCGACGCCTGCGCCGCGTGTAATGGAGCGCCGGAAAAGCCGAACTCGCCGCCAGGGAAGGGCTCGATGACTGTACCTTCGCCCAACCAGTGAAAGCCGACCGACACCGGCCGATGCAGCAGCACGGTGTCAGGGGTCAGCGTGATGCCCAGGTCCTGCTGGATTCGATCGCAGAGCAACTGACCGGCGAATGTGACAAATGGCGGTAATTGTTCTTCAAGCCAATCTTCCAGCGCCCAGGCTGCCTGTTGGTACTCCCTCAGCCAGGCGGCAAAGAGCTCGCGCTCATCTTCGCTTCGCGCCAGCAGCCACTGTGGCAGGTGTTGGGCCAACGTATCGGCTGCCCACAGTTGCTCGAGCACCGCCACCGCCGCCTGCCGACAACTGTCGACCGGCATCGACAGCGCCGTGCGGGCAAGCTCCCGACGCCGCTCGGCCTCCTGATCGGGCGTCAGTTGTGCCAGCGGGCCATTGGCTGGCGGAGCGTCCCCCAACTGCCCCGACCAGTGATCCAGCAGGTCCTGTACAAGACCGGTGAGGCCTTGCGGAGCGGGCACGAACTGCAATTGAGCCTCATCCTCGGGAACCAGCGAGGATACTGGCAGGCGTGCGTTGGCCAGGGTGAAGGCCAGGCGCTCGCGCAGTTGTACCTGGGCCTCCAGGCAAATCAGCCCTCCGCCTTCGCCATGAACCCAGACCAGCAGGGGGGCATCGAGCAAGCCAGAGGCCCATGCACTGGCTTGGACCATCGCCCACACCCCAGGCAGTGGCTGTTCACCCACCTGCACCGAAAGCCACTGCACGGGGTGCTGATCATCGGGCGAGAACAATTGGTCGCGAGCCTGATGTGTGATTTGCCCCTCAAGCACCTGCAAGCTTGCCTCGGCATCCATGGCCGCGAGGATTGCTGCTTGCAATGGCCCCGACTCGCGCCACGGCCCTTCCCCCGTCAGCGCCCGACGCGCCTGCTCGGTCGCTTTATGCCGGGTGCTTTGCAGGCTTATCCAAGGCGCCAGTGCCTGTCGCGCTGGCGCCGTCGCGCCGAAACAGTCCAACAGCCGCTGAAGGTGCTGTGCCCGGTAACGGTCACGCAGACGCTCGGGGTAGCTGTCCGGCAAACTGCCTAATGGCAACAGGTCGGCATAAACCTGCGCTTGGGCCTCCAGGGCTTCCTCCAGCACGCTGAACCACTGCGGTTCGGCGGACTCGATGTGCCCTGCCTGCAAATCGAGCCCAGCGGGCAAACGTTGCCGCCATTGCGTATCGCCAGCCGACCTGGCCCGCCGTGCAACCGATGCCTGGTTGAGCCAGTCCACGGGATCGGGCGCATCGGCAAGCAGTGCATGCAGTTGCACCCTGGCCTGCTCCAGGACCGGGTCGGGGGCGCTTGTCGATTCAACGCTGTCGAGGGGTACGGCATCGAACAATTCGGCCGGTAAAGTCATGTAGGTAGCTCCTTATGAAGAGCCACCAGTCTGCGCAGGGGGACCGTCGAAAAGCGGTACATTCATATTCACAGCCCATCGGCGCCCCTGCGCCCCCAGCCTGCAAACCGGCTTTATGGCTCGCGGGCCAAGCCACGGTACAGCGCACCACCGATCGCAGCGCCAATCAACGGTGCCAGCCAGAATAGCCACAACTGCTGCAAGGCCCAGCCGCCGACGAACAATGCCGGGCCGGTACTGCGTGCGGGATTGACCGAGGTGTTGGTCACCGGGATCGAGATCAGGTGAATGAGGGTCAGGGCCAGGCCGATGGCGATAGGGGCGAAGCCTGCCGGTGCGCGTGCGTCGGTGGCGCCCATGATGACCACCAGGAACATCGCCGTCATCACCACTTCGCTGACAAAGCCGGCCGCCAGCGAATAGCCGCCGGGCGAGTGATCGGCATAACCGTTCGAAGCCAGACCAGATGCCAGTTCGAAACCGGCCTTGCCGCTGGCGATGAAGTAAATCACCGCCGCCGCCAGGATCGCGCCGATCACCTGGGCGATCACATAAGGCAGCAGTTCCTTGGCCGGAAAGCGCCCCCCCACCACAAGCCCGAACGACACGGCAGGGTTGAGGTGGCAGCCGGAGATATGGCCGATGGCGAACGCCATGGTGAGCACGGTGAGGCCGAAGGCGAAAGCGACACCAAGCACGCCAATGCCGATGGGGGAACTGGCTGCGAGTACTGCACTGCCACAGCCGCCAAGCACTAACCAGAAGGTGCCGACCAGTTCGGCGCCCATACGTGTACCCAGGGAGATGCTCATGATTCCTTTCCTCAAGTAGTTGAACGCAATGAATGCGCAAGCCCAACTGCTTGATGAAGGTTTGCCCACAAGAATTTAGCAGACCTTGGGTTAATGGCCAGTCAAGGCCACGGGACCGCTGCGCGACACGAGGCCGCGCCCTCTCGGACGGCGCGGCGCTGGAGAAAACTCAGGAGACCGGCGCGGGAAGGATCAGCCCTTGACGGAGGCCTTGGGCTTTTTCAGGAGGTGCGAAAACACGGCATGCAAGTCGTCCGAGGCACTCTCCTCGTCCAGGTTGAGCTTGCTGTCGATGTGGTCCATGTGGTGCATCATCAGGCTCACTGCCTGCTCGGCATCGCGCGCCTCGATGGCGTCGATCAACTGCATGTGCTCGTCGTACGAGCAATGCGAACGGTTGCCGCTTTCGTACTGGGCGATGATCAGCGAGGTCTGGGACACCAGGCTGCGCTGGAAGCTCACCAGCGGGGCATTGCCAGCCGCTTCGGCCAGCTTGAGGTGGAACTCGCCGGAAAGACGGATACCCGCACCCCGGTCGCCACGCGAGAAGCTGTCCCGCTCTTCACGCACCATCTGGCGCAGCTCGTTGAGTTGCTCGGCGGTAGCGTGCTGCACGGCCAGTTCGGTGATAGCGCGCTCGACCATACGCCGCGAGAAGAACACCTGACGCGCCTCTTCCACCGTCGGGCTGGCCACCACCGCGCCGCGATTGGGTCGCAGCAGCACCACACTTTCATGGGCCAGGCGCGACAACGCGCGGCGAATGATGGTACGGCTGACACCGAAGATCTCGCCCAGCGCTTCCTCGCTCAACTTGGTGCCCGGTGCCAGACGCTGCTCGAGGATCGCCTCGAAGATGTGCGCATAGACGATGTCGTCCTGGGTACCACTGCGGCCAGCCTTGCCAGCGCGTGCAGGTTTCTTCAGAGGTTGCAGCTGTTCGTTCATGGGCTCTCGAGGCACGAAGGAAAGTATGGCGCCATTGTACACAGGCTGAGCCGTTTCTGCAGGTGGCCTTTTCGCTATATAGCCATCGAGCGACAGTTTATGCACACAAAAGATAAAACATTATTTGCATTCTTTGTACACAAAAGGATAATCCAGCGAGCAACTTCTTGACCCATAAGTCAACAAACGGTCGGACGTCTGCCTTCCCTCTTGGAGCCGCCAAGCGCTTTTGCGCAGGACGAAGGCTCCACAACAACAAGAAAGACTTGAGGAGTACTCGCTGTGGAAAGCCGCAAATCCGAAGCCCCTACGCTGGATCTCGCGCCGCCGCTCGAAACGAGCTGGCTGGAGCGGATTTTCAAACTCAAGCAACACGGCAGCACTGTCCGAACCGAGCTGATCGCCGGGGTGACCACCTTCATCACCATGGCGTACATCATTTTCGTCAACCCCAACATCATGGCCGACGCAGGTATCGACCATGGCGCGGCCTTCGTCGCCACCTGCATCGCCGCCGCCCTCGGCTGCCTGCTGATGGGCCTTTACGCCAACTGGCCGGTGGGCCTGGCACCGGGCATGGGGCTTAACGCCTTCTTTACCTACACCGTGGTCGGGACCATGGGCTACAACTGGGAAACAGCGCTCGGGGCCGTGTTCGTCTCGGGCGTGCTGTTCATGTTCCTGACCTTGTCGAAGGTTCGCGAATGGTTGCTCAACAGCATCCCAGTGAGCCTGCGACATGCCATGGGTGCCGGGGTCGGACTGTTTCTCGGACTGATCGGCCTCAAGACCGCAGGGATCATCGTCGACAGCCCGGCCACACTGATCAAGCTCGGCTCGCTGCATGAGCCTGGTCCGCTGCTGGCAGCGGTGTGCTTCCTGATGATCGCCATCCTCAGCTACAAGCGGGTGTTCGGCGCCATCCTGATCAGCATCATCGGCGTCACCGTCGCTGGCTGGGGCTTGGGTCTGGTGAAGTTCGGTGGCGTGATGTCGATGCCTCCGAGCCTGGCACCCACCTGGATGGCCATGGATGTGGCGGGCGTGTTCAACGTCAGCATGATCAGCGTGGTACTGGCGTTCCTCTTCGTGCACATGTTCGACACCGCCGGCACCCTGATGGGCGTAGCCCAGCGGGCCAACCTGGTGGCAGCGGATGGGCGTATCGAAAACCTGTCGAAGGCCCTGAAGGCCGACAGTGCCTCCAGTGTGTTCGGAGCGGTGGTCGGCGTGCCACCTGTGACCAGCTACGTGGAGAGTGCCGCGGGTGTCGCGGCGGGTGGCCGTACTGGCTTGACTGCAGTGGTCGTCGGCGTCCTGTTCATCGCCGCGATGTTCTTCGCGCCACTGGCCGGGATGATCCCTGCCTATGCCACTGCTGGTGCACTGATCTATGTAGCGATGCTGATGATGGGCAGCATGGCGCACATTCACTGGGATGAAGCCACCGACAGCATTCCAGCGATCGTTACCGTGATCATGATGCCGCTGACCTTCTCGGTCGCCGATGGTATTGCCCTGGGCTTCATCAGCTATGTGGCATTGAAGGCAGGCACTGGCAAGTACAAGGAAATCTCTGCCAGCCTTTGGGTACTGTGCGCGATTTTCATTGCCAAGTTCGTGTTTCTTTAATTCGTGAATGGCTTGGCTTTAGCTTTTTAGCGATTGCGAGATCGAGCGCCGCCCGCGCGGCGCATCGCGAGCAAAGCTCGCTCCTACGTCTGTTTCAGGTCGGTCTTCCTGTTTGAGGCGCACGCCCGCTTTGTTGCATGGCTCGCGATGCGCCGCGCAGGCGGCGCTCGATTTCAAGCCCACCCCAAATCCGCGCCCTACACCACACGCCACCCTCCTCTTTTTTCACCGTGGCCGAAGGGTATGCCCCAGGTTCCGGTAGCTTGGCTTGAGCTTTCTAGCAATTGCAAGATCGAGCGCCGCCCGCGCGGCGCATCGCGAGCAAAGCTCGCTCCTACGTCTGTTTCAGGTCGGTTTTCCTGCTTGAGGCGCACGCCCGCTTTGCTGCATGGCTCGCGATGCGCCGCGCAGGCGGCGCTCGATTTCAAGCCCACCCCAAATCCGCGCCCTACACCACACGCCACCCTCCTCTTTTTTCACCGTGGCCGAAGGGTATGCCCCAGGTTCCGGTAGCTTGGCTTGAGCTTTCTAGCAATTGCAAGATCGAGCGCCGCCCGCGCGGCGCATCGCGAGCAAAGCTCGCTCCTACGCCTGTTTCAGGTCGGTTTTCCTGCTTGAGGCGCACGCCCGCTTTGCTGCATGGCTCGGTAGGAGCGAGCCTTGCTCGCGATGCGCCGCGCAGGCGGCGCTCGATTTCAAGCCCACCCACATCCGCACCCGACACCACACGCCACCCTCTTTTTCTGCAGACGAAAAAAAGCCCGCCAGTGTGAGAGCGGGCCAAGGACCTACGAAGATTCTTCTAGCGACCCACTAGCTTCCACGATAGGTCGAATAGCTATACGGCGAGATCAACAGCGGCACGTGGTAATGCTCCTGCTTCTCGTCGATGCCAAAGCGCAGCACAACAACATCCAGAAACGCCGGCTCCGGCAACTGCACGCCGCGAGCACGGTAATAAGCGCCCGCACTGAACTGCAACTGATAGACACCGGTACGGTAATCGTCGCCTTGCAGCAACGGTGCGTCGACCCGCCCATCGCTGTTGGTCAGCGCAGTGTTCACCAGCTCCAGCTGCTGGCCTTCTACGCGATAGAGCTCGACCTTGATCGAGCTGCCTGGGCAGCCGTGCGCGGCATCCAGTACGTGTGTGGTCAAACGTCCCATTGCTTGTCGCCTCTTGTGCAGATCGTGGGCAGAAAATACTCGGCATGGCACCAAAATGGACCTCGCCGTATGCGGGAATGCAGTCATTAAGACATTTTCACGAAAGATTGTACACAATTTTCTAAACCCTTCCTTCGCCCTCCTCCCTGCGCCCCGACAAACCGGCCACCAGTCGCAAATACAGGCCCAGCGCAGACGTCAACGTCATTAACTGACCAAGTGGGCAGGTTTCTTGCAAAGACTTAACCGGCAAGGCTCATGCGACAAATGGGAAGAAATGCGGAAAAACAGGCTTACAAAAGATTTCAGAAGTTGTATACAATCAGCCCATCCGGTGGTGCGACATCCCGACGCGGCCCGCCCACCCCCGCACAAACGCACAAGAAGGAAGACTGCAGTGAGCGCTGACTACCCTCGCGACCTGATCGGTTACGGCAACAACCCACCTCACCCGCAATGGCCGGGCAACGCCCGTATCGCGCTGTCTTTCGTGCTCAACTACGAAGAAGGCGGCGAGCGCAACATCCTGCACGGTGACAAAGAGTCCGAAGCCTTCCTCTCCGAAATGGTTGCCGCCCAGCCACTGCAGGGTGTGCGCAACATGAGCATGGAGTCGCTGTACGAGTATGGTAGCCGCGCCGGTGTCTGGCGCCTGCTCAAGCTGTTCAAGGACAGCGGCGTACCCCTGACCATCTTCGCCGTGGCCATGGCCGCCCAGCGCCACCCGGACGTCATCCGCGCCATGGTCGAGGCCGGCCACGAGATCTGCAGCCACGGTTACCGCTGGATCGACTACCAGTACATGGACGAGGCCCAGGAGCGCGAGCACATGCTCGAAGCCATCCGCATCCTCACCGAGCTGACCGGCGAGCGCCCGCTGGGCTGGTACACCGGCCGCACCGGCCCAAACACCCGTCGCCTGGTGATGGAGGAAGGTGGCTTCCTCTACGACAGCGACACCTATGACGACGACCTGCCCTACTGGGAGCCAAACAACCCCACCGGCAAACCGCACTTGGTGATCCCCTACACCCTGGACACCAACGACATGCGCTTCACCCAGGTGCAGGGCTTCAACTGCGGCGAGCAGTTCTTCCAGTACCTCAAGGATGCCTTCGACGTGCTGTATGCCGAAGGCGCCGAAGCGCCGAAGATGCTCTCCATCGGCCTGCACTGCCGCCTGGTCGGTCGCCCGGCGCGCCTGGCTGCGCTCAAGCGCTTCGTCGACTACGCCAAGAGCCATGAGCAAGTCTGGTTCGCCCGTCGCGTGGATATCGCCCGCCACTGGCATGCCACCCACCCGTACAAGAAAGAGAACGCCTGATGACTGCCTTCAAGACCCTCAAGCCCTCCACCCTGGACCGTGACGCCTTCGTCGAGGCCTTCGCCGACATCTACGAGCACTCGCCGTGGGTTGCCGAAAAGGCCTACGACCTCGGCCAGCTGGGTGAGCTGGACGAGATCGAAGCCCTGCACCAGCGCATGAGCGATATCCTGCTCAGCGCAAGCCACGCAGAGCAACTGGCCCTGATCAACGCTCACCCGGACCTGGCCGGCAAGGCCGCCATCCAGGGCGAGCTGACCGAATCGAGCACCAACGAGCAAGCCGGTGCCGGCATTCACCAGTGCACCGCCGAGGAGTTCGCCCGGTTCACCGAACTGAACGATGCCTACAAAGCTAAGTTCCAGTTCCCGTTCATCATGGCGGTTAAAGGCAGCAACCGGCACCAGATCCTGGCCTCGTTCGAAAAACGCATTCACAACGATGCCGAAGCAGAGTTCAAGGAAGCCCTGGCACAGATCAACCTGATTGCCCTGTTCCGCCTGCTGCAGCTTTAAGGACCGAGCGCAGCCGTGGCCCGAGTGCGTGACGCGTCCGTACCCAGGGCCTGGCCTGCAAGCCGGTCCACCTATTCAAGAACAACGAACATAGAAGAGATAACCGCATGCGCACCCTGATGATCGAGCCCCTGACCAAAGAAGCCTTCGCCCCCTTCGGTGACGTGATCGAAACCGACGGCAGCGACCACTTCATGATCAACAACGGCTCGACCATGCGCTTTCACAAGCTCGCCACGGTCGAGACCGCAGAGCCTGAGGACAAAGCGATCATCAGCATCTTCCGCGCCGACGCGCTGGACATGCCGCTGACCGTGCGCATGCTGGAACGCCATCCGCTGGGCAGCCAGGCTTTCATCCCGCTGCTCGGCAACCCCTTTCTGATCGTGGTCGCGCCCGTTGGCGATGCACCTGTATCAGGCTTGGTCCGAGCCTTCCGCAGTAATGGCAGGCAGGGCGTTAATTACCATCGCGGCGTCTGGCACCACCCGGTGCTGACGATCGAAAAGCGGGATGACTTCCTGGTGGTTGATCGCAGTGGTTCCGGCAACAACTGCGACGAGCATTACTTCACCGAGGAACAGATGCTGATCCTCAATCCCCACCAATAAGAAAAGGTCGGTCATCGTTCGGTGACCGGCAGAGGTACATACTGTGGAAGCACACCTTCACGAATGGCTGAACCTGAGCATTCGCTGGGTTCACATGATCACCGGTATCGCCTGGATCGGTGCATCGTTCTACTTCGTCTGGCTTGAAAACAACCTGAACCGGAGCAATCCGCGCGAGGGGCTGTCGGGTGACCTATGGGCCATCCACGGCGGTGGTATCTACCACCTTGAGAAGTACAAGCTGGCACCGCCGAAAATGCCCGAGAACCTGCACTGGTTCAAATGGGAAGCCTACTTCACCTGGATGTCCGGTATCGCCTTGCTGTGCGTGGTGTTCTACTGGAACCCGGCCCTGTACCTGCTGGCCCCTGGCAGCACCCTGAGCGGTGCCGAGGGCGTGGCCATCGGTATCGGTTCGCTGATCGCCAGCTGGTTCATCTACGACTTCCTGTGCGACTCGCCCCTGGGTAAAAAGCCTGCGCTGCTCGGTGCCGTGCTGTTCGTGCTGATCATCGCCGCCTGCTTCGGCTTCAGCCAGGTATTCAGCGGCCGTGGGGCGTACCTGCATACCGGCGCGATCATCGGCACCATCATGGTCGGCAACGTGTTCCGGATCATCATGCCGGCCCAGCGTCAGCTGGTGGCCGCGATCGAAAACAACACCACCCCTGACCCGGTTCTGCCGGCCAAGGGCCTGCTGCGTTCGCGCCACAACAACTACTTCACCCTGCCGGTGCTGTTCATCATGATCAGCAACCACTTCCCGAGCACCTATGGCAGCCAATACAACTGGCTGATCCTGGCTGGGATCGCAGTGGCCGCGGTACTGATCCGTCACTATTTCAACACCCGCCATGACAGCAATAAGTACGCCTGGACCCTGCCTGTCGGTGCCCTGGCAATGATCTGCCTGGCCTACGTCACCGGTCCCAAGCCGATGGCTGTAGCGCCTGAGCAAGCCGCGGCGAAGATCGAGTACCAGCCTCTGCCGGAAACCGCTGTCGGCGGGAAAACCGCAGCCGAGAAGCGTGCCGAGGAGGCCGCCAAGGCCGCCGAAGCGCCTGCGGCGGCTGCGCAAGCCCCGGCCCAGGCCACCGCCCAGGCCGTGACCGATGGATTCGAAAAGATCCATACCGTCATCCAGGAACGCTGCACCGTGTGCCACTCGTCCAAGCCGACCAGCCCACTGTTCAGCGCCGCCCCTGCCGGCGTGATGTTCGACACCCCACAGCAGATCCAGGCCCAAGCCGCGCGCATCCAGGCTCAAGCGGTCGCCAGCCAGATCATGCCACTGGGCAACATCACCCAGATGACCGTGGAAGAGCGCAAGCTCGTCGGTGACTGGATCGCCAAGGGCGCGCCGGTCAACTGATCCAACGGGCACACCCCACGCCTCCTGGGGAGCGGGCTCGCCCGCGAAGAGGCCGGTAAACCCGGCCTCGGTTTCAAGGCAATACGCAAGCATCGAGCGCTCGGGCCTCATGCGGGAACCCCAGGTCTTCTTCTGAAGACCTGCCGCCTGCAGCCCGGCGCTTGGATCCGAGAATAAAAACAAAACTCGAGGTGCTGCATGTCCGAGTCACGCAAGGCGTACATTCCCGTTGCGCCGCCGCGACAGCCTCTGCCCCTGTTCCAATTGATTCTGGTAGGCCTGCAACACGTTCTGCTGATGTATGGAGGCGCGATTGCCGTGCCTTTGATCATCGGCCAGGCTGCCGGGCTGTCTCGCGAAGAAGTCGCCTTCCTGATCAACGCCGACCTGCTGGTTGCTGGCGTCGCCACGATCATCCAGTCGTTCGGGATCGGCCCAGTGGGCATCCGCATGCCGGTGATGATGGGCGCAAGCTTCGCAGCCGTCGGCAGCATGGTGGCCATGGCCGGCATGCCCGGCGTCGGCCTGCAGGGGATCTTCGGGGCGACCATCGCCGCCGGGTTCTTCGGCATGCTGATCGCGCCGTTCATGTCCAAGGTCGTGCGCTTCTTCCCGCCCTTGGTCACCGGTACGGTGATCACTTCCATCGGCCTCTCGCTGTTCCCGGTCGCGGTCAACTGGGCCGGCGGTGGGCACGAAGCGCAAACCTTCGGCTCGCCGATCTACCTGCTGGTGGCCGGCCTGGTGCTGGCAGTGATCTTGCTGATCAACCGCTTCATGCGCGGGTTCTGGGTGAACGTTTCCGTGCTGGTGGGCATGGGCCTGGGCTACATCCTGGCCGGCTCGATCGGTATGGTCGACCTGTCCGGCCTGTCCGAAGCTCCGTGGTTGCAAGTCGTTACCCCGCTGCACTTCGGCATGCCGACCTTCAGCCTGGCGCCGATCCTGTCCATGTGCCTGGTGGTGGTGATCATCTTCGTCGAGTCCACCGGCATGTTCCTGGCCCTGGGCAAGGTCACCGACCGCGAAGTCACCCCCGGCATGCTGCGTCGCGGCCTGTTGTGCGATGCCGGCGCGTCGTTCGTGGCAGGCTTCTTCAACACCTTCACCCATTCATCCTTCGCCCAGAACATCGGCCTGGTGCAGATGACTGGCGTACGCTGCCGCTACGTCACCGTGGTGGCAGGCGCGCTGCTGATTCTGCTGAGCCTGCTGCCCAAGGCGGCCTTCCTGATCGCTTCGATCCCGCCCGCGGTGCTGGGCGGCGCGTCCATTGCCATGTTCGGCATGGTCACCGCCACCGGGATCAAGATTCTCCAGGAAGCGGACATCGGCGACCGTCGCAACCAGTTGCTGGTTGCGGTCAGCGTCGGCTTCGGTCTGATCCCCGTGGTCCGCCCGGAGTTCTTCGCGCAGATGCCACAGTGGATGGAACCCATCACCCACAGTGGTATCGCCATGGCCACGGTCAGTGCCCTGGTGTTGAACGTTCTGTTCAACATCCTCGGTGGCGCCGAACGCGCGGTGCACAACGACGCTTGTCACCAGCATTGAGCCAGACGGGGCGGCGCATGGCCGCCCTGCATTCACATAAGCAGTAAACGCAACACCGTCGGCCCGCCGGAATGGGCCGCCCGGGGCGCCTGCGCGCCAAAAAAACCGCCAACAAAAACAATAAGTCCGGGAATCACAACATGAAGCGCATCACCACGTCCCTGTTGCTGGGCAGCAGCCTGCTGGCCACCCTCCCCTCGCATGCAGGCGAATGGCTGCAATGGCACGGCGAAAGCCTGACCTACCTGTACGGCAAGGACTTCAAGGTCAACCCTGATATCCAGCAGACCATCACGTTCGAGCACGCCAACAAATGGAAGTACGGCGACACCTTCATGTTCGTCGACAAAATCTTCTACAACGGCAAGGCCGACCCCGGCAAAGGCGTCACCACCTACTACGGCGAGTTCAGCCCACGCCTGTCATTCGGCAAGATCTTTGACAAGAAGCTGGCCTTCGGCCCGATCAAGGACGTACTGCTGGCCATGACCTACGAGCGCGGCGAAGGCGACAACGAGGCCTACCTGATCGGCCCCGGTTTCGACCTGAACGTCCCCGGCTTCAACTATTTCACCCTGAATTTCTACGTGCGCAACACCGAAGGCAGCCGCCCGGGTGACAACGTCTGGCAGATTACCCCCGGCTGGTCCTACACCCTCCCCGTGGGCAGGTCCGACATTCTGATCGACGGCTACATGGACTGGGTCACCGACAACGACCAGACCCGCCGGGGCACCTACCACGCCAACCTGCACTTCAACCCGCAGGTGAAGTACGACCTGGGCAAAGCGCTGAACCTGGGCGCCAAGCAGCTGTACGTGGGTTTTGAGTACAGCTACTGGAAGGACAAGTACGGCATCGACAGCCGCGGTAATCTGGACAGCAACCAGAGTGTCGCCAGTGCGCTGATCAAAGTGCACTTCTAGAAAACTGACCAAACGCACAAGTTTGTACCACCCCGCTCCAGGACGGAGCACTTGAGGCGCGGCGCGCAAGCCAGTAATCTGCGCGCCCCCTCGATCAGGGCAGAACGGATTCTGCCTGCGTTTACTGACCGCTCAGTCAATGAATACGGGCGGTTGGCCAACGTGTTGCCAGCCTGAAAGACCCTTTTCATCCGTTCAGAACGAAGTCGAGCAGGAAGGTTTTGCCAACCCGGAAAAGTTGGCCCAACCCTTGCCAAACAGCTGTGGCCTATCGAAAAAAGCTGACTCAAAAGACAAAAAAGCGCCAACAACGAGCGCTGACAACAGATCAATCAAGGGAGCGACACTTTCAATGCGTACCATCAACAGCCTGATCCTCGCCGGCGGCCTGCTGGCCTGTGGCACCACCTTCGGCGGCGACCTGCTGCAATGGCAGAACAACAGCCTGACCTACCTGTGGGGCAAGAACTTCAAGGTCAACCCCGAGACCCAGCAAACCTTCACCTTCGAGCATGCCGATGCGTGGAAGTACGGCGACAACTTCTTCTTCATCGACAAGATCTTCTACCAGGGCAAGAAGGACGCCAGCAACGGCCCCAACACCTACTACGGCGAGTTCAGCCCACGCCTGTCGTTCGGCAAGATCTTCGACCAGAAGCTGGCGTTCGGCCCGGTCAAGGACGTGCTGCTGGCCATGACCTACGAGTTTGGCGAGGGTGACACAGAGTCGTACCTGATCGGCCCTGGCTTCGACCTGGCCATCCCGGGCTTCGACTACTTCCAGCTGAACTTCTACAACCGCACCACCGACGGCAGCCGCGCCGGCGACAACGTGTGGCAGATTACTCCGGTGTGGTCGTACACCATCCCGGTCGGCGATTCCGACGTGCTGATCGACGGCTTCATGGACTGGGTGGTGGACAACGACGAGAACCGTCGCGGCACCTACCAGGCCAACCTGCACTTCAACCCGCAGATCAAGTACGACCTGGGCAAGGCATTGCACCTGGGTGAGAAGCAGTTGTACGTGGGTGTGGAGTACGACTACTGGAAGAACAAGTACGGCATCAAGGACAGCGATGCGTTTACCACGGACCAGAACACCATGAGTTTCCTGGTGAAAGTGCACTTCTGATGCGCTGAAACGTGACAGCGCGTTGCATTAACAACGCGCTGTCATGTGCAATAGGCTGCGCAGCATGTAAGTAATTTCCTACAACTTATTCAGATCAATCCTATTCGCATTTAAAGTTGCCTTGAAAGTCAGAGCAAGCAGGCAAGGCAACAACCCACCAAACAGCAACAGCCCCGCTTCTACCTGCCAGTGTTCAATCACTCGAAAGATGTCCAGCACCAGCATGATGCTGCTGATTGTCAATGCCAGGCCGAACATGGCACAGCACTTGTACAACGCCTCGACGCCCGCCCCGCGCAGCAGCAGCCACAGGCCCAACGCCCCCCAGGCCATGACCGTACCCAGGTAGAGCGCCAGGTGGTACACATCGTAAGTTAATACTTTACCAAACATGGTTTCTCCCTCCTGAGCTGTAGGAAAAAGCAAAGTACTGACTATAGGCCCAGGCTTTCCACTTTAACACCGCAAATTTTTGACAAAATTTTTGCACTTTGCTCTTTAGCATGCTTGGATTCTTGCATTCAAAAAAGAAAACAGGCCTACTTAATGCGCACGTCCCTCGCCGCCCCGTGGCGGTATCTTCTGTTAGTTTGCTCACTGTGGTTCGGCATCTTCCTGCTGACCCGCCTGGTATTACTGGTCACCCATCTGGATGAAGTACATGGCGACTACGTCTCATTGTTCTTCAGTGGTGCCCTGTACGACCTGAGCTTCCTCACCTACGCTGCCCTGCCGCTGGGGCTGTACCTGGCCGTGTGCCCGGCAGGCTTATGGCGCACGCGCTTGCATCGCCGGCTGATGGGCGGCGTACTGGTCGTCAGCCTGTTCGTGATGCTGTTCGTCGCGGTGGCCGAGTGGCTGTTCTGGGACGAGTTCGGGGTACGCTTCAACTTTATCGCGGTCGATTACCTGGTGTATTCCAAGGAAGTGCTGGACAACATCCGCGAATCGTACCCGCTGCCCACCCTGCTGGGCAGCATCGCTGTGGTCGCCGTGTTGCTTGCAGTGGTCTTGCGCAAGCCCCTCGGCCAGGCGCTCGCAGCCCCCGGTGCCAATCTGCGCCAACGCCTGGGCGGCATTGCGCTGTTGGCTGTGCTGGGGGGGCTCAGCGGTTTGCTGGTCGACCAGCAATTCCCCCGCGGCCAGGGTGGTAACGCCTACCAACGCGAACTGGCCAGCAACGGCCCGTACCAGTTCTTTGCCGCGTTCCGTAACAACGAACTGGACTACAGCCAGTTCTACGCCACCCTCGATGCCAGTGAAGCCGGCGCGCAGATGCACCAGGAGCTGGCTGAGCCCAATGCCCGGTTCCAGGCCAGCGAGCCCGAGGATATCCGCCGCCATATCAACGCCAGCGGCGAGCCACGCACGCCCAACATCATCCTGGTCACCATCGAGAGCTTCAGCGCCAAGTACATGGGCAGCAACGGCGACCCGCGCAACCTCACGCCCAACCTGGACGCCCTGCGCCGCGAAAGCCTGTACTTCAACAATTTTTACGCCACCGGCACCCGCACCGACCGTGGCCTGGAGGCCATCACCCTGTCGATTCCGCCAACACCGGGCCGCTCCATCGTCAAACGCATCGGCCGCGAAAGCGGTTACGGCAGCCTGGGCCAGCAACTGGCTGCTGTCGGCTATGACCCCGTGTTTGTCTATGGCGGGCGTGGCTACTTCGACAACATGAACGCCTTCTTCAGCGGCAACGGCTACCGTATCGTCGACCAGAGCAGCGTGGATGAAAGCGAAATCAGCTTCAAGAATGCCTGGGGCATGGCCGATGAAGACCTGTACCGACAGGCCCTCAAACTGGCCGATGCCGACCATGCCAAGCAGCAGCCGTTCTTGCTGCAACTGATGACCACCTCCAACCACCGCCCTTACACCTACCCGGACGGGCGTATCGACATCCCGTCGGGTGAAGGCCGTGAAGGCGCGGTGAAGTACACCGACCATGCCATCGCGCAGTTCCTGCGCGAAGCCAAGGGCAAGCCATGGTTCGACAACACCCTGTTCGTCTTCGTGGCCGACCACACCGCCGGTAGCGCCGGCGTGGAAGACCTGCCGGTGAACAATTACCAGATCCCGCTGTGGATCTACGCCCCCAAGCTGATCGCCCCGCGCGAAGACGCGCAACTGGCCAGCCAGATCGACCTTGCACCGACCTTGCTCGGCCTGCTGAATCTCAGCTACACCTCGACCTTCTTCGGCCGCGACCTGCTGCGTGAAGACGCCCTGCCGCCGCGGGTACTGATCGGCAACTATCAGCACCTGGGCCTGTTCGACGGTAAGGACCTGGCGATCCTCAGCCCGCGCGGCGGCATGCGTGTGCATAAGGATGCATTGGGCAACAGCCGGGAAATGAGCGTGGGTAGCGATAACCCGCTGGTACGTCGGGCGATTGCCTACTACCAGAGTGCGGCCAACGATTTCAGCAAAGGCCTACTCGCCTGGAAGCCGGCAGCCGGCGATGAGGAAAAAGGCGTGGCCGTCAGCCCTTGACGGCGCGCCAAATCTTAGAGACCACGCTGACCACCGCCAGCACCACGGCACCGGCCACCACCCCGGCCACACCGTTGAGCAGCGCCCCGGTCAGCGCCCCACCGCGCCCCTCGCTGAACGCCTCGATGGCGTGATGCAGGGGCTCGATGCCATGCACCAGAATGCCACCGCCCACCAGAAACATCGCCGCCGTGCCAATCACCGACAGGCTCTTCATCATGTACGGCGCCGCCCGCAAAATGCCGTTACCCACCGTCTGGGCAAGCCGCGAAGCCTTCTGGGTCATCCACAGCCCCAGGTCATCGAGCTTGACGATACCGCCCACCAGCCCGTACACGCCGATGGTCATGACGATGGCAATGCCCGACAGCACGATGATCTGCTGGGTCAGCGGCGCATCGGCGACGGTACCCAAGGTGATGGCGATGATTTCGGCCGACAGAATGAAATCGGTGCGCACCGCGCCCTTGATCTTGTCCTTCTCGTACGCCACCAAGTCGACGTTGGTATCGGCCACCGCCTCCTTGAGCGCATCGTGCCCGGCGGCGTCCTCCTCCTTGCTGTGCAGGAACTTGTGCGCCAGCTTCTCGAAACCCTCGAAGCACAAGTAGGCGCCGCCGACCATCAACAGCGGCGTAACCGCCCATGGAATGAACGCACTGATCAGCAGCGCCGCAGGGACCAGGATCAGCTTGTTGACCAACGACCCCTTAGCCACCGCCCACACCACAGGGATCTCTCGCTCGGCACGTACGCCAGTGACCTGTTGGGCATTGAGCGCCAGGTCGTCACCCAGCACGCCCGCAGTCTTCTTCGCCGCGACCTTGGTCATGACCGAGACGTCATCGAGCACCGTGGCGATGTCGTCGATCAGCACCAGTAGACTGCTTCCTGCCATGATTGCCGGTTCCGAATAAGTTGAATGGGCCAGATTCTAGCCGAAAGTCGCTGCCTTGAGCGCCCATTGGGGCCGGTGCTACCATGCCCGATCCCTCTTAGAGGTGGCCAGACACGAGGAAGAGCCCCGACAATGAGCACCATTCGCGAGCGCAACAAGGAACTGATCCTGCGCGCGGCCAGCGAGGAATTCGCCGACAAGGGCTTCGCCGCCACCAAGACCAGCGATATCGCGGCCAAGGCCGGCCTGCCCAAGCCGAACGTGTATTACTACTTCAAGTCCAAGGACAACCTCTACCGCGAGGTCCTGGAAAGCATCATCGCCCCGATCATGCAGGCGTCGACGCCGTTCAATGCCGATGGCGACCCCAGAGAAGTGCTGAGTTCCTACATTCGCTCTAAGATCCGCATCTCCCGCGACCTGCCGCACGCTTCGAAAGTGTTCGCCAGCGAGATCATGCATGGCGCACCGCACCTGTCGCCGAGTCAGGTAGAGCAATTGAACGAGCAGGCACGCCACAACATCGAGTGCATCCAGCGCTGGATCGACCGTGGGCAGATCGCCCATGTGGATGCGCACCACCTGATGTTCAGCATCTGGGCCGCGACCCAGACCTATGCCGACTTCGACTGGCAGATCTCGGCGGTGACCGGCAAGGCCAAGCTGGCCGACAGCGATTATGACGCGGCGGCGGAGACTATCATCCGGATGGTACTCAAAGGCTGTGAGCCTGAGGTGGCCTGAACCACCTGCCGCCATTCGCGGACAAGCCCGCTCCTGAAGTCTCTGTGGGAGCAGGCTTGTCCGCGAATAGGTCAGAGCCGGCAATCGAGATTCAGGCAGCTACCCCGGCATCCGCCTTCAACCCGATCTCTTCGATCGCACTGATCGCGCACTGCTCGTCGATATCCGACGTATCTCCACTGATCCCTACCGCCCCCAGCACTTTCCCGTCCTGATCACGAATCAGCACGCCACCTGGAGCCGGCACCACCGGCCGCTCACCCAACCCATTCAATGCCGCGAAGAACGCTGGGCGCTGCTGCGCATCCAACGCCAGCAAACGCGAGCCCTTGCCCAGCGCAATCGCGCCCCATGCCTTGCCCATGGCTACCTCCGGGCGAATCAGGCTCGCCCCATCTTCGCGCTGCAACGCCAGCAGGTGCCCGCCGGCGTCCAGCACCGCCACCGTCAGCGGCGCGGAATTGATCTTGCGGCCCGCAGCCAGCGCGGCGTTCACCAGGCTGACAGCGGCTTTGAGGTTCAAAGCGTTCATGGAAAGGTCCTCTTCTTGTTGTGAGAAGCCCTGAGGGCAGTTGAAAACCGATAGGACAAATAGAACACAACCGCGAATATTTTTGTATACAATAATTTGAAACGATCGTATGCGATCACGCAAACAGCCGTTTTCACGGGCGCTCGAACGAAAGCGAACTGCCCCGATGAAAATCCATTGACCTGAGCCGCCAGGCGTGAATACACTCTGGCACAAAGCAAGTTGTATACAATTACAAAATCAATGAGGCACAAACCATGAGCAAAATGAGAGCAATCGATGCAGCCGTTCTGGTCATGCGCCGTGAAGGTGTAGATACCGCGTTCGGCATCCCGGGGGCAGCCATCAACCCGCTGTACTCGGCCCTGAAGAAAGTCGGTGGCATCGATCACGTCCTCGCTCGTCACGTCGAAGGCGCCTCCCACATGGCCGAGGGCTACACCCGCGCCAATCCGGGCAACATCGGCGTGTGCATCGGTACGTCCGGCCCTGCCGGCACCGACATGGTCACCGGCCTGTACAGCGCCTCGGCCGACTCCATCCCGATCCTCTGCATCACCGGCCAGGCGCCGCGTGCCCGCCTGCACAAGGAAGACTTCCAGGCCGTCGACATCACCAACATCGTCAAGCCGGTCACCAAGTGGGCCACCACCGTTCTGGAACCCGGCCAGGTGCCTTACGCCTTCCAGAAGGCCTTCTATGAAATGCGCACCGGCCGCCCAGGCCCAGTGCTGATCGACCTGCCGTTCGACGTGCAGATGGCCGAAATCGAATTCGACATCGACGCCTACGAGCCGCTGCCAGTCCACAAGCCGTCCGCTACCCGCGTACAGGCTGAAAAGGCCCTGGCCCTGCTCAACGACGCCGAGCGCCCGCTGCTGGTGGCCGGTGGCGGCATCATCAACGCCGATGCCAGCGACAAGCTGGTCGAGTTCGCCGAGCTGACCGGCGTGCCGGTGATCCCGACCCTGATGGGCTGGGGCACCATCCCGGACGACCACGCACAGATGGTCGGCATGGTCGGCCTGCAGACCTCGCACCGCTACGGCAACGCCACCCTGCTCAAATCCGATCTGGTGTTCGGTATCGGTAACCGTTGGGCCAACCGCCACACCGGTTCCGTCGACGTCTACACCGAAGGCCGCAAGTTCATCCACGTCGACATCGAGCCAACCCAGATCGGCCGCGTGTTCACCCCGGACCTGGGGATCGTTTCCGATGCCGGCAAGGCGCTGGACGTGTTCCTGGAAGTCGCCCGCGAGTGGAAAGCCGCTGGCAAGCTCAAATGCCGCAAAGCCTGGCTGGAAGACTGCCAGGAGCGCAAGGCCACCCTGCAGCGCAAGACCCACTTCGACAACGTGCCGGTCAAGCCGCAGCGCGTCTACGAAGAAATGAACCAGGTCTTCGGCAAAGACACCTGCTACGTCAGCACCATCGGCCTGTCGCAGATCGCTGGCGCGCAGTTCCTGCACGTCTACAAGCCACGCCACTGGATCAACTGCGGCCAGGCCGGCCCGCTGGGCTGGACCATCCCTGCCGCCCTCGGTGTGGTCAAGGCCGATCCAAAGCGCAAAGTGGTTGCGCTGTCGGGTGACTACGACTTCCAGTTCATGATCGAAGAACTGGCCGTGGGCGCGCAGTTCAACCTGCCATACGTCCACGTGCTGGTGAACAACGCCTACCTGGGTCTGATCCGCCAGGCTCAGCGTGGCTTCGACATGGATTACTGTGTACAACTGGCGTTCGAGAACATCAACGCCACCGACGCCGCCACCTACGGTGTCGATCACGTCGCCGTGGTCGAAGGCCTGGGCTGCAAGGCCATTCGCGTGTTCGAGCCGGGCGAGATCGCCCCTGCCCTACTCAAGGCGCAGAAAATGGCCGAAGAGTTCCGCGTGCCGGTGGTGGTCGAAGTGATTCTCGAGCGTGTGACCAACATTTCCATGGGCACCGAGATCAACGCGGTCAACGAGTTCGAAGACCTCGCCCTGGTCGGCAACGACGCACCGACCGCCATCTCGCTGCTGGACTGATCGCCTGACGCCCCCAGGCTTGAACTGGGGGCCTTCATCGCAAGGAGACCACTCATGCCTCGCTTCGCTGCCAACCTGTCCATGCTGTTCACCGAACAGGACTTCCTGGCCCGCTTCAAGGCTGCCGCCGACGCTGGCTTCAGCGGCGTCGAATACCTCTTCCCGTACGACTTCAGCGCTGCCGAAATCAAGCAGCAGCTCGATGCCCACGGCCTGACCCAGGTGCTGTTCAACCTCCCAGCGGGCGACTGGGCGAAGGGCGAGCGCGGTATCACCTGCCACCCTGATCGGGTCGAAGAATTCCGTGCAGGTGTCGACAAGGCCATCGAGTACGCCAAGGTGCTGGGCAACACCCAGGTCAACGCCTTGGCCGGCATTCGCCCGCAAGGTCCGGACTGCGCCACTGTGCGCAAGACCTTCGTCGAGAACCTGCGCTACGCCGCCGACAAGCTCAAGGCCGCCGGTATTCGCCTGGTCATGGAAATGATCAACACCCGCGACATTCCAGGCTTCTACCTGAACAACACCCAGCAAGCCCTGGAAATCCAGGCCGAGGTGGGTAGCGACAACCTGTTCCTGCAATACGACATCTACCACATGCAGATCATGGAAGGTGACCTGGCTCGCACCCTGGAAGCCAACCTGAAATTGATCAACCACATCCAGCTGGCCGACAACCCGGGCCGCAACGAACCCGGTACCGGCGAGATCAACTACCGCTTCCTGTTCGAGCACCTGGACCGCATCGGCTACCAGGGCTGGGTGGGCGCGGAGTACAAGCCGCTGACCACCACCGAAGCTGGCCTGGGCTGGCTGAAAACGCACAACGCGATCTGAATCCTTTGCTCCCACCGGGAATGCGAACAAATATAAAAGAGGTAATTTCTCATGGCTAAAATCGGTTTCCTCGGCACCGGCATCATGGGCAAACCCATGGCCCAGAACCTGCAAAAAGCAGGTCACAGCATCTTCGTTTCCACCCACCACGACGCCGCCCCTGCCGACCTGATCGCCGCTGGCGCAGTGGCCCTGGCCAACCCGAAGGAAGTGGCCCAGGAAGCCGAGTTCATCATCGTCATGGTGCCGGACACCCCACAGGTCGAAAGCGTGCTGTTCGATGAGAACGGCGTTGTCGAGGGCGTAGGTCCGAACAAGGTAGTGATCGACATGAGCTCGATCTCGCCCACCGCGACCAAAGTCTTCGCCGAGAAGATCAAGGCCACCGGCGCTGCCTACCTGGACGCGCCGGTATCCGGCGGTGAAGTCGGCGCCAAGGCCGCGACCCTGAGCATCATGGTCGGTGGCTGCCCGAAAGCCTTCGAGCGCGCCCTGCCGCTGTTCGAAGCCATGGGCAAGAACATCACCCGCGTCGGCGGTAACGGCGACGGCCAGACCGCCAAGGTCGCCAACCAGATCATCGTCGCCCTGAACATCCAGGCCGTTGCCGAAGCCCTGCTGTTCGCTGCCAAGAACGGCGCGGACCCTGCCAAGGTCCGTGAAGCTCTGATGGGCGGCTTCGCTTCGTCGAAGATCCTTGAAGTGCACGCCGAGCGCATGATCAAAGGCACCTTCGACCCAGGCTTCCGCATCAACCTGCACCAGAAGGACCTGAACCTGGCCCTGCAAGGCGCCAAGGAACTGGGCATCAACCTGCCCAACACCTCCAATGCCCAGCAAGTATTCAGCACCTGCGTGGCGCTGGGCGGCGGCAACTGGGACCACTCCGCGCTGATCAAGGGCCTGGAGCACATGGCCAACTTCTCGATCCGCGACCTCTAGGAGCGAGCGTAGCTCGCGATGAAGCACACGCTGCCTGACCTGCGACCACAGGCCAGGCAGTGACCCGAGCAACACCCGCCCCTGGTTCGGCCTGCACGGAGGCAGTTCCAGGGGCGTTTTCGATTCTGCAGAACAAAAACAATTGGGAGCCTGCCATGTCGGTCGATCCGCAAAAACTTCTCCGCGAGCTGTTCGACACAGCCATCGCCGCCGCCCACCCGCGCCAAGTCCTCGAACCCTACTTGCCCACCGACCGTAGCGGTCGGGTCATCGTCATCGGCGCCGGCAAGGCCGCAGCCGCCATGGCCGAAGTGGTCGAAAAGAGCTGGCAGGGCGAAGTCTCCGGGCTGGTCGTGACTCGCTACGGCCACGGCGCCAACTGCCAGAAGATCGAGGTAGTCGAAGCCGCCCACCCGGTCCCCGATGCCGCCGGCCTCGCCGTGGCCAAGCGCGTGCTCGATCTGGTCAGCGACCTGACCGAAGACGACCGCGTCATCTTCCTGCTATCCGGCGGCGGCTCCGCCCTGTTGGCCTTGCCGGCCGAGGGACTGACCCTGGCCGACAAGCAACAGATCAACAAGGCACTGCTCAAGTCCGGCGCTACCATCGGTGAGATGAATTGCGTGCGCAAGCATCTGTCGGCGATCAAGGGCGGTCGCTTGGCCAAGGCCTGCTGGCCGGCCACCGTGTACACCTATGCCATCTCGGACGTGCCGGGCGACCTGGCCACGGTCATCGCTTCCGGCCCCACCGTGGCGGACCCGAGCACTTCGGCCGATGCCTTGGCCATCCTCAAGCGCTACAACATCGAAGCCCCCAAGGCCGTCATCGACTGGCTCAACAACCCGGCCTCGGAAACGGTCAAGGCCGATGACCCGGCCCTGGCACGCAGCCACTTCCAACTGATCGCCAGACCCCAGCAGTCACTGGAGGCCGCAGCGGTCAAAGCTCGCCAGGCAGGCTTCAGCCCGCTGATCCTCGGCGACCTGGAAGGCGAATCGCGCGAAGTGGCCAAGGTGCATGCCGGTATCGCCCGACAGATCGTCCAGCATGGCCAACCGCTCAAGGCGCCCTGCGTGATCCTCTCCGGCGGCGAGACCACCGTGACCGTACGCGGTAACGGCCGTGGCGGGCGCAATGCCGAGTTCCTGCTGAGCCTCACCGAAAGCCTCAAAGGCCTGCCGGGCGTGTACGCCCTGGCCGGCGACACCGACGGCATCGATGGCTCGGAAGAAAACGCCGGCGCCATCATGACCCCGAGCAGCTACGCCCGCGCCGAGGCGCTGGGCCTGTCGGCCAGTGACGAGCTGGACAACAACAACGGCTATGGCTACTTCGCCGCGCTGGATGCGCTGATCGTCACCGAGCCGACCCGCACCAACGTCAACGACTTCCGCGCCATCCTGATTCTCGAGACTGCCCAATCATGACGCCTGATAAAAAAGTTAAGATCCTCGCCACCCTCGGCCCTGCGATCAAAGGCATCGACGACATCCGCCAGCTGGTCGAAGCCGGGGTGAACATCTTCCGCCTCAACTTCAGCCACGGCGAGCATGCCGACCACGCCCTGCGCTATCAGTGGATTCGTGAGGTCGAGCAGCAGCTGAACTATCCGCTGGGCATCCTCATGGACCTGCAAGGGCCTAAGCTTCGTGTCGGCCGCTTTGCCGAAGGCAAGGTCCAACTGCAACGCGGCCAGGCGCTGCGCCTGGACCTGGACAAGGCCCCGGGCGACAGCCGTCGGGTCAACCTGCCGCACCCAGAGATCATCGCAGCCCTTGAACCGGGCATGGACCTGCTGCTGGACGATGGCAAGCTGCGCCTACGCGTGACCGCCAAGCACAGCGATGCCATCGACACCGAAGTCCTGGCCGGTGGCGAGCTGTCCGACCGCAAGGGTGTCAACGTGCCGCAAGCGGTGCTCGACCTCTCGCCACTCACCGAAAAGGACCGCCGCGACCTGGCCTTCGGCCTGGAGCTGGGTGTGGACTGGGTGGCCCTGTCGTTCGTGCAGCGCCCTGAGGACATCGTCGAAGCGCGCCAGCTGATCGGCGATCGCGCCTACCTGATGGCCAAGATCGAAAAGCCATCGGCAGTCGAACAGCTGCAAGCCATCGCAGAGCTTGCGGATGCGATCATGGTGGCCCGTGGCGACCTGGGTGTGGAAGTGCCGGCCGAAAGCGTGCCGCAGATCCAGAAGCGCATCATCGGCACCTGCCGCCAGCTGGGCAAACCGGTGGTGGTGGCCACGCAGATGCTCGAATCCATGCGCTTCTCGCCCGCGCCGACCCGTGCCGAAGTCACCGACGTGGCCAACGCCGTGGCGGAAGGTGCCGATGCGGTGATGCTGTCGGCCGAGACCGCCTCGGGGGACTACCCGCTGGAAGCCGTGCAGATGATGAGCAAAATCATCCGCCAGGTGGAGAACGGCCCGGACTACCAGGCCCAGCTCGACGTTGGCCGGCCGAAGGCCGAGGCCACCGTGTCGGACGCCATCAGCTGCGCCATCCGCCGTATCAGCGGCATCCTGCCGGTAGCGGTGCTGGTCAACTACAGCGAGTCGGGCGCCTCGACCCTGCGCGCGGCACGCGAGCGGCCACGGGCACCGATCCTCAACCTGACACCGAACCTGAACACCGCGCGGCGCCTGAGCGTAGCCTGGGGCGTACACTCGGTGGTCAACGACCGCCTGCGCCAAGTGGATGAGATCTGCTCGACCGCACTGGAGATTGCCCAGGCGCAGGGCATGGCCAGCCGTGGCGACACGTTGCTGATCACTGCCGGCGTGCCTTTCGGCAAGCCCGGGTCGACTAACACGCTGCGGATCGAGACCTTGATCTGACAGCCCATCGCCGGCACGCCGGCTCCTACAGGATTTTCGCGATACCCCTGTAGGAGCTGGCGAAGCCTGCGATGGAGGGCAAAGCCCTCCCCATACACAAATACAACAGACATGCGGAAAACCGAGGCCCAAAAGAGGCCCACCGCCCTCCCATCAACCTCACTGACTGCCCCGATGTACACCAAAAATTTCGTCAACCCGTGCCCTGACTGGGCCACGGCGTTACTCAACGGCTTCAGCCAGGTGCTGCTGCTGCGCAACCCCCTGTGCGGCCTGTGCTGCCTGCTGGCCATACTGCTGACCGCCCCGAACCTGGTCGGTGGTGCCCTGCTCGGCGCCCTGGCCGGGCTGCTCACCGCGCAAGCCCGCGGCTACGACCGTGCCGACCGCCAGGCCGGGCTGTACTGCTACAACGGCGTGTTGATCGGCATCCTGATCACCGCCGTGCTGCCCTGGTCAGCCATCCTGCCGCCACTGATCATCGCCGCCGGCGGCCTGTCCAGCATCATCACCCACCAGTGGCGCAAGCGCGGCGGCAAGCTGCTGGTCGCCTACACTGCACCCTTCGTGCTGCTGGGCTGGGCCACACTGCTGATCGCCAGCCCCTCGCCCAGCGGCTTCGTCGAGGCCGACCCGCTGTACGCGTTGGCGCGCGGTGTGGGCCAGATCTTCCTGCTCGACCAGCCGCTGGCTGGCTTGCTGATCATCGTCGGCATGTTCATCGCCAACCCTTATGCCGCAATGTGGGCGGTGCTCGGCTCGGCCATCGGCGGCGGCGTTGCACTGCTCGCCGACCAAGCGCAAGCCGCGTGGCTGGGCCTGTACGGTTTCAACGCCGCGCTGGCGGCACTGGCCTTCAGCAGGCAAGGTGAAAAGCCGTGGGTAACGCTGCTGGCCATCGCCCTGGCCCTGCTGCTGCAACCGCTGTTCAAGCTGCTACCGGTGCCCGGCCTGACCGCGCCGTTTGTGGTGGCCTGCTGGCTAATGCATGTGGCTGAATACCGAGATCACAGAAAGCAGAAAAACACCGCACATCAACTGCCGAACTGACTGTCTTCTGGCAGTCCAGACACTCGTTCTGACGGCTGCCGGATATGAGCTGGATTGAGCGCCAGATCAACTTTTCTTGGCGGAAGCGGTGGAGGCCTTCGCGACGGAGGCGGCGGAAGTCTTGGAGGCGGTGGAGGCTCAGGCTTGTTACGACGCAGGTACTGTTCCAACGCGTTGACCTTGAGCACAAGGGCCTTATTACTCTCAATCAGCCCACTGTTTTCACTTTGTAGGGCTCGATTAAGAGTTTGAGATTGCATCCATCGCTCATGGGTGGCACCCAAGCCAAGAATTCGAGCTGCTGTTAATTGCCCAGTTGGCGACTTCTTAATCAAGTAACCTGCCTCACCAAGACCAAGGTGATAGGAGGTCTTAGATGGGTTGCTTTTAAAATATGTCTTAACCAGAGATCTGAACGCCTGCGGTATGTTCAGGCGAATAAACTCACCCTTGAGCCCAGTGCCAGCCCGACCTGACGGGTCAGAGCGATTAATCGGATCGCCCTCGCAGTAGCAATAGGCATTTAGCCCGCCCTCTCCAAACGGGCTCAACGCATCCTCGCTGCAAAAGCGCATAAGCGTAGGGATATAAAAGCGATACCCATTGCCCAATGCATAGCCGTGCAATACCCGGTCTCTCAGCTCGCCATTGAACCCCAGCGAAGCACCAGACATTGCCCACAAATGCCCATAAGCGGTATACGAAGCTGTCTGTATCGCCATTGCTGTCATAGCCGTTCGCTCAGCTTTATTTTCGAGATTCCCAATCTTGCTCTGACCTGAACTCTCCAGGTAACTAGCAGTTTTACCAGTTCACTCGTTGCACCCTTCACCAAAGACCCTCTAGGCTTACTGCTTCGCCCTCGGAATTTAAGCCATGTTCACCCCGCAATCCCTGCGCGAACGCCTCTACATCATGGTCTTCCAGACCGACACCGTAGCCGGCCGGCGCTTCGACAAGATCCTCCTGCTGATCATCCTGGCCAGCCTGGTCACCGTCATCCTTGACAGCATCGACGAGGTGCATCAGGGCTACGCCGGCCTGCTGGCCGGCATCGAGTGGGGCTTTACCGCGATCTTCCTGGCCGAGTACCTCACCCGCCTGTACTGCTCGCCCAAACCCTTGCGCTATGCCTTCAGCTTCTATGGCCTGGTCGACCTGCTGGCGATCGTGCCGGGGATCATCGCGCTGTACTACAGCGATGCCCAATACCTGCTGATCATTCGGGTGATCCGGATGCTGCGGATCTTCCGGGTGCTCAAGCTTAGCCCCTACCTCAAGCAGGCCCATTACCTGATCGAGGCGTTGCGGGGCAGCAAGCAGAAGATCATCGTGTTCCTGGTCAGCGTGTCGACCCTGGTCACGGTGTTCGGCACCTTGATGTACGTGATCGAAGGACCCGAGCATGGCTTTACCAGCATTCCCAAAGGCATTTACTGGGCCATCGTTACCCTGACCACGGTGGGCTTTGGCGACATCGTGCCGAAGACGCCGCTGGGGCAAGTGGTGTCGTCCCTGGTGATGATCATTGGTTACTCGATCATCGCCGTGCCAACCGGGATCTTTACCGCCGAACTGGCCAATGCCATGCGCGGGGAGCAACTGCAGCACGATTGCCCGACCTGCAGCAAGAAGAGCCATGAGCATGGCGCGGCGTTCTGTTCCCGGTGTGGGAATGTGCTGTTTCCCAAACAATGAGGTTGCCTGGACCGACCCTTTCGCGGGTAAACCCGCTCCCACAGGATCACCACAGGCCCAAACTGCGCGCGGCCCCTGTAGGAGCGGGTTTACCCACGAAGAGGCCGGCACTGGCAAAAGCATAACCAAAGTCGTTTTTGTTCTTTAACCCCTACAAACCCACCCGTTATAGTCGCTGGCAATCTGCCCCGATAATCTTCAAGAACAAGGAAGCAACGTGAAAAGACTCTTCACCGCCTCGCTGCTCGCCGCAGGCCTGGCCTTGGGCAACCTCGCCCAGGCCGCCCCCACCCTGCTCAACGTGTCCTACGACGTGATGCGCGACTTCTACAAGGACTACAACCCGGCCTTCCAGAAGCACTGGGAAGCCGAGCACAAAGAGAAGGTCAACGTGCAGATGTCCTTCGGCGGTTCCAGCAAGCAGGCACGTGCGGTGATCGATGGCCTGCCGGCCGATGTCATCACCATGAACATGGCCACCGACATCAACGCCCTGGCCGACAACGGCAAGCTGGTGCCGGACAACTGGGTGACCCGCCTGCCGAACAACAGCGCGCCGTTCACTTCGGCTACCGTGTTCATCGTGCGCAAGGGCAACCCCAAGGCACTGAAAGACTGGCCCGACCTGCTCAAGGACGGCGTGCAGGTGATCGTGCCCAACCCCAAGACCTCGGGTAACGGCCGCTACACCTACCTCTCGGCCTGGGGCTACGTGCTCAAGCAGGGGGGTGACGAAACCAAGGCCCGCGATTTCGTCGGCAAGCTGTTCAAGCAGGCACCGGTGCTCGACACCGGTGGCCGCGCCGCGACTACCACCTTCATGACCAACCAGATCGGCGATGTGCTGGTGACTTTCGAGAATGAGGCGGAGATGATCGCCCGCGAATTTGGCCGCGACCAGTTCGAAGTGGTTTACCCAAGTGTGTCGGCCGAAGCCGAACCACCAGTCAGCGTGGTGGACAAGGTAGTGGCCAAGAAAGGCACCCAAGCCGTGGCCGAGGAGTACCTGAAGTACCTGTGGTCGCCAGCGGCCCAGGAAATCGCCGCGCAGAACTACCTGCGCCCGCGTGACGCCACGGTACTGGCCAAGTACACCGACCGCTTCCCGAAAGTCGACTTCCTCTCGGTGGAGAAGACCTTCGGTGACTGGCGCACAGTCCAGAAGACCCACTTCAACGATGGTGGCGTGTTCGACCAGATCTACACTGGCCAATAACCGATTGCAGGCCCTGACACCGTCATCCCTGACGGAACACCAGTGCCTTCAGCCCACCCGCCGGGTCCGCATCCGGAAACTCCGGCGGGTTGTCCAGCCGCTCCACGAACTGCAGCCTCGGCGCCTGTTCGGCCATCCCTTGAATGAGAAACTCCGGCCCAATGCCCGGGTCGTTGACACAGGCGAGCACAGTGCCGCCCTCGCTCAACATCTCAGGCAAACGCCGCAGGATCTTCGCGTAATCCTGGGTCAGTACGAAACTCCCACGCTGGAAGGTAGGCGGATCGATGATGATCAGGTCATACGGCCCGTACTTGCGCACCTTGCCCCACGACTTGAACAACTCATGCCCCAGGTATGCCACCCGTGAAGCATCGTGGCCATTGAGCCGGTGGTTGTCGCGGCCGCGGGACAAAGCGGACTTGGCCATGTCCAGATTCACCACCTGCTGGGCCCCGCCGGCAATGGCCGCCACGGAGAAACCACAGGTATAGGCAAACAGGTTCAGCACCCGCTTGCCGGCGGCCTGTTCGCGCACCCAGCGCCGGCCGTAGCGCATGTCCAGAAACAGTCCGTTGTTCTGCCGCACACCGAGGTCGAGCAGGTAGGTCAAACCGTCCTCGATCACTTCGCGCTGTTGGCAAGGTTCGCCCACCAGCCACTGGCCAGGGCTGTCCGGCAGATAACGGTGCTGAATGAGAATGGCCTGGCCTGTCCACTGTGGGCGTTCGGCAAGCGCTTGCAGCATGGCTTGCAGTTCCGCGAGCTGACCTTCAGGCGGCTCGCGGAACAGTGCAACCGAGAGCACGCTTTGCAACCAGTCGACCGTGATCTGCTCCAGGCCCGGCCAGCACCGACCACGGCCATGGAACAGGCGACGGGTTTCCTGGGGGGCTGGGTCAAGGGCGCTGAGCAGATGCTGTTCGAGGGTGTGGATCGGCGAAGTCATGGCGGGTCGCAAGCGAATAAAAGGAGCCATTCTACCGCTGCCGACCGCTTCGCGGGTAAACCCGCTGCCACAGGACCGCTACGTACCCGCGAAACGGTCGGCAACGCACCTCATTCTTTTACCGCGACCTGCGCCGAACGGAACCACCACCCCTGCTGCATCCCCGCCGCCGCCAGCAGAATCAACGCCACACCCAACCATTGCAACGGCGCCAGCCGGTGCCCGAAGGCCACCCAGTCAACCAGGATCGCTGCAATCGGGTAGATGAACGACAACGCCCCAGTCAATGCCGTGGGCAGACGCTGGATCGCGCTGTACAGCAGCACGTACATCAGCCCGGTGTGAACGATGCCCAAGGTCACCAGGCTACCCAACGCCGAAGGCTCGCCAGGCAACCCACCCATCCCCACCCAGGGCGCCAGCAGCAGTACCCCAGTGGCCACCTGGATCAACGCAATCAGGTGGGGCGGCGTGCCGCTCAGGCGTTTGATGATCAACGCAGCAATGGCATAGAGCAACGCTGCGCCCAAAGCCAGGGCAATCCCGAGCAGGTACTGATCACCGCTGGCCTGCCCCGCACCGTGGGCACTGACGATAGCCAACATGCCCAGGAACGCCACACTGAGCCAAGTCACCTTGGGCAAGGTGATTTTCTCACCTAGGAACAGTGCCGCCAGCCCCACCAGCATGAAGGGCTGCACGTTGTACACCGCTGTGCCGATGGCGATGGAAGCTCGCGAATAGGACGCGAACAGCAACACCCAGTTGCCAACGATGGACACCCCACTGGCAATCGCCAACACAACGGCAGTACGGCTGATGACTCCCGGCCTGAGAAAACCGAACGCCGCGCAAATCACCAGTAACGTGCCGGTGCCGAACACACAGCGCCAGAACACCACCTCCAGCACCGGTTGCCCGGACACCAGCACGAACCAGCCAATGGTTCCCGAAATCAGCATGGCGGCGACCATTTCCAATGAGCCGCGGCGTAGTGAACTGTCCATCTCACACCTCCGGTTGACGATGGCGACAGTATGCAGAGGGCGAACGATGACCTTCCAGCGGTTATCCAAGGCAAATCTATGAGAACGCCTTTACTATCAAGGCAAGATCTCAAGAAAACCTTACGAGGCAAAAATGACCGACGCCATCGACCAATGCTTGATCAACGCCTTGATGGAGGACTCCCGCCGCTCGCTCAAGGCGCTGGCGCAGCTCAGCGGCCTGTCGGCCCCCAGCGTCAGCGAACGCCTGCGCCGCCTCGAAGAGCGCGGTGTGTTGCGTGGCTACACCGTGGACGTCGACCCGCGCTGCTTCGGTTACCAGTTACAGGCCATCGTACGCATCCGCCCGTTGCCGGGGCAGCTGCAAGAGGTGGAGCGCCAGATCATCGCCATTCCAGAGTTCACCGAGTGCGACAAGGTCACCGGTGAAGACTGCTTCATCGCCCGGCTGCATGTGCGCTCGATGGAGCAGCTCGACACTGTGCTCGACCGTATCAATGTGCTGGCTGAGACCAACACCGCGATCATCAAGAAAAGTCCGGTGAAACGGCGGCTGCCACCCATGGAATGAGCATCCTCATCGCCCGCCAGCCGGCCCTCGGCGGACGACGGCGAACCTGCAGGAGCCGGCTGCCGGCGAAAAGGCCACCGCAAAACCTGACTATTTTTTGTACACAATAATGTAACCATAGGTGCCATTTTTGTGTGCACTTTATTAAGTAACGCCCCAATACGTTACACAACACCAACCCCTGAATTTGACCACTCGATCAACTAACTAGTGCTGAAAAAAATTAAAACTGTTCAACTGGTCAACTTATAAATCTTTATTTTCATCAAGTTACGGCTCAGTTTCGTTACTTCTATTAAGCATCATTCCTGGCGTTGACTTTTGCCTGGCACGGAACTCGCTTTTGTGTGCTTGTGCTTTGTATACAAACGATGCAAAACATAAATACACAATAACCCGCGACGCCGGTCCAAACCCGTCTGTCGCGCCCAGAACCCAGTGATGCCAACGCTGCACCGACGAGATGGCGAGCCCGTGCGCATGCCCGCTCATCGCAGTCCACGCGCATCAGGAGCCTGCCGGAATGAGTACCAGCCTCGACCTTGCCCCTGAACTATCCGTTGCCAGCGCCAACCCTCCCTCCCCTGTTGCCGGTGGTGCGCCGGCAATCGAACTCAGCCCACGCCTGCACAATCGCGACTTGGCTCCGACGCGAGCCGAGGGTCGGCGCTGGGGCGGGTACAGTATCTTCGCGTTGTGGACAAATGATGTGCACAACATCGCCAATTATTCCTTTGCCATGGGTTTGTTCGCCCTGGGCCTGGGTGGCTGGCAAATCCTCCTGTCGCTGGCGATCGGTGCGGCGCTGGTGTACTTCTTCATGAACCTGTCCGGCTACATGGGACAGAAAACCGGCGTGCCTTTCCCGGTCATCAGCCGTATCGCCTTCGGCATCCATGGCGCGCAGATTCCGGCACTGATCCGCGCGGTCATTGCCATCGCCTGGTTCGGCATCCAGACCTATCTCGCATCGGTGGTCCTGCGTGTGCTGCTGACGGCCGTCTGGCCGCACTTGGCGGCCTACGACCACGACAGCATCCTGGGGCTGTCGAGCCTGGGCTGGGTATGCTTCGTGGCGATCTGGCTGGTGCAACTGGTGATCCTCGCCTACGGCATGGAGATGGTTCGCCGCTATGAGGCTTTCGCCGGCCCGGTGATCCTGCTGACGGTCGCGGCCCTGGCCGTGTTCATGTACTTCAAGGCCGACGCTCGCATCGCCTGGTCGGTGGCCGAACCGCTGTCCGGCTACGAGATGTGGCGCAACATTTTCGCTGGCGGTGCGCTGTGGCTGGCGATCTATGGCACCCTGGTGCTGAACTTCTGCGACTTCGCTCGCTCTTCGCCGTGCCGCAAGACCATCCGCGTGGGCAACTTCTGGGGCCTGCCGGTGAACATCCTGGTGTTCGCCGCCATCACCGTGGTGCTGTGTGGCGCGCAGTTCCAGATCAATGGCCAGATCATCGACAGCCCGACCCAGATCGTCGCCAGTATCCCCAACACTCCGTTCCTGGTACTGGGCTGCCTGGCCTTCCTGATCGTCACCGTGGCGGTGAACATCATGGCCAACTTCGTCGCCCCGGCGTTCGTGCTCAGCAACCTGGCCCCACGCCACCTGAACTTCCGCCGCGCCGGGCTGATCAGCGCCACGCTGGCGGTGCTGATCCTGCCGTGGAACCTGTACAACAGCCCGCTGGTGATCGTGTACTTCCTGTCTGGCCTCGGCGCCCTGCTCGGCCCACTGTACGGCGTGATCATGGCCGACTACTGGCTGCTGCGCAAAGGCCGCATCAACGTGCCGGAGCTCTACAGCGAGAACCCGACCGGCGCCTACCACTACAGCAAGGGCATCAATCTACGCGCCGTTGCCGCCTTCACCCCGTCCGCACTGCTGGCCATCGTCCTGGCCCTGGTGCCCAACTTCCATGGCATCGCGCCCTTCTCCTGGCTGATCGGCGCCGGCATCGCGGCCGCGCTCTATCTGCTGATCGCGCCGCGCAACGGCCAATACCACGATGTCAGCGGTGAGTGCATCGCCGTCGACCACAGCAGCCATTGATCAAGGAGGATCGTCCATGCGTATTCTGATCGCCAACGTCAACACCACCGAAGCCATCACCGAGGCCATCGCCGAACAGGCTCGCAGCGTGGCCGCGCCCGGCACCGAGATCGTCGGCCTGACCCCCTGGTTCGGCGCCGAATCGGTGGAAGGCAACTTCGAGAGCTACCTGGCCGCCATTGCGGTCATGGACCGCGTGCTGGCCTATGAAGGCCCCTACGATGCGGTGATCCAGGCTGGCTACGGCGAGCATGGCCGCGAAGGCCTGCAAGAGCTGCTGAACGTGCCGGTGGTGGACATCACCGATGCCGCCGCCAGCACCGCGATGTACCTGGGCCATGCGTATTCGGTGGTCACCACCCTGGACCGCACCGTGCCGCTGATCGAGGACCGCTTGAAGCTTTCCGGGCTGTACGACCGCTGTGCGTCGGTGCGCGCCAGTGGCCTGGCAGTGCTTGAGCTGGAGGCCGACCCGCAGCGTGCAGTGGAGGCTATCGTCGAGCAGGCCGAACGCGCCGTGCGCGAGGACAAGGCCGAGGTGATCTGCCTGGGTTGCGGCGGCATGGCCGGGCTCGACGAGCAGATCCGCCAGCGCACCGGCGTGCCGGTGGTCGATGGTGTGAGCGCGGCGTTGACCATCGCCGAATCGCTGGTGCGGATGGGGTTGAGCACGTCCAAGGTGCGGACCTACGCGACGCCGCGGGTGAAGAAGGTGGTGGGTTGGCCGATGCGGCTCGGGCGCTGACAGATCGGCTGTCGGTACTGGCCCTATCGCCGGCAAGCCGGCGCCTACTGGCATCTCATTGGCGCCGGCTTGCCGGCGATAGGGCCGGTAACTTCAAACCAACATCCGCGCCAGCCGCTCCCCGCTACCGCAGGCCAAGGTAAAGCCCAAGGCCCCATGCCCGAGGTTCAACCAGAGGTTGCGATAAACCGTTGCACCGATGATCGGCACCCCGGTCGGTGTCGCAGGACGCATCCCCGCCCACTCCACCGCTTGGCCATAATCGGCCGCCCCAGGCAACGTGCTGCGGGCCATCCGAAGCATGCTCTGAAACCTGCGCGCATCCACGGACTCGTCGAACCCAACGATATCCACCATCGCCGCGACGCGCAGTTGCTCATCCAACCGTGCATACACGATCTTGCGCTCATAGTCGGTGATGCTCACCTGTGGCGCTCGATGGCTCGGCGCAATCGGCGCGGTCAGGCTGTAGCCCTTCAGTGGATAGATCGGCAGTTTCAACCCTGGCAAAGCCAGCCCTGGGCTGCGATACCCCGCGCATAAAACCAGGTGCTCCACGTCCAACTGCTCATGACCGAGTTGCAACCCGATCACCTTATCATTGCGCCTGATCAAGCGGCTAACCGGCTTGCCCAGTAGAAAACGGCACAACCCCGAGGCACGTAGACGCTCGGCCAGTCGTTGGCAAAAACGATGACAATCGGCGACCTCCTCATCTGGCGTATACACCCCCCCGATGAAAGGTGTTTCGAGCAGTGACGGCTCGAGCGCCCGCAGTTCTGTGGCCCCCAGCACCTGCTGGCGTGTTGGGTCCAGCAGATGATCACGCCCAAGGGTAAAAGCGCGCTCGCTACGAAAAGCGACCAGCTTGCCATTGCGCCGCCAGGCAAAATTCGCCAGTCCGTCTTCCTCACGCCAGCGCTGCAGCGCGGCCTGGCTGTGCAGGGCCAAATCCAGCAGCACGTGGGCATTGCGCCGGTTCACCGAACGCCGACAGGCCAGCATGAACGCGGCCAGCCAGCGCCATTGCGCCGAGTCCAGTCGCAAGCGCAGGCGCAAGGGCGAGTCTCCTTGAAGCAACCAACCCAGTGCCTGCCAGGGCACCCCCGCATCGGCCAGCGGCGCGACATAGCGATAGGACAGCTGCCCGCCATTGGCAAAACTCGTGGCACTGGCCAGGCTGTCACGTGCTTCGATCAGGTCGACCGACAAGCCCTCGCGCACCAACGCATAGGCCGTCGCCAGGCCAATCACCCCACCGCCGATTATCGTTACTCGTTGGCTCATGCCGCTTCCTTGCCAGACATCCGAATCCAATTGCGCGATTGCCTAGGTATCAATCATCCCGCGTCAGCACTTCCAGCAACTCGATCTCGAACGTCAGGTCCGAGTTCGGCGGAATCGCGCCAACGCTACGCTCGCCGTAGCCCAGATGGGCCGGCACTTGCAACTTGCGTTTGCCGCCAACGCGCATGCCCATCAGGCCTTGATCCCAGCCCTTGATCACGCGGCCGGTGCCGATGACGCACTGAAACGGCTTGCCACGCGACCACGATGAGTCGAACTCGCTGCCGTCGGCCAGCCAGCCGGTATATTGGGTGGTGATCAATGCGCCCTTGACCACGGCTTTGCCGTCGCCTTGTTCAAGGTCGATGATCTGCAGTTCGCTGCTCATGGCATGCTCCAACGGTAAAAATCAAAGCCGCCCTTTTCTCAGGAATGCAGTGGTTTGGCAAGCTCGCGAGTATTGCACGGTACGGGTCAGCCGAGCTGTTCGAAGGCCTGCTCGCCGGTCAGCTCCTTGGTCTGATTGGCGAAACAGTACCAGGCTGGTTTCTGTTCGACGAAAATCTGCAGGTCGAAATCCCAGGTCTCATCGCCATCGAGCAAACCGACCGGCACCGCATAAAAGTCGTTTGCCTTGAGTCGGTAGTACAGGTGCGTGCCGCACTGGCCACAGAAACCGCGCTGTGCCCACTCAGAAGAGTCGTAGACGCTAGGAGCGCGTCCTTCGAATGTCGGTGGCTGGCTGCAGTGAACCACCAGCAGCGGACCTCCGGTCCACTTGCGGCACATGCTGCAGTGGCAGGCGCTGATATGGGTGTTATCGACCGTGACGCTGAGGCGGGTGGCACCACAGAGGCACGTGCCTTGTTTTTCGAGGGCCATGGGTGCAGTCCTTTGGACGGAGGCTGGGCAGGTGAGTACAGATGCCTGTACCGGCTTCATTGCCGGCGAGCCGGATCAAATGAGGTTGCCCGCTTCGTCATGGAACCATTGCAGCTTGCTGTCGGCATTGATGGCCTGGATCAGCTTGCCGTTGCCGTCGTAGGCAAAGGTTTCTTCCTGGCGCTGGTCGCCCTGGCGGGCCGTGCGCGAGGCCAGACGCCCCACGGCATCGAAGGTGATGTCGATCCGGCGTTGACCGACCTGGGTGCTGGCCAGTCGACCGCTGTCCGGGTCGTACTGGTAGCGGGTGACCAAACCATCGAAGCCCTTTTCTTCCAGCAGGCG
>NZ_AUEC01000032.1 GCF_000425785.1 Pseudomonas taiwanensis DSM 21245
CCTCCCGGAGCAAGCCCGGAGCGAGGGAACCCCGGAGCGCAGCGCAGGGGCCGGATGATAGGAGCCAGACTTTTTTGGTTACTTTTTGGGGCGTGTGCCAAAAAGTGACCCGCTGTAAGAGCGGAAAGGTGATGGAGCGTCGCCTTGGCAAATGGATATGCTCATAAACCCAAACACCAAAGCGTCAAACCTAAAACCGAATACGTAGCACAAACACTCACAGCACTATAAAGCAACACCAGCTCAGAGCCCAGATCACCGCACGGATTGAATATCGAAGTTTCCGCTCATTTATATTTACATCGCGTACCGCAACATCTCCAGCACCTGTGCATGCAACTTAGGATCACCACATGCAACCACACACCCACCATGCTGCGCAGAACTTCCATCCCACGCCGTAATCACCCCACCCGCCCCTTCGATGATCGGCATCAGCGCCTGCACGTCATAAGGCTGCAGACTCGCCTCGACAATCACATCGACAAACCCCGAAGCCAACATGCAGTACGCATAGCAATCGCCGCCATAACGCATCAACCGCGCCTTGCCAGCAACGGCTTCGAAGGCCGCCTTGCGTGCGGGTGTGTCGAACATATCCGGCGTGGTGCACATCAAAGTGGCAGACGCCAAGTCAGAACAGGCCCGAGTTTTAAGCAGCGTCTTGTTACCCCAGGCCCCCTCAGGCGTACCCACGAACCGCTCGCCGGTAAAAGGTTGGTTCATCACACCCACGACCGGACGCGATCCATCGTTCAACGCGATCAAGGTACCCCACAGCGGCAAGCCGGTGATGAACGCGCGAGTGCCGTCAATCGGGTCCAGAACCCAGTGCAACGGGCTGCTGCCCAGCGCCGTGCCAAGCTCCTCACCGAGAATGCCATGCTCAGGGTAACGAGCTTGAATAAGTTCGCGCATCGTATCCTCAGCCGCTTTGTCGGCCACGGTCACCGGATCGTACAAGCGCCCTCCCTTGTCCTCGACATCCAGGCTGGCGCGAAAGTACGGCTTGATCGCCAAGGCAGCTGCGTCAGCCAACTGCTCGGCAAAGGCACGGAATTCGCCAATCTGTTCAACGCTCAGGGACATGGGATAGGCCTCGTGGAAATGATGGGGCTCGCATCATACCTGACATAGCGCTTGGCGGTGGAGCGAGCATCCGCGAAGTGTCCGACTGCATTCCCGACCCACCTGTTATTTCTAACAGTTGTTGGACAAGAGCCAATCGCTCAACGTGAGCGTGTCTTGAAACAGGAGAATCGTGAGCATGAACACCAATGAAGGTGCGGGCTACCTCGACAAATCGTATGGCAATCAGGGAGAAGCAAGCGTACCGCCCCTGCCCCCCAAGAACCCAGATAGAGAAACGCTTCAAGTTTACCCATACACCAGCGCTGACGATGGCAGCATGGTCTTTTACGGCTACGACACTGATGATGTCACAACGAGAGAAAAAGGTGTATTTACCCGCCTTGGTGCTGACGGCCAATGGGATGAAGCAACCGGCCATGTTGAAGTTTCCAAAAAGCAGAGTTCGCCACTTCCCTACGAGGTTTTCAACTTCAATGCAATGACCTTTGCAAAATACAAAAATGAAGAACGCTACCTGACAGCCTCGACTGTGATTTACGCCGGCGACACGGACAAAGCTGTCGTACATGTAGCAGTGGGAGCCTACGATAGAACATTCTCTCCGGTTGCCGGATTTGGTGATGATGGCATCGCCCTTCCATCTCCGCCCTTCAAAAAAGAAAACACGTTACTGCCCGAGGCCCTTGTTAAAACCCTCGGGTATAACGAATTTCAAAAGGCCGTTGACTATAGATACAAGCCAAAACTTGCACTTATCGGTGACCGCATCATCACCGTTTTCCCTGGCTCGGTGGCAACGTGGGAGGCGCAGGATGACGACCTCTGGTGTGCGCTGCTGGATGCTGCAACAGGAGCACCAGTGCCCGGCCTGGGCGAGGATGGGAAGTCCAGTCAGTTGAAACTGCCAAGAATCAATGGGCAAGCGCTGGTTCCCTACCATGTGGCATTCATGGCCGACGGTGGTTTCGTTGTGGTTGGGCAAGCCGATGGGGCCATCCACCTTCAGCGTTATCAACCGAACGCTCTGCCAGATACGTCCTTTGGAGTACAAGGGTCCATCAAAATACCGGACAGTGGCAACGCCAACCGAGCAGGCCTTGCCATCCACAAAGACGTGATAGTGGCTAGCGTTTCCGTTTGGCCAAGCATCACGACCAGCACGCACTTGCACGGCTACACCGTGCAGGGCGAACCAATTGCCCAGTTCACCCGTGAAGTCAGGGGAGACCTTGAAGGTGGGCAAGTTTTCGACCATCTGCAATTCGACACGCAAGGAAGGTTGCTGCTGGCCGGAACTCGAACCTATCGAAGTGGTGACGATCCAGAGGCACAGTCCAGCCTTCACGTAGCAAGACTCAACGTGGATGGAACAGTCGATAATGACTTCGGAAAAAACGGCTTTTCGGAACTTAACGTTTATCATGCAGCCGCCAATGGCATCCACGTCGACGAGAGCGGAGTTCGTATACTGACATTGATGCCAATCACCATAGGCGCGTTCTACGAGAAGGTGGCGAAGTTTCAAGTCTGAATAAAGTTAGTGCACCTCCGCTACGGGGGACGGCACCACGTCAAAACGGCCCGCCCCCGACACGACCGAATCAAAGCCATCGTTGCGCACGAGGTCTAGACTGAACGAACAAGCACGGCATCAACGACCAGAAAACTACACAGGCATGAACCGGGGGGCTGCCACACGTGGAGGTGTGAGATGAGCCAGTTCAAGCGTTTGTTCGTCATGCTCGGCCCACAAATGCGCCACACGCCCGCCCTGCAGCGCGCCGCCGCGCTGGCAGAATCCAGCGGTGCGCTGTTGGATATCAATGTCTTCGTCGACGACGTCGACACCTTTGGTCTGATGAGCGATGGCCGCGAACGTGAGCGCCTGCTCAGCGACAACCGGCAATGGCTGGCCGACGAAGCTGAACAACTGACCAACTCAGGCCTGGATGTCTCCACCGAGTTACTGCTGACCCGCGACCCACTGGCCAGCGCCCTCGAACAAGTCGAGCGCCTTGGTTGCGACCTGCTGATCAAGGACGTGCAACACGAACCCGTGCTCAAGCGCCTGCTGGTGACGCCGCTGGACTGGCAACTGCTCAAGGACAGTCCGGTGGCCGTGCACCTGGTCAGCGATATCCGCCTACCCCTGCCGCGGCAGGTCGCCGCGGCGGTCGACCTCAACAGCCATGGCGCCGGCGAGCACCTCGACGAGCAGGTCATCCGCAGTGCCCACGCCCTGGCGCTGCAATGCAATGCCGAGCTGCACCTGCTGCATGTGTGCGATGCGACCAAGACCCACATTGCTGACTTCGGCGCAGGCACCGTGACCATGCCAGGCTTCGATGGCAGCGTGCGCACCGCGCAACGCGCAGCATTCAACCGCTTGGGTGACCACCACGAAATCCCCCTCGAACGCCGGCATTTTCTGGAAGGCCCGGCGATTCGCGCCATCGCTGAGTTCGTCAACCACAGCCGGGCGGACGTGATCGTCATGGGCAGCCACCGGCACGACGCCATGCAAACGTTCCTGGGCGGCACCACGGCGCACGTGCTGGAACATCCGTTGTGCAACGTGCTCGCGATCAAGGCCACCCGCTGAGCTGACCGTCCACCGCAGCACGCACCCGTGCTGCGGTGGACTAGGACCTGGCACGCGCGCTCCACTTAAAAAGAATGCATTTGATAATGATTCGTAGTAATTTGCGACACTTATCCCCCTTAACTTCCAGCGCCCCTCTCCAGGATCGTACCGTCGATGCGTCGCACGTTCGTTTCGCTTTGTGTGCTTCATGCTGTCTCTGCGCAGGCTTGGGCTGAGCCCGACCCCCAGAGTGAACCCGTCCAGATCGAGCTTCAGGCTCTGAGCATTACCAGTTCCGCCGACAGTGAGCGCGCGGACGGCCCGGTCACCGGCTACAAGGCCACCCGCTCGGCCAGCGCCACCCGTACCGACACTGCCCTGCACGAAACCCCACAATCGGTCAGCGTGGTGCCCAAGGATGTGCTGACGGACACCGGCGCCACCCGCCTGCAGGACGGCCTGGACTATGCCGGTGGTGTCGGCCGTGCCAACAACTTCGGCGGTCAGGGCCTGACCACCTTCACCGTGCGTGGCTTCACGACCGGCGAGTTCTACCGCAACGGTTTCCCGATCAACCGCGGCTACCCGAACGCCCCCGATGCCAACACCGTCGAGCGTCTGGAAGTGATCCGGGGCCCGGCGACCAGCCTGTATGGCCGTGGCGATCCTGGCGGCACCTTCAATGTGGTCAGCAAGCAGCCGCTGCCGGAGTCGCACGTCACCCTGGGTAGCCAGCTCGATGACCAGGGCATGCAGCGGGCAACCTTGGATGCCACTGGCCCGTTGACCCAGGACGGCAACCTCGCCTACCGGCTCAACGTGCTCGGCGAAGGCGGCGACAGCTTCCGCGACAATGTCGAAAGCGAACGCTACAGCGTCGCACCCGTGCTCAGCTGGCAGGTCAACGACGCGACCAAGATCGTCTTCGAAGGCGACTTCATGCGTAACAACCACCCGCTGGACCGTGGCCTGACCCGCCTGCCCAACCAGCTTGGGTCGGCCTCGCGTGACACCAACGTGTGGGGCAAAGGCAGCGACAACATGCTGCACAACGACAACAACATGGCACAGCTGCGCTTCGAGCATGCGCTCAACGAGGACTGGACCCTGGGCGGCGGCACGCAGTGGCTGGACGGCTCGCTCAAGGGCAATGCCATCGAAGCCAACGGTCTGCAGGCCGACGGTCGTACCTTGGGACGCAACTTCAACTACCGCCACCTGGAGTGGCGAGACCGCGATTACCAACTCAACCTGACCGGGCACTTCGACACCGCTGGTTTCAGCCATACCTTGCTGACCGGCATCGAGTACGAAGACTACGATTACAACTCGATCATCCTGCGCTCGGCCGGTGGCAAAACCGACTATCCGATCGACCTGTTCGACCCGGTCTACGACCAGTCCCGCCCTGCCCTGACCCGCACCACGACCCATGACAAGGAAAACCTCAAGACCTGGGCGTTCTTCATCCAGGACCAGGTTGCCCTGACCGAGCGCCTGAAAGCCCTGGCCGGCGTGCGCTTCGAGCGCTTCGAGCATGACTACGTCAACAAGCTCAACAAGGCAGGCGATTTCGACAAGGGTGAGAATGGCGTCACGCCTCGTTTCGGCCTGCTGTACGACCTGACCGATACCGTCGCGGTGTATGCCAACACTGCCCGCTCGTTCAAGCCCAACAGCGGTGCCCCTGCAGGCGGCTCAGGCCGTGGTTTCGACCCCGAGAAAGGCAAGTCGTACGAACTGGGCGTGAAATGGGAAGCGCTCGATCGTCAGCTGAGCGTCGACGCGGCGATCTACCACATCGTCAAGGAAAACGTCCTGGCCAACGACCCGAACGACCCCACCGGCACCGACAAGATTGCAGCCGGCGAAGTGCGTAGCCGTGGCCTGGACATCAACATCGCGGGCAACATCACCCCTGAGTGGCGAGTGATTGGCGGCTATGCGTATGTGGATGCCGAGGTGACCAAGGACACCAGCCTGCCCACTGGTACACGGCTGGCGAATATTCCGCGCAACAGCTTCAGCCTGCTGAACACCTATGAGTTCCAGGATGGACTGGCCAAGGGGCTGGGGCTTGGGGTTGGGGTGAAGTACGTGGACGACCGTCAAGGCCAGACCGCCGCCACGACCTACACCATGGAGCAGTACACCGTGGTCGATCTGCTCAGCTTCTATCAGGTCAATGAACACGTGCGCTTGAACCTGGACCTGAAGAATGTCTTCGACAAAAGCTACGACGAAGGCGCGTTCAACAACTACGTCTACCCAGGCGAACCGCGCACAGTGCAGGCCGGGGTTTCGTACACCTTCTGAAGTGTGATCGTCGGATCGGGCATCCAGCGCCTACTTTTGTAGGCGCCGGCTTGCCGGCGACGAGGCCGCAAGGCGACCCCAGGAACCTCAGAAGCCCTTGCTGTAGAACAGCGAGTACGACTCGATCCCATCGTTTGGCTGCTTGAGGCCGGCGTTGGAGTAATGCATGGCACGAATGCCGACTTTCTGCTCACCCGGCAGCTTCAGACCGAAGCCAATACGGTCCTCGAAGTTGACGGCCGACCCCAGGCGCTGATCGCCGACGTCGGTCTTGGAAAACGCAGCCAGGCCAATACCCGCTTCGATGTAGGGGGTATAGGTGAAACCGCTGAACTCGTAGGTGAACACCGGGCTGAACGACAGCGAGTGGGCACCACTTGCCTCACCGCCTTCCCAATAGGTGTAGGCTGCATCCCAGTAGCCGCTCAGGTAGCCGGTGCTGCTCTCCAACCACTTCTTGTCCCAATCGAACGACAGGCCGATACGGTAGGTCATGTCGCCTTGGCCAGTGGCCCCAACGGCGCCGGACACCTGTGCAGCCTGGGCCAGGTTGGCACCGGCGAGGGCCAGCACAGCGGCGGCCAGCGAAGCGGCGAGACGGGTTTTCATCAATGACTTCTCCTGATGGTCAACACAAGCAGGCCGCTGCCAAGACGGGGCCTGCTAGGCACACGGGGGCTTGAACCCCTCACTTATGGCGGTGGCCGGTGCATCCAACCGGTCACACGAGGTAATACTTTTTTGATTATTGTCCAGTTAATCAAAAAGTTGAAAGGCTTTTGCCACTATTGGCTAATAGCCACGACTTAGTCGTACTCCGCCTCATCATGCTCGCCCAGCAAACGTCGCTGCCTGGGCGTGGCATGCTCCAGCACCTCCGGGTTGAAGCGCCAGGCCAGGTACGGCGAGAATTTCTGCGCCACCATGCGCCGCCCGTAATGCACCTGCAGCATGTCGCGATCGCGCGATTCACTGAGGTTGGCGCCGCCGCTGTGCCAAAGGTCGCTGCGAAACACCAAGGCATCGCCCGCCTTGCACAATACTGGCTCGGCCTCTCTGCCCTGCCATTGGCGTTCGCCTTCCCATGGCGTGCGGCCCGCGCGATGGCTACCCGGCACCACCCATGTAGGCCCGAGGGACTGGTCGACATCGGTGAGGTACAACTGCGCCGTGAGGATCTGTATTGGTTGCGTGAAATCGCCGTGTTCGCGAAGCCAGGCTGGTAGCGCCATGGGCAGATGGTCCAGATGCAGCGCCATGCCCGGATAACCCGGATGGCTGCGCCATGCCGTCTGACCGATCACGTGGCAGTCGTGACCAAGCACGGCTTCAGCCAAGCTGATAAGCGGCGGCAGATCAAGAAACGGTAACCACAGCGGGTTACGATTGAAGACGCATTTGTAGTGCTCCAGCAGCCCCTGGTAGTCCCAGTGGATGGGTTGCAAGTCGTCGATGGCACAGCGCACCAAGGCCACCCGCAAGGGGTCGAGCACATTGGGGATCAGCACGTAGCCCTGCTCGTCCAGCGACTTGAGCTGGCGCTCCAGGTTCATGGCCAGGTTCATGGCGATACGCTCCTGAGCGGCAGGAGCACATCTGTACTCCTGCGCAGACGTTAACGATTCAACGCCAGTTCAGGTCCACCCGTGCAGGGGTCTTGCCGGTGACCACCACAGGTTGCTGCAACGTCTGGCCCTGGGCATTGGCGACGACTTTGTATTGCCCTGGCGGCAGTTGAACGAATAGCAGTGGCCCGACGTCACTCAAGCTCAGCACGGATTGGCCCTGGGCGCTTTGGATATCGACCTGGGCGCCGGTCTGGAACTTCCCTTCCGACCCAGTGGACAGGGTGACATGCAAGTCATAGCCCGGCGTCTTGCGCAAGGCATTGGCTTCATCCTGGCCGATACCGCCCTGCAGGTAACGGATGCCATTTTGCTCCTGGGGTTGCAGTTGCACCGCCTGCATGTCGATGGGTGCATTGAGGTCGGCGGTGGCCGCCAGCGTCCACGGCAAGGCGAGCGTCAGCAACAGCAAAGCGCCCAGTGCATAGTGATGATTGCGCATGATTCGACCCTCCACATGGGAACGGCTTACCTAGCATTTGACGCCGCGGCCATGCCCGAGTTCGTGCCTGCGCAGGGTCAGCCGACGCGGCGCTCTTCGAGCAATTTCACGAACATGCTCAGGCTGCGCGAGACCGTCCCTCGCCGCCATACCAGCCAGGTCTTGAGGTAACGGAAATCTTCCGACATCGGCCAAGCGCTGACCGTGCAGCACCCTGGCATGTTGTCGAGCATGCTGCGCGGCAGCATGGCCAGGCCCGCGCCCGCGCTCACGCATGCCAGCATGCCGTGGTACGACTCCATCTCATGGATCTTGCCTGGTACCGCCTGGTCCTGGACGAACCAGTTCTCGAAATGGTGGCGGTATGAGCAATTGGCGCGAAACGCATAGATGCTTGCGCCGTTGACATCCTGGGCGCGGGTTACCGGGGTATGGTTAAGGGGCGAAATGATCACCATCTCCTCCTCGAACACCGGAATGCCTTCCAGTGTCGGGTGCAACACCGGGCCATCGACGAACGCGGCCACCAAGCGCCCGGACAACACACCCTCGAGCATGGTCCCGGAAGGGCCGGTGGAAAGGTCCAGATCCACTTTCGGGTAACGCTGGTTGTAGGCTGCCAACAACGCCGGAATACGTACCGCCGCGGTGCTTTCCAGCGAACCCAGGGCGAAAGTGCCCTGGGGATCCTCCCCGGCCACCGTAAGCCGCGCCTCATGGACCAAGTCGAGAATGCGCCGGGTGTACTCAAGAAAGTTCCAGCCTGCCGGAGACAAGCGCAAGCGGCTCTTCTCGCGGATGAACAATTCAACGCCCAGGTCTTCTTCCAACTGCTTGATGCGGGTGGTCAGGTTCGACGGCACCCGATGAATGTGTTGGGCGGCAGCGCTGATGCTGCCTTGCTCGGCCACCGCCTTGAAGATCTCCAGTTGCACCAGATCCAAAGTCATTCTCCAAACGTGAATGTTTCGCTCATTATTATTCAGTTTTCAATAAAGTCCTACACCACTAGTCTGGGCTGACTGATAAACAACAACGAGCGTACATCCATGAGCCAGATCAGCAGCCTGACCCACGCCATCTCCGTCGACCCCTTCAGCGGCGAGCAGATCGGCCACTACCCTTTCGATACCGACGCCGCACTGGAAGCGGCGCTGCAGCGTGCCAAGGCGGGTTACAGCCAATGGCGCCAGGTGTCCCTGGGTCAGCGCAGCGAGTACCTGCTGGCCCTGGCCAACACGCTGCAAGCCAAGGCTGAAACCTTCGCCCAGATGATCAGCCGCGAGATAGGCAAACCGATCGCCCAGGCCCGTGGCGAAGTGAGCAAGTGCGTTGGTCTGTGCCAGTGGTATGCCGAACACGGCCCGGCGATGCTGGCGCCGGAGCCGACCCAAGTCGAAAAAGCCCGTATCGAATACCGCCCGCTTGGCCCGATCCTGGCCGTGATGCCGTGGAACTTCCCGATCTGGCAAGTATTGCGAGGCGCGGTCCCTGCATTGCTGGCCGGCAACACCTACGTGCTCAAGCACGCGCCGAACGTCATGGGCAGCGCCTATCTGCTGGCCGAGTTGTTCAAGGATGCAGGTTTGCCTGAAGGCGTGTTCGAGGTGCTGAACGTCACCCCCGACGGCGTCACTCGGGCTATCAACGACCCGCGCATTGCGGCCGTCACCCTCACCGGAAGCGTGCGCGCCGGCATGGCCATCGGCGCACAAGCCGGTGCTGCATTGAAGAAGTGCGTGCTGGAACTTGGCGGCTCCGACCCGTTCATCGTGTTGGCGGACGCGGATCTGGATGCCGCGGTCAAGGCTGCTGTGATCGGTCGTTACCAGAACACTGGCCAAGTTTGCGCTGCCGCCAAGCGCTTGATCGTCGAAGCGAGCATCGCCGAAGCATTCACCCGCAAGTTCGTCGAGGCGACCCGCCAGCTGAAAGTCGGCAACCCGCTGGAAGATGACACCTACATTGGCCCGATGGCCCGCTACGACCTGCGTGACGAGCTTGATGGCCAGGTCCAGGCGACCCTCGCCGAAGGCGCGACCCTGCTGCTCGGTGGCCACAAGGTCGAAGGCGTGGGCAACTTCTACGAACCGACAGTGTTTGGCAACGTCACCCCTGACATGACCGCGTTCAAGCAAGAGCTGTTCGGACCGGTGGCGGCGATCATCACCGCACGCGACGCCGACCACGCGGTGGAGCTGGCCAACGACAGCGAGTTTGGTTTGGCTTCGACCATCTACACCGCCGATTACGCTTTGGCCGAGCGCATGACTGCCGCACTGGAAACGGGTGGCGTGTTCATCAATGGCTACTGCGCCTCCGACCCCCGCGTGGCCTTCGGTGGCGTGAAGAAGAGCGGCTTTGGCCGTGAACTTTCGCACTTTGGTGTGCGGGAGTTCACCAACGCCCAGACCGTTTGGCTGGATCGGAACTGACCGATCAATGGGGCCGCTTTGCGGCCCCATTACCCTCAACCCCGCGCCTGGTCCTTGACCCAGTCCAGCATCCCACCCGGCACGATCAACTCATGCCGCGCCCGTGAACACGCGGTATAAAGCCCGGCCAGCGTCCGCGCCCGCTCATTGCGGCCTCCTCCAGTGCTCGGCGCCACCATCAATTCCGGCGATACCATCACCCGGGCGAACTCCATGTTCTTCACATCCCGCACCCGCCCCAGGAACAGCTTCGGCGCCTTGTCCCAGCGGTAACGGCTCTTGGCCTTGGCGAAATGCTCCGGGGTATAGCCTTTGCGCAGCATGTTGGCCACCGCGATGAAGGCCTTGTCGTCGCCTTTGTCCTGCTCCAACGCTTGCCAGCTGGCATAGCGGAACAACATCGGGTGGCGTGGCCGGGTTCCGTACCGGTACAGCTCGATGCAGTCCTCGACGAACAGCTCGAAATCCTTGCGTGCACTTTGCAGCAGGACGAACGGCACCCCTTGGTGCGTCAGTCGCTGGAACCAGCCGAATAGCCCCCACTCGTCATCGACGATCAACGCCGTCGGCTGCTCGGGAACCGTCACGGCATCGAAGAAGCTGACGCGCGTATAGTGCTCGGCGCTGCCACTGAAGGCTGCCTGGATCGACGCCGGGTGGGCCTGGATCAGCGGGTTGAGCACCGCGTCCATGGCCGGCCCGGCGCGCAGCGAATGATCGATGTAACGCTGGCGGATGAAACCGCCATGGTGCGGGCTCAGGCCGTTGAGATTCTGTAGTTCGTCGCCCAGGGCGATGACCGACTGCGGGCTGCGGTCGAGCACGGCCAGCATGGGCGCCGACAGTTCATGGGCCTCATCGACGATGACATGGGTGTAGCGGGCGTCGATCACCTCGAAGGTCAGCGACAACAGCTTCACACGGTGGTAGTCACGCACCGGCAACTGGATCTCACGGGCCGAGGGGCGAACCAGTTCTTGCCAGTACAGGCGCGCTTTATCCAGCAGCACCTCTTGGTCCAAGGGTGTGATACCCGGGCCGGCCCAGGGCAGATGGTGCAGCTGCAACTGGTCGTCCCCGCTGTGGCAGAACGCACGCACGGCCTTGATGCACAGCGCCACCACATCGCGGGCTGCCAGTGGGCCGATGTCCGGGATACCCAGCCATTTCACCACCTGCGCCTCCTGCGGGCGCCACGACAGTTTGGTCCGGTACGGATCACGCAAACGCCAGCCATTGCTGGTCAGGTCGCGGTTGAGTATTTCGTCGGCCAGTTGGCCGAATGTCATCGCGGTGTACGCCTGGGCATCCTTGACCCTGGCCTGCAGCGCCCTGAGCTGACCTTCCGTCAGCGCCAGCAACAATGTACGAGAAGGGTCGAGCAAGCGGGCGAACTGGTGAATCAGAAAGGTCTTGCCAGTGCCTGCGAAGCCCTGCACCGCCACCGACTCGTCGGCACATGACAGGAACTCGCGCAGCAGGCGGTTCTGCTGGTCGCTCAGCATCAGGTCACTGGCCAGCGACGGCAAGTACACCGGGTGCAAGGGCGTGGCGCGCTGCCGGTAGATATCGGCGAACTGAAAGCTCCACTGACCGTCGTCGTCGAGCAACTCCTGAGTGTCATACTGGACCTCGGCCGACAGCAGACCGATACCGTTCTCGCCCAGCATTCCCAAGCCCATGGCGAATGCCTCGCGGTCGTAGCGTTGCGCGACCTGCGCCTGGAACTGACCAGGCGCAGCTGCTTCCACGTCGTTGGCGATACGCACCATCTCCGCCAGTCGGCGCTCCTGGGTTTCGACCGATGGAGTGCCTGACTGGCGCGGCAGGTTCTGCACGAACAGCACGGCGGCAGCCTCCAGCAGGCTGGCGGACAGAAAGAAGTCGCCGGCGGCAGGCTCACGGGCAAGACGGTCAGCTCGATCGCTGGACAAAGGCAGGTAGAACATCGACACCTCGAGGCAGAACAGCCGGGCACGATAACAATTTTCGCCCACAAATGCTGGGCTCAGTGCCGAACCTGCGCAAACGACCGGCTCAGGCCCTGACGCGCTTGAGCGTTTCGCTCGGCAGCTCCCTGAACAACTGTCGGTAACTTTCCGAAAACCGCCCCAGGTGCCAGAACGACCAGCGCATGGCGACTTCCGCCACGGTCACCTCGCCGCCGCGCAGCAAGTCACGGCGTGCGCCGTTGAGCCGCCGCAACCGCAACCACTGTGCAGGCGCCAGACCCGTGAAGGCCTTGAACGCCTGTTGCAGCTGTCGCAGCGACACACCCGCCACCTCAGCCAGTTGCATCAGGTTCAGGGTTTCTTCCGGGCAGTCCGCCGCCCATTCGCTGACCCTGTGCATGATCGCCCGCTCCTCGCCACGCCGTCCCAAGGCCCCTCCCTGCAGTCGCTGGCAGGCGTTGTCGAGAATGAACAGGCAGTCCTCCAGCAGTTGCTCGGCCAAAGCCTGCCCCTCCAGCGGACAGTCGGCACGGCCAAGGCGTGTCAGGGTGGCGCTCAGCCAACTGCCGAACAACGCGTTCTGGCCACTGCCCAACGGCACCATGAACAACCCCTCCAGACGCTGCGGGTCGAGGCCGTGGCTGGAAAGGAAACGCTGGTCGAACACCACCGCGACTTCCTGGTAGTTCTCCGGGGTGATCCAGATGTTGCGGCTTTGCTCGTTGAGCAGGTAAAGGCTGTCTTCGCTGCGGTCAAAGCAAAACGCCAGCGACCCGCTCGGCGCCGTGAAGAATTGCTCCACGCGGGTATTCAGGCGCTCTTCGTAAACCTCCACGCCATCGAGTCCGAGGCACCGCAATTGGCCATTGAACAGCCCCGGCGACATCTGCCGGTACTGCTGCTGCCAGCCTGGGGTGGCCCGGACTTGCTCGGTTACATCGCTGGTGGTGAAGGCCTGGACCTGCAAGGCATTGGGCGTTGTCACACGCTGTCCCTTTGCACTCTTTTGGTGCATTTATTGACGAAGAAAGTGGATAGATCGCTGCGCGCTGCTGCGACCAAGATAGCCCTCAGCGCGTCACCTGGGAAGCCACCGGCCCCCACCGCGCCACAAAAACCCAATCAAGAGGTCTGTATGAACGCCCCCTTCGATCAGCTGTCCACTTGGCTGAAAGAACACCGGATCACCGAAGTCGAATGCGTGATCAGCGACCTGACCGGCATCGCTCGCGGCAAGATCGCCCCGACCGCCAAGTTTCTTCACGAGCGCGGCATGCGCCTGCCAGAGAGCGTTTTGCTGCAGACAGTCACTGGCGACTACGTCGACGATGACATCTACTACAACCTGCTCGATGCCGCCGACATCGACATGGTCTGTCGCCCCGACCCGACGGCGGTCTACCAGATCCCTTGGGCCATCGAACCCACCGCGATCGTCATCCACGACACCTTCGACAAACACGGCAACCCCATCGAGCTGTCGCCGCGCAACGTGCTCAAGAAGGTGCTGAAGCTGTATGCCGACAAAGGCTGGCAGCCGATTGTCGCGCCCGAGATGGAGTTCTACCTGACCCAGCGTTGCGAAGACCCGGACTTGCCGCTGCAAGTGCCGCTGGGCCGCTCGGGCCGTGCCGAAAGCGGCCGCCAGTCGTTCTCCATCGACGCCGCCAACGAGTTCGACCCGCTGTTCGAAGACGTTTACGACTGGTGCGAGATCCAGGGGCTGGACCTGGACACACTGATCCACGAAGACGGCCCGGCGCAGATGGAGATCAACTTCCGCCACGGCGATGCCCTGGACCTGGCCGACCAGATCACGGTGTTCAAACGCACCATGCGTGAGGCTGCGCTCAAGCATAACGTGGCGGCCACTTTCATGGCCAAGCCCATCACCGATGAGCCAGGCAGCGCGATGCACCTGCACCAGAGCGTGGTCGACATCGCCACCGGCAAACCGGTGTTCGCCAACGACGATGGCAGCATGAGCGAATTGTTCCTGCACCACATTGGCGGCCTGCAGAAGTACATCCCCAAGCTGCTGCCGATGTTCGCTCCGAACGTCAACTCGTTCCGCCGCTTCCTGCCCGACACTTCGGCACCGGTGAACGTCGAGTGGGGCGAGGAAAACCGTACCGCCGGCCTGCGTGTGCCGACCTCCAGCCCCGAGGCCATGCGTGTGGAGAACCGCTTGCCGGGCGCAGACGCCAACCCCTACCTGGCGATCGCCGCGAGCCTGCTGTGCGGTTACCTGGGCATGGTCGAGAAAATCTCGCCGAGCGCACCGGTGCAGGGCCGCGCCTACGAGCGACGCAACCTGCGCCTGCCGATCACCATCGAAGACGCCCTGCAGCATATGGAAGACTGTGAAACCGTGCAGCAATACCTGGGCAAACAGTTCGTCCAGGGCTATGTGGCGGTCAAACGTGCCGAGCACGAGAACTTCAAGCGTGTGATCAGCTCCTGGGAGCGCGAGTTCCTGCTGCTCAGCGTTTGATTCCCCCGGGGCGCCCAGCGCCCCAACCGCCTTGCAAGCGCCCGACGAACCGGGGCGCTGGGCCGCCTTGCGGCCCCCTACACCCAACTCAAAGAAAAAGACCAACGAGGTGTCGACATGCGTCATTTGCAGTCCCTGATCCCCGCAGCATTCACCCTGGTGTTCGCAGCGGCCGCCCAGGCCCAGCCCACCGTGAGCGTGTACAACTGGACCGACTACATCGGCGACACCACGCTGGCAGACTTCCAGGCCAGCAGCGGAATCAAGGTGGTCTATGACGTCTTCGACTCCAACGAGACCCTCGAAGGCAAGCTGCTGGCTGGCCGCACCGGCTACGACGTGGTGGTGCCCTCGAACCACTTCCTCGCCCGGCAGGCCAAGGCCGGCGCCTTTTTGCCACTGGACCGCAGCAAGTTACCGAATTTCAAGCACTTGGACCCCAAATTGCTGAAACAACTTGAACAAAACGATCCGGGCAACCAGTACGCGGTGCCGTATCTGTGGGGCACCAACGGCATTGGCTACAACGTCGACAAGGTCAAGGCCGCGCTTGGCATCGACAAGATCGACTCCTGGGCTGTGCTGTTCGAGCCCGAGAACCTCAAGAAACTCAAGCAATGTGGGGTGGCATTCATGGACTCGCCGGACGAACTGTTCCCGGCCGTGCTCAACTACCTGGGTATGGATCCGCGCAGCGAAAACCCGAAAGACTATGAAAAAGCCGAAGCCCGCTTGCTGGAACTGCGCCCCTCCATCACCTACTTCCATTCCTCCAAATACGTGTCCGACCTGGCCAACGGCGATGTCTGCGTAGCCTTTGGTTATTCCGGCGATGTGTTCCAGGCCGCCAACCGGGCCATCGAGGCCAAGAACGGCGTGAAAATCGCCTATAGCATCCCCAAGGAAGGCAGCAACCTGTGGTTCGACCTGCTGGCCATTCCCAAGGATGCCAACAATCCGGAACAGGCCTTGGCCTTCATCAACTATCTGCTTGACCCACAGGTGATCGCCAAGGTCAGCGCCACAGTCGGCTACGCCAACGCCAACCCCGATGCCAAGGCCTACATGGACGAGTCGCTGGTCAACAACCCCGAGATCTATCCGCCTCAGGAGGTACTCGACAAGCTGTATGTGTCGAGCACGCCGAGCCCGAAGATCATGCGTGTCATGACCCGCTCCTGGAGCAAGATCAAGTCCAACCGCTGAGCGAGTTCGCGCCATGCCTCTGAATACCCAACACACTGCGTCCTACTATGCCGCCACGGCGCGTAGCACTGCACCTTACCCCAGCCTCGATACCGAACTGACAGCCGATGTGTGCGTGGTCGGCGGTGGCCTGACCGGGGTCAATACCGCACTGGAACTGGCCGAACGCGGCCTCTCGGTGGTCTTGCTGGAAGCCCGGCGCATCGGCTGGGGCGCCAGCGGGCGCAATGGCGGTCAGTTGATTCGCGGTATCGGCCACGATGTCAGCGGGTTCGCCCGCTATGTGGGCCAGGAAGGCGTGCGTTACCTGAAGCACGCCGGCATCGATTCGGTGGCCCTGGTCGCCCGCCGTATCGAACAATATGCCATCGCCTGCGACTTGCGCTGGGGCTTCTGCGAACTGGCCAACACACCTGCCCAGTTCGCGGCCTTCCAGGATGAACAAGCTGAACTGGCAGCGCTTGGCTATCGCCACGAAACCCGCCTGGTGGGCCCCGAACACCTGCATGAGGTGGTCGCCAGTGACCAGTACGCCGGCGGACTGGTGGATATGGGGTCCGGCCACCTGCACCCACTGGACCTGGTCCAGGGCGAAGCGCGGGCCGCCCAGGCCCTGGGCGTACGGATCTTCGAGCAGAGCCCGGTGCTGCGCATCGAACATGGCACCACGGTGACCTTGCACACCGCGCGCGGCAAAGTGCGCGCGCAAAGCCTGGTATTGGGTTGCAACGCTCACCTGGACGACTTGGAGCCGCGCCTGAGCGGCAAGGTACTGCCCGCTGGCAGCTATGTGGTGGCGACAGAACCGCTGCCCGACTCGCTTGCCAGCACGCTGATCCCTCAGAACATGGCGCTGTGCGACCAGAAAGTCGGCCTGGATTACTACCGCCTTACCGCCGACCGCCGCCTGCTGTTCGGCGGCGCGTGCCACTACTCGGGGCGCGATCCGAAGGACATTGCGGCCTACATGCGGCCGAAGGTCCTCAAGGTGTTTCCCCAGTTGGCAGACGTACGCATCGATTACCAGTGGGGCGGCATGATCGGCATCACCGCCAACCGATTCCCTCAGGTCGGGCGCTTGAGCCAGCATCCGAACGTGTACTACGCACAGGGTTACTCCGGCCACGGCCTGAACGTGACTCACTGGACTGCGAAACTGCTCGCGGAGTCGATTGCAGTTGGGCAAAGCCAGGGCCTGGATGTATTCAGCGCCGTTCCGCATCTGACCTTCCCGGGTGGCAAGGCGCTGCGTTCACCGCTGCTGGCATTGGGGATGCTGTGGTACCGCTTGAGGGAGGTACTCGGTTAAGAAGGCCGCTTCACCCTGGGGGAGCGAGCCTCGCCCGCGATGCTCTTTTTGTTCGCCGATATGGGGCTGGCGTGGGATCGAGCGCTGCTTACGCGACGCATCGCGAACAAGGCTCGCTCCTTCGGTTGTTCCACGCCGATCAAGGCAAAAGCGGGTTTACCCGCGAAGAACTCGACGCGGTGCAGCCTCTCCGACTTATCAGCAATACATTCAATGCTTTAAGCACCAGATCTGAGATATGACTTTAAGTAGATACTTTTCCGATAATTTACTCAAAGTATCGACTGTAACCTATTGTCTTACATGCCATTTAACAATCATATTTCAGCGCGTCTTCAGCATTCCACGAACGCCACCGCCAAACCACCTCGCGAGGTTTCCTTGTAATTGGCATGCATGTCTGCCCCCGTGTCGCGCATGGTGCGGATTACGCGGTCAAGGGAAATGAAATGCTCGCCATCGCCGCGCAGGGCCATCTGCACGGCATTGATTGCCTTCACCGCAGCAATGGCATTGCGCTCGATGCAAGGCACCTGTACCAGACCACCGACCGGATCGCAGGTCAGGCCCAGGTTGTGCTCCAAGGCAATCTCCGCAGCGTTCTCCAGTTGCGCGGGAGTGGCGCCGAGCACCTCGGCCAGACCGGCGGCAGCCATCGAGCAGGCCGAACCCACCTCCCCCTGGCACCCCACCTCGGCACCCGAGATCGACGCGTTCTTCTTGCACAGGATGCCAACCGCAGCGGCCGCCAGCAGAAATGCCACCACATCGTCATCGCAGGCGTCGGGGTTGAACTTCATGTAGTAGTGCAGCACCGCCGGAATGATCCCTGCCGCACCGTTGGTGGGTGCAGTGACCATACGACCACCGGCAGCGTTTTCTTCATTCACCGCCAGGGCGAACAAGTTCACCCACTCCATTGCACTCAGGGTCGAGCCGATGACATTGGGCTTGCCCAGCTCCTGCAGGCTGCGGTGCAGGCGTGCGGCGCGGCGCTTGACGTTTAGCCCGCCCGGCAGGGTGCCTTCGTTGCGCAGCCCATTGGCGACACACTCGCGCATGGCCGACCAGATACCCAACAGGCCCTGGCGCACGTCCTCCTCGCAACGCCAGGCGCGCTCGTTGGCCATCATCAACTGGCTGACACTCAGGCCGTGGGCCTTGCACAAGGCCAACAGTTGGTCGGCGCTGGAGAACTCGTAGGGCAAGGTAACGCGATGCGCGTCGTCGCGCGGTGCGTCGATTTCGCCCTGCTCGACGATGAAGCCACCGCCAATCGAGTAGTAGGTCTGGCTGAACAGCAGCCCTTGTTCACCCTGTGCCTCCAAGGTCATGGCATTGGGGTGGTACGGCAGGCTTTCGTCCAGCAACAGCATGTCGCGGTCATAGTCGAACGCAAGCGGGTGGCTGCCATCGAGCATCAGACATCGCTCTTGCATCAGTTGCCCGATTCGCGGCTCGATGGTTGCCGGGTCGATGCGGTCCGGCCACTGACCCATCAGGCCGAGCAGGCACGCGCGGTCTGTAGCATGACCCACGCCGGTGGCCGACAGCGAGCCGTAAAGACGCACCTGTACCCGACGAATCCGCCCCAGCAACCCCTGCTCACGCAGGGCCAGGGCAAAGCTTGCCGCCGCGCGCATCGGGCCCACTGTGTGAGAGCTGGACGGGCCGATGCCGATTTTGAATAGGTCGAAAACACTGATAGTCATGCTAATGCCTGACCGTGCCAGCCACGTACGCCGCTGCACGGACCTCCGGAAAAATTGAACGGTGATACGAAGTTGCGCGATACTGCCGCGCATACCTTCGGATGACCAACGAAACTTTCTAAGCAAGGCTTTAGCTTAACTAAACGATGAGACGACAACTCAATGGCCAGACGTTCGTCTGGCTGCATGTGTTCTCCTGTGCGGCCCGACACCTGTCTTTCACCCGCTGCGCCCAGGAACTGCACATCACCCCCGGCGCCGTCAGCCAGCAGATGCGCCAGCTCGAAGAGCGCCTGGGTTACCAGCTGTTCCTGCGCCGGGCGCGGGGCGTGGAACTGAGTGCCGAGGGCCAGCGCCTGGCCCAGACCGTGGCCGAAGCCTATGGCAGCATCGAGGCCGAGTTGCTGCGCCTGGATGCCGGGGAGATTCGTGGCACCTTGCGCGTGCGTTCGATTCCTTCCTTCCTGGCTAAATGGCTCACCCCTCGCCTGCCACGCTTCCAACAGCGCTACCCGGATATCGAACTGCGCCTGGTGGCCGAGGACAGTGCCCAGGCATTGCACCCGGATGATTTCGATCTGGCCATCGACCTGAACGACGGCAGCTATCCCGGCATGCTGTCGACGCCATTGCTGGACGAGCAGATCTTCCCGGTCTGTTCGCCCGCGCTGTTAAGGGGGCGCCCACCGTTGCACGGGCCAGCGGACTTGGTGCACTACCCCTTGCTGCACGACATCACGGCCTGGCGCGGCAGTTCCGAGTATGCCGAGTGGGAGTTCTACCTGGACGGCATTGGTGCCCGTGGACTGGATGTACGCCGCGGCCATACCTTCAACCGCAACCACCTGACCATCGAAGCCGCCATTGCCGGCATTGGCGTCGCCATCGCCCGGCGCACACTGCTCAACGACGAACTCGAACGAGGCGCGCTGATCGTGCCGTTCGGTGTACCGATCGCCAACCACAAACGCTATGTCCTGCACTACGCGCCTGGCGGTTTGAGCCAGCCAGGGGCGCGTGCGGTGCATGACTGGCTGGTCGAAGAAGCCGAAGGGTTTCGGGCGTTACACCCTCTGCACGCTCAGGACTGAAGCAATGCTCAGCGGAAGCTCCAAGCTGCGACTGGGCAGCCCTGATGGCTTCAATAGGCGTGCTTGCCCGTAAAGGCATTGAGCGTTCGCACCAGAATCACGAAGTCCAACCACAACGACCAGTTGTTGATGTACTCGATATCGGAGTCCACGCGCTGGATCATCTGTTCGATGTCTTTGGTTTCCCCACGGAAGCCGCGCACCTGGGCCAAACCGGTCATACCCGGTTTGATGTTGTGGCGCGCGAAGTAATCCACGATGTCCTGGGAATACAGCGAATCATGTTGCAGGGCATGGGGACGCGGCCCCACCAGCGACATTTCACCTGTCAGCACATTGAACAGTTGCGGCAGTTCATCCAGGCTGGTGCGGCGGATGAATGCGCCTACCCGGGTCAGCCGTGGGTCGTTCTTTTGCGCCTGTTTGACCACGCCAGCTTCCGGCTGGTGGACGTGCATGCTGCGGAACTTCCAGATGCGGAACGATTCGCCGGTCCAGCCGGTGCGTTCCTGGCGGAAGAACACCGGCCCCGGGCTGTCCAGCTTGATGGCAGCGGCAATCGCCAACAGAACCGGTGATGCACACAGCACGATCAGCGCGGCAAGCACCCTGTCCTCCAGGTTCTTGAGGAACAGGCTCATCCCCGTCAACGGCGTCTCGGACAAGGTCAACACGGGAATACCGGCAATTTCACGCACACTGTGGTTGATCAGGCGCAGCGAGAAGATGTCAGGCACCCAGTTGACGGCGATGCACCTGTCGAGCAGCTTGAGGTAAACCTCGCTGATGACCTCCGATCCGCCCAAGGGGGTGACCAGGTAGACCGTGCGCACCGCATGGCGCGTGACGATTTCATCGAGGTCGCCAACATGCCCGAGCACCGGCAAGCGCTGCTTGCCGTCAACGCCGTCCTTGCCATTGTCCTGCCCCGCCTCCATCAGCACACAGCCCACTACCCGCTCGCCAAGCCAAGGGTTGTTGCTGATCTTCTGATGCAGGAAGTTGGCCAGCTCCCCTGTGCCGATGATCAGGGCATTGTCCAGCCCGTGTGTCATGAAGCGCTTCTGTACCTCGCGCACGGCGATGTGCAGGAATAATTGGGCGAAGTAACCGATCACGAACAGCTTGCCCACCAGTAAGCGCGAGTAGGTCTCGCTTTGCTTGGTGAGAAACGCCATGACCACGAGAAAGCAGAACGTGACCGACCAAGCCTTGAACAGCCTGAAGGCCTTGATGCTGAGCTTGGCATTGCTGCGGTAGATCGCATAGTGGTCGTAGACCACCGCCAGCGCGCCGATCAGCAACAGCAGCATGATGACGTAGTCGGAAGTGATGTAGCCGAACTGGGTGTAGATCAAGTACCAGGCGATACCGGTGACGGCGATTCCATCGAGGCCAGCTTGAATGGCGTTGCTGACGCTGCTTCTGCGCTGGAGTAAGGAGCGACTGCTTCTGGGTTCGAAAACCATTCTCCGACCTCATCTATGTGAGCGTAGCAAACGTCTTTGCATCCGCTTCAACGGGCGCAACAGCCGCTTTCAGTGCCTGAAAGCCCGACGCCCAATGAAAGCCCCACCCCAGCCCGCCAACGAGGCGGTTGTAATCAACTGTAGCAGCGCCGTGTCACCCGCGTGGTCGCAGTGCCCTCCTGCCCTTGCTTTTGGCCGGTTCACACGCCCCGCCGGCTAAGCAACCAGGTGCGCAGCAGAAACAGCGGATTGCCCAGCACATAGCGCACGAACAACCGTTTAGGCTCCCTGAACAAGCGGAACGCCCATTCGCCGCCCAGGCGCCGTATCCAGCGGGGCGCGCGGGTGACCTTGCCCCCCAGGAAATCCAGGATGGCCCCACCACAGACAATCAGACACGGCGAGGCAGCCCGCGCCAGCTGGACGGCAACGGCCTCCTGTTTAGGCATGCCCATGCCCAGAACGATCAGCTCCGGGCGGACCACGCGCGCCAGTTCGAGATAAGTGTCGGCATCGGCGAAACCATGGTGAATCGAAACAGGCACTACGCCATGAACGCTCGCAGCGTGTGCCACCGCCTGGCTCAGGAAGGGTTCCTGGGTCCCCCAGAACGCCACGCGACGCCCCTTGTAGCTCTGCAACAGTTTTGGGATGAAGTCGGTGCCGTTCATGTTCAGGCCAGGGTCCAGGCCCAGCTGGCGATAGAGGATCGACATGCCTGCCCCGTCCCTCAGCAGCACGTCAGCGCCTGACAACGCATGGCCGTATTGCGCATCACCCACCACCAGGTTCATGGCATGGGCGTTGACGAAACCCAGCACGGTCGGCGCCAGTGGCGCTGACAGCGCTGCCAGTATCCGCTGCTCGTCCGCCGGATCGCTGACCACCCGCAACTTGCCGAGGATCGTCTTCCAGCGCTGTTGCCAGGGGTGCTTGTCCATCAGCCGTCGTCCCTCTTCGAGCGCACCCAATCGACCTGGCGCTTGATCAGAAAACCCAGGTACAGAGGGATCTTCCTGGCGGCATAGAACGGTGCGTACAGCAGCACCGAAAACGAGATCAAACGCCGTGCGAAGCGCCACCACGCCAGCCACACCGCCCCCATCAGCAGCCCCATCGCAGCACTGGCGATCACGGCCGCCAGCCAGGTCCCGAACAACACGCCCGCCAGCCATGAAATGCAGAACAGCGCCACCCAGGAAAGCGTCAGCAGCGCCAGCGGCGGCACCATCAGGTCCAGGGCCATGGCCAGCAGTGCGCCGTTGCGTTGCGTGAAGGCAGCCGCAAGTCGCCTGGGGGCATCCGCCAGCAGCACGCCCAGATGACCGTGCTCCCAACGGGTGCGTTGGGTGTTCAAACCCTCCTGACTGCTCGGAAAGACACTGGTGACCTGCGCATCGCTGCAGAACACAGGCGGTTTGCCGCGCTGGCAGAAATCCAAGCCCAGCTTCAGATCCTCGACCAGATGCCCGTTGGCCAAGTCGACCAAGGCCAGCGCATGCCAGGGCAATGCCATCCCTGCTCCCATGAGCTGGCACGGCAGGCCCAATCGAGCCCAGCCCCGGGGGCGCACAAGGTTCTTCACACGCCAGGCAAATTCGGCGACCTGAACCTTCAGCCCCGCCCCCTGGGGTGCATGCATCAGGTAGAGCGCTTGCACCGGCCGATCGGCTGCAGCGCAGGCGCACGCCAGACGTTCGATAGCACCCTCTGCCACCCGGCAATCGGCGTCGATGATGATGAGCACCTCAGGCGCGTCATCCTTCAAGTGGCGCACGCCGAAGTCCAACGCATAACCCTTGCCGCGCAGGTGCGCATGCTGGCGCTCGACCACTTGCGCCCCCGTGCAACGCGCCAGTGCCGCTGTGTCGTCGGTGCAATTGTCCGCCACCACCAGCAACCGATCGCCCTCGCGCAATTGCGGGCGGATGCTGTCGAGCGTTGCGCGAATCACCGGTGATTCATTGTGCGCCGGTACCAGCACCGCCACGCGGGGGCGCGCCCCGGCCAGCACCGGCGGTGAGCGTGTTGGCAGGCAGGCCGCCAGCACCTGGGTGAACAGCACCAGCACTGGCAGCAGCATGACCAGTGAAACCGCCACCAACAGCCATCCCAGCACGGTAATCATGCGCAGGTCCTGAAGTAATGAGCCAACTTGGCCGCTTCGGTGTCGATATCATGGCGCTGCAACACACGGCGATACGCCGCATCACCCATTTTCTGCAGTACCTCGGCAGGTTGGTCCAGGCATTCGGCCATGGCGTCGGCCAATTCTTCCACTGCACCTGCCGGGAACAACCAGCCACTCTCGCCCTGGCGGACCAGTTCGGGGATACCGGCCACGTAGGTCGTCAACACCGGCCTGCGCAAGGCCATCGCCTCCATGATGACCACCGGTAGGCCCTCGGCAAAACTGGGCAGCACCAGTGCCCGGGCGGCGAGGATCTCCTCACGGACCTGGGCACTGCTGATCCAGCCGGTGATGCGCACTTGCCCTTGCAAGCCATGCTGCGCAATGAAAGCTTCGATGGGTGGACGCATCTCACCGTCGCCGGCCAGTACCACCTCGAACGGCACCGACCGTGCCGCCAGCAGACGTACAGCCTCCAGCAACAGCAATTGCCCCTTTTGCTCGCACAGCCGCCCCACGCACACCAGCCGAGGCACCGCCGGCGCGTCGACCGCTGGCACCTCGTGGAACGAGCGCTCCAGGCCGCAATGCACCACTTTCACCTTCGCCCAATGCTCATGGGCTACCCAACGGTAAAGCTGGCTGCGCCCATAGGAGCTCACCGCGGCAACGAAGGCGGCGTGCCGCACTTTTTCGCCCATATGGAGAAACTGCGGTTTGTCGAACTCTTCCGGCCCGTGCACGGTGAAGCTGTAGCTCGGCCCGCCCAGGGCGTTGGCCAGCATTACCACTTCAGTGGAGTTGGTGCCGAAATGCGCATGCACGTGCTCGGCGCCGAATGCCTGCAGCCACTGCACTACACGGCAGGCCTCGGCCAGGTAGACCAGATGGTACGGCCAGGGGCGGTCGGCCCGCCGCCCATGGCGCAGCGCCAGGCCAAGCGCCGACATGAAGCGCCGCGGTTGGGCACGTAATACCTCAAACAACGGCATGAACAACCCCTTCAGGCCGTCCTTGAGCACGTAGAGGGTCTTGTCGCGTTCTGCGAGGTCTTCGTCATCCTGCAATTGGGCATCCCAGCCACGCAGGGCGATGCGTTGGATCTCCATGCCCTGGCGTTCCAGGGCGAGGATTTCCCGTCGAATGAAACTATGGCTGACCTTCGGGTACTGATTGATGAAATAAGCAATGCGCATAGGAATCCAAGTCGATGCCCGCGTGATGAATGACCAGGCTTGCTCAGTCGTTTCCAGCCCGTTACTCCAGGCTGTTGGTCACTGGCCTGTCCCCCGATTTCGTCAGGTGATGCAACGTTTCCTGTCCCTGCTGTAGTGGTGATGGCCAGGCTGCGGGTTGAACGGGGAACATGCCCTCGATATGGCCAAACACATCGTCGAGCATGGCGTGACGCCTGCGGTACATCGCCCGCTTTTTCGGGGCGATGTCGTCGGCCGAGCGTCTGGCGGCCTCCAGCGGAATCGTGAAGAAGTCCTCGCGCTCCGACGGCGATGCGCCGTTCTCCAGCCAGATGGTGTCGTAGTTGGCCGCCAGATCGTCGGCCTTTTCGGCGCCGAAATAGCGATGACGATGGTGCCGATAGCGGTCACCGACCGCATAGATACGGGCAGCGCCAAGGGTTCTGGCCAGGCACTTGAGGACTTCGATCAAAAAACTTCTCGGGCGCAGCCCTTCGAAATCCTTGGTCAGGTCCCGGTAGATACACAACGACCTTTCGCTGTCGATACCCTTGTGTATTCCCTGCACGGCACCGATCAGCACGAAGACTTCACCCCCGGTACCGCCAAGGCTGAAGGCCAGTGATGCCACACGCAGGTCGCCCTGGAACAGGTTGAGCACCAACTCCCCCTCGCGCCGGAACCAGACAGGCCGGTCCAGCACCAGGGTGCACTGGCTGGAATACCCCGACAGATCGCACAGCACCTGATGCTCGTCACGCCCCATCAGCAACAGCCTCGGGAACTGCTCGGCGACAACTTCATAGTGCGACGCTACCGCATCCAGCCGCTGCGGCGCTTCCCACGCCTTGCTGATGTAGGGCCACTGCACCACGCCAATGCTGTCGAAACCCAGCGCCTTGAACCCCTTGGGGCCCAGTGCTGCCGACATGCGCGCCACGAAGGCCTTGAGGTCTTCCCGCTGCTTGATGATCAGTATTCCCAGCTTGAGCTTGTTGTTCAGTGCCCGTAGCGAGTAACCGGGCTGCAGTGTGAGCACGCTTTTCACGATCGACCGATATGTCATGGGTTTCTCACTTGTACTCGATCAGCGCGGATTTGCCAGCGCCGAACCTGTTCAAAAGAAACTTCGCCTGCCCCACCATCTCGGGGAACTTCCCAAGCACCAGAAACACCGCCTGCAGCCAGTTCTCACGCCATGTTCGCCCACCACGGCGTGCCAGGCGCATCGTCTGCAAAGGGTAGATCAGAAGTGGCAGCAGCCCGACACTGCCCAACGACAGGCTGGCCACCACGCTGGCCAGCGGCAGCCCCAGGCCCCAGAACCAGGCCCGACGAGATTCTTTGCGCCAATGTCGCTCGGGCGTCTCGCCATGCAAGTGCGCCCCTTGGGCGAAGGCGTAACCCGCTCGCATGCTCCGCCGCCACCACTGGCTGAAACGGGTCATGTCGGCATCGTGCAGGGTCATCTCCACGCCCAGTCGCCAGATCTTCCAACCGCCGGCGCGCAGCCGCACACACATCTCAGGCTCTTCGCCGGCGATGAGGTCGGCACGAAAGCCCGACACCGCCAGGAAGGCTTCGGCACGTATCAGTGCGTCGCCCCCGCACGCCTTGGTTTCACCCAGTGGTGTGTCCCATTCCAGATCGCACAACAGGTTGTAGATCGAATGCCGCGGGTACCGCTCGCGACGCCGACCGCAGACCACGGCAACCTCTGGATGCGCCTGCAGAAAAGCCTGGGCTTGCTCAAGCCAACCGGCGACCACTTCGCAATCGCCATCGACGAACTGTACCAAGCGCAGCGACGGCATTACCCCGTGCAAATGGGCAAAGCCTTCGTTGCGTGCACGCGCTGCTGTGAACGGGATGGACAGATCCAGCGACACCACCTCGACACCCTGGTCCAAGGCGTGCTGCACCGAGCCATCGGTGGACCCCGAGTCGACATACACCACCGTGTCCGCACAGCCTGCCACGGAGGCCAGGCAACGCTCCAGGCGCAGCCCTTCATTACGGCCGATTATCACGACTCCGATGCCTGTCACCCTGGGCCTCACTCGTCTGCCTTGAACGAAACACGCCTTTTACCGCGCTGCCCTGCGGCTACCTCAGGAACACAAATTGGCCTCGACCGGCTTTCTCGCCTTGATGGTGGCCGGGACACCCACCGCCGCGCAGTTGTCCGGCACGTCGGTGAGGACCACGGCATTGGCGCCGATCAGTACGTTGTTGCCAATGCGGATATTGCCCAGCACCTTGGCCCCGGTGCCAATGTCGACATTGTTGCCGAACACCGGCGCGATAGGCTCCTCCACATTCTTCAAGCCCACCACCACCCCATTGCGAATCCGGCAGTCATCGCCAAAGCGCGCGTAGCCGCTGATCACGATGCCGCCAAAATGGTCGATGACGAAATTGCGGCCTATCACCACCTCGCAGGGCAACTCAACCCCCGTGATGATCTGAATCAGCTTGAACAGCACTCTGTAGACCAACGAGCAGAGCTTGCGCAGGATCGCTGGGCGCACACCGTAGCGCCAGCGACCGAACCGGTAGACCAGCAGAACCCAGAACCCCTGGGCCCCCCAATCTCCACCATGTGCTCGCAGGTCGGCACGAATGTTCTCGAACATGGTTTAACCTACCGTGTGGGTTGGCGTGCGAACCGGGTCGCGAACAGTGACGACCAGGTGGCTTGGGTATGCAGCCAGCACGCCTTGATAGCCGCCCAGCCACGCCCTTTCAACAGCGCCTTGAGGGCCAGGATCGCATCGCCGAGACTGACCAGCAGCATGTGCAGGATCAACCCCGTGACGCCGTGGTGCTTGCGGAAGTACAGGAGTTCGCTTTCAATCTGATAGGTGGAAATCTGCCGGCTGGCCGCCTCCAGTTCCGCCACCGACTTGGAGCTTTCGCCGCCGATATGCACCACGGTGGTGTGCGGGTAGAACACCACTTTCCAGCCTGCCTCCTTGACGCGCTTGCAGTGGTCCACTTCCTCGTAATACAAGAAGTAGCGAGGGTCGAACAGACCGACCTGGTCGAGTACTTCACGGCGAACCAGGTAGAAGCAGCCCGGCAGCCAATCGCATTCGCGGACCGTGCCGTGGTCCCAGCTCATTTCGTCGACCATCTTCAAGCCAGGGAAGAACCGGTCCAGCCCGGTTCGGGAGACGAAGATGTTCAAAGGGGTCGGAAAGTATCGGCAACAGGGCTGCAGATCACCGTCACGCCCCACCAGGCGTACGCCCAGCACACCGCACTCCGGATGGGCCTCCATGTATTCGAGAGTCTTGTCCAGGGTGTCGCTTGCCACGAATGCATCGGTATTGAGCAACAGCGCGTACTTACCCTGCAGGTGTTCCAGCAGTTGGTTATTGGCCCGCCCAAAACCGACATTGTGCTTGTTGCTGACCAACAATGCCTGGGGGCAGACCTGGGCCATTCGCGCCACCGAGTCGTCGACCGAGGCGTTGTCCACCACCAGGTAACTTGCCAGCTGTTCGCCCCTGGCCTTGCGCAGGGCATCGAACATCGGCTGCAGCAAGGATGCCGTGTTGAAGTTCACCACCATCACATCGACGGGCTTTCTATCCATTGTTGCCCTCCCCGAAGAAATACTCGCGCCGCATGGCCGCCAGCTTCGGTTCCATTACCGGGTCATAGCCACTTTTGCGCTGCTTGATCAGGTCGGCCCACGGGTATGCCTCACAGCGCCGCTCTACTCGCTCGATCAGTTCTTCGGTGGTGCAGATGAATTTGGCCGGGTTGCCGCCCACCACCGTTCCGGGCGGGACGTCCTTGGTGACCACGGCACCTGCGGCAACGACCGAGTCGGGCCCGATGGTCACCCGGGGCATGACGATGACCCCGTGGCCGATGAAGCAGTTGTCGCGAATGTCGATATAGCCCACCGAATCCAGATGCTTGCCATAGCACACGCCAATCAAGGCGGCGACGCCATCGTGGCCCAAAAGGGTACAGTCCGACAGCCCCACGTTGGTGCCCAGACGCACCAGCACAGGGTCCGTCACGTTGCAGCCCACGTTCACATGCAGGTTGCCCCCAACCGAGTAGAACTTGCCCCAGCGTGTCAGGTACTCTCCCCAATCCCTGGCATTGGGGTGGCAAATCTTTTTGTAAAGCGAACCGCCACGTCCTGTTGAGAGTGCGTAATGCTTCAAAGCGCTGCGTATCCATCCGATCATGTTGCTGGCCTCGCACGTAATGCGATCATGGACTGTCCCTGAGGCGACTTCGGTCTCGTTCTTGTTGGTACTGACCGCCTCGCACTCAACCCGTTATCAACCGCGCTGTCGCTGTCGCGCCCCACTGGCGCCATTGCCCTCCTTCAGACAACCGTTCGGCTCGTCGTGCGCATTTTGTCATTGAGGTGATCCACCAGCCGCAGCGCGAATTGCAGCAGTGGCATGGTCGGGTTCGAAGCCCCGCCGGTGGCAAAGATGCTGCTCCCTGCCACGTAGAGATTCTCGGTCCCAAAAACCTTGCAGTCGGTATCCACGACCCCGTGCTGCGCCGATGCAGCCATGCGCGTTGTGCCCATGTGATGGGCGTGCGGCGACATTTTCAGGGGTATGGAGGTGTCGTAGACGAATGGGTTGAGCTTGACGAAGCCAAGTTGCGCTTCGGCGAACTGCTTGGCGAGCTCACTGCCAATGCACTTGATGGTGTGTCGATCGGTAGGGCTGAGCACCCAATTGACATTCACCTTGGCCATGCCCAGGGCGTCTTTTTCATCCAGCAGCGAGATCCGGCTCTGCGCGTTGGGGAACTGCTCGATCATCGTCCCGATTACGCCGTCACCTGGACAACTGAACTGTGCAATCCATTCGATCTTGCTGGCCACGCCCCAATCGCATGCCAGGTTCTCGAGGAAGTTCTTGACTTCGGCGGTCCGCCCGTAGGCTTGCACCTCCTCCACCACGGTCGCCGAAACATTGCCCTTGCCAGCGTGATACTCGGCGACGAAAGCATCGGTGGTGTAGTACTGGCGGCGGTCGGTGGCTTGCCCCTCCTTCAGGATGAAAGAACCTAGGTCGACATTCAGATGCTCCATGAAGCAACGCCCGACCCAACCTTCCTTGTTGGCGATACCCGCCTGCTGAAGGGACTTGCTGTTTAGCAACTGCCTGGCGTTCTCGATGGCGCCCGTGGCCAAGATGAAGTGCTTGGCCTTCAGACGCTCGCGTTGACGGTCGTAGTCCGACACCACCACGGCTGTCACGCTGCCCGAGGCGCTGTCGAACTCCAGGTCGACACAGTTGCAGTTGATGAACACATCCAGGCCATCGGTCTGCTTGAGTTCCGCTTCGTATTTTTGTGCAAAGCGCGTCGGGGGGCTGAGCAGAAACACGTCAGCCTCGAAATCACCGCCTTTGAGGCCGGTATTTATCGGGCGAAAGTCGGCCCCTTTAGGCAGGTCGACAATGTCCATCGCCGCTGGCAGGTAGCGCTCCACCTCCGAATAGGGGATGGGCCAACCCGGCAAGTCGCCGGGGGGCGCAACGGCGAAATCGGAGGGTGTGAAAGGACGGCAGCGGCCCGCCCAATGGTTGGACGTACCCCCCAGAAAACGCAGACGTGTCTCGGCCGGGTACAACTCAAGGCCTGTGGAAGTACACGTGTAGAGCGCATGGGAGCGTTCCGAGTGTTCGACTCCGCCGCCTTCCAGCAGCGCCACGAGCCAACCGGCCTTGGCCAGGCGTGTCGCCAGGGTTATACCGGCCGGGCCTGCACCGACAACGCAGAAATCATAGGCGTCACGCAGTTCTTTTTGCGTTTGATAGTCCTTGATCATGCCTGCCCGTCCCGGAAGTACTGAGATGGCAATACCCATCCATTGATGACGACGAACTCGGACTTGGCCTGCGGCTTTGGCGTCGCCCGCGAAACGGTGCCGAATACCGCGCCCCCAATGCCCAGCAGGACGCAATTGCGTAGAAACCGCCTACGACCCAGAAATGGCGCACAAAACTGAAGCTTCCCCATGATCCCCGGACCTATGCCAAGTGTTATCGAGAGGCGTCCCAGCCATTGGAAAGCGCGAATCCTGCCTCGGTGCCCGTTTCTATGCCGAGCCCTGACCGGCTTGCTGCAGGTTCGCCAATGCCAGCAGATGAATCGCCGGCACGGCTTCAATCTCCAACCGATAGCGCTACAGTTCACTATAGTTTCAATCAGCCATGATGCTAGCCGACCTCCACCAAGGGATAGGTGCCCTCAGCCAATGCCTGAACATTTACGTGCCCTGATCGTCATTCTGTTCCTGGCGTGCGTCGTATTCGTGCTGGCGCGCCGACCAGCGACAGACCTGATCCCGGAGCGGGACTTCAAACGTCGCCGTAACCTATGGTTCGGCCTGACACTGCTGGCGTTCTTTTCCCATAGTTTCTGGCTTTATGCCCTGGCGGGTGCGGTCATCATGAGCCTGGCCGGGCGTCGCGAACGCAACCCGATGGCGTTGTTCTTCATGTTGTTGTTCCTGATTCCACCAGCCGCTGTACCGATACCCGGCTTTGGCTTGATCAATTACCTGGTCGACCTCACCCATGTGCGCCTGCTCACCCTCTGCGTGCTACTGCCCGCGGCATGGGCACTGAGCAAGCAAGGCGACACCCAACCCTTCGGTCGCAGTTGGCCCGACAAGTTGCTGGCGGCGAGCATGCTGCTGATGTGCGTACTGTCGCTGCGCGAAACCACCGTCACCGACACGCTGCGTCAGGCGCTGTACCTGTATGTGGACATGTTCCTGCCCTACTACGTCGCCAGCCGCGCGCTGAAGGACCTGGAAGACTTCAAGGATGCCCTGCTGGCCTTCGTGCTGGCCTCGTTCCTACTGTCGATCATCGGCGTGGCCGAGTACGCACGTCACTGGCTGCTGTACAACGCACTGACCGACGCAATGGGCGTGCCCTGGAGCATGAGCAGCTACCTGAGCCGTGGAGGCTCGCTGCGCGCGAGCGCCACCACCGGCCAGGCCATCGTGCTGGGCTACGTGATCAGCGTGGCGATTGGCTTGTTCCTGTTCGTGCAGGCCTATGTTCGCAAACCCATCCATCGCTACCTGGGCGCCCTGCTGCTGGCGGCCGGGTTGTTCGCGCCCCTGTCGCGCGGCCCCTGGATCGGCGCTGGGGTCATCGTCGCGGCCTTCATCGCCACAGGCCGGGGCGCGGTCAGGCGCTTCATCCTGCTCGGCCTGGCCGGTGTGCTGTGCGTGCCCCTGCTCACCGTGATACCGGGCGGAGAAAAAGTGCTGAACCTGCTGCCCTTCATTGGCAACATCGAAACCGAGAACATCACCTACCGCCAGCGCCTGATCGACAACTCCTGGATCGTCATCCAGCGCAACCCCTGGTTCGGCTCGTTCGACTTCCGCAGCACCCCCGAGATGCAGTCGATGATCCAGGGCCAAGGCATCATCGATATCGTCAACACTTATGTCAGCCTGGCGTTGCGGGTCGGCATGGTGGGGCTTGCGCTGTTCATCGCCTTCTTCGTGGTCATCCTGATGGGCATCCGCAGATCGATGCGGGCATTCCCCGACAAGGACGATAAACAACGCCTTCTAGGAAGGGCGCTGCTGGCCACGCTGCTGGGCATCATGGTCATTATCTTTACCGTCAGCAGCATCACCGTGATTCCGGTGATCTACTGGTCCGTTGGCGGGCTGGGTGTGGCCTACATCCATATGGTGCGCAAGCTCCGGCAAGAGCAGGCCGCCGAGTTGCCCCATGCCCGCCTTCAAGCCAGGTAAACTCGATGACACGAAGCCCCCTGCATTCCCTCATCCGGGCCACGGCCCTGCTTGGCCTGGTTTCGTTGCCCATGGCAACGTGGTCGTCCGATTGGGCCGTCAACATCGAAGAGCGCAACGGTTTGCCCAACATCACCCGGGGTGGCGGGCCGGCGATGATCGCCAAGTTCAGTTTCTTCGCACAACAGTGGAACTGGACCGGCTATTACCCCACCTTCACGGTCAAAGCCCCGCAGCAGTACACCCTCGCCGGTGAAAACAAGGACTTGAACTTCAAGCTCGTCGCAGACATCCGCAAGGACACCCCGCAATCATTGACCTGGGCATTCGACCTGCAGACCGAGCAACGGCACGACGATGTCATGGGCGGCGGCCTGGTGTTCAATTTCGACCCGTCGCTGTTCGCCGGCGAAATGGGTGCACCGCAATTGCTCCCCGGCAATCGAGGCTGGGCCTGGGGTACGGAAGGTAAACGCCGTGTCGAGATGCGCTTCGAACCACCGTTGGCGAAGGTGTACTTCGAGCGTGGCAACCCGGATGAGGTGCGCGCATTCTTCTATGACCGCCAGATAACCCCAGGCCGGCAACAGATCAACGCGGTGCTGAGCGTGACGGGCGACATCGCCATCGGCCAGACCCAGTCCGAACGGTTTGGCCTGAGCGACCCGAAAAGCTGGCCACAAGACCAGCTGGACTGGAAAACCTCGCCGGTCGACCTGTCGTTTCTCAACGCAGCAGAAAAACCAGCTGGCAAGCACGGCTTCGTCAAGGCTGACGGTGAACGACTGGTGTTCGCCGACAACACGCCCGTGCGTTTCTGGGGCACCAACCTGTCGGCCTCTGCCCTGTTCGACACCCCGGACCAATACATCAAGCAACAAGCCAAGCGCCTATCGGCACTGGGCTTCAACCTCGTGCGCCTGCACCACCATGACTCACTCTGGGTGCTGCCCAACATCTTCGGCGATGGCAGGACGATCAAGAACACCCAGCAACTCGATGCCGAGTCGCTGAGAAAACTCGATCTGTGGATCAAATGCCTCAAGGAGGAAGGCATCTATGTGTGGCTCGACCTGCACGTACAGCGCTCGCTGATGGACAGCGACGGCATCTATGGCTTCGATGAACTGCCCAAACAATACGGGCGAGCCGAATTCAAAGGCTACGCCTATGTGAACGTCACCATTCAACAACGCATGAAGCAGTTCGCCGAGCAGTACCTGAACCATGTGAATGCCTATACCCAATTGGCCTACAAGGACGACCCCGCCATCGCGGCGGTGCTGATCACCAACGAGAACGACATCACCCATCACTTCGGCAACGCGCTGTTGCCCGACAAGAATGTGCCCAGACACAGCCGGCTCTACATGGATGAGGCCAAGGCGTTTGCCAGTCGCCATGACCTGCCGGAGGACGCCACCTGGCGCGCCTGGGAGCATGGCCCGGCCAAGCTGTTCCTCAACGACCTGGAGCATCGCTTCGATGTCGAGATGATCGAACACCTGCGCAAGATCGGCGTGAAAGTGCCCATCGCCACTACCAGTAGCTGGGGCGGCAATGGCTTGAGTTCGCTGCCGGCGCTCACCACGGGCGATCTGATCGACGTTCACAGCTACGGCGGCATCGGCCAGCTGGAAAAAAACCCGCTGACCAGCGATGGGCTGGTCGACTGGCTGGCAGCCGCCCAGGTAGTGGGCAAGCCATTGACCGTCACGGAGTGGAACAACGAGCCCTTCCCGCTCCCCGATCGCCACTCACTGCCCTTGATCGTGGCGGGTACCGCCAGCCATCAGGGCTGGGACGCATTGATGCAATATGCCTATAGCCAGGAGGGGCTTGGCGATGGCAGGCAAACGGCGGACAACTGGCATGCCTACAACGACCCTGCCCTGATCGCCACCCTCCCGGCGGCGGCCTTGCTGTATCGACGCGGCGATGTGCAGCAGGCGCAGACCCGCTACGTCTTCGCCCCGTCGGTCGAAACCTTGTTCAACCGCTCGATCTCACCGAGTGATTCGGTGCTGCTGCGTACCGCCATGGAAAAAGGCATGTTGCAGATCGCCCTGCCGCAAACGCCGCAATTGCCATGGCTCGCCCAAAGCGACATCCCGGCTAACGCCCAGTTGCTGCATGACCCTGAGCAGTCGCTGCTCGACAACAATGCCACCCAGGCCACCACGGATACCGGTGAGATCACGCGCAATTGGCAGCAAGGCCTCTACACCATCGATACGCCCAAGACCCAGGTCGCCAGCGGCTGGCTCGGCGGCCGCTCGACCCGCTTGTCGAACCTTCAGGTGCAACTGAAGACGCCCTATGCCAGCGTGGCCGTGCAGAGCCTGGACAACCAGCCGCTCGGCCAGTCGCACAGCCTGCTGATCTCGCTCGGCACGCGGGCCGTGCCCAAGGAAGACAAAAGCACCCCGTTCTATGTCGAGCCCCTGGTCGGCGCCTTGAGTATCGCCGCACCGCCGGGCCTGAAGGCCTATGCCCGCAGTGCCTCGGGACAAGAAACAGTGCTTCCAGCCCGTTACGAAAATGGCCGCTACACCCTGAACTTCGACGGCCAGCACATGGCCAATTGGCTGTTCTTGAAATAGGCCATTCGGCCTTCTACGCTCTGAAAAGACCTGTATTGGCAGGCCCTCAACACTGAATCTGTTCCAGGAGGATTGGATGAAGTACTTGGTTGTCGGAGGCGCAGGCTATATAGGTTCGCACATGGTCAAGTACCTGGCGGACGCAGGTCACGAGGTGGTCGTGGCGGATATCGCGCAAGCACGCCCTGACATCAAGTGGGTCGGGCTGGATGTCGCCGACAAGCACGCACTGGACACCTTGTTCGCCGAATCCCCTTTCGATGCGGTCTTCCACTTCGCCTCCCACATCCAGGTGGGTGAGTCGGTCACCGACCCTGCCAAGTACTACCAGAACAACGTGGCAGCCACCCTGACCCTGCTGCATGCCATGGTACGGGCGAACATCAAGCACCTGATCTTCTCCTCCACAGCTGCCGTCTATGGCGACCCGCAGTACACCCCCATCGACGAGCAACACCCCAAGCTGCCGATCAACCCTTATGGGCGCAGCAAATGGATGGTGGAGCAGATTCTGGAGGACTTCGACCGGGCCTATGGACTGAAATCGGTATGCCTGCGTTACTTCAACGCCGCCGGCGCAGACCCAGGCGGTCAGATCGGCGAATGCCATGAACCGGAAACCCACCTGATCCCGTTGATCTTGCAGGCCGCGTCAGGACGACGCGAGGCGATTACCGTGTTCGGCCATGACTACGATACCCCCGATGGCACCTGCATCCGTGACTATATCCATGTCAACGATCTGGCCTCGGCGCACGCGCTGGCCGTGGATTATCTGTTGAAGGGCGGCACCAGCACGGTCTTCAACCTGGGCAACGGCCAAGGCTTTTCCGTCCAGCAGGTGATCGACACTGCCCGCGCGGTGACTGGTCGGCCGATCAACGTCAACAAGGCGCCGCGCCGCGCCGGCGACCCACCGACGCTGGTCGCCGATGCCGGCAAGGCGGAAACCGTGCTGGGATGGAAACCGCAATTCACCGCGTTGGAGCAAATCGTCTCGCACGCCTGGAGTTGGGAGCAGCAGTACCCCTGGCACTGACTGCCAAGGGTATGCCGGTCGCCTTCAATCAATAGTAGGAGCGAGTCTGCGGCTCTGCCTTGTTCAGTACCGCGCCGATCAGGTTGGCAGTACCCAAGTGGTACAGGCAGTCTTCGATCTCTTTCTTGCTGTTCTGACCATTGGCCACCACCAACAGCACGCAGTCGAACTTCGGCAGCACGGTGATGGCGTCGTCGGAACTGAGCAGCGGTGGCAGATCGAAGATACAGATGCGCGAGTCGTAGCGATCGCGCAGATCGCCGATCAGGTTGGTCACCCTAGGCGAAGACAACACCTCGGTGGACAGCGGTATCGGCTCACGGGTCGGCAGCACCACGAAGCGCGGCAACGTTGGGTTGACCAGCACCTCTTCCAGTCCGGCCTTGCCAGACAACAGTTCGTTCATGGCCTTGCCCATCGGCAACCCAAGGCTGGCACCCACCCTTGGACGGCGCAGATCGAAGTCCACCAGCAGTGCGGTCTTGGTAGTGTGATGGGCGATACTCATCGCCAGGTTGATTGCCAGCACCGTCTTGCCTGCCTCGGGTGTCGGCGAGGTGATGGCCAAGGTGCGCCAGCCATTTTCCTCCATGGCCTGCAGCACCTGGGTACGCAGGAGGTCGAAGGCCCAGCTCATGTTCGAGTTCTTGTTGTACGCCACGATTCGGTGTCGCTCGAGGTGCTCGGCCCGCAGCGGCACAACGGTGGTTTGTACATAGTCGAATGGGCCAAGTACTTCGGTTTGCTCGACCGCAGGTAGCGGCGTGTCCGAAGCGTTGGGCGATACCTGGTGCAGGGGTTTTCCAATAGCCGGCGTAATTCTGTCCATCGCTGCTGTTCCCTATTCAAACCGAGCCATAGCTTTGAAAAGCAGAAGGTCCAACGGCATGTACAAGAAATGGACCATCGCTAATATGATAGCAACCAACAACAACCCGGCGACCACCATCAGGGTTCGCGAGCGTTTGCGCTGGGCCAGCTCGGCCTGGGTGGAGATAAACGGCACTGCAACCAGCACACGCTTGCCCACCAGGCTTTCCAGGGCACCCACACCGCGTACGCGCTGATTGAGCATTTCCAGCAACATCACCAGTGCACCGCCACCGGCCGGGGCCAGCAATACCCCCAAGGCAACGATTTTCTTGCGGTTGGGCTTGACGGGTTTTTCCGGCATCAGCGGCGGTTCCAGCAGCACGAAACGTTCCGCCTTGTTTTCCTCTTCCAGGCTTTCGGTGATTTTCGCGCCCATCTCCTTGGCGCGAATTTCTTCGTACTTCTTGCGCGCGTTATCGTGATCGCGCATCAACGTCACCAGGCCACGCTCGACTTGAGGCGCTTCAAGAATCTCCGCCTCGTAGCCTTCGATCTTCTTGGTCAGCTGACGCTTTTGCTCGGCAAGCGAGGCGATGCGTGATTGCGCAGCCTCGATGCGCGTGCGCACCCGGGCTGCATCCAGATTCGTCTCAGCTACTGCCATACCATTGCCGCCGGCGGTTTCAAGTGCCTGGATCTTGCGCTTGACCGCCTGTACGTCAGGGTGGGCATCTTTATACCTGCCAAGCAGCCTGGCGTACTCTGCCTTGAGGCTGGCCAGGTCCTGCGGTTGATCTGCCACGCTCCTGCCGTTGTCCGGCTTGACGGTCAACCCGGCCTTGGCAGCGGACAGTTCCAGCTCCAGGTAACGCAGCTCTTCCTGCGCGGCCTTGTAGTCACGGTCGACTTCCCTGAACTCAAGCTCGGAGCGCGACAGCATGCTCATGCGCAGCTCCTGATGCTCCGGCAAGGCATTGGCGTGGGCCTGCTTGAAGTCGGCCAGCTGGTTCTCCAGGCTCGCCAGTTCGGCACCCAACTTGTTCGCTTCCTGGGTCAGGAACTCGGTGGTCTCGCTGGCCCGCTCGGTGCGCTGCTTGACGTTCTCGTTGAGAAACAGCGTGACCAGTTCGTTGGCCACTTCCTTGGCCACTTCTGGACGCTTGTCCTCGTAGGACACATTGAAAGCCACCGTTGCCTCGCCGCGTCCCTTCACGAAGGTACTGACGGTGGCGACCACGATGGAGTTGCGCATCTTCTCGATCTTGTCCGACTCGCTGAATTGCTTGCCCTTGTCGGCGAACAGGCCGTACTTGTCGATGATGCGCAACAGGTTCTCGCGGGTCATCACCCGCTGGCGAATCACTTCGATGCGTTCATCGGCAAAACTGTTGTTGTTTGCCGACACCAGCTCTGGCGAGATTTGCTGTGACTCCACCAGAATGGTGCCGGTCGACTGGTAGATGGGAGGGACCGTGACAGCGACTGCCACGGTGAGTGCAAGAATGACCACGATACTGACCCCCAACAGCAGGGCTCTTTCCTTGATGATTGCCAGGTAATCTTTGAGGGACAGTTCGTATTCAGACTTCATAGAGGCCACCGCGCTGAAATTCAGAGGTCGGGTAATCTATACGTCAAGGTCATTCCAATGATGGTGCCTGTTGCATCCGGCAAGTTGTCTTGCTGGCGTTCCTTGTACATCAACGATAGGCGCAGATCCCAAAAAGGCGAGAGTTCACGACTCGCCCACGCGCTGTAGCTTTGCAAAGTGTTGGGTGTGGTGCCTTTGGCGTCTTGCCAGGAGGCATCCAGCCCCACACGAGTGAGCTCGGTAAGCGCATAACTCCAGCTGCCACGTACTGCATCGAGTTCGGCAAAGCCCCCGGATGCGCTGGCAATGGTGCTTCGCTCGGCACTGAAAATCGCATCGGCTCGTTCCCCGATGTAGCGCAGCGAGACCCCTCCCTCCCCGCGCCTGCCCCCTTCGGAGCCGGACACCTGGTTTACCCCTACATGCACATCCCCGGTGAAACGTTCGGAGAACTGGTACTTCAACCCCACCGTAGGCGTGTAGCTGTTGGAGGCGAACGCCGTGGTGTCGTCCTGCGGCTCGTAACGCCGTGCGATGAAGCTGGTATAGAGGTCGGTGCGCTCGCTCCAGTTGTAAGTCCAGGTCAGCACGTTCGCCAGCTCGTCATAACCGGTCAGCGTGGTGATGTCGTATCGGGCGTGGGAGTACGTGGTTTCGTTGGCCAACGTACTGCGTTCGGTAATGGCATCACTCCAGTTGGCGGTCACCGTCGAGAGCTTCTGCGTGCCGTCGGTTGTCACCACGCCGGTGTCCTGGACCAGCGCCGACAACGTCGAACTTTCGTTGTAGTTCGCCCTCAGGCCGAAGCGGCCCCGCTCCGTTTCCCGCTGCCAGCCAAGGCTGACGTTGGGGTCTTCACGGTCCTTGATAATGGCCGTGTCGGACGAGCGCAGCACTTGCACGCCCAAACCAAAACTGAACTCGTCGCGGCCGAGCGTGCCGACCAGGCCAAAGTCAGGCGCAATGATCGTGCGCGTCACTGCCTTTTCGTCAGACGTCAGCAGCAAGGGGTTGCTGTCATACTCGACCGTCGTCGGTACGGCAACCGAACTGTGCCAGATAGCGGCATGAACCATCCCCGAGTACGGCAAAATCAAGAGTGCTGTGGCAACACCCGTATTTCTGAGAAGCGGCATTCTGAGCCTTACTGCACATGGCAAGATCAAGGTACGATCAATGTGTCACCAGCGCGCAGTTGGAAATTGGTGGACATGTCGCGCCCAGACACCAAATCCTTGTAGCGTACTGGCAGTACTTTTTGTGAGTCGCCGTTTTGGCGAACAACTTTTATTTCGCTTTCGTCCGCAAACTTGTCCAGGCCGCCTGACATGCTCAGCGCCTGCAACACTGCCGTGGGTCCATACATTTCAACCGGCCCAGGCTTGATCACTTTACCTTGCACGTAGACGAGATTGCCAGCCGTACTGGTGACCACGACGCTTACATGCGGATCGGCCAAGAAGGGTTCGAGTTTGACTTTGATTTTCTGCGCGACGGTCGTGACATCAAGACCGGCGACATCGACACGCCCGGCAAGGGGGAAGGTGATACTGCCATCGGGCAGGACCGTGGTTTCCTGGCGCAAGCTTTCTTCCTGCCACACGGAAATCATCAATTTATCGCCGGCACTGAGCTGGTAAACCGGACTCTGATCTTCGGCATGGCTGGTACCCACCCCAACCAGCAGCACGCAGAGCACAGAACACATCAAACGCACCATGGGGGATCCCTCCAGGCAAGTAGCCATGTAAAGAGCACTATGTGAGAACAACAAAAAACAGCTTCTCGCTCCACACCGGTCAAACCACCTGTTGCGACGGTTGACCGCGACACCACAAACCACTCACTGCAACCAGGCAACCTTCAGGTTGTCGGCAAGTGGAATATAGCAACGGCTCGCGAATTGACAAGCTGCGACCCCTGATGCCAACGACCTCGCGTCAAATGCCCGACAGGGCACCCAAGTCGTTGACTCTCCTTGTAAAAATCAAACTTTTCTTCGGTTAGCCACGACGACGAAGCCGATGACAGCGACTGCGAAGAGCCAGCCAGCCGTCGCCAACGGAATTACACTCGCCTGGTTGATGTAGGAGTCGGCAGCGCGCGCAGCGCCACTCAAAAGTATCAATAAAAATATAGATTTAATGAACAGTGTCGAGCGCATGATCCCCTCCTGACAAAGAGGATAAACACGGGGAAGGAAGTGTCTTATTAGCTGCTGATTGGAGCTTATGGGCACAATGATATTACGTCAACGATCCGACACCATAATATATCTCAATGAGGCAGGCCCAATATCGTCAAAAAGTTGCCAGGTTAAATTTGTAGGCTTTTGCGCGTTACGCCCCATTGACCGAAGACGTTGATTCCATTGCAAAACCCTTACGCGACGAGTCTGAACATACGCCGTGCCCTACCCGGATTCACCGCGCGGGTTGTCACTGCGTTGAAACAGCCGATGTGTTTCACGGGTGATAACCCAAATGCTAATCGTTGTAAGTCCAACCCAGATTTGACGCATTCCAGGCTCTGCGTGAACAGTCTTGAGACGAAGGTCAGACAAGGGGAAAACAGCCGAGGAAGCGGCGTTTACGGATTGTAAATGAGCCTTCCGAGGCTGTTCTCAACGCAGCATCACCGGGTAGCAAGGCTTTTCGTACAGAGCTTAGGCCTCGCGTGCCGGTGAGAGGGGGGACGCGGTACAGGCAACCGGTTTATGACGGCAGTAGATCCAGTGTGCGCTCAACCTCGTCGATATCGATCTTGAAACCCTCGCCGTCCGGTGTCCCGACCACAAAACCGAAATGCTGGTGATCACGATCGGTCATGAACTTGTAGTAGCTGACGAACCGGTTAGGCGGTTGTAGCGCCAGCACCGAGCCTCCGTCCTGAAGTACATTCACGCCGTGCGCCAACTGGCTGCCTTCAACACCTATCACCGTTCTAGCACCTGCACAGGCCGCCACGATGCTCGGCACATCGGTTTTGAGGGGATTGATGATGCGAAAGCCTCGGTGCTTGCGCAGGTGCTCGGCAATCTCAAGCTCGTTGCGCAACAGCCGTAGTTCGCCATCGCCACCGCGCAACAGGAAAACACCAGGATGGGGCGCATGCTCGACATGGGACAGCAACTTCTCCCCCATGCCCCGGTAACGCAGGTGCCTGTTGCGGTTATTGCTCTGGTCATCGAACAACACCAGTTCGCGAATGAAGGCATTACGCAAACGCAGCGGCCGCATGCCCAACCAGTCTTCATATGCAGGGGCCTGGGCGAACAAGGGGAATTTCGCCGAAGGCGCTGTAGTAATCGGTACGCCCTCATTACAAGCCAACGGATACGTCGCGCAATCCTCCATCAACCAGGTGCCGAACCAGGAGTTGCCGTGCAGCGTGCAATAGGCCGCCGCACGCTCGATTTCATGCTCTACGACAATTCCGGGAAAATGCGTAGGGCGCAAGGACAGCCAGTGGCAGGCATCGTCCTTGTACAGGGCACCGTCGATCAACCATACATCCTTGATCAGGTAGCCTCGCGTGGCGCCATGGTCGACGGTCAAGCCGCCTTCCATCGTCCGGCGCGGGTGCTCGAAGGGATGAAATTCCCAACCGGTTACACGCTCCAGCTGGTTGGGCAGGAAGATAGCGCGTGGCGACACAGTGGTCTCACTCGGGGCAATCTCCCAACTTTTCTCGGCAATGCTTTTAAGGTCGATCTCTGCCTGTCGGGAGAACCGTTTGCGGGCGATGTATTTGTAGGCGGCCAGCGTCAATTTTTTTCGACCCCTAGCAGGTGTGGCACTGAAGGGCGTGACATCGCTTCCCATAGTGAGCTCCCAAGGCTGCGCGGCTAATCGCCAAAAAATCAGCTGATCCGTGTTCTTCCTTAATGCGGATCAATTGGACAACACCCTTTCCATCTTGGGCGGGGACTGAACGTCGGCATAACGACTGCGCAAGGTTTCGACGAATTGCTCGGCAGCCGTCCGTGCGCCATAGAGATAAATCTTGTGCAGGCCGCCGAACACCATTTCACGGTAACGGCTGGCAATCTCTTCTTCGCTCGGCCCCTCAGGCAGGCCCAGGTGAAGTGTCAACTTGTCGCCTTCGACGGCAAACAAGGGGGTGTCCCACAAAAACCGGGCAATGCCGGTCTTGGGTAAACGAACGAACAGGTAGCCGTAGTTACCGAAGGGGTCGACATCGCCACCGCGCCGTCGTTTCCATTTCAGCAGCCCGTCATCGGGCCGCGCCAGGCACATGCCGATGTCGTAATAGTCGAAGCCGTTGGCCAGCGCCCACTCAAGGGCCATGAACGTGGTGATCGAATTGACCTCGCGCAGTTTTCTGGCGTCCGAAAACACAGCCTCGCAATAGCCGAAGCGCACCGTACTCCAGTAGCGCTTGCCACCTCGAACGACTTCGCATCCCAGATGACAGGCCACGACTTCGTCGCCCAGGGTGATCAGGTCGAGACGGCCAAAGCCCTTGGCCAGGCGCAGCACCTCTTCACTGGGGATCTGCACCGCCCTGCCGCCTTGCCGGGCGGTGGCATAGGGGCGAAGCAACTGCGTATCGGCCATTGCGATGTCCTCATCGGACAACGCCTGACGCATGCTGTAAAGCGGCCGGTTCTTACGGATGCTGCGCCTCAACTCGCTGTCGTAGCGTGCGGTGATATCCTCCAGCGACCGACCAAGCGGCACCACGGCGCTCAGATAATGGGGAACCGTCAAGGCGCCTGAGGTGGGCATTTCGCTGACTACCACCACATGCCCCGATGCAACCGGCGTCGAGTGCCCCTCGCCCGCCTCCCCTTGCTCCTTGCCGGAAATCAGTACCTGAGCCAGCTCGCGCTGTTGCTTTCTGCCGATGTACAGCACCTCGTACGGACTCTCCTGACCCAGCCGGAAGCGAGCCACCTCCCAACGCCAGACACATGCCCGCCCCATCAGCTCACGTATCTTGTGCGAAGCAGTCTTGATCTCGTAACGCGTGGAGGGAGAGATGAATGTGCGAGCAACCGCCGCCAAGGTCTTTTTCATTGCTTCTTCGACGTCCTGTGATGTTGTCTGTGGGCAGGTCGGAAAAAGATCTGGATACATCGCGAAACGTGTATTTAAACACTTGATACGCATGACTTAATCAGAAAATAATGCGCGCCTATTCAGCGATAATTAAAGATGCAAGGCTACCCCTTTGCAAGCGGCACTTTGACACCATCGAGTGCTGTTTTATGGCGTCAATATTTCTTTGACTGAAGTTCTCTTTGAGTACCTCGGTTTATCGCGTATTGCGCCGTTTTAAACCACTCGTCGTTTTCAACACCCCAGCTATTCTTTTGCCCAATGGCTTGGCGTGTCGTTTGCAACATCGGTTTTCGCCGCCAAGCAAGACGACATTCCGACGCAGCAACGGCCAACTTTTATTGCCTACCCACGCGTGCAATGGCGCCTGGTCAGTCACCGGAGATGTAACGTGTCAACGCTTAGTGAAATTGCTATGAACCACGCCAAAATGGCCAAAGGGTTGGCAGAACACACCGCAGAGCCGCCATTGCGGCAGCCAGTGGTCGTCGGGGGCTTCGAGATCAGCGCCTTGGAATTGACGCAGCCCCCCTGCAATGTCGAGGTTCAGGAGCGCTACCTGGACCAGCCCTGCCTGGCCGCCCTGTAATCGCTCGGACGACGCACCGCCGGCGCCTGTCAGGCGCCCGTCGATCGCTGGCGTTGTGGATGTTGGTGCAACCAACGCTGGAACTCGGCAGCGGGCATCGGCCGCCCCAGCAAATAGCCCTGCCCCTGGTCGCAGCCTGTGTTGCGCAGGAAGTCGTATTGCGCCTGGGTTTCGATCCCCTCCGCGGTGATGCGATAACCCAGGGCGTGCCCCAGGTCGACGATGGCCCGGGCCACCGCCACCGCATCATCGTCTTCGGGCAAGTCCTTGATGAAGGCACGGTCAATTTTCAGATGGTCGATGGGCAAGGCGCGCAAATAGGCCAAGGATGAATACCCAGTACCAAAGTCGTCCACGGCCGTTGCGACACCCATCGCCTGCAGCTGGGCCAGTACCGCGCAGGCCTGCTGCTGGCTTTCCATCAACAGGCTCTCGGTGATTTCCACCTCCAGCAGGCTGGGCGACAAGCCGTGCCGCTCCAGGGCCAGTGCCAAGGTGCTGACATAATCGCTACGTTCGATCTGCAGTGCCGCCACGTTGATCGCCAATGGCCCGGGCAGGCAGTCGTGGTCCCTCCAGGCTGCCATCTGCGCGCAGGCCAGCTCCAGCACCAGTTCGCCCAGGGGAATGATCAAACCTGTACGCTCGGCCAGCGGGATGAATTCACCGGGGGAAACCAGGCCATGCTCCGGGTCTCGCCAGCGCAATAACGCCTCCACCCCTTCCAACCGACCGCTGAACAGGTCGAGCTTAGGCTGGTACCACAGCTCGAATTCATTGTTCTGCAGCGCCCGGCGCAGATTGCGCTCCAGTTCCAGGCGTTGTTGCAAGCGTTCGGTCATCTCAGGCTGGTAAGGCTGCCAGGCATTGCGTCCGCCCTCCTTGGCTGCGTACATCGCGGTGTCGGCATGTCGTAACAGGCTGTCGGCGTCCGCACCATGCTGCGGGCACCAGGCCAGACCGATACTGCCTGTGACCAGGCCAGCATTGCCGTTGAGGTCGAATGGCCGTTGCAAGCAGCGCAACAGTGCGCGCACCTGCTGGTTCACCTGACCCTGGCTACCCTGGAGCATGAACACGAACTCGTCCCCCCCCAGGCGACACACGCGGTCGGCACTGTCGAGCTCCTGGAGAAAACGGGCGGTAGCTTGCTGCAGCAGCAAGTCGCCCATGGCATGGCCGAGGCTGTCGTTTACCTGCTTGAAACCGTCGATGTCGAGCATCAACACCGCCAGGCCACGTCCCAGGGTGATAGCCTGGGTCAGTTGCTGCTGGAACAGCACACGATTGGGCAGCCCGGTGATGGTGTCGTAATGAGCGGAGCGCTCAAGCTTGGCCTGGGATTCGCTGAGTTCCACGTTCCGCAGGTGCAACAGACGCTGCTTGCGGCTCAGTTGCGAGATGCACAGGGTAAGCAGCCCGGTACAACCCAGCGAGAACAGGAACCAGGGGGAAGCCAGCAGCCCTGGAAACAACGGCCAGCCGTGAAGCGGCGCGGCCACCAGCTGCCAGTGCCCACCCGGCACCTCCACCGGCAGACTGAGCAGCGGCCTTTCGAACAACCGTGCATCCCCCCAGATCATGGCGCCCTCACCGCCTTTGCCATCGACACCGCGCAAGGCGATGGCAATGTTCAGGTCAGGCCGCAAACCGGCCGAAACCAGCAGCCGCTCCACATCGGTCACCACCGACACGCTGCCCCAATAACGCTTGGCGCTCCCCTCGTCAGCCATGAACACCGGCCGCCGATAGATCAGCGCCGTGCCCCCCTGGTACAGGTGCACCGGGCCGGCCAGTATCGGCTGATGCCGCTCCCTGGCCGCCTGCAACACCGGATACTGGTCCGGCAGACTGCGATAATCCAGGCCAATGACCGCCTGGTTACCCTTGCGCGGATAGATATCGCGGATCACGTCGTTGGGGGCCAGCGCCACATGGCGCATGTAAGGCACCGACGCCAATGCCTCGCGTGCCATGACACGAAAATGCTCAGGGCTGATACCACCATCGGCGGCAATTAATTGCGCGATGCCTTCGGTCTCGCCGAACGCCGCGCGTAACTGCGCCTCCAGCGCTGCGCGCACTCCCGACAACTGCGCGCTCAAGGTGCTGACCTGGTCGCTGCGTTCACGCTGGACATCGAGCCGGCCAAGCAACACCGACAAGCCGATACCGACCAGGGCGAAACCGATGGGCAACAAACGGCTGGCATGACGGCGAATGGCCTCTGACGTCGGGGCCGGCTCGTCTGGAGATGGGTAAAAAATGCTCATGGTCCCGATGCTGGAGGTCGATTGACTGTGTATCGGCGCAAACCGGGCAATGTTGAGCCAGACTGGTGTTTTTCTTCCGGCGGGTGCATGCTCAGGTGCTGAAGCGTTTCACCCTGCCAAATATGTGAGGTGCAGTACCCATGGACCGTCTGCTCGATTCGCTGTTTCCCACTGCCGATGACATCCCCGAAGCGTGGCGCCTGGGAGCGCCGCTGGAACAGCGCGAATACCTCGTCAATGGCGAGTTGAAGCGCTGGGACGGCCCCCTGGCCACCGTCCGCAGCCCGGTCTGGATCAAGGAAAGCGATACAGAGCGCCAAGTCATCCTCGGCAGTGCGCCGCTGCTCGATGCCGATACCGCACTCACCGCCCTCGATGCCGCGGTGCAGGCCTACGACAAGGGCCGCGGTGCCTGGCCGACGATGCGCGTAGCAGAGCGCATCCAGCACGTTGAAACCTTCCTGGCCCGCATGCTTGAGCAACGCCAGGCAGTGGTCAAGCTACTGATGTGGGAAATCGGCAAGAATCTCAAGGACTCGGAAAAAGAGTTCGACCGCACCTGCGACTACATCGTCGACACCATCAACGCCCTCAAGGACCTCGACCGCCGCTCCAGCCGTTTCGAGCTGGAACAGGGCACCCTCGGCCAGATCCGCCGAGCGCCGCTGGGCGTGGCACTGTGCATGGGGCCATACAACTACCCACTCAATGAAACCTTCACCACGTTGATCCCGGCACTGATCATGGGCAACACCGTGGTGTTCAAACCGGCCAAGTTCGGCGTTCTGTTGATTCGTCCGTTGCTCGAAGCCTTCCGCGACAGTTTCCCGCCAGGTGTCATCAACGTCATCTATGGCCGTGGGCGCGAGACCGTCAGTGCCCTGATGGCCAGTGGCGACATCGACGTGTTCGCCTTCATCGGCACCCACAAGGCGGCGAGTGACTTGAAGAAGCTTCACCCGCGCCCGCACCGCCTGCGTGCCGCCCTGGGCCTGGACGCCAAGAACCCCGGCATCGTGTTGCCCGACGTTGACCTGGACAACGCGGTGGAAGAAGCCGTCACCGGCGCCCTGTCGTTCAATGGTCAGCGCTGCACGGCGCTGAAGATCCTGTTCGTGCACGAGGATGTGGTCGATGCCTTCCTCGACAAGTTCCAACGCAAGCTCGCTACCCTCAAGCCGGGCATGCCATGGGCGCCGGGCGTAGCGCTGACCCCGCTGCCCGAGCAGGGCAAGGTCGACTACCTCGACGGCCTGGTAGCCGATGCCATTGCCAAAGGCGCGCGGGTGCTCAACGAAGGGGGTGGGCAAAGCCGAGGCTCGTTCTTCTACCCCGCCCTGCTCTACCCGGTGGCACCGAGCATGCGTGTCTACCATGAGGAGCAGTTCGGCCCGCTGGTGCCGGTGGTGCCCTACCGCGACCTGCAGACGGTGGTCGACTATGTGCTCGACTCCGACTACGGCCAGCAACTGAGTCTATTCGGCAACGACCCGCAGACCATTGGCAACCTGGTCGACACCTTCGCCAACCAGGTAGGCCGCATCAACATCAATGCACAGTGCCAGCGAGGGCCTGACACGTATCCGTTCAATGGCCGCAAGAACAGCGCCGAGGGCACCTTGTCCGTACACGATGCCCTGAGGGTGTTCTCGATTCGGACCCTGGTGGCGACCAAGTTCCAGGAGGCCAACAAAGCATTGATCAGCGAGATCATCCGTAACCGTCAGTCGAGTTTCCTGACCACTGACTACATCTTCTAATGTCTTGCAGCCGCCAGTTCAGGCTGGCGGTATAGCGTTTATAGGAATTTGTTCTAACCACCCTGTCGATTTTTCAAGCGCGCAAACGACTCTATGCAGTAGGTAACGTTGGGAGGCTCGCTCGCCGGGTCTTCCGGCATCCACGTCAAAGGAGCGATGAAAAATGACAGTCAAACCCATCCCCGAAGGCCAGCACAGCATCACCCCCTATCTGGGTATCAAGGATGCGAGCAAGGCCATCGAGTTTTACAAGAAAGCCTTCGGCGCCATCGAGATGTTTCGCCTCGATGGCCCGGATGGCCGTGTCGGCCATGCCGAGCTGAAGATCGGCGACTCGTCGTTGATGCTCGCCGACCCTTGCGACATGGAAGGCAGCCTCAAGGCCAGCCAAACCATCAGTGCACCCGCCGTTGGCCTGCACCTGTACGTCGCGGACTGCGACAGCGTCTATGCCCAGGCAATCGCCGCTGGCGCCACCCAACTGCATCCGCTACAAGACCAGTTCTATGGCGACCGCAGCGGCACCTTGAAAGACCCGTTCGGCAACCTCTGGTTCATCTCAACCCACAAGGAAGACCTCAGCGTCGAGGAGATACGCGCACGCGCCGCGAAAATGTTCGGCGGCAACTGAGCGCCAGGCAGCTTGCCTCACGCTTGAAGTTGAAACCCGCGCGGCTTTGCTTGAAGCTTGGGGCTCGTAGCTTGGAGCTGCTCAATGCGAATCATCGACAAGACCGCCGCGCTGGTGCGCAGCCTCACGCCCGCTGAAGAGGAGCTGCTGGTCGGCTTCGCCAACGGCACACTCGCCGGCCCACGCCTACTGCAGGCTAACCAGTGGCTGATGAAAGTGCGCAGCGCCAACCAGTGGCTGGCATGCGACTGCCGCAAGGACGCCCTGCCCGTGCTCAATGTCACGCTAAACGGCAACACTGGCACGCTGTTTCTAAAGAACAACCCCGGCACTGCGGAACATGCTCCAGGCTGCCCATTCAGCAAGGATGAGCGCGAAGACAGTGAGGACGAGCAAGCGCCCAGTTCGCCGGTTGCCTGGCTTGCGCCTGATACACCACTGCGTCTGATCGGTGACTTCCAAAAGGCTGGCGACGGCGTTGAAACCAGCGAGCGACGCGAACAGCAGCGCTTGCTGTCGCTGCTGCTGACCTGGATGGAGACCAGCGGCCTCAATCTGTATGCCTCGCACCTGAAGAAGGACCTTACCGGGCAGTTCGCCGAGCTGCGTGGCGTGGCCAGTCGCTACCCATTGCTGGCGCGGGTGCCAGCCAGCAATTACCTGGAAACCCGCCTGGACATGAAGCACATGATGATGCTCAAGGCCAGGCTGCGCGAAGCGACGGTGTTCGGCAACCACCGCCGCCATGGGCTGATACTCGACTGCGTCGACCAGATCAAGGGGCGCAAGCTGTTCAACAACCGCAACGAGGACGGCTTCGACTTCCAGGGCCACCACCTGTACTGGGGCGGCAGCCGCGCATCCGGGCCGTTGCTGGCGTTGGCGCTCTACTCGCCGACCACGGCCGGCAGCCATTTCTATGAGCTGATTCACGTGGCCAGCGTGCCGGTGCTGTCGCGAGTTCACCTGTTCCCGGTGTACCGTGACGAAGAGCGCGAGCCGCTCAAGGCGCTGGTGTCGTTGATCGACTGGATGGCCAGCAAGGGCGTGAAGGTGCAGATGCGCAGACCGGTGATTGGTGGCCAGGTGATGGACGAGTTGGTGCTCACGTCGGACCAGGATCGCGTGTTGTCGGTATCGTTGCTGGAGAAGCCGCTGGGGCCAGAGCCTGAGACCGAACATTTCAAACGCTACGCCGACTTCAAGAGCTTGGAGACCTTCCGCAAGTATGTGGCGGGGTTCTTCATGCGGGAGCGCTGAAGTGCTTTTTTGGGGGGTGGATGCTTGGCGGCGCTGGTGAGATCGAGCGCCGCCCGCGCGGCGCATCGCGAGCAAGGCTCGCTCCTACGTTTGTTGCGGGCCAGTAACGTCAGTGACAGGCGCGCGCGTCCGCCTGGTTTGTACGACCCCATATTGCGCCGTGCTCTAAAGCGTTCGCGCGCATATCCCACAGATTCATTGGCCCGAAACCGACGTAGGAGCGAGCCTTGCTCGCGATGCGCCGCGCGGGCGGCGCTCGATCTACGCATCACCTCCTAACACAAGACCGCCACTTCACCGCCCCTACCTCCCCGGAATCACCCAAGAAACAACCGATACGCCGGGTTATCCGTCTCGTCCCAATACCGATAGCCCATCTCGTCCAACGCCTGCGGCAAGCTGCCCTGCTCGTCGTCCGGCACTTCCAACGCCGCAAACACCCGGGCCTCGGCTGCTCCGTGGTTGCGGTAATGGAACAAACTGATGTTCCAGCGCTTGCCCAGACGCTCCAGGAACCCCAGCAAGGCCCCCGGCCGCTCGGGGAACTCGAAGCGCAGCACCCGCTCATTGGCGCCTGGTGCCGCGTGGCCGCCGACGGTGTGACGAACGTGCAACTTGGCCAGTTCGTTGTCGGTCAGGTCGAGTACGTTGTAGCCCTGTTCGCGCAAATGGTTCAGCAGTTGCTCGCGCGGATCATGCAGCGGGTGCGTCTGAACGCCCACGAACAGCCGCGCTTCCTTGCCTGGATAATAGCGGTAGTTGAACTCGGTGATCTGCCGCTTGCCCAGCGCCTGGCAGAAGGCGCGGAAGCTGCCTGGCTGCTCAGGGATGGTCACGGCGATGATCGCCTCGCGCTGCTCGCCCAGTTCGGCGCGCTCGGCGACATGGCGCAGGCGGTCGAAATTGACGTTGGCGCCCGAGTCGATGGCAACCAGAGCCTTACCCTGCACGCCTTCACGGGCTACGTATTTCTTGATGCCCGCCACGGCCAGGGCGCCGGAAGGCTCGGTGATCGAACGGGTGTCGTCGTAGATGTCCTTGATCGCCGCGCACAGCTCGTCGCTGCTGACGGTGACCACCTCATCGACGAAGTGACGGCACAACTCGAAGCAATGCGCGCCGATCTGCGCCACCGCCACGCCGTCGGCGAAAGTACCGACCTGGGGCAGAATCACCCGTTCACCGGCGGCCATGGCAGCCTGCAGGCAATTGGAATCCTCCGGTTCGACACCGATGACCTTGACCTCGGGGCGCAGGTACTTCACGTATGCGGCAATGCCCGCCACCAGTCCGCCGCCGCCAACCGGCACGAAGATCGCGTGCAGCGCACCTGGGTGCTGGCGCAGGATCTCCATCGCAACGGTGCCCTGCCCGGAAATGACATCCGGGTCGTCGAACGGAGGCACGAAGGTCGCCCCCTCATCGTCCGCCAGCTTCAGGGCATGGGCCAACGCGTGGGGGAAGCTCTCGCCGTGCAACACCACATGGCCGCCACGGGAGCGCACGCCTTCGACCTTCAGCGACGGGGTGGTAGTGGGCATGACGATGGTCGCTTTGATCCCCAGGTGCGCCGCCGCCAACGCGACACCCTGGGCGTGGTTGCCAGCCGATGCAGTGATCACCCCGCGCTCACGCTGCGCCGTGCTCAAGCGTGACAGGCGGGTGTAGGCACCGCGGATCTTGAACGAGAACGTCGGTTGCAGGTCTTCGCGCTTGAGCAGCACCTGGTTGCCCAGGCTTGCCGACAACGCCGGAGCGACTTGCAAGGGAGTCTCGATCGCCAGGTCGTACACCGGCGCGGCGAGAATGCGCCGAACCTGTTCCGACAGCAGTTGCTGGGGGGTGACGAGGGGACGCGGGCTGACACTGAGGTTGGTCATCGATGACTCCTGGTTGTTTTCACGTTGCCCAGGAGTCAGAGAGAAAAAACCCGCCTCCAGGGCGGGTTCGGTGCACGTACGCGCTAGCCCGCCAAACTGATAATGGCGGTAATAATAATGGCGTTGGCGTGCGGGAATGTGTTCATGGGTAGGGAAGTTATCCCGCCGCTAAGCAGGAAGTCAACACTTTGCTTCTTGCGCCGAGACCGGCACATCGAACACTTTGTCGAAGCCCCACTGGAACACGAACGCGTACACGAAGAAGAACACGAACAGTGCCAGGTTGGTGAGCAACGCCGCCCACAAGCTGATGTCCATCCAGTACGCCACCAGTGGCAACAGTATCAACACCAGTCCGCCCTCGAAGCCCAGCGCATGCAGGAACCGCCGCCACAACGTGCGGGTGCGCTGGCGCTGACGCGCCTCCCAACGCTCGAAGGCCCAGTTGAAGCCCATGTTCCAGCTCATGGCGATGCCCGACATCAGCACTGAAAGCACCGTCGAATGGGCCATGCCTGCATCGAACATCAACGACAACGCCGGCGCCACGCACGCCACGGCGATGATTTCGTAAAGGATGGCCTGAACGACCTTGCGGGCCTTGCCTTGCATGTGGGGCTCCTGAGTCACGCGAAAGCGAACGGTACGCCGGTTGACGGGCATGTTCAACGTGCACATTCAGCGCGCCTGCCGGATTGGACAAGCTCTGGTTCCCCTGCTTGTATCTAAATCCTGCAAGCGCGACGCAATCGTACAACTTCGGACATGGAATCGGACGAGGAGCACGACGATGTCCAAAACCGTCATGATGGTATTCGGTACCCGCCCTGAAGCGATCAAAATGGCACCGTTGGCACGCGTACTGCGCGATTGCCCGGCGCTCGACCTGCACATCTGCTCCACCGGCCAGCACCGGGAAATGCTTGAACAGGTGCTCACCGCCTTCGGTCTGACCGTCGACCAGGACCTCAAGGTCATGACCCAGAACCAGACCCTCAACGGGCTGGCACGCGATCTGCTCGACAAGATCGACAAAGCCTACGAGCAGGTACAACCCAAGATCGTGCTGGTCCATGGCGACACCACCACCAGTTTCATCGCCGCCCTGGCAGCGTTCCACCGGCACATCCCCATCGGTCATGTCGAAGCCGGGCTGCGCACCGGCAACCTCCAGCAACCCTGGCCGGAGGAAGCCAACCGACGTTTGACCGGGGTGATCGCCGACCTGCATTTCGCACCCACCACCAAGGCTCGTGACAACCTGCTGCACGAGGGTGTGCCGTTGGAGCACATCGAGGTGACCGGCAACACGGTCATCGACGCCCTGCTCTGGATGCGCGAACACCTGACGCGCAGCCACTGGCGCCCTGCTGCCGACTCGCCGCTCGGCAAGTTGCGCGACGATCAGCGCATGGTCCTTGTCACCGGCCACCGCCGTGAAAACTTCGGCGCGGGCTTCGAGCGTATTTGCCTGGCCCTGGCCGAACTGGCGCTGCGTTACCCGGACGTGCAATTCGTCTACCCGGTGCACCTCAACCCACAGGTGCAAAAAGCCGTGTATGGCGTGCTGTCGGGCCGCGAGAACGTTCACCTGGTCGCCCCCCAGGACTACCAGCACTTCGTCTGGCTGATGAACCGTGCCTACCTGATCCTCACCGACTCCGGGGGCGTGCAGGAAGAGGCGCCCGCGCTGGGCAAGCCGGTGCTGGTGCTGCGCAAGGTGACCGAGCGACCCTCGGTGCTCGAAGGCGGCACGGTCAAGCTGGTCGGTACCCTGACCGAACGCATCGTCAAGGAGACCAGCCAACTGCTCGACGACCCTGAGGCGTACAGCAAGATGGCCAGGGTCTTCACCCCCTTTGGTGATGGTCACGCCAGCGAGAAGATCGCCGATCGCCTGAGCGACTGGCTGGACGCCACCGCCGTTAAACGAGATGACGCATGAGCCTGGCTTTCATCGACTTCCTCACTTATGTGCTGTTCGGCCTGAAAATCCTCGCCATCATCCTGGCGACACTGATGTTTCTGCTGGGCCTGGACGACTTGTTCATCGACCTCTGCTATTGGTGCCGAAAACTGATCCGCCGCTTCCGGATCTATGACAAATACGAAAAAGCCGACGAAAAACGCCTGTACGAAGTGCCGGAAAAACCGCTGGCGATCATGGTCCCGGCCTGGAACGAAGTCGGTGTGGTGGGTGAAATGGCCCGCCTGGCCGCCTCGACCATCGACTACGAGAACTACCAGATCTTCGTCGGCACCTACCCCAACGACCCGCAGACCCAGGCCGATGTCGATGCCGTTTGCCTGCACTATCCCAACGTCCACAAGGTGGTCTGTGCCCGCCCCGGCCCGACCAGCAAGGCTGACTGCCTGAACAACATCATCGACGCCATCCTCAGGTTCCAGGACGATGCACGCATCGAGTTCGCCGGCTTCATCCTGCATGATGCCGAGGACGTGATCTCGCCCATGGAACTGCGCCTGTTCAACTACCTGCTGCCGAACAAGGACATGATCCAGATCCCGGTGTACCCCTACGCACCGGAGTGGAAAGGCTTCACCGCCGGGCACTATGTGGACGAGTTCGCCGAGAACCATGGCAAGGATGTGATCGTGCGCGAGGCACTGACCGGCCAGGTGCCCAGTGCCGGGGTCGGGACCTGTTTCAGCCGCCGGGCCATCAGCGCCCTGCTCGAAGACGGTGACGGCATCGCCTTCGACGTGCAGAGCCTCACCGAAGACTACGACATCGGCTTTCGCCTGAAGCAAAAGGGCATGAAGTGCATCTTCGCCCGCTACTCGATCACCGACCCGGCGCTTGCGCTCAAACACGACTGGCGCGTGGGCATGAGCCGCGAGTTTTCCCAGGTCATCTGCGTGCGCGAGCACTTTCCTCGTGACTGGCAGCATGCCATCCGCCAGAAATCTCGGTGGATCGTCGGTATCGTGTTCCAGGGCACCAGCAACCTGGGCTGGAGCCGCAAGGGCGCGCTTAACTACTTCCTCTGGCGCGACCGCCGCGGGCTGTTCGCCTACCTGCTCAGCTTCCTGGTCAACTTACTGTTCCTGGTGCTGCTGGCGATGTGGCTGGTGACGGTGATCGCCCCCGATTCCTGGCGTTTCATGTCGATTCTGGGAGACAGCTGGCTGCTCTCGACACTGCTCTGGCTCAACGGGTTCATGCTGCTCAACCGCTTGTTCCAGCGTGGCTGGTTCGTCACCCGTTACTACGGCATCGGCGAGGGGCTGCTGTCAGCGCCCCGGATGATGTGGAGCAACTTCGTCAACTTCTTTGCCAACCTGCGCGCGTTGCGCCAGGTCATGGAAATGGGTGACTCGCGGCGCGTCGCCTGGGACAAGACCACCCATGAGTTCCCCGCCCTCACCTCGCCGGCACGTACTCCATTGGGTCAGCGCCTGGTAGCCAAAGGGCTGATCAGCGAGGAACAACTGCAACAAGCCATCACCAGCCCGGTACGTCGCCGCCTTGGCCGCGAGCTGCTGCTGCGCGGCTGGATCAACAGCGAACAACTGGTCGAAGCCCTGGCCGAGCAGCTGGACCTGCCCTGGGCACCGCTGAACCCGTTCAAGCTCGATCGGCAACTGATCGCCAAGCTGCCCCGCAAGCTGGCAACGCACTATGGTGTCCTGCCAGTAGCCGAAGACGGCGACACCCTGATCCTGGCCAGCGAAAGCCCGGTCAGCCAGGTATCGCTCGGCGTCATCAGTCGCCAACTCAAGCGTCCAGTCAAATGCCGCCTGGCCCCACAGGGCCGGGTTACCTTGGGCCTTCGCTATCACTACCCAAGCCGCTGGCAAGAGCCCGAGGTCCACGAGATGCTGCAGGTGCTGGAGCGCCACCAGGACGATACCGACCTGCTAGAGCGGGTCAGTCAGCACCAGGTGATGCTGGGCACACTGCTGCAGGTGCGTGGCATGGTCCCGGTCACCCTGTTCAACCAGGCGTTGATCGACTTCGACCCACAGATGCAAAGCCTCGGCGAGCACTTGATCGCCCGCGGCATCATCACCGAGGAGGTGCTGCAACAGGCCCTCGCCGAACAGGCCAGCGAACAGCAGGCCGCCTTTGACCTGACGCGGGAGGTGGCATGAAGCCGCGCGTTACCCTCTCTATCGGCCTGTTGCTGTGCACCACCGCCGTGCCCGTCCTGGCCGCGCCCATGACCGAGTTCCAGCGTTTTACCAGCTACCCCTTCATGGAGCGCAGCTACCGCGAAGCGAAGAAGGACAATTGGGCCGAAGTGGAACGCCTGACCCGGCATGTGCTCAAGCGTGTACCCAACAATGACGAGGCTCGCGCCCTGCTGGTGGAGGCCTTGGCCCACCAGCGCCGCTACAAGGAAGCCGAATCCCTTGCCCAGACGCTGAGCGACAGCCCCGAGTTCGCCGACGCTGTGATGGAGCTTCGCCTGACCTGGATCGAGCAAGACCCGCCACCGGCGAGCCAGGTAGAACGTTGGCTGGCCACCACCGACGGCAATCAACGCGTGCGTTTGTGGCAGGCCTACAGCTTGAGCCTGGCCAAGTTCGGCGGTGCGGCCCGGGCCTTGGACTGGCTGAACCAACTGCCGCCAAGAGAGGACGGCCAGGTCATGCGCCTGGTGCGCGCCAACTTCGCCGAGCAGCTGCGCAACTGGAAAGAGACCATCGAACAACTGGAGCCGCTGGCCGAACAAGGCAAACTGCCGGCCAAGGACTGGCAACGGCTGGCCAATGCCTACGTGCAGCAACTGGATGAAAAAGGCCTGACGCGGTTGCTGGATAGCGCCCCATCGCCGCAAGCCGCCAATCAGGCCCGCCTGGCCATGGCCAACCGGGCCATTGCCGTGGGCCATAACGAACAGGCTCAACGTTGGCTGCAGAGCTTGCCCACCGAACAACTGCAACAACCACAGCAGCGCCAACAATTGTGGGAACTGGCACGTGGTGGCGACGATGCCGCGCTGGTTCGGCGCTTGAGCAACGAACTGCAACGCCCCTGCCTGGATACGGTCGACTGGCTGTCGCGCCGCGACCCGGACCTTGCCCGTGAACAGTTCAAGGACTGCACCCCGAGCACCGACGCCCGCGCCTACGCCGTGCTCAAGCAGCGCCTGTATGGCGACCCTCCTCAACCGCCGCAGCCACGCACCGCTGGCGAATGGGAAAGTCGCTACCGGCAAAGCGGCGATCTTGCCGCGCTCGAACAAGTCACTTTCTTGCTGATGGAGCAAGGCCAGCATTCACGCGCCCGCCAACTGATCGAGCAGGCCTTCGACCGCCGCCAAGGCCGACTGACACCTTCCCTGCTGCAGCGCCTGGGCAACCTCTATGCACGCAGCGACGCCCCGCTCGATACCCGGCGCGTACTTGCCCTGGTCCCGAGGGTCGACAGCCATACCCGCGCTCAACTGCTGAGTAGATTGGCCGAAGCCGGCCAGTGCGATGCAGTGCGCCAAGCCATTCCCGCCAACCCCAGCGAAGCAGGCCAGTACCGCGCGCTGGGGCGCTGTGCCATGCCTGACCAACCTGGCGAAGCCGTGGTCTACTACCAGGCCGCCGAACGCCTGGATCCCGGCTCCAGCCGCCTGCCGCTGGCCTATGCCCTGGAAGCCGCTGGCGACTCCGAGTCTGCCTTGCCGATCTGGCGCAGCCTGCCAAGCGATGCCTGGAGCGACAACGCCCGTCTCACCGCCGCGCAAGGTGCGCTCAACGCCGGAGATGCCGAGACCGCCCGACGCTACTGGGACGCCGCCGCCCACACCAGCGCCGACGACTGGGCCCTGGGCGCCGCCATCGCCCAGCGACAGGGCGACCTCCAGACAGCCCTGGACTTCCAGCGTCAGGCACTGGCGCACAGCCCACGGGCCGACCACTACTATGCGGCCTCCAATACCGCGCAACGCGCCGGTGACACCGCGCAGAGCACGGCATGGCTTGCCGAAGCCGTGCGCCTGGATCCTGCCCAACCTCGCTACCGGGCCGACTATGGCATGCGCTTGGCCAGCGCCAGCGACAAGGCTCAACGGCGTCAGTCCATCCCCTACCTGGAGCAGGCGACCCGCGATTTTCCCGAGGACTACCGCCTTGGCGAAACCCTGGCGCTACGCTATGACGAGGTGGAGGACAGTGCCTCCGCGCGGCGCGAGCTGCGCCGCGTCATCGACGTGGAGCAGAATCTGGTCGACGGCGATGATGCGTACGGTAGCCTTGAAGCGCGCATGTACCGCCAGCGCCGCGCCCATGAAACCCTGTCACGGCGCGACACCATCACCCTGGCCAGCACCTGGTCGCCAGCCGGTACCTCGACCAACGACCGCTTCCTGGACAACGGCGTACGTAGCGGCACCTCGCGCAAGGCCCAGTCGCAGAACGTGCAACTGGCCATGTGGGACCACGCGCTAGGTGAAGAACCCAGCCGCAATGGCAGTACGTTGTCGGTCTATGGTCGAGTGCTGTTCGGTGGCCAGAGTCGCAATGAGTATGCCCAGAGCATGGGCACCGGCATCGGCCTGCGCTACAAACCCTTTGGCCGGGCCAACCTCAACCTCTATGCCGAGCTGTACCATCAGCGCCAGATCGATGACGACCACTACCGCGGCCTGAGCCTGGGCGAGCTGCTCAGCCCCAGCAAGGTCGGCAGCAACTGGGGCGACTTGCGCAGCCACGCCGAATCCAGTAACGACCTGTTGTTGCGCGCTACAGCCTCGTTCCTCGACCAAGGCGACTGGCGCAACGATTGGCGGGTGGACGAGGACGACTGGAACGAGCGCTTCCTTTACCTCGATGCCGCCTGGTGGACCCGCGCGGGCGACCATGCCTGGTTATCACGTTTTCAGCAGGGCCACGCCTGGAAACTGCCGGGCACGTCCCCGCAGACGATCATGCCCTACGGCTTCCTTGAGTTTTCCAGCCAGGACCCAAGCAACGACTGGCGTCAGGACTTGCGTACCGGCGTCGGCGTGCGCTGGCAGTGGTGGTTCGACGACGACCGCTACAACGCTTACCGCGGCTCGCTGAAGGTGCGCGCCGAGTACCAGCAGTCGTTGGGCGGCAACCTGTACGAGCGCGCCAACGGCGTGCTGTTTGGTGCGGAGATGACTTTCTGATGCGAACGATCCTGGCAGTCTGCCTGCTCGCACTGTGCCTGCCCGTGGCGGCCGACCAGCGCCTGTTCTACCAACCGCTGGACCGCGATGCCGCTGTGTCCCCTGAGCAATGGCGGCAGCTGTGGCACGCCACCGTTGCGCAAGGCGGCAAGACACTGATCGTGCAGTGGAGCGCCTACGGCACCAGCGAGTTTGGCGGCGCCCAGGGCTGGCTGGCTGGCAGCCTGCGCGAAGCCCATGCCCAAGGTCTGGAACTGGTACTTGGCCTGTACATGGACCCGGCCTACTACCAGCGTCTGGACGCGCTCGATGGCGAGGGGCTGGGCAGCTACTGGAAAGCGCAGCTAGGTCGCTCGCTGAGTCAATACAACACCCTTCGCCAGCACTGGGACCTGCCGGTGGCGGGCTGGTACCTGCCCATGGAACTCGATGACCACCACTTTCGTGATGCCGCCCGGCGCGAGGCGCTGTACAGCCAGCTGCAAGCATTCAATCGCAAGCTAGACAAGCCGCTGCACATCAGCGCCTTCAGCGCCGGCACGCTTGCACCAAGGGTCAACGCCGCGTGGCTGGATCAACTGGCCGGGCTAGGCTTGAAGGTCTGGTGGCAGGATGGCGCTGGCACCGCACGGTTGCCTGCACTGGTGCGCCAGGGCTATGAACAGGCGCTGCCGTGCCGGGTGGGCGTGGTGCGTGAAGCGTTCCGTCAGGTCAGCGCTGCGGGACAGACGTTCCGCGCCGAGCCGATGCAGCCTGGGCTGACCGCCGGTTGCCATGCCGAAGCGGTGTTCGCGTTGCGTTACCGACCTTGGGCACGGGGTGTCTTGCCACAGAATTGAGTCGTTGGCTGCGGCCTTATCGCCGACGATAAGCCGGTGCTGACCAGAGCAGTCCTCAAAGGAATACTTGATGCTGAGAACCATCGAAGAACATGTGCGCAAACAGGTCGCGCCCGCCGCCATACGCGCCGAATTCCGCCAACACGAATACGAGGCCATGCGCCGCTTCTGCCAGCTGATCTTCTGCGTCAGCATTGCCATCTGGCTGATCTTCGACCTGATTGTCAGCTACCTGGGCAATCAGGACTTCACCTGGCTATCCGGGTTGTTCCTCGCCGTGATGGGCAGCCTGACCGTGATCCTTGGCTTCACCCGTAAAAGCCACCACTTCGATGTGCTCAACCTGCTGTTCATCGCAGTCATCACCCTTGGCATGCGCCTGGTCATCGATGGCATCCCGATCGCCCTGCGCCCGGTATGGCTGGTACTTGGTACATCCACCGTGCTGTACAGCGCCTCGGTACTGCCGGTACGGCGCTGGTCATTCTTCTGCGCCATGGCGATCACCTGGGCGATGCTCAACCCCTTCTATGGCACCAACATCGACCTCGACGACCTGGAAGCCGCGATGCTGCTGAGCTATGCGGTGTTTCTCAGTGGCCTGGTGATCTACAGCTACCTGCGCATCCGCCAGGCCAAGCTGCACAACTTCTACATGTCCAAAGTGCTGCTCGACCAGGCTTACATCGATGTGCTCACCGACATCCCAAACCGCCGCTCGTTCATGGCCAAGGCGCAACGGCAACTGCAATCGGCCAAGCCCGGCCAGTACCTGGCGATGATCGACATCGACAACTTCAAGAAGGTGAACGATCTGTACGGCCATGACATCGGCGACGAGGTACTCAAGCGCGTGGCCACCCATATCAAGAGCTCGATGGGTCCCTTCGAGTACGCCAGGCTCGGCGGCGAAGAGTTCGCCATTTTCTTCCAGGGCCTGGACCAACATGGCGCCGAGCAGCAGGTCGACAAGCTCTGCCAGAGGGTGCGAGAAGATCTCGGCGCGCACCCGGTCACCATCAGCATAGGGCTCGCCCAAGTGATGGACGGCGACACCTTGACCAGGGCCCTGATCAAAGCGGACCAGGCGTTGTACGAAGCCAAGCACACCGGCAAGGACCGCTTCGTGTTATGGACCGAGCGGCTGGCGGGGCCGGTGTGAGGTTCAAACCATGGCGCGGTAGTCAGGCCCCGTCGTGTTCGCGTAGGAAATCCAACATGCGCTGCGCGTCGCTGACGTCCAGCTTGCCCGGTGCATCAACCTCGATGCGTCGAACCACCAGGTTATCGGCCAGCAAGGCATAGCGCTGCGAACGGCGGCCCATTCCCCGGGCCGAGCTGTCCTGGGCGAGCCCCAAGGCATCGGTGAAGGCGCAGTTGCCGTCCGCGATCATGGCCACCTCGCCTTGCACCGGGAAGGTCTTGCCCCAGGCGTTCATCACGAAGGCATCGTTCACCGCCACACAGAGGATTTCGTCCACGCCCTGGGCAAACAGCTCCGGGGCTGCCGCCAGGTATCCGGGCACATGGCGCTGCGAACAGGTTGGAGTGAACGCACCAGGCAAGCCGAAGATCACCACCCGTTTGCCTGCGCAGCGCGCGTGCAGCGAAAACGCCTGCGGGCCTATTGGACAGGCATTGTGCCCCTCGCTGTACTCATGGAGGGTCGCTTCAGGCAGCAGATCACCGGTTTTGATCATGGGGGGCTCCAAAGGCTGAACATGTGGAATGCTTCGCGTCGGGCGTAGTGTCGCAAGCCTCCGCCCAGGGTGCCAGCATAACGCCTCCCACCTGCGCTAGCCTCGCAAGGTCGCACCACCCTGTAGTCGGCGTTCAATCTGAGGCACGCTCAAACACCACGCCATGCGCACCATTGCGGAGCAGTCACGCGCACCAACCGATTGCAAGTACGCCATTCGCACCCTCCCCGCCAGCGCTCGATCCCCTCTACATCCGCCCTTGCGCCACAACCTGACCAGTTGGCCATGTTTTTGCTTTACCCAGCAGACCTGCCACCGCACACCAACAGCGAGTTGCCCATGCCCACCGCCACTGCACCTTTGCGTCTCGAGTTGCGCGCTATCACCAAGCGCTACCCCGGCACGCTGGCCAACGACCGTGTCGACCTCACCATCAAGCCAGGCGAAATCCATGCCTTGCTGGGTGAAAACGGCGCGGGCAAAAGCACCTTGATGAAGATCATCTACGGCGTCACCGCGCCAGACAGCGGCGAAGTCCTGTGGCAAGGCCAGCCCGTACGGGTGCGCGATCCGGCGCAAGCCCGCGCACTGGGCATTGGCATGGTGTTCCAGCATTTCTCGTTGTTCGAAACCCTGAGCGTGGCCGAGAACATCGCCCTGGCCCTCGGTCGTGAAGCCGGTACGCCGAAGCAGTTGGAGCCGCGCATTCGCGAGGTGTCACAGCGCTACGGCATGGGTCTGGCGCCGGAGCGTCTGGTGCATAGCCTGTCGATTGGCGAGCGTCAGCGGGTGGAAATCGTGCGTTGCCTGATGCAGGACATTCGCCTGTTGATTCTCGACGAGCCCACCTCGGTGCTCACGCCCCAGGAGGTCGATGAGCTGTTCATCACCCTGCGCGCCCTGGCGGCCGAAGGGTGCAGCATTCTGTTCATCAGCCACAAACTGAACGAAGTCCGCGCACTCTGCGACACCGCGACGGTCTTGCGCGGTGGGCGAGTTGCCGGGGCCTGTGTGCCACGCCAGTGCAGCGACTTGCAACTGGCGCGGTTGATGGTCGGCGATGCCGAAGGCCTGGAAGCCAGCTACCCAAAAGTGGATGGCGGACCTGTCCGTTTGCGCGTGGACGACCTCAGTTGGCGCAACGCCGATCCGTTCGGCACCTCGCTAAGCCAAGTGCGGCTGGAAGTGCTTAGCGGTGAAATCGTCGGCATCGCGGGGGTCGCCGGAAACGGGCAGGATGAACTGCTGGCGCTGTTGTCCGGCGAAGCCCGTCTGCCGCGCAGCGAACGCGAACGCCTCACCCTCGACCAACAGCCAATGGCTCACCTGCATCCGGACGAACGTCGCCGCCTGGGCATGGCCATTGTCCCAGCCGAGCGCCTGGGCCACGGCGCGGTGCCTGACATGAGCCTTGCCGACAACGCCTTGCTGTCCTCCTTCCACCAAGAGCTGGTAGAGCACGGCATGGTCCGCCGCAACCGCGTGCAGGCCTTGGCCCAGCGAATCGTCCAGCGCTTCGGGGTCAAGACCCCGGACATCCATACCCCTGCACGCAGCCTGTCCGGCGGCAACCTGCAGAAGTTCATCCTCGGCCGTGAAGTGCTGCAGCAACCCAAGCTACTGGTCGCGGCACACCCTACCTGGGGCGTGGACGTCGGCGCGGCGGCCACCATTCACCGCGAGCTGATCGCCCTGCGCGATGCCGGTGCGTCGATTCTGGTGATCTCCGAAGACCTCGACGAGCTGTTCCAGATCAGCGACCGTCTCGGTGCCTTGTGCGGTGGCCGCCTGTCGCCGCTCAAGGCTACCGCGCAGACCACCCTGACCGAAGTCGGCCGCTGGATGGCCGGACAATTCGATAACCCAGCTGCAGCCTGAAGAGAAACCCATGCTATTGACCCTCGAACCTCGTCTGCAGCAATCGCGTCGCCACCTGCTGCTCTCACCGCTGCTGGCCGGCCTGCTGACACTGCTCAGCGGCGCCCTGTTGTTCGCCGCTCTCGGCCACGACCCACTGGCGGCCTTCCACACCTTGCTCATCGAACCGGTGCAGGACCTGTATGGCTTGAGCGAGCTGCTGATCAAGGCCATCCCCATCCTGTTGTGCGCCCTGGGCCTGTCGGTGGCCTATCAGGCGCGCATCTGGAACATCGGCGCCGAAGGCCAGCTACTGATCGGCGCCCTGGCCGGCAGTGCACTGGCAGTGAACATCATCGACTGGACCTCGCCGTGGGCATTGGTGCTGGTGATCACGACCGGCGTGCTGGCTGGGGCAGCCTGGGCCGCAATGGCTGCATGGCTGCGTACGCACTTCAACGCCAACGAGATCCTCACCACCATCATGCTGAACTACATAGCCTTGAACCTGCTGTTGTACTTCGTGCACGGCCCACTGAAGGACCCCGACGGCTACAGCTTCCCGCAGTCGGCCATGTTCGGCGAGGCCAGTCGGCTGCCGACGCTGTTCGAGGATGTGCGCCTGCACGCCGGGGTCTACCTGGTACTGCTGGCCGCCGTCGCGGTGTGGGTGCTGCTATCACGCAGTTTCATGGGCTTTCAGGTACGGGTTCTGGGGCTGGACAGCCGGGCCGCCGGGCTGATGGGCTTTCGCGAAAAGCGCCTGGTCTGGCTGGCCCTGCTGATCAGCGGCGCGCTCGCAGGCCTGGCCGGGGTCTGCGAGGTGACCGGCCCCATCGGCCAACTGGTACCGCAAGTTTCGCCAGGCTATGGCTACGCGGCAATCACCGTGGCCTTCCTTGGCCGCCTCAACCCGCTGGGCATCGTGATCGCGGGCCTGCTCATGGCCCTTCTCTACCTTGGCGGCGAAAACGCCCAGATGGCCCTGAACCTGCCGCAATCGCTGACCGAGCTGTTCCAGGGAATGATGCTGTTCTTCCTGCTGGCCTGCGACCTGCTGATTCTCTACCGCGTGCGCCTGGGCCGCTGGCTGCGGCCGGTAGCCTCGAACAACACCGCGCAAGCCACCGCCTGATCGGAGTGACCATGGATCTCGACCTTGTCAGTAACATCCTTTATGCCATGGTGCGCTGCGGCACCCCGCTGCTGCTGGTAGCCCTTGGCGAGCTGGTGTGCGAGAAAGCCGGCGTACTCAACCTCGGACAGGAGGGTATGATGCTGTTCGGCGCGGTGATCGGCTTCATCGTCGCCTTTTCCACCGGCAGCCTGTGGCTGGGCGTACTGCTGGCCTGCCTGGCCGGTATGCTGTTGGCCGCGCTGTTCGCGCTGGTGGCCCTGGGCTGCCAGGCCAACCAGGTAGCCACCGGCCTTGCATTGACCATCTTCGGCATTGGCCTTTCCGCGTTCGTCGGTTCGGCTTGGGTCGGCAAGCCGCTGACGGGCTTCGAGCCGGTGGCCATCCCTGTGCTCAGCGCTATCCCCCTGATTGGTCACATGGTGTTCAATCAGGATGTGCTGGTGTACCTGTCGTTCACGCTGTTCGGGGTTATCGCCTGGGTGCTGCTCAACACCCGACTGGGCCTGATTCTGCAAGCTGTCGGCGAGAACCCGAACGCCGCCAGTGCCATGGGCTTGCCGGTGTTGCGGGTGCGCACCCTGGCGGTGCTGTTCGGCGGTGCCATGGCCGGCATGGCCGGTGCCTACCTGTCGCTGGCCTACACGCCCATGTGGGCAGAGAACATGAGTGCCGGCCGCGGCTGGATCGCCCTGGCCCTGGTGGTATTCGCCAGCTGGCGGGTCTGGCGAGTGCTGCTTGGGGCGTACCTGTTCGGCCTGGCCAGCATCCTTCATCTGGTGGCCCAAGGCGTCGGCATCAGTGTGCCTTCGAACCTGCTGGCGATGCTGCCTTATGTGGCGACCATCGTGGTGCTGGTGCTGCTGTCGCGTGATGCACGACGTACCCGACTGTACGCGCCAGTGTCGCTCGGCCAGCCCTGGCGTGCGGGGCACTGAGCGCACCCGTTTCAGGCGGCGCAGACTCGTCATGCACCTTTTTTGACCTTGCCGACAGCTTTCTGCCCGACGCGCCCCTGCGATTCGCGCGGGGACGCGGAAAGTTCTCGGCTTCTTGTCCTCTTGGTCAATTTTTTGCAACAAGCCGAATGCCAACTTCGGCCCAATAGAACAATACGACAGACACGGAGCCCCAACCCTATGTCCATCCCTTCCCTGAAAAGCCTGGTACGCGGTGTCGCTGCCGCCCTTGGCCTGGCCGCTACTCTCGGCGCCCAGGCTGCCGACCCGCTCAAGGTCGGTTTCGTCTACATCGGCCCCATTGGCGACCACGGCTGGACCTACCAGCACGAACAAGGCCGCCAGGCACTGATCAAGCAGTTCGGCGACAAGGTGCAGACCAGCTATGTCGAGAACGTAGCCGAGGGCGCCGACGCGGAGCGGGTGATCCGCAACATGGCCAAGGGCGGCTACAACCTGGTGTTCACCACCTCGTTCGGCTACATGAACCCCACCATCAAGGTCGCCAAGCAATTCCCCAAGGTCACGTTCGAGCACGCCACCGGCTACAAGCAGGACAAGAACGTCGGCACTTACCTCTCGACGTCGTACCAGGGTCGCTACGTCGCCGGTTTCCTCGCCGCCAAGATGACCAAGACCAGGAAGATCGGCTATATCGCCTCGTTCCCGATTCCTGAAGTCATTCGCGACATCAACGCGATCCAGTTGGCCCTGGACAAGTACAACCCCGGTACCGAGATCAAGGTGGTCTGGGTCAACTCGTGGTTCGACCCAGGCAAAGAAGCCGATGCCGCCAACGCCCTGATCGACCAAGGCGTTGACGTGGTGTTCCAGCACACCGACAGCCCAGCACCGATCCAGACCGCCGAACGCCGTGGCGTTTACTCGATTGGCTACGCCTCGGACATGGCCCACTTCGGGCCGAAGGCGGTGCTGACCTCCATCGTCAACAACTGGGGCCCGCACTATATCCGCAGCACCCAGGCAGTGATGGATGGCGACTGGAAGCCCGAGGACTACTGGGGCGGCCTGGCCGAAGGCACCATCGAGTTGCCGATCAGCGACCTGGTGCCTGCCGATGTGAGAGCAGAAGCCGAGCAGATCATCGCCGGTATCAAGAGCGGCGCCTTCCACCCCTTCACCGGCCCGATCATGGACCAGAAAGGCGAGGTACGGATTCCCGCTGGCGCAGTGGCCAGCAATGCCGAGTTGGCGGGCATGAACTACTACGTCAAGGGCATCACCGCCAACCTGCCGCAGTGACCGACGCAACACGCGCCGTCCCTTTCCATCGTGAAAGAACCGCGCACCAGGGCGCCCAAGCGGCGCCCTTTCCGCTGCCCTGGGTACGAGAAGACTCGCAGCACCTAACCCCCGGAGCCACCATGAACACGCTGCCCATCATCGACATCGCCCCGCTGTACAGCAATGACCGCAACGCCTGGATGGACGTTGCCCGGCAGATCGACCACGCCTGCCGAGCGTGGGGCTTTTACTACATCAAGGGCCACCCCATTGCACCTTCGCGCATCGCCGAGCTAAAGGCCGCTGCAGTCGACTTCTTCGCCCGTCCCGATGAGCAAAAACTGCAAATCGACATCACCCGGTCCACCCACCACCGTGGTTACGGCGCCATCGCCACCGAGCAGCTGGACCCCACCAAGCCCAGCGACCTCAAGGAAACCTTCGACATGGGCTTGCACCTGCCCGCCGACCACCCCGACGTGCTAGCGGGCAAACCGCTGCGTGGGCCCAATCGCCACCCGGACATCCCGGGCTGGGAAGCCCTGGTGCAATGCCACTACCAGGATATGCATGCGCTGTCGCTGACCCTGTTGCGTGCCATGGCCCTGGCCTTGGGCATCGAGGACGATTTCTTCGACCGACGCTTCGCCGACCCGATCAGCGTGTTCCGCATGATCCACTACCCTCCGCGCCAGGCCGCTACCCGTGCCGAACAACAAGGTGCCGGCGCGCATACCGACTACGGCTGCGTGACCCTGCTGTATCAGGACGACATTGGCGGCCTGCAGGTGCAGGATGTGCGTGGCCAGTGGGTCGACGCACCGCCGATCGAAGGCACCTATGTGGTCAACATCGGCGACATGATGGCGCGCTGGAGCAATGACCGTTACAAATCAACGCCCCACCGGGTGATCAGCCCCGTGGGCGTGGATCGTTACGCCATGCCGTTTTTCGCAGAGCCGCACCCGGACACCGAGATCAGTTGCCTGCCCGGCTGCCAAAGTGAGCACAACCCTGCCAAGTACCCGCCGATTTCCTGTAGCGACTACATGCTTTCGCGCTTTGCCGAAACCTACGCCTATCGCCGCGAACCGACCGAGGCCTGAAAACCAGGGTGCCCAGGCCAACGCTTAGGCACCCCTGACGTCCACCTAGGAATCGCAGAGCACCGTTCCGAGCATGGCTCCGGGGCACGGGATGATCCTCACCAAAGGTTGTGCTCGTCGCCACGCGAACGCGCTCGCAGCCCCTGCAACTGGGGCAGCTCGATGCGCACCATCAACCCCCTGTCATCGGCTGCCTGGGCACTGATACTGCCGTGGTGCAGTTCGATGGCCCGTCGCGCAATGGCCAAGCCCAGACCAAAGCCGTCACCGCCGTTGTCAGCCCCCCGGTCGAACGGCTGGAAGATGCTCTCCAGTCGTGTTGGGGCAACCCCTGGCCCATGATCACTGATGCTGACCTGTAGCCGTTCACCGTCGGCCAACAGGCTTGCCTCTACCCGCACCTCGGTGCCTGGTGCCGTGTACCGCACCGCATTGCGGATAACGTTTTCGAAGGCCCGGTACAACAGCTCTTCATGTCCGACCGTGATAAATGGTTGCGGTGCCACCAGCAGCACCTGGCACTGCTTGATACCCGCCTCGAAACGCGCGTCCTCTACGATCTGCGCCAGCAGCTCCACTGCGTCCAGCGCCTCGTAAATGCCGCTGTCGTGGGGGGACTGGGCACGCGCCAGGGTCAACAGCTGCTCGATCAGGTCGTCCATTCGCCGTGACTCGCGTTCGATGCGTGCAATCATCTCGCGCCGGTCCGGTTGTTGGCGCATCAGGCCGATGGCCGCATTCAGGCGCGTGAGCGGTGAGCGAAGTTCATGGGAAATATCGTGCAGCAGGTGCTGTTGCGCTTCCACCAGCGTCTTCAGTTGGCCGGCCATGCGGTCGCAGTCTTCGGCCAGATCGACGATCTCGTCGCGGCGTCGCCCGAGGCGCGGCCGAACCCGCACTTCGAAGCGGCCTTGGGCGACCTGCCCCATCGCTTCGCGCAGCCAAGCCAACGGCCGGGTCAGGTACAAGCTGCACAGCAGGGCGAACAGGGCACTCATCAGGGTCCCGGTGACCAAAGGGCCCAGCCCGCGTGGCGGTGGCCCTTGGCCGGAGACACTGGGCACCGAGGCGCGCAACAGCAGCAAGCGACCATCACGGTCAAGCACCGACTGCTCGAACCGCACCACCTGCACCGGCTTGCCAGCCAGCAATCGGCCCTGGGCATCGTACAGGCCAATCTGTACGTCAGGCGGCTGTGGCGAAACCTCCAGCAGTTGGCGCCCAGCCTGCTCGCCAAATCGCTGCAGCAAGTGCAGTTCGGTGCCAAGCAATGTTCTCAGCGCTGGGTTGTCACCGCGCAGCTCGTCGAGCATGAAGGCGCCTGCACCTACCAGGAAAGTCAGGCAGTTGGCCAGCCAGAACGCCAGAAACAGCTTCCAGAACAGACGCCGACGCATCATTCGGCGATCAGCATGTAGCCCATGCCCCGCACGCTACGAATCCAGCTGCTGCCGTCAGGCCGCGGGCCCAGTTTGTGGCGGATACTGCTGACGTGTACGTCGATACGCCGGTCATACCGGGTCAACGGGCGGCCCAGGGCATCCAGCGACAGGTTCTGCTTGCTGACCAACTGACCAGCCTGGCGCGTCAGCACCTCCAGAAGGCTGAACTCGGTGCCGGTCAGCTCAAGGTTACGCCCCTCCCACAGCGCCTGCCGACGACTCGGCCAGAGGGTCAAGGCGCCGCTGCTGATGGCATCGGGAATAGCGTTATCGCCAATCAACTGTGGCTGCACCCGGCGCAGGATCGCCCGCAGCCGCGCCACCAACTCGCCCGGCGAGCTGGGCTTGGGCACGTAGTCATCGGCGCCCAGTTCCAGCCCGGCAATGCGGTCGATGTTGTCACCACGAGCGGTGAGCAACAACACCGGAACCTGGCTGCGTGCACGGATGCGGCGCAGTACCTCGATGCCCGAGAAGTCCGGCAGCATCACATCGAGCACCACCATATGAAAACGCCCGCTCAGGGCCAGTGCCTCACCCTCCGCGCCGGTGGCACTGCAGGTGGCGCAAAACCCCTCGCGGGCCAGGTACTGAGCAAGCATATCGGTCAATTCACGGTCGTCATCGACCAACAGCACGGGGATCATCAAGGTTACGCTTCGGCAGGTTCTACTGGGCGCCATGATCCCTGCACGGGCGCTTACTGTCACCGCCAGGCCAGCAAACTTTACACATCTTTACCCTTGGTTAACCGCGCCGAACACACCCCACCCGTATGCTCATCGCCCGCTGGCCTGGCTGGCCCCGCCCTTTGAATACGCCTGTGTGGAACCCACCCATGAATTACCCGCGCCTGATGTTGTCGATCCTGCTGCTCCACGCCTCCCTGGCCCAAGCGCAAGCCTTCAAGATCGCTGACATCCGCGTCAACGGCCTGCAGCGGGTGTCCGCCGGCAGCGTCTTTGGCGCCTTGCCCCTGAACGTGGGCGATCAGGCCGATGACCGACGCCTGGTGGAATCCACCCGCTCGCTGTTCAAGACCGGTTTCTTCCAGGACATCCAGCTGAACCGCGACGGCAATGTCCTGATCATCAACGTGGTCGAGCGCCCCTCGGTGTCGAGCATCGAGATCGAAGGCAACAAGGCGATCAGCACCGAAGACCTGATGAAGGGCCTGAAGCAGTCGGGCCTGGCCGAAGGCGAGATCTTCCAGCGAGCCACCCTCGAAGGCGTGCGTAACGAACTGCAGCGCCAGTACGTGGCCCAGGGCCGCTACTCGGCCGAGGTCGACGCCGAGGTGGTGCCGCAGCCGCGCAACCGTGTGGCGTTGAAGATCAAGATCAACGAAGGCACCGTGGCGGCCATCCAGCACATCAACATCGTCGGCAACACCGTGTTCGACGATGAAGAGCTGGCGCAGCTGTTCGAGCTCAAGACCACCAACTGGCTGTCGTTCTTCAAGAACGATGACAAGTATGCCCGCGAGAAGCTCTCCGGTGACTTGGAACGCCTGCGTTCCTACTACCTGGACCGCGGCTACATCAACATGGACATCGCCTCCACCCAGGTGTCCATCACCCCGGACAAGAAGCACGTCTACATCACGGTCAACGTCAACGAGGGCGAGAAGTACACCGTCCGTGACGTGAAGCTGTCG
>NZ_AUEC01000033.1 GCF_000425785.1 Pseudomonas taiwanensis DSM 21245
ATCATGGCCACGATGCATGAGCTTGAAGCGCTGCGCGTACTGCTGGAGACGGCGTTGATCCAGGTGCAGATGCCAGCGGAACCGCGAACGCTGCATTAAGGCGTGAGACTTGTGTTGGCTGGGCTGGCCCTATCGCGGCTAAAGCCGCTCCTACAAGAATTGCGCTGGGCCTGTAGGAGCGGCTTTAGCCGCGATAGGGCCGGGCCTGGCAGTCGAGAAACTGCAGGGAGGTTGAATGATGACCAGCGACGACACCAAGACCACCGTCGGCAAGACCTTTTTCTACCAGGCCGAAGGCCACAACCACCCGTTGTTCTGCATTGCACCGGGCATTCCCTGCCAGAGTGCCCGCGAACAGGCTTCGGAGCTGATGGGCTATGTCCGGGATTTGACCATTGACGGGCTGATGGACAACAAGCCGCAGTTGCTCTGGGCTTCACATTATCTGAGCGCATTGGCCAAGGCGCTGCTGGATGATGCCGAACTGGGGATGATGCGCTGATCCATGGGTCGCCAGGGCTGGCCTCTTCGCGGGGCAAGCCACAGGTTCCGCGTGAGATGTTAAAACTGTTAATTCTGCCAGTATCAAAATTTCTGCGGCTGTTCAAAATGGCTCTTGATAGCCCCATTCATTCGGTGCAGCAGAGATTTGCGTCATGACTACAGAATCAACCTGTTCGCTTTACTTCTACCAAGCCACCAGGCTCATCGCGATAAAACAGGGCAACCAGCACCGCACAATCTTCCGCACCGTCGACATGCCATTAGCCCAACAGCAATCCGATAGCCATAAGCCTGGCCTGCTGGCGATAGATGGCAAGGGTACGGTATTGCAGGTCCAACAGAATGGCCAAGGCGAAACTCACAGGTACTCCGCCTACGGCCATGACCCAAGACTGCCATCATTGCTGACACTGCTTGGGTTCAATGGCGAAGCCTCCACCTCATTACAGTCCGACTACGCATTGGGCAATGGCCATCGATCGTTCAGCCCTGCGAGGATGCGCTTCAATTCACCGGACAGTTTGAGCCCATTCGGAAGAGGTGGGCTCAACGCGTATTGCTATTGCATGGGTGATCCTGTGAACAATATAGATCCTAGCGGGCGCTCCCTTGTTTTCCTGCCAAACGGCCAGATAATGCGGCGCAGTCGAAATATGGCAACCCCGGCAGGCCACTGGATGAGCCCTTCAACTCTCACGAGAACCGCTTCGCTCAAGACGTTGAACCTCTCCCCACCTTCAAACCAAACCAGGCGAGCGTCATTCTCAGGTGCCAGCCCTATGTCCGAGCAAGCCGCCACTCCTTCAACACCCACAAAAAAGATACCCCTCCAGCGTGTATCGCCATACCGTCCTGACACCCCCCAACACTTAGTCGAGTGGGTAATCCGGGATGCAAGGCACGAACCTCTTTTGCCTAGATCAACTGCTGGTGGTAAACCCACGGCCACCATCAAGGCTATGCCATCCACGCAAGAGTCGAGCTGGCAACTACGCTCGGATCCACCCGAGCCATCGTCATCTGATACGTCCAGGGACTCGACTCCGCGTAGCAGCCGATCAGCCAGCCCTACTCAGACTCCAAATCAGCCCTACTAGGTGCAGACCACCGCCGACTTTAGTAACAGTCAAAGCTACAGCCGCAGATATGATCCGCAAGGACATACCAGAGACCTCCATTGCAAAGCGCCCCGAGCGAGCAATTTCGTGCAGGCCCGCGAACGCATAAAAAACTGTTAATTCTGCCAGTATCAAAATTCCTGCGGCTGTTCAAAATGGGCTTCGAGCAGCCTCCATTCAACCGATACGGCAGGGACTTGAATCATGAGCACATCATCGAAACGCAAGCTTTTCTTCTACAACACCGACAAGCCAACTACCGTAAAAGAAGGCGACTGCTACCACATCATCATTCGACATGCCGATATGCCCTTGGCCGAGCAGCGAGTAGACGTGGTATCGAGCACAGGGTTGCTGGCAACCGATGACAAAGGCTCTGTATTCGTGGTGCAAGGCAAAGAAAGCGAAAGCTCCACCACCCGCAATGACCAGGCGAACTGACCCGCTCCACCGCCCTCGGACAACCCAGAAAAAACAAAGCCCCTCACGGGAGGGGCTTTGTCTTGTCAGTCACTTCACGCCGCGCCCCACATCTTGTGTGGGTCGATCACGAATTTCTTCGGCGCACCGGCATCGAACTCGCCGTAGCCTTCCGGCGCCTGATCCAGGTTGATCACCTGCACGCCCACCACTTCGGCAATATTGATGCGGTCCCACATGATCGCCTGCATCAGCTGGCGGTTGTACTTCATGGTCGGGGTCTGGCCGGTGTGGAAGCTGTGCGACTTGGCCCAGCCCAGGCCGAAGCGGATGCTCAGCGCACCGATCTTGGCAGCGGCATCTACCGCGCCCGGGTCTTCGGTCACGTACAGGCCCGGGATACCGATGTTGCCGGCGACGCGGGTAACCTGCATCAGCGAGTTCAGCACCGTGGCCGGGGCTTCGTGCTTGGCACCTTCGTGGCCATGGCCACGTGCCTCGAAGCCTACGGCGTCGACGGCGCAGTCCACTTCCGGCTCGCCGAGGATGTCGACGATCTGCTCGTGCAGCGGGGTGTCCTTGGACAGATCGACCACTTCAAAGCCCTGGGACTTGGCGTGGGCCAGGCGGGCTGGGTTGAGGTCGCCGACAATGACGCAAGCAGCGCCCAGCAGGCGTGCCGAGGCTGCAGCAGCCAGGCCGACCGGGCCGGCACCGGCAACGTAGACGGTACTGCCTGGGCCTACGCCGGCAGTCACGGCACCGTGGTAGCCGGTTGGCAGGATGTCGGACAGGCAGGTCAGGTCACGGATCTTCTCCATCGCCTTGTCGCGCTGTGGCAGTTTCAACAGGTTGAAGTCGGCGTAGGGCACCAGCACGTACTCAGCCTGGCCGCCGGTCCAGTCGCCCATGTCGACGTAGCCGTAGGCACCGCCGGCGCGGGCCGGGTTGACGGTAAGGCAGACACCGGTGTGCATCTCTTTGCAGGAGCGGCAGCGGCCGCAGGCAACGTTGAACGGTACCGAGACCAGGTCGCCGATCTGCATGCGCTCGACGTCGCGGCCCTTCTCGACGATTTCACCGGTGATTTCGTGGCCCAGAACCAGGCCGACCTGGGCAGTCGTGCGGCCACGGACCATGTGCTGGTCGGAGCCGCAGATGTTGGTGGAAACCACCTTGAGGATCACGCCGTGCTCGATCTTCTTGCCGCGTGGGTCTTGCATTTTCGGGTAGTCGATCTTCTGTACTTCGACCTTGCCAGCGCCGAGATACACCACTCCACGATTGCCAGACATGCTCTTACCTCGCTTGATTTGTATTTATGCAGCGTTGGTTGAAGCGCCACCATCCATGGGCGGCTTGTGTTACTGGAATGCAGAGAATTGTGGGCCTGATACCGCAGGGTGCACTGACTGGGAGCGACAAGCAGATGCCTTTTAGCGGCAGCAGTGTCGCGGGGAAACCGGCGGGATGAAACCGAGGGGGTGAACTGTTCGGGCCTCTTCGCGGCCAAGGCCGCTCCTACAGGTACCACGTTGCCCCTGAAGGCATGATATCCGTGCGGGAGCGGCGTCAGTCGGGAAGAAGCTGGAACAGCCGTTAGAGAACGACAGTCCGATTGGCGTTCAGGAACACCCGCCGCTCGATGTGATAGCCCACCGCTCGCGCCAGGGTCAGGCACTCGATATCACGCCCTTTGGCGATCAGGTCTTCCGGGTAATGGCTGTGGTCCACCACCTCGACGCCCTGGGCGATGATCGGCCCCTCGTCGAGGTCGTTGTTGATGTAGTGCGCGGTGGCACCCACCATCTTCACGCCCTTGTTGTAGGCCTGGTGGTACGGCTTTGCGCCTTTGAAACCAGGCAACAACGAGTGGTGGATATTGATCGCCCAGCCATCCAGGCGCCGGCACAGCTCAGGCGACAGTACCTGCATGTAACGCGCAAGAATGACCAGCTCGGCGCCAGTTTCCTCGATCACGTTCAACACCTTGCGCTCTTGCGCAGGCTTGTCCTTGGGGTCGAGGGCGAAATGGTAGTAGGGGATCTTGTGCCACTGCGCGAGCGGTTCGAGGTCGGGGTGGTTGGACACCACCGCGACCACGTCCATGCCCAACTGGCCGATGCGCTGGCGATACAGCAGGTCGTTCAGGCAGTGGTCGGCCTTGGACACCATGATCACCACCTTGGGGCGGTGATTCGGCGCGGTCAGCTCGAACGTCATGCCGAACGCATCGCTACGCTCGGCAAGGCCGGCACGGAAACCGGCTTCGTCGAAATCGTCCGGCTGGCGGAACTCGACGCGAATGAAAAAGCGCCCCGACAGCCGATCATCGAAGGAGTGGTGCTCCGTGACATAGCAACGCTGCTCGAAGAGGTAACGCGTCACCACATCGACGGTGCCGAGCATGCTCGGGCAGTCGGCGGTGAGAATCCAAGTATCCGGTGCCCGACTCATGTTCAGTTCTCCTTAGGCTTCGATGCTCAGGCCATACTCGGCCGAAGCGTCCTGCAGCCACAGCCACCAGTAGTCGGAGAAGCTGCGGCGAACCACCAGTTCCCAGGTGTCCTCGGCAGTACGGCGGATCACCAGTTGCGACTTGGCGAACACGGTACCGACCGCCTTGCCCACCGGGAAGTTGTTCGGGTGAACATCGTAGCTGGTTGACTTCATCAGCACGTCGCGCACGTTCGGGCCGCGTAGCTCCAGCACGCTCTGTCCGCCGCTGACGTTGACCACTTGAATGTGCTGGCCTTCGAGGGCCGCACGCAGTTTCTGCTCGGTTGCGAACTCCTGGCCGCCTGGGACGATCAGTAGCCACTCATCTGGGCCCATCCATTGCAGCGACATTTCGCCATTGGCGACCACGGTCAGCGCCACCGGCAGCTCCAGGCCCAGGGCCTTGTGCACGCCTGCGGCGAATTCTGGGTCATGGCCATCGCCACGGATGGTCAGGTGACCGAGGAATTTCTTCTCACGCAGGGTCACGCCTGCGTTCTTGCGGCCTTTGCCCACCAGGCTGGCCAGGTCGGCGTGGTGCAGTGGCGACTGGGCCTTGGCCTCGGCGCCGGGGTTTTGCTGGAAGACGTTGATAGCGCTCATTTCTTACCTGCCTTGAATTCTTGTTCGTCGATGCGAAGCAGCTTCTGTGGTGTGGCCACCGGCACTATCGCCGGCAAGCCACCCCCCACAGGGCCCAGAGTCAAACGTTCTGCCGCTCACCCTTCGGATCGAAGAACACCGAAGACACGATTTCCGCCTCGATCACGCTGCCGTCGGCCTGCGGCGAGTAGACACGCTCGCCCATGCGCTTGAGGCCGCCCTTGACCACACCCATGGCGAACGAGTAGCCCAGGGAGTTGGCCGCGTAGCTGGAAGTGACGTGCCCGACCATGTCCATCGGGATCGGCTGTTTCGGGTCGAACACCAACTGAGCACCTTCCGGCAGCCACTTGGTTGGGTCCACGGGCTTGAGGCCCACCAGCTGCTTGCGGTTTTCGCGCACGCAGTCTTCGCGGTTCATGCCACGCAGGCCGATCCACGAGAACGGCTTGTTGCGGCCCACGCACCAGCTCATGTTCAGGTCGTCCGGGGTCATCGAGCCGTCGGTATCCTGGCCAACGATGATGAAGCCCTTCTCGGCACGCAGCACGTGCATGGTCTCGGTGCCGTACGGGGTCAGGTTGTACTTCTTGCCTGCCTCGACGATCTTCTCCAGCACACCCATGGCGTAGTTGGCCTGGACGTTCACTTCGTACGAGAGCTCACCGGTGAACGAGATTCGGAACACACGGGCCGGCACGCCGCCGACGGTGCCTTCCTTCCAGGTCATGAACGGGAAGGCTTCCTTGTCCAGGTCGATGTCGTCGGTCAGCTCGCTCAGCAGCTTGCGGCTGTTGGGGCCGGACAGGGTCAGTGTGGCCCAGTGGTCGGTGACCGAGGTGAAGTACACCTTCATCTCTGGCCATTCGGTCTGGTGGTACAGCTCCAACCACTGCAGCACACGGGCGGCGCCGCCGGTGGTGGTGGTCATGTAGAAGTGGTTGTCGCCAACGCAGGCGGTCACGCCGTCGTCGAAGACCATGCCGTCTTCCTTGCACATCAGGCCGTAGCGAGCCTTGCCCACGTCGAGCTTGGTCCAGGCGTTGGTGTACACGCGGTTGAGGAACTCGCGGGCATCCGGGCCCTGGATGTCGATCTTGCCCAGGGTCGAGGCGTCCAGCAGGCCCACGCTGTCGCGCACGGCCTTGCATTCACGGGCCACGGCGGTGTGAATGTCTTCACCCGCCTTGGGGAAGTACCACGGACGTTTCCACTGGCCGACGTCTTCGAATTCGGCGCCGTTCTTCACGTGCCAGGCATGCAGGGCGGTGAAACGCACAGGCTCGAACAGGTGGCCGCAGTGGCGACCGGCTACCGCACCGAAGGTCACCGGGGTGTAGTTCGGGCGGAACATGGTGGTGCCCATTTCCGGAATGCCGATACCCAGCGAACGGGCAGCAATGGCCAGGCCGTTGATGTTGCCCAGCTTGCCCTGGTCGGTACCGAAGCCCAGCGCGGTGTAGCGCTTGACGTGCTCGACCGACTCGAAGCCTTCGCGAGTGGCCAGTTCGATGGCCGCGGCAGTGACGTCGTTCTGCTGATCGACGAACTGCTTCGGCGCACGGGCAGTGCCCTTGTCGTGCGGAACCTGGAACAGCGCGACGGTCGCTTCTTCCTTGCGCTGCACGGCTTTTGGCAGGGTGCCGACGGTAGCCTTGAAGCCGGCTTCGGTGGCGGCTTGCACACCACCTTCGAAACCATTGGCAATCACGTCACCGAGTGGGTACACGCCGTTCACGCCGCCTACGCACACGCGCTTCTGCGGTGCGTCGCCCGGCACGAAGCCGAGGATATCTTCACGCCATACCGGACGGCCGCCCAGGTGCGAGGCCAGGTGAACGACCGGGCTGTAGCCGCCGGAGGTAGCGATCAGGTCGCATTCGAGCACTTCGCCAGGGCTGGTGACCTTGTGCGCTTGGACGTCGATGGCGGCGACACGGGCGCCGGTGACGTGCTTGCTGCCCTTGGCCTCGATCACAGCGCTGGAGGTGAGGATGCGAATGCCCTTGGCGCGCGCTTCCTCGACCAGCGAACCGCGTGGATTGTGGCGCGCGTCGGCGATCGCCACCACTTGCAGGCCGGCGTCGTGCCAGTCCAGCGCGGCGCGGTAGGCGTGGTCGTTGTTGGTCGACAGCACCAGTTTGCGGCCTGGGGCCACGCCGTAGCGGCGTACGTAGGTGGAAACGGCACCGGCCAGCATATTGCCCGGCACGTCGTTATTGCCGTACACCAGTGGGCGCTCGTGGGCACCGGCCGCCAGCACCACGCGCTTGGCGCGGACACGGTGGACGCGGTGACGCACCTGACCGATCGGGGCACGGTCACCGAGGTGGTCGGTGAGGCGCTCGTGGATGGTCAGGAAGTTGTGGTCGTGGTAGCCGTTGACCGTGGCACGCGGCAGCAGGGTCACTTCCGGCAGGCTTTCCAGCTCTTTGACGACGCTGTTGACCCAGTCCGCGGCAGGCTTGCCGTCGAGGGTTTCGCGGCTGTCGAGCAGGCTGCCACCGAACTCTTCCTGTTCGTCGGCCAGGATCACACGGGCACCGCTACGGGCGGCGGCCAGTGCGGCGGCCAGGCCAGCAGGGCCGGCACCGACGATCAGCACGTCGCAGTGCTGGTTCATGTAGTCGTAGCTGTCCGGGTCGTTCTGCAGCGGCGCGCGGCCCAGGCCGGCTGCCTTGCGGATGTACTTCTCGTAAGTCATCCAGAACGATTTCGGGTACATGAAGGTTTTGTAGTAGAAGCCCGGCGGCATCATGCTGCCGCCAACCTTGCCGAGAATGCCCATGACGTCGTTGTTGACGTTCGGCCAGCCGTTGGTGCTGGTCGCGACGAGGCCTGCGTACAGCGCCTGCTGGGTGGCACGCACGTTAGGGATCTGGGTGGCTTCGCTGGAGCCGATCTGCAGGATGGCGTTCGGCTCTTCGGTCCCGGCGGCGATGATCCCGCGAGGGCGCGAATACTTGAAGCTACGACCGACGATGTCGACGCCGTTGGCCAGCAGCGCGGCGGCCAGGGTGTCACCGGCATAGCCCTGGTAGGTCTTGCCGTTGAAGGTGAAGTTCAGGACCTTGCTGCGGTCGATACGGCCGCCGCTGGCGAGGCGATAGGTCTGGCTCATACTTTTTCCCCTTGGCCTTTGACGGTCGACGGTGCGCTGTTGGCCTTGCCGTTGGCGGTCACCTGTGGCTTCTCGCCAATCTTGTAGGTTTCCAGAATTTCGTAAGTCACGGTGTCACGGGTGACGTTGAAGTACTGACGGCAGCCGGCAACGTGGTCCCACAGTTCGTGGTGAATACCGCGAGGGTTATCGCGGAAGAACATGTAGGTGCCCCACTCCTCGTCGGAGCAGGCGTTGGGGTCCAGCGGGCGGGCGATGTGCGCCTGGCCAGAGGCGTGGAACTCTTCTTCGGAGCGCAGCTCGCCGCAGTGGGGACAGAAAATTTGCAACATGACGGTTGTCTCCGGTTAGTGGGCGACGGCAGCAGCGCCGTGTTCGTCGATCAGTGCGCCGTTGTAGAAACGGTCGATGGAGAAAGGCGCAGCCAGCGGGTGCATCTCGCCCTTGGCCAGGCTCGCCGCGAAGACGTTGCCCGAACCCGGGGTGGCCTTGAAGCCGCCGGTACCCCAACCGCAGTTGAAGAACATGTTCTTGACCGGGGTCTTGGAGATGATCGGGCACGCATCCGGGGTGGTGTCGACGATGCCGCCCCACTGACGGTTCATGCGCACGCGGGACAGGTTCGGGAACATTTCGACGATCGCTTGCAGGGTGTGCTCGATGATCGGGTAAGAACCACGCTGGCCGTAGCCGACCCAGCCGTCGATACCCGCACCGATCACCAGGTCGCCCTTGTCGGACTGGCTGATGTAGCCGTGCACGGCGTTGGACATGATCACGCTGTCGATGATCGGTTTGATCGGCTCGGACACCAGTGCTTGCAGCGGGTGCGATTCCAGCGGCAGGCGGAAGCCGGCCAGTTTGGCCATGTGCCCGGAGTTACCGGCGGTGACCACGCCGACGCGCTTGGCGCCGATGAAGCCCTTGTTGGTTTCCACGCCGATGACCGCGCCGTTTTCCTTGCGGAAACCGATCACTTCGGTCTGCTGGATCAGGTCCACGCCCAGGGCATCGGCGGCACGGGCGAAGCCCCAGGCCACGGCGTCGTGACGGGCCACGCCGCCACGGCGCTGAACGGTCGCGCCGAGGATCGGGTAACGGGTGTTCTTCGAGCAGTCCAGGTACGGGATCTCGGCCGCGACCTGGGCGGTGTTGAGCAGCTCGCCATCCACGCCGTTGAGGCGGTTGGCGCTGACACGACGCTCGGAGTCACGCATGTCCTGCAGGGTGTGGCACAGGTTGTAGACGCCGCGCTGGGAGAACATCACGTTGTAGTTGAGGTCCTGGGACAGGCCCTCCCACAGCTTCATGGCGTGCTCGTACAGGTGCGCCGACTCGTCCCACAGGTAGTTGGAACGCACGATGGTGGTGTTACGGGCAGTGTTGCCGCCGCCCAGGTAGCCCTTCTCGACTACCGCCACGTTGGTGATGCCGTGCTCCTTGGCCAGGTAGTAGGCCGTGGCCAGGCCGTGGCCGCCACCGCCGACGATGACCACGTCGTAGACCTTCTTAGGGGTCGGCGTGCGCCACATGCGCTGCCAGTTCTCGTGGTGGCTGAGAGAGTGTTTGAAGAGGCCGAAGCCCGAATAACGTTGCATGGTGGGTTACTCCCTCAGCGGTAAACCGGGAAATCGGCGCACAGGGCGGCGACGTTCTTGGCCACATCGGCTTCGACGTCGGCATCGCCGAGGTTGTCGAGGATGTCGCAGATCCAGCCGGCCAGGGCCACGCACTGGGCAACCTTGAAGCCGCGGGTGGTGACGGCCGGGGTACCGATGCGCAGGCCAGAGGTGACGAACGGCGACTGCGGGTCGTTCGGTACGGCGTTCTTGTTGACGGTGATGTGGGCGCGACCCAGGGCGGCGTCGGCGTCTTTGCCGGTCAGGCCCTGACGAATCAGGCTGACCAGGAACAGGTGGTTGTCAGTGCCGCCGGAGACCACGTCGTAGCCGCGATCGACGAACACCTGGGCCATGGCCTGGGCGTTCTCGATGACTTGTTTCTGGTAGGCCTTGAATTCAGGTTCCAGCGCTTCCTTGAAGCACACGGCCTTGGCAGCGATGACGTGCATCAGCGGACCGCCCTGGGCGCCTGGGAAGACGGCCGCGTTGAGTTTCTTCTCGATCTCTTCGTTCGACTTGGCCAGGATCAGGCCGCCACGAGGGCCGCGCAGGGTCTTGTGGGTGGTGGTGGTGACCACATCGGCGAACGGAATCGGGTTCGGGTACAGGCCAGCGGCGACCAGGCCGGCCACATGGGCCATGTCGACGAACAGCAGCGCGCCCACTTTGTCGGCGATGGCGCGGAAGCGTGGGAAGTCGAGGGTCTTGGAGTAGGCCGAGAAGCCAGCAACGATCATCTTCGGCTTGTGCTCGACAGCCAGGCGCTCGACTTCGTCGTAGTCGATCAGGCCGGTGTTGGTGTCGATGCCGTATTGGACGGCGTTGTACAGCTTGCCCGAGGACGACACCTTGGCGCCGTGGGTCAGGTGGCCGCCATGGGCCAGGCTCATGCCCAGGATGGTGTCGCCGGCCTGCAGCAGGGCCAGGTAGACAGCGCCGTTGGCCGAGGAGCCAGAGTGTGGCTGGACGTTGGCGTAGTCGGCGCCGAACAGCTGCTTGGCGCGCTCGATGGCCAGCGCTTCGACTTTGTCGACATGCTCGCAGCCGCCGTAGTAACGCTTGCCTGGGTAGCCCTCGGCGTACTTGTTGGTCAGGCCGCTGCCCTGGGCCTGCATCACGCGCTTGCTGGTGTAGTTCTCCGAGGCGATCAGCTCGATGTGATCTTCCTGACGCTGTTCTTCGGCATTCATCGCCGCCAGCAGTGCATCGTCATAACCTTGGATCTGGTCTTGCTTGCTGAACATCTTGTTTCTCCCGGCAGCGATCGTTTCTTGTCTGTAAGGCACTGTGGCCCTTTATGGCGATGGTATGACTGGCCGGGGTGACTCAGATGCCTGCGCACGCCTTGCAATGGCGCGTTTACGACATTCGTCGTTGTGCTGTTTATGCCGGCCCTGTCACGGGCGAATCCGCGTCCACAGCCAGTGCGGTGTGCTGAAGGCCTGTGGTATCGCTGTGGGAGCGGGTTTACCCGCGAGAAGGCCAGCCCGGCCACCACACATATCAACCGATGCGCAGCTTGTATAGGCAACCGCCGAAGCGATGGTTTAGAGTGCTGTTCTGCGTCGTTCACAGGACCGTGTCATGCCAGATAACAGCCAACAATTCGCCAGCGACAACTACTCCGGAATCTGCCCCGAAGCCTGGGCGGCGATGGAAAAGGCCAACCATGGCCACGAACGCGCCTACGGCGACGACCAGTGGACCGAGCGTGCCTCGGAGTACTTCCGCAAACTGTTCGAAACCGACTGCGAAGTGTTTTTCGCCTTCAACGGCACTGCCGCCAACTCCCTGGCCCTGGCCTCGTTGTGCCAGAGCTACCACAGTGTGATCTGCTCTGAGACCGCCCACGTCGAAACCGACGAATGCGGCGCGCCGGAGTTCTTCTCCAACGGCTCCAAGCTGCTCACCGCGCCTAGCATCGAAGGCAAGCTGACCCCGGCGTCGATCCGCGAAGTGGCCCTCAAGCGCCAGGACATCCACTACCCCAAGCCACGTGTGGTCACCATTACCCAGGCCACCGAAGTGGGCACCGTGTACCGCCCCGACGAGCTCAAGGCGATCAGCGCCACCTGCAAGGAGCTGGGCCTTAACCTACACATGGACGGGGCGCGCTTCACCAATGCCTGTTCGTTCCTCGGCTGCTCGCCGGCCGAGCTGACCTGGAAGGCCGGCGTCGACGTGTTGTGCTTTGGCGGCACCAAGAACGGCATGGCCGTCGGTGAGGCGATCCTGTTCTTCAATCGCGCCCTGGCCGAAGACTTCGACTACCGCTGCAAGCAAGCCGGGCAACTGGCTTCGAAGATGCGTTTCCTGTCGGCGCCATGGGTCGGGCTGCTGGAGGATGGCGCCTGGCTGCGCCACGGCGCCCACGCCAACCGCTGCGCACAGTTGCTGGCGTCGCTGGTCAGTGATTTGCCTGGGGTGGAGCTGATGTTCCCGGTGGAGGCCAACGGGGTCTTCCTGCAGATGCCGGAACCCGCCATCGAAGCGCTGCGTCAAAAGGGCTGGCGGTTCTACACCTTCATTGGTAACGGTGGGGCGCGCTTCATGTGCTCGTGGGATACCGAAGAGGCCAGAGTTCGCGCGTTGGCGGCGGATATCAGAGCCATCATGGGCCATTGATCGAGCCCACTATTGAGGCTCGGCACATCGGGCCTCAATACCGGTTAATTAGTTGCAAGCTGCAACTGGCAGTTCTGACAGTTGTGCACTTTCCGACGGGCGCCCTATTTTGATATGCCTCGTGACGTGACCGAATACCCACAGGAAGGTGCCAGATGCCAAGTGCGAATAAAAAAATCGATAAAAATTTAGTCATCATCGACCATACCCCCTATACATTAGATGAGTTTGCCGGGTTACCCTTGTTCTGCCTGACCGCCAATGACTGGTTCACTTATGTGACGGGCGGAGACTTTCAGACTTTCATTCTCAAGGAAGTACAAAAAAAGCAGGAGGCAGACTGGAGTACAAGGCTCAACCTAACTTCTACAAATGGCGGAGTAACCACCGAGGCACCCGCGCCTCTACTTGAACTTGCACAACGCAGTCCAACCCCAAACGGAAATAGCCTCACACTCACGGTCGATAATGAAGGCATCATAATCCAAGATAAAATAACTGTTTATGACGTGCTCACCACATTGGCCCAGTCAGCGGATCGAAGAATCGCCTTCAGCAGCAAAAAGTATCGAGTGAAACTCTATCAATATGCTTACTTTAGCGAGCAGGGTTTCGCCTTTGTAAACCTTAACCTCGAATCGCTCTGACACAACTGAATTACGCTTTCGCCCGAACAGCAGGCCTGTTCGTTGCGTCGTCGAGGCAGCATCGCTGGCAAGCAGGCTCCTACAGAGAGCGGACAGCACCTGTAGGAACCGCTTGCCGGCGATGAACGCAGCACCAATCTAAAGCTTGAACCCGCCCATTTGCCGCGCCAGGTCATCGGTCAACCCGCGCAAGGCCTGACACTCTTGCCTACAGCCCTGCACCTCGGCCGCCGTCTCCCTGGCCAAGTCGGAAATCCCCTGCACTGTCCGATTGATTTCCTCGGTCACCGCCGACTGTTCTTCGGTCGCCGTGGCCACTTGGCTGTTCATGTCGCTGATGTGCTCGACCTGATCGGTAATCGCGCCCAGCGATGTCCCGGTGCGCTGGCTGGACTCGACACCGCTACCGGTCGCCTGCTGCCCGGCCTGCATCGAACTCACGGCCATGCCGGCGCCATGCTTGAGGCGCTGGATCATGTGCTGGACTTCGTCGGTGGACACCTGCGTACGCCGCGCCAACGTGCGTACCTCGTCGGCGACCACCGCGAAACCACGGCCCATTTCCCCCGCCCGCGCCGCTTCGATGGCAGCGTTCAGCGCCAGCAGGTTGGTCTGCTCGGAAATGCTGCGGATAACGGCAAGAACTTCGTCGATAGAGGAGACTTCATCCGCCAACTGCGCAACTGCATCCGCCGCTTTGCCGATATCGCCGGACATGCCCTCGATGCCCTGTATCGACCGGCGCACCACCTCGCGCGCCTGCAAGGCTTCGTCACGAGCCGACTGCGATGCCTGGGCTGCATCACCGGCGTTGCGGGCGATGTCCTGCACGGTCAGGCCCATCTCGTGCACAGCCGTGGCGACCATCTCGGTCATTTCCTGCTGCCGCCCCGAGCGCTCGGCGGTGTTGTCCACTACCCGTGTCACTTGCCCGACCGCCAGGTGCAGGCGCTCGGTGGTGCGCAGCACCTCGCCGATCAGTGCGCGCTGGCTGTCGACGAACTGGTTGAAGCCGCGCGCCAGGTCGCCAAGCTCATCTTCACGCGAGTCATCCAGGCGCTGGCTGAGGTCTCCCCCGCCACTGCCGATCTGCACCAATGCCGCAGTGACCTGGCGGATTGGCCGCACCAGCCCGCGCGCCATCAGTACCACCAACAGCAATGAAACCAGCGCCACGGCACCACCGATCAGGCTGGTGAGCCACACGGCCTGGCGCGCCTGGGCGTAGATCTCGGCTTCCGGCACTTCGGCCACCAGCGTCCAGTTCAAGTCGCGCAGGGGCAGGCCCAGGGCCAGGTAGTCTTCACCGTCACGGCTGAAGCGGGTGCTGTGCAGGTTGTCACCTGCAGCCATGACCGCCTTGGCGGCCTCGGCGCCGATCTGCTCCGTAAGCTGGCGTTTGCCGCTGAACGTGTTCTCTGGATGCACCTGGATCAGGCCATCGTTGCGCACCAGCATGACCCGTCCGTGCTCGCCGAAGCTGAAGTCATGGATCAGCTTCGACAATTCGGTCATGCGCAGGCCCATGCCCGCCACACCCACCAGTTGGCCGTTCTTTTCCACGCGATAGTCGATGAACAGCGCCAGCTCCCCGGTGGAGCCGTCGATGTCGATATTGATCAGGCGCTCGGCGCCGCTGTCGATGTAGCCATAGAACCACGTGTCCTTGGGGTTGTCGCGGCTCAGGGTTCGGTCCAGGCCCTTCTCGTTGTAGTAGTGGCCAGTTTCGGTCGAGGCGAACAGGGTGGTGAAGGCTCGGTTGCGCTGCTTGGCAGCCTCCAAGTACTCGATGAAACGGGGCGCTTCGGCGGGGTTCTCACCGGCTGCGAGCCAGTCGCGCAGCAGGGTGTTGCCCGCGATGTCGGCCGCTGCGGTCAGCGGCTGCCCGAGCATACGCTCGATGTCGTTGCGGATGGCTTCGATGCTGGCCGGCAATGCCGTGTCGACCAAATACCGGTCGGTCAGGCGGTTGACCGCCACCGTATAGATCGCCACCACCACCAGGATGCTCGCCAGCAGGGCCGCGCCCATGCTCGCGATCAACTGCAACTGGATACTGCGCCGCCAGATACGCATGCCACCACTCTCCCACCAATTATTGTTTTGGGGGAAGTGTATACACTTACGTATCCAGTTAATCCAGCGATCTGACGCAAGCTGCTACGCCTTGTGGGAGCGGGTTCGCCGGCGAATGCGATGTTGCGTTCACCGCCGCATTCGCGAGTAAACCCGCTCCTACAAAGGGTCGGTGCAGAAGTTATTGCTCGGCAATGGTCCGAACGATCGCGTCCACGGTGGCGTCGATCTGCGCCTGGGTACGCTCAAGGGTCTGCTGGTGTTCGCGTTGCAGTTCAACCTGCTTGGAACACAGATTCAGGGCCGCCAGCACCAGCAGTTTGTCACCGATCAGGGTCGGGTACTGTCGCTTGGTCTCGGCCAGGGCGGTGTTGAGCATCCGTACCGCCTGCGCCAGGGTCTCCTCCTGGCCTTCGGGCGCCTTGATCGAATAGTCGTTGCCAAGGATCGACACGACGTTGATCGGCTGCGCTTGCAGTCTCATGCGCCGACGACACCTGCGCTGGCGCGCTCAACCAATGCCTGGATACGGGCAGCGGTAGCACCGTGCTTTTCTTCCTGCTCCATCAGCGACAGCTGCAGGGTCTCGTTTTCCTCCTTGGCTTGGGCCAATTGCTGGCCGAGGGCGGTATTTTGCTCGGTGAGCTGAGCGTTTTTCTGCATCAGGTCGCTGACCAGTTGCTCGAGTTGATTCAGGGAGGCTTCCAACATAGGTCTATCTCGGGTTGTTGCAAAGGGCGCACACGATAAAGAAAAGCGCGAACCCTCGCCATTAAATATCGGATTCTCAAGGCTATTGCCTGCGCAGATTGACAGGGTAAGCAGCACCTTGTTCCGACCTGGGTCAACCGCCGGTCAGGAAAACCGTTAGCGACCTCACATAATTGTCCGGTCGCACTCAAGACCGATCAGTCACGTCCGATAGCTTGTCAGGTCATATTTTGTCGCACGGACCGCGCCTTCATTTCCCTGGACCCCTTTCCCATGTCCCTACGCAACATGAACATTGCCCCGCGCGCACTCCTCGGGTTCGCGCTGATCGGCCTGCTGATGCTCGGCCTCGGTGTTTTCTCGCTCATCCAGATGGGCAGCATCCGACAGGCGGGCGTCGCCATCGAGAACATCAGCGTGCCGAGCATCAAGACCCTCGATGAGCTGACATCGCTCAACCTGCGCCTGCGTACCCTCTCGTACCGCCTGTTGACCAACCGGGAGCCAGAAACTCAGCGCGACACCCTGGCCCTGCTGGACCAGCGCAATGCCCAGATCGACCAGGCCCGTCGTGCCTACGAGCCACTGATCAGCGCAGCCGATGAACAGGCCGCATTCGACCAGTACACGCAACTGCTCAATCAGTACCGTCAGCTCGAAGCCCGCATGCGCAGCCTGAGCCAGGCCAATCGCACCGACGAGCTGCGCGACCTGCTCAATCGCGATCTGTTGGCAAACTCCGAACAAATCAACAAGGTCATGGATACCCTGGTACGGATCAACACCGAGCAGACCCGCGCGACCAACGAAACCGCCGCCAGTCAGTACGACACCGCCTTCGCCCTGGTGGTCGGGCTGTTGATTGCCGCCACCGTACTGACCTTCCTCTGCGCGTTTCTACTGACCCGCAGCATCGTCAAACCTATCGAGGAAGCGCTCAAGTGCGCCGAACAGGTGGCCGATGGCGACCTGACCCACACCATCCGTGCCGAAGGCACCGACGAAGCTGCTCGCCTGCTGCGTGCCATGGCCCGCATGCAGGACAAACTGCGCGACACTTTGCAATTGATCGCCGGCTCCGCCACCCAGCTGGCGTCGGCTGCCGAAGAGTTGAACAGCGTTACCGACGAAAGCGCCCGTGGCCTGCAGCAGCAGAACAATGAAATCGAACAGGCCGCCACCGCCGTCACCGAGATGACCAGCGCAGTGGAAGAAGTGGCGCGCAATGCGGTCAGCACTTCGGAAGCCTCCAGCGAGGCCAGCCGTTCGGCAGGCGATGGCCGCGACCTGGTGATGGAGACGGTCGGTGCCATCGAACGCATGAGCGGCGATGTGCAGGCCACTGCCAAGCTGATCACCCACCTGGCCGAGCAATCACGCGACATCGGCAAGGTGCTGGATGTGATCCGGGGCCTGGCCGACCAGACCAACCTGTTGGCGCTCAATGCCGCCATCGAGGCCGCCCGCGCCGGTGAAGCTGGCCGTGGTTTCGCGGTGGTGGCCGATGAAGTGCGGGCGCTGGCCCATCGTACCCAGCAATCGACCAGCGAAATCGAGCGCATGATCGGTAGCATCCAGGGCGGTACCGACGAGGCCGTGGCGTCGATGCGCACCAGCACCGAACGCGCCGAGTCCACCCTCAACATCGCCCGTGGCGCCGGTATGGCGCTGGATACCATTGCCGGCGCAGTGGCGCAGATCAATGAGCGAAACCTGGTGATCGCCAGCGCGGCGGAAGAGCAGGCCCAGGTGGCGCGGGAAGTGGACCGCAACCTGGTCAACATCAATGACCTGTCGGTACAAAGCGCGACAGGAGCGCATCAGACCAGTGCGGCGAGTGCGGAGTTGTCGCGCCTTGCAGTGGATTTGAATGGACTGGTGGCGCGGTTCCGCACCTGAGAAAGCGGGGCCGCTCGCGGCCCATCGCAGCAAGCCGGCTCCTGCACAAAAGGGTGCAGGAGCCAGCCATTTCGGATCAGTATTCGATCCGTACATCCCCCTTCGGCACACTGCAGCACGACAGGATGTAGCCTTCGGCTTCGTCTTCCTCGGTAATACCGCCGTTGTGCTCCATCTCCACTTCGCCACCGAGCTTGAGTACCTTGCAGGTGCCACAGATGCCCATGCCGCAGGCTTTGGGAATCATCAGCCCGACCTTCGCCGCCGCCGCATGCACTGTCTCGCCCGGCGCGACGCGGATGCTCTTGTCGCTGCCGACGAACTCCACCAGGTTCAGGTCCGATGCGTCCAGTTCCGGCGCGTCGGCGGCCTGTTCGGCATGTTCGACCGCATCGGCCTTGGCCTCTGGCGGCGTGGCGCCGAACGACTCTTCGTGGTAGTTCTTCATGTCGAAGCCCACCGCTTCGAGCATGCGCTTGACCGCGCTCATGTATGGCGTCGGCCCGCAGCAGAACACCACGCGCTCCATGTAGTCAGGGGCGATCAGCTCCATCAGCCGCTGGTTCAGGTAACCACGGTAGCCCGCCCACGGCTCGCCCAAACCATGCTTCTCGCAAATGATGTGCAGGCTGAAGTTAGGGATGCGCGACGCCATCTGCTCCAGCTCGCGGTGGTAGATGATGTCTTTGGGCGAACGGGCGCTGTGGACGAACACCATGTCGACATTGCCGTTGGTGTCATAGAACCAGCGCGCCATCGACATCACCGGGGTAATGCCCACGCCACCCGACAGGTAAAGCACTTTCGGCGCGGGGAAGTCGATGGCGTTGAACAGCCCGACAGGGCCGTGCACCGGCACCTCAAGGCCTTCGTGCATAGTGTCGTGCAGGAAGTTGGACACCAGCCCCCCCGGCACGCGCTTGACGGTGATCGAGAAGCTGTAGGGCACCGATGGCGAGCTGGAGATGGTGTACGAACGCATTACCTGCTTGCCGTCGATTTCAAGCTCCAGGGTGACGAACTGCCCTGGCTTGAAGAAGAACATGATCGGCTGGTCGGCCATGAAGCAGAAGGTGCGCACGTCCCAGGTCTCCTGGATGACCTTGACGCAGCGCACGATGTGGCGGCCGTTGGCCCAGGTCTGGGTGGTGACCGGATTGAGGAAGGTATCGGACATGTTCATCTCCAGCGGCCGACTATTGGCCTTTTATGGCTTGGATAATGCGCAAGCTGAAGGCGACGTACATTCCTGCCAGCGACATCGGCGTGCTTATCGCGACCAGCCGCGCACTACAAGGGTTGGCGCGTCGGAATTCGAATCGGCCATGTCGCCCATGGATACGGTTGCTGACGTCTTCGGACGCACACTCCACGGCAAAACAACATGCTGTTTCTTGACGAGCAGCCTTGCGGCACCACAACAACGATTAGCCACCTTTTGCCGGCCGCACACGGCCCCGAGGAATACACGATGGACGTCACCGCAACACTGAGCCTGGGCGATCCACTGGAACCTGCACGCAAGGCCACCGCCGAGATGCTGCAGACCCGCGAGCGCACCTTCTCGCTGCCCCAGCCGTTCTACAACGACGAGCGTCTGTTCCAGATCGACATGCAGGAGATCTTCCACAAGGAATGGTTGATCGCGGGGCTTGTCAGCGAGATCCCGACCAAGGGCAACTTCCTGACCCTGCAGATCGGCAAGAACCCGATCATCGTGATCCGCGGTGCCGAGGGCAAAGTGCATGCCTTCCACAACGTCTGCCGTCACCGCGGCTCGCGTCTGTGCACCAGCGAAAAAGGCAAGGTGGCCAAGCTGGTCTGCCCTTACCACCAGTGGACCTACGAGCTCGACGGCCGCCTGCTGTTCGCCGGCACCGAAATGGGCGCCGACTTCGACATGAACCAGTACGGCCTCAAGCCTGTGAATGTGAAGGTCGCCGGTGGCTACATCTTCATCAGCCTGGCGGAAAACCCACCCGCCATCGACGAGTTCCTGGCCACCCTGGACCACTACATGGAACCGTACGACATGGAAAACACCAAGGTGGCGGTGCAGACCACCTTGATGGAAAAAGCCAACTGGAAACTGGTGCTGGAAAACAACCGCGAGTGCTATCACTGCAACGGCTCCCACCCTGAGCTGCTGAAAACCCTGCTGGAATGGGACGACACCAACGACCCACGCGCCGACCAGGCCTTCAAGGACCACGTGGCCGCCTCCGCCGCTGCCTGGGAAGCCGAGAAGATCCCGTACCTGCACAAGAGCCATGGCCTGCGTAACCGCATCGTGCGCATGCCGCTGCTCAAGGGCACCGTGTCCATGACCATGGACGGCAAGCAGGCGTGCAAGAAGTTGATGGGCCGCATCAAGAACCCGGACCTGGGCTCGATGCGCATCCTGCACCTGCCGCACTCGTGGAACCACTGCATGGGCGACCACATGATCGTGTTCACCGTGTGGCCGATCAGTGCCCAGGAAACCATGGTCACCACCAAGTGGCTGGTGCATAAGGATGCCGTGGAAGGCGTGGACTACGACCCTGAGCAGATGCGCAAGGTATGGGACGCCACCAACGACCAGGACCGCCGTCTGGCGGAAGAGAACCAGCGCGGGATCAACTCCACCGCTTACCAGCCTGGGCCGTATTCGAAGACCTATGAGTTCGGCGTGGTGAACTTCATCGATTGGTACAGCCAGCGGTTGCTGAACAATCTGGGGGCCGAGCCTGCGCCGTATCTGAAGGAAGTTCAGGCACAGTGATCGATGCCGCGCCTCGCCCACACTGGGCGAGGCGCGGTCAACCCGGGCCCCGCCGGACGGTACGACACCGACCCGGTCAGCGGCTTCTAACCATCACGCTGTTCAACACATCCTCATCTGCACGAGAAACCTGCCTGGCCAGCGCGGCCCCTGGTAGTCGATAGGCCCAGTGCACCGTATCCAGTGCCGCCTTCCCTGTTCTGATCCCTGCCTGCAAGGCCGCCCTTCGCACGAAAGAAGGGAGAAGCACCTGGCCCATGGCCTCTATCGCTACGCTCCATCTATTTATTCCGTGCTGGTCAGCCAGCGCGGTCCAGGTTCTGAATGTCTGGTAACTGTGCAAATTGGTCCCCACTGCGACAAAACCACTGCTTGCGGCCCCGGCCCAGGCGAGCTGCCCTGCCAATGACGCTGCAGGGGATGAGGGGGTCTGGAGGACATTTCGGGTGACATTGGCGACAGCCCCCATGGGCGCTGCGGCGTAACCGATCAGACTGTCCGCAAGCTCGGGGAGCAAGGGCGCCTGGCTCACCGTCTCACCTTGTGCCCTTTGCACCCGCTGTTTAGTCACGACCAGCGCCCTACGATTGCCAGCGGCAAGCGCCGTCGACAGGCTGGAAAATGCCTGAGTGCCCACAGGGATCCACTCCAGAACGCGACCTGTCGGATCATATTTGTTCACCGGGTCGCCCGCGCAATAGGCGTAGCTGTTCACCCCCCCCTCACCGAAGGGGCTGCGTGAATCCGGCGAGTGGAGACGCATGATCGCTGGGTTGAATTGACGATACCCATTGCCCAAGTGGTAGCAAGCTGTCAGCTCATCTCTGGGCTCCCCACAGAATGCACTCATTGGCCCACCCTGGGCGGCAGTCGATCCATAGGCTGTGTAGGCTCTTGCTTGGTTGTGCGCACCATTGAGGACCGAATGCTGCCGATCAGTCGCCAACAACTGCACAAAGCTCATGGTGACAGGCTCCAGAGAATGGTTGTGCCCAACCTAGTGGAGTTCGAAGCGGCTGAAAACTAGCAAAAATGATAGGTGTGAAGCCTCTTACTCACAGACTTACCCACAACCCAAGTACAAAGACAACGCGCGTCTACCTCTCGTCATACGACCGTGTGTTTGATCATTTTCTGATCAAACCTCTACAGGCACTGTAAACAAAGGCCTGGAAGCCTCTGCGAACACATTGTCCACAGAGCAACCAACAAAGAATGTGGGAAACAGCAGTTCAGCCGAAAAGGGATGTGGAAAAGTGTCTAGAACTCCCGAAATCAGTGGCTTGTGTGCGTAACAGGAGAATTTGGACAAAAAATGATCGTTTCCATGAAGCCCTTTGATTTCACCGCATCCAGGGATGGGCGAACATATTATCCACAGACCGGCTAACAGGGATTGTGGGCAATATCAGGTCAATGCCGCGAATCACGACTCAAGCACGCTCGCTGAAGGCTGATCATTTTTTGATCTAATCTCTGAAAGGCGCATGATCAAAGGCGCACAGCCATGCACCAACACTTTATCCACACCTTGGCGAACAGATTCCGTGGGCAAAATTGCGGTTCACCTGGTATTTCTGCCAGTTTCGCTCCTGGGAGGGGCGTGATGAAGTGGATGCCACTATTAAGGCATCACTGCGAGCGCACTTATGCACAATCGTCTGCTGGGTACCGTGAAGTGGTTCAACGAAGACCATGGGATGGGTGTTATCAGCAGCGATGAGGAAGAGGTGGATTACTTCGTGACTCAGCTTGCGATCATCGAGGGTGGCCAGGGCAGCCTGCAGGAGGGAGAGCGGGTATCGTTCGAGCCGGTGATAGAGGGAGTCGCTTGTTGGGCGTTCAATGTCATACGGGAACAGCCTTGAAGGCCCTATCGCCGAGAAGCCGGCGACAGGGCCGTTGGATTCAGCGCAAGACCCCCTCCTCCACCAGCAACTTGAGGATGGCCTCGGCCCCTTCCTGCGGCGAAACGTCCTTCAACACCTTGCCCCCACCACCGCTGGCCTTGGCCGTCGCCGCCTTCATCCGGTCGGCTCCGCTCTTGGCCTTGATCACCTTCAGCCGCTTTGGACGTGGCCGCGCCGGTTGCAGCTCGGCGTCCGCCAGCAGTTCATCCTCGAGGATATCCACATTGCGCGCCGCCAACACGCCCCGGCGCGCTGGCCCAAAGGCGCTCTGACGGGGCTTAGGTGCGGCGTTATCCACAGTCGCCAGCAGCGGCAGGCGTACCTTCAAACGGCGTCGCTGACCACGCGGCAGCGCTTGCAGTACCTGGGCAGTACCGTTCTCGATGGATTCGACTTCGGCCAGCCCTACCACCAGCGGCCAACCCAGCTTCTCAGCCAACAGAAACGGCAGCATGCCCGAACCTTCACCCGTCTCGGCCTGGCTTCCGGTCAATACCATTTGGGCCCCTGCGTCACGCAGGTAGTCGCTCAACACTCCCAGCACATCGGCGCCGGCAGGCTGTTCCAGCACATCCAGGTGATCCAGCCCCATGCCCAGGTAAGCACGCAGCGCTTCCTCACGAGGGTCACCTGCGTGCACCACCTGCAAGTTATCCCCAGCCAGTTGCAAACCCAGTTCCACGGCTCGGGCGTCCTGCTCGGCGCGACGGGCGCGGCCGGAGCTTGGGTGGGCACCGATGGAAACCAGGCTGATGACTTTCGTACTCATGCTCGTGCCCTTATGCCGCGTCGCGCTGGCCGCCGCTGCGGAAGTTGTCCACAGCCTCGATCAGTGCCTTGAGAATCGCCGAACTGTCGCCAATCACCGACAGGTCCGCCCGTTTGATCATGTCGCAGCCAGGGTCCATGTTGATCGCCACCACCTTGTCGCAGGCACCGATGCCCTGCAGGTGCTGGATCGCACCAGAGATACCCACCGCCACGTAGACCCGCGCGGTTACCCAGGTACCCGTGGCACCCACCTGACGGTTGCGCGGCATGAAGCCGTCGTCCACCGCCACCCGCGAGGCGCCTTCGGTGGCACCGAGCGCTGCGGTGGCCTTGTGGTACAGGTCCCAGTCCTTGACACCATTGCCACCCGAGACGATGAACTCGGCCTCGGCCATGGCGATGGTGGCCGGATCGACCGCGACCGAACCCAGGTCTTCAATACGCGACAGGCTGCGCGCAACGCTTGTGGACAACTCCACCGGCAAGGCTTCGTGACGGGTTTCGCTGACCGGCTCGGCGCACTCCGCGGCGGCCAGGATCAACCGAGGCACACTGCGTTGCAGGTCCTGCTGACCGGCACCGGCGCGGCCGATGCACTGGCCGTCCTTGACCTGCCAGACCCGCGTTGCCGGGCGCTCGCCCAACGTCGCGCCCAGACGCCGCCCCAGTTCGCCGCCCCCGGTGCGGCTGTCGGGCAGCAACCAATGGCGCGGGGTGAATTGGTTATCCACAGCGCGCAGGGCTTGTACCAGTTGTTCCGGCGCATAACCTTGGTACTGCTCGCCTTCGATGACCAGCAAGCGGTCGACGCCGGCTGTGGAAAAGTTGCTTTCCTTGTGCTCGCCAAACACGATCGCCAGCACCGCACCGTCGCTGCCGGCCAGGCTATGGGCCAGGCCAAGCAGGTCACGGTCGTGGCTGCTCAGGCGACCACCGACCATGTCTGGAACCACGGCGATGTAGAACGCCGGGGCCGGCACCTGGTGCAGCGGCAGCTGCACTTGCGCGGCGGCGGCGCGGCGCCCGCCCACACCAGTGCCCTGCTGGGCGCCACTGCGGTCGATGCGCTTGATGCCATGGGGGCCGATGAAGCCTGCGGCAATGGCATGGGGGTTCTTGCGGATGAGGCCGTTGGGCCCCATCCAGCTGGTCTGCTGCGTCTGCATCGCCGCGTGCAGCGGATGCAGACGGTTACGGGCGATCCACTCGGCGCGTGGGTCGCGGCGGATGATGTCGCTCATCAGTGCACCTCCGCAGGTTCACGTTTGGCCGCTTGCGACTTTGCGCTTGCAGGGGTTTCCTCTTCGATCAGCACATCGGCCACCAACTCGGCGAGGTCCTTGATCTGTGGACGCGGTTCGACCACGCCTTCGAGCATTGCCGTGCACTGCGGGCAACCAACCGCCACCAGCTCGGCTTCGGTCTGGCGGATATCGTCCATGCGCATGTCCGGAATACGTTGCTTGCCAGGGATGTCAGTGATCGGCGCACCACCACCACCGCCGCAGCAGCGGGAGCGGAAGCCCGAACGCTCCATCTCGCGCACTTCGATACCCAGCGCCTTGAGCACCGCGCGCGGGGCTTCGTACTCGCCGTTGTAGCGCCCCAGGTAGCATGGGTCGTGATAGGTGACGCTGCCGCCCTTGTGCTGGCCGAGGTTGAGCTTGTTCGCGGCGATCAGCTCGGCGATGTAGGTGCTGTGGTGCTGCACCTGGTACTCGCCGCCCAGCGCGCCATACTCGTTCTTCAGTACGTGGAAGCTGTGCGGGTCGCAAGTGACGATGCGCTGGAACTTGTACTTGGCCAGGGTCTGGATGTTGCGCTTGGCCAACTGCTGGAAGGTCGCTTCATCGCCCAGGCGCCGCGCCACATCACCGCTGTCGCGCTCTTCCAGGCCGAGCACGGCGAAGTCCACGCCAGAGGCCTTGAGCACTTTCACGAACGAGCGCAGGGTGCGCTGGTTGCGCATGTCGAAGGCACCGTCGCCGACCCAGAACAGCACCTCGGTGGCTTTCACGTCCGACAGCAGCTTCAGGTTGAGGTCCGCCGCCCAGTTCATGCGCCCGCCAGGGTTGAAACCGCCCGGGTTGTCGGTGGCGATCAGGTTGTCCAGCACCTCGGCGCCTTTGTTGGGGGTCGCACCTTTTTCCAGGGTCAGGTGGCGGCGCATGTCGACGATGGCATCGACGTGCTCGATCATCATCGGGCATTCCTCGACGCAGGCGCGGCAAGTGGTGCACGACCACAGCGTTTCAGCGTCGACCAGGCCGTTGACGATCGGCTGGTGCGGGTGGCCGCCGTGTTCGCCGATCGGCTTGCCCGGATATGGGCTGCCCGCGAACTGGGCGTCAGTACCACCGGCCAGGCCGATGACCATGTCCTGAATCAGTTTTTTCGGGTTCAGCGGCTGACCGGCGGCGAACGCCGGGCACATCGCTTCACATTTACCGCACTGCACGCAGGCATCGAAGCCAAGTAGCTGGTTCCAGGTGAAGTCCACCGGTTTTTCCACGCCCAGCGGTGCGTTGGGGTCTTCCAGGTCCAGCGGCTTGAGGCCGGTGGAGCGGCCACCGCCAAAGCGTTCTGCGCGCCGGTGCCAGGCCAGGTGCAAAGCCCCGGCGAAGGCGTGCTTCATCGGGCCTCCCCAGGTCATGCCGAAGAACAGCTCCGACACGCCCCACAGCACGCCCAGGCCCAGAACCGCGACCATGACCCAGCCGCCGGTATCGGCCGGCAGGATGCCAGCGACTGGCAAGGTGGCGATGAAGAAGCTCGCGGCGAACGCCAGCAAGCTCTTGGGCAGCCGCATCCACGGGCCCTTGGACAGGCGTGCGGGTGGGTTGCGACGGCGTTTGAAGACGAAGATGGCGCCGCTGAACATGATCACCGTGGCTACCAGCAAGGCATAGCCAAGAATCTTGCTCTGCAGGCCGAAGCCATGCACAAGGATCGCCAGAACGGCCGACAGCACGAAGCCGCCCGCGGTGGCGACGTGGGTCTTGGACATGTACTTGTCGCGCTCGACCACATGGTGCAGGTCCACCAGGTAGCGCCTTGGCATGGCCAGCAGGCCGCCGATCAAGTCGACCTTGGCGGCCCGACCACGCCGCCACATGCGCACGCGACGCAGGGCGCCGAGCACTGCCAGGCCAAGGGCAGCGAACAGCAGGATGGGTAGAAGGGTGTTCAACATGGGAGGCTCCCACAACAGCTGAATTCTTGCGCCGCCCTGAAGGTCGGCGCGGACCCCTGTAGGAGCGAGCGTGCTCGCGATAGCGACCGATCAGACAACCTGGTTGCCAGGGCTGCCGCCATCGCGAGCGAACTCGCTCCTACAGGGGGGCCAGTCCGCCTCTAGAGAGGCGGAGCGATCAGAAGTCCTTGCACAGGCGAAGGGCGTCATAGATCGCAGCATGCACGTTGCGCTGGGCCACGCAGTCACCGATGCGATACAGCAGGTAACCTTCGCCCGGCTGGCTGAGGATCGGCTGCGGCTTGATCGCGAACAGGGCCTCGATGTCGATCTGGCCTTTGTTGCGCGAACCCTCCTTGAGCGCGTAGTACAGCTGCTCGTCAGGACGCACGCCGTTCTCGATCACCACCTGGTCGACCACCCGTTCTTCCTTTGCGCCGGTGTACTCGTTCTCCAGCACCGCCACCACCTTGTCACCCTCGCGGTAGACCTTTTCCAGCATCATGTCGCCGGTCATGATCACTTCTTTCGGGTAGATGCTGCGGTAGTAGGTCGGGAAGGTGGTCCCCCCCATCGCGACACCCGGCTTGATATCGTCAGTGACGATTTCCACCTGACTGCCCTTGTCGGCCAGGAAGTCCGCGGCAGACATACCAGTGAATTCGCAGATGGTGTCGTACACCAGCACGTTCTTGCCCGGCGCGACCTTGCCGTCGAGTACGTCCCAGCTGCTGACCACCAGCCCTTCGGCAGCGCCCCAGTGCTCGTTCTGTTCGACGAACGGATGGCCGCCCACCGCCAGGACGATGATGTCCGGACGCAGGTCCTGGATGGCATCCACGTCAGCGGCAGTGCCCAGGCGCAGGTCGACTTTCAGGCGGGCGAACTCCAGCTGGTACCAGCGGGTGATACCGGCGATCTGGTCGCGCTGCGGCGCCTTGGCGGCGATGGTGATCTGCCCGCCGATCTGGTCTTTCTTCTCGAACACGGTCACGTCGTGGCCACGCTCGGCGGCGACACGCGCAGCTTCCATACCGGCAGGGCCGGCACCGACCACCACCACCTTGCGCTTGGGCCCGGTGGACTTCTCGATGATGTGCGGCACGCCCATGTATTCACGGGAAGTCGCGGCGTTCTGGATGCACAGTACATCCAAGCCCTGGTACTGACGGTCGATACAGTAGTTGGCACCGACGCACTGCTTGATCTGGTCGACCTGGCCCATCTTGATCTTGGCGATCAGGTGCGGGTCGGCGATATGGGCGCGGGTCATGCCGACCATGTCCACGTAGCCGCCTTCCAGGATACGCGTGGCCTGGTTCGGGTCCTTGATGTTCTGCGCGTGCAGCACCGGGACCTTGACCACTTCCTTGATGCCCGCCGCCAGGTGCAGGAACGGCTCCGGCGGGTAGCTCATGTTCGGGATGACGTTGGCCAAGGTGTTGTGGGTGTCGCAACCCGAGCCGACCACGCCGATGAAGTCGATCATGCCAGTGGCGTCGTAGTAGGCAGCGATCTGCTTCATGTCCTCGTGGCTCAGGCCATCAGGGTGGAACTCGTCGCCACAGATACGCATGCCCACGCAGAAGTCGTCGCCGACTTCCTTGCGCACGGCCTTGAGCACTTCCAGGCCGAACTTCATGCGGCCTTCGAAGGTACCGCCCCATTCGTCGGTACGTTTGTTGACCCGAGGGCTCCAGAACTGGTCGATCATGTGCTGGTGCACGGCCGACAGTTCGACGCCGTCCAGACCACCTTCCTTGGCACGACGCGCAGCTTGCGCGTAGTTGCCGATCACGCGCCAGATCTCTTCCACCTCGATGGTCTTGCAGGTAGCGCGGTGCACCGGTTCACGGATGCCCGACGGCGACATCAGGGTCGGCCAGTTGAAGCCGTCCCAACGCGAACGACGACCCATGTGGGTAATCTGGATCATGATCTTGGCGCCATGCTTGTGCATGGCGTCGGCCAAGTTCTGGAAGTGCGGGATGATCCGGTCGGTGGACAGGTTCACCGACGACCACCACTCCTGCGGGCTGTCGATGGCGACCACCGACGAGCCACCGCAGATGGCCAGGCCGATGCCGCCCTTGGCCTTCTCTTCGTAGTACTTCACGTAACGGTCGGTAGTCATGCCGCCGTCGGTGGCGTAGACCTCGGCATGCGCGGTGCTGAGCACGCGGTTGCGGATGGTCAGTTTGCCGATCTGGATCGGCTGGAACATTGCTTCGAATGCCATGACGCTCTCTCCGACTTACAACGGCTTGACGACGAACAGGCCGTCATCGTGACCTTCTTCCGAACCGCCGTAGACCTGCTCGGCCACGGTGCGGATCGAACTGCCACGGGCGGCGAGAATCTGGTCCATGGCACCGGCGAACCAGCCAGTGAACATGTAGTCGACCTTGCGGCCGCACTTGCCATAGACGTACACGAACGCCGAGTGCTTGAGCTTGACGCTGCAGGTGCCTTTGTCGAGGTCGATGTCCTGGATTTCGAACAGGCCCCAACCACGCTGGGACAGGCGCTTCATGTAGTGCTCGAACACCGCGACGCCTTCCAGGCCATGGCATTCGGCTTCTTTTTCACACCAGTGCCAGGCGGACTTGTAGCCGGCCTTGTACAGAATCTCGGCGTAGGCTTCGGCGCCCAGCACTTCCTCGATGCCGATGTGGTTGTTAACGAAGAAATGGCGCGGCACGTACAGCATCGGCAGGGCGTCGCTGGTCCAGACACCGGTCTCGCTGTCGACTTCGATTGGCAATTGCGGGGCGATCTTGGCCATGGAAACTCAACTCCATAAAAATTTTTATGTGGGTGCCCCGGCGTTGCTGGCAGGGGCTATCAGGCTTGGAGAGCGGCTTACTCGCCCCAGACATCCTTGAGGACGTTGACCCAGTTCTCGCCCATGATCTTGCGCACCACACGTTCGGAGTGGCCGCGCTTGAGCAGGGTTTCGGTGAGGTTGGGGAACTCGCCGACAGTGCGAATGCCGAGCGGGTTGATGATCTTGCCGAAGTTGGTCAGGCGACGGGCGTAGCCCTTGTCATGGGTCAGGTATTCGAAGAAATCCTGGCCGTGGCCTTGGGTGAAGTCGGTACCGATACCGATAGCGTCTTCGCCGACGATGTTCATGGTGTACTCGATGGCCTCGGCGTAGTCGTCGATGGTCGAGTCGATGCCCTTGGCCAGGAACGGTGCGAACATGGTCACGCCGACGAAGCCGCCGTGGTCGGCGATGAACTTCAGCTCTTCGTCCGACTTGTTGCGCGGGTGCTCCTTCAGGCCAGAAGGCAGGCAGTGGGAGTAGCAGACCGGCTTTTTCGATTCGAGGATGACTTCCTCGGAGGTCTTGGAGCCCACGTGGGACAGGTCGCACATGATGCCGACGCGGTTCATCTCGGCGACGATTTCGCGACCGAAGCCCGACAGGCCGCCGTCACGCTCGTAGCAGCCGGTGCCAACCAGGTTCTGGGTGTTGTAGCACATCTGCACGATGCCCACGCCCAGCTGCTTGAACACGTCGACGTAGGCGATCTGGTCTTCGAACGCATGGGCGTTCTGGAAACCGAAGAGGATGCCGGTCTTGCCCAGTTCCTTGGCCTTGCGAATGTCGGCGGTGGTACGTACCGGCATTACCAGGTCGCTGTTCTCGCGGATCAGCTTCTGGCTGGCGGCGATGTTATCGACGGTGGCCTTGAAGCCCTCCCACACCGACACCGTGCAGTTGGCCGCGGTCAGCCCGCCCTTGCGCATGTCCTCGAACAGCTCGCGGTTCCATTTGGCAATGATCAGACCGTCGATGACGATGCTGTCGGCGTGAAGTTCGGCTGGGCTCATCAGGCTGTCCCCTTTTATCGAGTTGGCTCGCGCCAAACCTTGTGCCGGCGCTTTGGAGCCAGCATATGCCTGTGCCCCGAGGCGCCCCGATGCAAAAACGACAGGGGGTTTGCCGAAAGCGTCAATGCGCGACATGGCACGCTCTGGCGCGCCATCCGCCGATGAGAGCCAGTCTCGATAACGACATTCGCCAGGCGTTTATGAACATTTCGTCAGGGAGCTACCGCACAGACGTGGGCTGAGCGAGAATCGCGGCGATTCGTCAGCCGGTTCGAGGAGATAACGGATGAAATCAATGGCATGGCTGGTTCTGATGGCCTTTGCGATGGGCGCCCAGGCCGGCGAGGAAGAAAGCACGCCCTGCGATAACGTCGAGAGCGACCAGCAGGCCTTCGCTTGCGCGGCGTTCAATAAACAGACCGCCGAGCGCGAGTTGAAGTCGGCGTATGACGACCTGATTCAGCGCATTCGCGACCAATATGCCGATGAAGGCGACAAGGCCACAGCCCTGGTCGGGCGCATGGATGCCGCCGAAAAACTGTGGACGCAGCTGCGCGATGCCGACTGCAAGGTCGAAACCTATGCCGAGAAACCCGGCAGCAAAGCGTTCCAGGCGGCCTGGGATACCTGCGTTGCACAGCGCAGCGATGACCGCTCGGAGTACCTGCAATCCATCGGTCAGCAGTAGCCCTGTAACGGCCTCTTCGCGGGCAACCCCGCAAAGAGGCCAGCGCAGGAAGACCTCAGACCACCCGAGCCAACCGGTCCTCCCGCGGGCAGCGCTCGAACCGCGTTCGGTAGCAGCGGGTAAAGTACGACGCAGACTCGAACCCGCATGCCACGCCGACCTCCAGCACGCTCATGTCGGTCTGACGCAACAACTGCCGCGCCTTGTCCAAGCGCAGCCGCAAATAGAAGCCACTGGGCGTGTCGTTCAGGTACAGGCGAAACAACCGCTCGAGCTGCCGCCGGGTCACCTGCACGGCATCGGCCAGCACCTGGGTATTGAGCGGCTGCTCGGTGTTGCGCTCCATCTCGCCAATGACCTTCACCAGCTTCTTGTTGCTGATGCCGTAGCGGGAGGCGATCTGCATGCGCTGGTGATCCTGTCGCGGACGGATACGCCCCAGCACGAACTGCTCGGAAACCTGCACCGCCAACTCGCTACCATGGGCCTGGCCGATCAGGTCGAGCATCAGGTCGATCGACGCCGTGCCACCCGCGCAGGTAATTCTTCGGCGGTCGATCTCGAACAGCTCCTGCGTCGCCTGCAACCGTGGATAACGCTCCTTGAAAGCCTCCAGCGCCTCCCAATGCAAGGTCGCCCGATGCCCATCCAGCAGGCCCGCTTCGGCCAATACCATCGCGCCGGTATCGATGCCGCCCAGAATCACCCCCTCGTGGTCGAGACGACGTAGCGCTTGTTGCAAGCCATGGCCATAACTGGCCAACGGATCGAACCCTGCGACCACCAGCAGCATCTGCCCGTGCGGCTCATCGCCCAACGCGCCATCGGCGTTGACCGACATACCGTTGCTCGCCTGCACCGCCCCGCCATCCAGGCTCAGAACCTGCCAACGGTACTGTGGCCCACGGAAGCGGTTGGCCACGCGCAGCGGCTCCAAGGCGCTGATGAAGCCCATGGCCGAAAAGCCTGGAAGCAGGAGGAACTGGATAGTTTGCGACATCGAGGTTTCTCTGATGAGGACAGGTCGCCAGGGTGCAAGTGTGAGTCGCCAGCGTGCGATTTTCCAGTGTGCCACCCGCGTAGCTTAAACACACGGTCCAGAGAGACCGGCCCCTATAACAATATGCACTGCCGTTGGAGAGCCACCATGCACAGCTTGATCCGCCGCAGCCTGTTTTCCCTCGCTCTGAGCACCACCCTTGCAAGCCCCGTATTCGCCGCCGAACCCGCCGTCTGCAAGGACGTGCGCCTGGGCGTGGTCAACTGGACCGACGTCATCGCCACCAGCGCCATGGCGCAGGTGCTGCTCGATGGGCTGGGTTACCAGACCAAGCAGACCAGCGCCTCGCAGCAGATCATCTTCGCCGGTATCCGCGACAAGCGCCTGGACATGTTCCTGGGTTACTGGAACCCGCTCATGACCCAAACCATCACCCCGTTCGTCGATGCCAACCAGGTCAAGGTCTTGGACAAGCCAAGCCTGGAGGACGCCCGCGCCACCCTGGCCGTGCCGAAATACCTCTATGACAAAGGCCTGAAAACCTTCGCCGACATCCACAAGTTCGAGAAAGAACTGGGCGGCAAGATCTATGGCATTGAACCGGGTTCCGGCGCCAATACCCAGATCAAGGCGATGATCACCAAGAACCAGTTCGACCTGGGCAAGTTCCAGCTGGTCGAATCGAGTGAGGCAGGCATGCTCGCCGCTGTCGACCGCGCCGTACGGCGCAAGGAAGCGGTAGTGTTCTTTGGCTGGGCGCCGCACCCGATGAATGTGAACATCGAGATGGCCTACCTGGGCGACAGCCAGGATGCCCTGGGCCCTGACGAAGGCCGGGCGACGGTGTGGACGGTCACGGCGCCAGACTACGCCCAACGCTGTCCCAATGCCCACCGCCTGCTGACCAACCTGAACTTCAGTGCCGAGGACGAGAGCCGCATGATGCAGCCGTTGCTCGACCACAAGGACGCCCTGGAATCGGCCCGCCAGTGGCTCAAGGACCACCCCGAAGACAAGGCCCGCTGGCTTGAGGGTGTGACCACCTTCGACGGCCAGCCAGCTGCCGAGAACCTCAAGCTCAGCGCCAACTGATCCGGCCTCTTCGCCAGCAAGCTCGCGCCTACAGGTACAGCGCTACATTCAGGGTCACGTCGATCCTGTGGGAGCAGGCTTGCCCGCGAAAAATCCACCCCCGATATCACCAGGAACCACGCCATGAACCATGACGTCATCATCACCTGCGCCCTCACCGGTGCCGGCGACACCGTTGCCAAGAGCCACTTGGTCCCGGTCACCCCCAAACAGATCGCCGAATCCGCCGTCGAAGCCGCCAAGGCTGGCGCCACCGTGGTCCACTGCCACGTCCGCGACCCGCAAACCGGCCGCTTCAGCCGCGATGTAGCGTTGTACCGCGAAGTGATGGAACGCATCCGCGAAGCCGACGTGGACATCATCGTCAACCTCACTGCCGGCATGGGCGGCGACCTTGAAATCGGCCCAGGCGAGTCGCCAATGGAATTCGGCCCAGGCACCGACCTGATCGGCCCGCTGGAACGCCTGGCCCACGTCGAGGCACTGTTGCCGGAAATCTGCACCCTCGACTGCGGCACCCTCAACTTCGGCGATGGCAACGCCATCTACGTCTCGACCCCCGCGCAACTGCGTGCCGGCGCCAAGCGCATTACCGAGCTGGGCGTGAAAGCCGAGCTGGAGATCTTCGACACAGGCCACCTGTGGTTCGCCAAGCAGATGATGAAGGAGGGCCTGCTAGAGGACCCGCTGTTCCAGCTGTGCCTGGGCATCCCGTGGGGGGCACCGGCCGACACCACCACCATGAAGGCGATGGTCGACAACCTGCCGGCGAACGTGACCTGGGCAGGCTTCGGCATCGGCCGCATGCAGATGCCCATGGCGGCGCAGGCGGTACTGCTCGGCGGCAACGTTCGCGTGGGCCTGGAAGACAACCTGTACCTGGACCGTGGCGTACTGGCGAGCAACGGCCAGCTGGTCGAGCGGGCAGCGGAAATCATCACCCGCATGGGCGCCCGCGTGCTCACCCCGGCAGAAGGCCGGGAAAAAATGAACCTCAAGCGCCGCTGATACCGAGCCAAGGAGATCGACATGCCCTTCATCACCGAAATCAAGACCTTCGCCGCCCTCGGTAGCGGCGTGATTGGCAGCGGCTGGGTCGCCCGCGCCCTCGCCCATGGCCTGGATGTCATCGCCTGGGACCCGGCCCCCGGTGCCGAACAGGCGCTTCGCAAGCGCATCGCCAATGCCTGGCCGGCCCTTGAGAAACAAGGCCTGGCGCCCGGTGCTTCGCAGCAGCGGCTGAAGTTCGTCGCGACCATCGAAGAATGCGTTCGCGACGCCGATTTCATCCAGGAAAGCGCCCCGGAACGCCTCGACCTCAAGCTCGACCTGCACGCCAAGATCAGCGCCGCGGCCAAACCGAACGCCATCATCGGTTCCAGCACCTCGGGGCTGCTGCCCAGTGAGTTCTACGAGTCGGCCACCCACCCCGAGCGCTGCGTGGTCGGCCACCCGTTCAACCCGGTGTACCTGCTGCCGTTGGTCGAGATCGTCGGTGGCAACCGCACTTCCCCGGACGCCATCGAGGCCGCGAAGACCTTCTACACGGCCTTGGGCATGCGCCCGCTGCACGTACGCAAGGAAGTCCCCGGCTTCATCGCCGACCGCCTGCTCGAAGCGCTGTGGCGCGAAGCCCTGCACCTGGTCAACGACGGCGTAGCCACGACGGGCGAGATCGACGACGCCATCCGCTTCGGTGCCGGTCTGCGCTGGTCGTTCATGGGCACCTTCCTCACTTACACCCTGGCGGGCGGCGATGCTGGCATGCGCCACTTCATGTCCCAGTTCGGCCCGGCGCTGAAGCTGCCCTGGACCTACCTGCCAGCACCGGAGCTGACGGACAAACTGATCGACGACGTGGTCGAAGGCACCTCGGAGCAACTGGGCGAGCGCAGCATCGCCGCGCTGGAGCGCTATCGTGATGACACCCTGCTGGCAGTACTGGAAGCTGTGAAAAACAGCAAAGCCAGCCACGGCCTGGCGTTTGGCGAGTGAGGAGACCGCAATGCCCGCTTCGATCACCTACCGTACCCCGGTCCAGGAGGACTGGGTCGACTACAACGGGCATCTGCGCGATGCCTATTACCTGCTGATCTTCAGCTACGCCACCGACGCATTGATGGAGCGCATCGGCCTGGATGCCGACAGCCGCGGGCAAAGCGGACATTCGCTGTTCACCCTCGAGGCGCACATCAACTACCTGCATGAAGTGAAGCTGGGCACCGAAGTGTGGGTGCAGACGCAGATCATCGGTTTCGACCGCAAGCGCCTGCACCTTTACCACAGCCTGCACCGGGCGGGGTTCGACGAAGCATTGGCGGCAAGCGAGCAGATGCTGCTGCATGTAGACCTGGCGGGGCCTAAATCGGCGCCGTTCGGGGAGCGCAGCGTGGCATTGCTCAACGACTGGGTAGAGAACCAGCGCGACCTGCCAGCGCCTGAATTCGCCGGGCGTGTGATTGGTCTTCCTGCATAGATTCCATTGCCCGCTCGCGGCTGAACCCGCTCCTACAGGTGTTCCACGGCTCACGAGAGCAGCGGGTATCTAGAGGAGCGGGTTTTTCCGCGAATGGCCCTTGGACGCAAAAAAATAACCCCGGAAAGCCGTGAGCATCCGGGGCCAAGAGCGAGCAAACATCCACTGTGTGAGCGAGGGTGACCAAACCCCCTGGTACCGTGAATGAGTTCAGTGTGCTGACTTCCCCGCTCGCAGATTTAGTCGGGAACGACCTGTTCTTAGCCAAAGCAGCCATTGCGACATTCTGTCCTTGCCGCCTTGCCTGGCACGTCACAGAATCGGCTGACGATCACAGCAGCAAACAAGGACAACAGCCATGATGCATGCGGATTTGATTGATCAGGACGACCTGTTGGGCCACCTGCGCGCACGGGGATTCGACATTCCGGCCGGTGCCAGCGCCGAGCAGGCGTGCGAGGTGGTGGTTCGCGGGTTGACCGAGCCCAACGCCCGTGCCCTGAAGGGTATGGTCGAACAGATGTATACCGGTAGCGCAACGATTCTGCCGGCCGTGCGCCAGGCGATCGACAAGCAATTGCTGCCTGCGTTGGCGCAGTTCAACAAGCGCACCTGATTTCACCCACGCCCATCGCCGGCCAGCCGGCGCCTACAGGTTAGCGGGTTACCTGTAGGCGCCGGCTGACCGGCGATTGAGCGTCAGATCCTCACACTGGCGAACGTCGACTCGTTGCGCGCCTGGCTCAGGGCGGCCATCGGCCCGCTGTGCGGCGACAGGGTCATGGCCTGCGGGATCGGCATCATCGCTACCTGCTGAGCGGTGTTGGAACCGACACGCTCGTCACGCGGCGGAATACCGAAGTATTCGCGGTAGCACTTGGAGAAGTGCGGTGTGGAAACGAAGCCGCACACCGACGCCACTTCGATGATCGACATCGGCGTCTGCTTGAGCAACTGCCGCGCACGAATCAGTCTCAGCTTGAGGTAATAGCGCGACGGCGAGCAGTGCAGGTATTTCTGGAACAGGCGCTCGAGCTGGCGCCGCGACACCGACACATAAACAGCCAACTCGTCCAGGTCGATCGGCTCTTCCAGGTTGGCTTCCATCAGCGCGACGATCTCTTGCAGCTTCGGCTGGTTGGTACCAAGCATGTGCTTGAGCGGCACGCGCTGGTGATCCTGCTCGTTGCGGATGCGCTCGTAGACGAACATTTCGGAAATCGCTGCCGACAGTTCACGACCATGATCGCGGCTGATCAGGTGCAGCATCATATCCAGCGGCGCAGTGCCACCCGAGCTGGTGAAGCGGTTACGGTCCAGGGTGAACAGACGGGTGCTCATGTTCACGCGAGGGAAGGCTTCCTGCATCGCCGCCAGACATTCCCAGTGCACGCTGCAATCGAAGCCGTCGAGCAGGCCGGCACATGCCAGAGCCCAGCTGCCGGTGCATACCGCGCCAAGCCTGCGCGACTGGCGGGCCTGGGCCTGCAGCCAGGTGACATGCTCGCGGGTGACCGAACGCTGGATGCCCACGCCACCGCAGACGATCACGGTGTCCATGGGCGGTGCGTTGTTGATGGCTGCATCCGGGGTGATCTGCAGACCATCGCTGGCCCATACCTGGCCGCCATCGACTGTCAGCGTATGCCAGCGGTACAGCTCACGACCGGAGAGCTGGTTGGCCATGCGCAGCGGCTCGACGGCCGATGCCAGGGAAATCAGGGTGAAATTGTCCAGCAGGAGAAAACCGATGGACTGTGGGGCTGTGCGGTTCTGGGTTGGGTTCCCGGAGGTGTACGACGTCATCGCGATTTCTCCTCACACAAATGCAGGGTGTGCCTCAGGCGGACACTGATTTCTTGTTAGTGCCCCCGTTCGTTATGCAGGGGCTTTGCCAATCTCAACGCAAACGGCGTGCCGGAAATTGAACGCGCATCCAAAAAAAACCAAAAACGACGTCTTCTTTCGGCAAATCAAGCGTTTCGTACGCGCTTGCGGAAAAACGCAAACAGGCGCGCCAGCGCCTTTGCGTGTAACTGCTGAGCAGAACGGTAGCACGGTTGGGAAGGATGCCCAGAAGCGACACATTTGAGTGTCACCGACAATACCCACACTGAGTGCGACAGCCGACAGCCGGTACTTCCAAAAACAGCGCCCCAAAAAGGGGCGCAGAGCTCACATCAGTTCGAAATCAGCGCATCAGCATTCGATGGCACTGACCGCCAGGCCACCACGCGAGGTTTCCTTGTATTTGTCGTGCATGTCGGCGCCGGTGTCTCGCATGGTGCGGATCACCTGGTCGAGGGAAATGAAGTGCTCGCCATCCCCACGCAAAGCCATCTGCACGGCGTTGATCGCCTTCACCGCGGCAATGGCGTTGCGCTCGATGCACGGCACCTGCACCAGCCCACCAACCGGGTCGCAAGTCAGGCCAAGGTTATGCTCCAGGGCGATTTCCGCCGCGTTCTCCACTTGTGGAGGCGTTGCCCCCAGCACTTCGGCAAGGCCTGCCGCCGCCATGGCGCACGCCGAGCCCACCTCGCCCTGGCAGCCGACCTCGGCACCAGAGATGGAAGCGTTCTTCTTGCACAGGATGCCCACGGCTGCCGCGGCGAGGAAGAAGTCGACCACGCTGGACTCGTTCACCGCATCGCTGAAGCGCATGTAGTAGTGCAACACTGCCGGAATGATGCCCGCGGCGCCGTTGGTGGGCGCCGTGACCATGCGCCCGCCTGCGGCGTTCTCTTCATTGACCGCCAGGGCGAACAGGTTGACCCACTCCATCGCGCTCATGGTCGAGCCGATCACGTTGGGCTTGCCGATCTCCTTCAAGCTGCGATGCAGCTTGGCGGCGCGACGGCGGACGTTGAGCCCGCCGGGCAGCGTGCCTTCGTATTTCAGGCCGTTGTTGACGCATTCCTGCATGGCATCCCAGAGCTTGTGCAAGCCGGCGCGAATCTCTTCTTCGCTGCGCCAGACCTTCTCGTTGGCCATCATCAATTGCGACACGCTCATGTCGTTTTGTTTGCACAGGCGCAGCAGTTCGGCCGCGCTGTTGAAATCGTATGGCAACACCGTCTGGTCGGCGTCCAGCACACCGCTGGCGGCCTGGGCTGCATCGACCACGAAGCCGCCGCCTACCGAGTAATAGGTATCGCGGTGCAGCTCGCCCTGCGCGCCTTCGGCGATCAGGGTCATGGCGTTGGGGTGGTACGGCAGGTTCTCATCCAGCAGCAGCATGTCGCGGGCCCAGACGAACTCGATGGGCAGGCGCCCGTCCAGCTGCAGGGTGTTGGTTTCACGCAGGTCGGCGATGCGCGGGACGATCTGGGTGGGGTCGATGGCGTCAGGCCATTCGCCCATCAGGCCCATGATGGTGGCGTTGTCGGTGCCGTGGCCGATACCGGTGGCCGACAGCGAGCCGTACAGCCTCACCTCGATCCGTTTTACCTGTTCCAGCTCGCCGCGCTCGCGCAGCCCTTGGACGAACAGGGCGCCGGCACGCATGGGGCCAACGGTGTGGGAGCTGGAAGGCCCGACACCAATCTTGAACAGGTCGAACACGCTGATGGCCATTGTCGCTTCACCTCTTGCTGGGCTTGTCTCTGCGCGCCATGCGCAGGGCGGGGCAACTGCTAGGCTGAAGCTGCGAGCCGCCACGAATGCACGCATCATCGGGCTTTTATGCCTCCCCTCGCCGTCTGCAACCGACGTACTTTTGCTCAGCAGCGCCGCTGTCGATCCGGCCACACGTGCGCCGTTTTCAAGCGACCTTGTGACGCAAAAACGCGGCCGACGGGGTGGAGAAATCCATAAACGACGTCGCCGATACTGGATGCGACCCGTTCCGTACTGGTTACGACCCTACCAGTAGGCGATTAACCGGCGCTGGAGGATTATCGAAAGCGACTCGTTTTGCACGGCCTCGCATCCTGCCCTCTGCAGGCCTGGTCTACCGGACCCTCAGAAAGCCCGGAGACCCACGCGAACCCGAAGATAAAATCACAGGAGTCCATCCATGAAAGGTTCACCCTCGCTGTTGCTGGTTGCGTTGCTGTCCGCACCGATGCTGGCCCAGGCTGCAGAGCCTGAGCAGTGCCAGACGGTACGTTTTTCCGACGTCGGCTGGACTGACATCACCGTAACCACCGCTACCACCAGCGTTGTGCTCGAAGCACTGGGTTACAAGACCCACACCACCATGATCTCGGTACCGGTGACCTACAAGTCGCTGGCCACCGGCAAGGACCTGGACGTGTTTCTCGGCAACTGGATGCCGACCATGGAAAACGACATCAAGCAGTACCGCGATGCCGGTACCGTGGAAACGGTGCGCGCCAACCTGGAGAACGCCAAGTACACCTTGGCCGTCCCCCAGGCGCTCTATGACAAGGGCCTGAAGGATTTCTCCGACATCCCCAAGTTCAAGAAAGAGCTGGACGGCAAGATCTACGGCATCGAGCCGGGTAACGACGGTAACCGCACCATCCAGAGCATGATCGACAAGAACGCCTTCGGCCTGAAGGACGCAGGCTTCAAGATCGTGCAGTCCAGCGAGGCCGGCATGCTGTCGCAAGTAGACAGGGCACAGAAGCGCGGCGAAGCGATCGTGTTCCTGGGCTGGGAACCGCACCCGATGAATACCCGCTTCAAGATGCAGTACCTGACCGGAGGGGACGAATTCTTCGGTCCCGATTTCGGCAAGGCCACCGTGCTGACCAATACGCGCAAAGGCTATACGCAGGAATGCAGCAACGTCGGGCAACTGTTGAAGAACCTGTCGTTCGAGCTCAAGGATGAAAGCACCATGATGGGCTATGTCCTGGACGACAAGATGAAGCCCGAGGACGCCGCCAAGAAATGGCTCAAGGCCAACCCCGGCAAGTTGGATAACTGGCTGGCCGGCGTTACCACCGTTGATGGCAAACCCGGCCTTGAGGCGGCCAAGGCCAAACTGACGCAATAACGCAAGACGCTATGGCAACACCGCCGGGGCGGGAACCTTCCCGCCCCGGACTGATTTCAATCTTTGCAGGTGGAAGCTCGCTATCATGCTTATCGATCAGAAAATACCCCTGGGGCAGTACATCGCCTCATTCGTCGAATGGTTGACCCAGAACGGCGCCAGCTACTTCGACGCCATCGCCCAAGGCCTGGAATTCATGATCCACGGCGTCACCAGCGCCCTGACGTGGTTCAACCCGTTCGTTCTGGTGGCTGTATTCGCCGCCCTCGCGCACCTGATTCAGCGCAAGTGGGCGCTGACCGCTTTCGTTGCCCTTTCCTTCCTGCTGATCCTTAACCTGGGGTACTGGCAGGAAACCATGGAGACCCTGGCACAGGTCACCTTCGCCACAGTGGTCTGCGTGGCCATCGGCGTGCCGCTGGGCATCGTCGCCGCGCACAAGCCAATGTTCTATACCGCCATGCGCCCGGTCCTCGACCTGATGCAGACCGTGCCCACCTTCGTTTACCTGATCCCGACCCTGACCTTGTTCGGGCTGGGAGTGGTGCCGGGGCTGATCTCGACGGTGGTGTTCGCCATCGCCGCCCCCATCCGCCTCACTTACCTGGGCATTTGCGACGTGCCGCAAGAGCTGATGGACGCCGGCAAGGCATTCGGCTGCTCACGCCGCCAACTGCTGACCCGCATCGAGCTGCCGCACGCGATGCCGAGCATCGCCGCCGGCGTGACCCAGTGCATCATGCTGTCGCTGTCGATGGTGGTGATCGCTGCACTGGTAGGGGCCGATGGCCTGGGCAAACCTGTGGTCAACGCACTGAACACCGCTGATATTTCCCTGGGCTTCGAAGCGGGCCTGGCGATCGTGCTGCTGGCGATCATGCTCGACCGTATCTGCAAGCAACCGGAGCTGCCGGTAAGGGGTGAAGCATGAGCATCATTCGATTCGAAGACGTCGACGTCATCTTCTCCAACAAGCCACGCGAGGCGCTGGCCCTGCTCGACCAGGGCAAGACCCGCGAGCAGATCCTCAAGCAGACCGGCCTCGTGGTGGGCGTGGAAAAGGCCAACCTGGATATCAACAAAGGCGAGATCTGCGTGCTCATGGGCCTGTCGGGCTCGGGCAAGTCGAGCCTGCTGCGCTGCATCAACGGCCTGAACACCGTCAGCCGCGGCAAACTGTTCGTCGAGCATGAAGGCCGGAACATCGACATTGCCCACTGCACCCCGGCCGAGCTGAAAATGATGCGCACCAAGCGCATCGCCATGGTGTTCCAGAAGTTTGCCCTGATGCCTTGGCTGACGGTGCGCGAGAACATCAGCTTCGGCCTCGAAATGCAGGGCCGTCCGGAGAAGGAACGGCGCAAGCTGGTGGACGAAAAGCTTGAACTGGTGGGCCTGACCCAATGGCGCAACAAGAAGCCGGACGAACTGTCAGGCGGCATGCAGCAACGTGTGGGTCTGGCCCGCGCACTGGCCATGGATGCCGACATCCTGCTGATGGACGAACCCTTCTCCGCGCTTGACCCGCTGATCCGCCAGGGCCTGCAGGACGAGCTGCTGGCGCTGCAAAGCAAGTTGAGCAAGACCATCGTGTTCGTCAGCCACGACCTGGACGAGGCGCTGAAACTGGGCAGCCGCATCGCCATCATGAAAGATGGCCGGATCATCCAGTACAGCAAGCCCGAGGAAATCGTCCTCAACCCGGCGGATGAGTATGTGCGCACCTTCGTCGCCCACACCAACCCGCTCAACGTGCTGTGCGGCCGCAGCCTGATGCGCAGCCTGGACAACTGCAAACGGGTCAACGGCTCGGTTTGCCTGGACCCAGGTATCGACTCGTGGCTGGACCTTGGCGAAGGAGGCTCGCTCAAGCGCGCACGCCAGGGCCAGAACGGCCTGGACATGCAGAAATGGGCACCGGGGCAGGATGTAGAGCTGCTCGAACGCAGGCCAACTGTGGTGCACGCCGATATCGGCATGCGTGAGGCGCTGCAGATTCGTTATCAGACGGGCAACAAGCTGGTGCTGCAGGATAACGACAAAGTGGTAGGGATTCTCGGGGATACCGAGTTGTATCACGCGTTGCTGGGCAAGACCCACGGATGATGCAATTGGGGCCGCCTTGCGGCCCATCGCCGGCGAGCGGGCTCCTCTGGAGGGCCGGCTACGGCAGATGGGCCGCAAAGCGGCCCCAATCATTGTTCAGCGCACCACAATCCCGCGCGAAGCCATGTAGGCCTTGGCTTCCGGTACCGTGTACTCACCGAAGTGGAAGATACTGGCCGCCAGAACCGCACTGGCATGCCCTTCCAGAATGCCGTCGGCCAGGTGCTGCAGGTTACCCACACCACCCGAAGCGATCACCGGAATCCCCAGCGCATCGCTGATGGCCCGGGTCACACCCAGGTCGAAACCGTTCTTCATGCCGTCCTGATCCATGCTGGTCAGCAGGATTTCGCCGGCCCCCAGACCTTCCATCTTCTTCGCCCACTCGACGGCATCCAGGCCGGTCGGCTTGCGGCCACCGTGGGTGAAGATCTCCCAACGCGGCGCTTCGCCGGGGCCGGAAACCTTCTTCGCGTCGATGGCGACGACGATGCACTGCGAACCGAAACGGTCGGCAGCTTCACCGACGAACTCGGGGTTGAACACCGCCGCGGTGTTGATCGAGACCTTGTCGGCACCGGCATTGAGCAGGTTGCGGATGTCCTGCACGGTGCGCACGCCACCGCCCACGGTCAGCGGAATGAACACCTGGCTGGCCATGCGCTCGACGGTATGCAGGGTGGTGTCGCGACCGTCGACGCTGGCGGTGATGTCGAGGAAGGTGATCTCGTCGGCACCTTGCTCATTGTAGCGACGGGCGATTTCCACCGGGTCGCCGGCATCCCGAATGTTCTCGAACTTGACGCCCTTGACCACCCGGCCGTTGTCCACGTCCAGGCAAGGGATGATGCGCTTGGCCAGTGCCATGGTTCAGTCCTCAGCCTTGGTAGTTGTCGCAGAAGGCCTGGGCCTCGGCGACATCGAGGGTGCCTTCGTAGATGGCACGGCCGGTGATGGCGCCAATGATGCCAGGGGCCTTGGCATCCAGCAGGGCCTTGATGTCGCCCAGGTTGTGAATGCCACCCGAAGCGATGACCGGGATCGACGTGGCTTCGGCCAGGGCCTTGGTGAAGGGCACGTTGCAGCCCTGCATCATGCCGTCCTTGGCGATGTCGGTGTAGACGATCGCCGAGACGCCATCGGCCTCGAAACGCTTGGCCAGGTCGATGACCTGCACCGAGCTGACTTCTGCCCAGCCATCGGTGGCGACGAAACCGTCCTTGGCGTCCAGGCCGACGATGACCTTGCCCGGGAAGGCCTTGCAGGCCTCGGCGACGAACTCAGGCTGCTTGACCGCCTTGGTGCCGATGATCACGTAGCTGACGCCAGCCTTGACGTAATGCTCGATGGTTTCCAGCGAGCGGATGCCACCGCCGATCTGGATCGGCAGGTTCGGGTAACGCTTGGCGATGGCAGTCACCACCTCGCCATTGACCGGCTGGCCTTCGAAGGCGCCGTTGAGGTCAACCAGGTGCAGGCGGCGGCAGCCACCTTCGACCCACTTGGCGGCCATGCTCACCGGGTCGTCGGAAAATACCGTGGAGTCTTCCATACGGCCCTGGCGCAGACGTACGCAGGCACCGTCCTTGAGATCGATAGCGGGGATAATCAGCATCTTGGAAACCTGTCTATTCGGTGGAGTTCAGGGCTTCTCGAGCGCCCACAGGTCGCTTTCGATGCTCTCGAACCGCTCCTTGAGGTGCAGCTGAACATCGGCAATCGCCCTGTTGTAGTAAAGGGGTGCAATTTCTTTGCTGAACAGCTCGAGGACCTCAGCCACCTCGAACGACCCCAGCTCCAGCTCGAAGCGGTCTTCAAGGAAGCGCTTCAAGGTATCGAGCGCTTCGCGCTCCTGCTCGGGTGCCAGGGTGATGACCGGGGCCTTGGTCCGCGACCTGCTCATTTACCAGCGCCCGTCCCAGGCCACGAAGTTCTGCAGCAGCTGCAGACCGTGGGTGTGGCTCTTCTCCGGGTGGAACTGCACGGCAAAGCGCGAACCATCAGCCAATGCTGCGGCGAAGTCGACGCCATAGTGGCCACGACCGACCACCTGGCCGGGCTTGCCGGCGTTGATGTAATAGCTGTGCACGAAGTAGAACCGTGCGCGGTCGGGAATGTCATGCCACAGCGGGTGGTCGATGGTCTGGCTGACTTCGTTCCAACCCATGTGCGGCACCTTCAGGTGCTCGCCGTCTTCTTGCAGGTCTTTGCCGAAAAAGCGCACCTGGCCGGGGAACAGGCCGATGCAGTCGACACCGTCGTTTTCCTCGCTGTGGTCCAGCAGCGCTTGCATGCCGACGCAGATCCCGAGGAACGGGCGGTCCTGGCTGACCTCGCGCACCAGGCTGTCGAAGCCCAGGCGGCGGATTTCGGCCATGCAGTCGCGAATCGCGCCCACACCCGGGAACACCACGCGGTCCGCCTCGCGGATGACTGCGGCGTCGCTGGTCACCAGCACCTTGCCGGCGCCGACGTGTTCAAGCGCCTTGGCCACCGAGTGCAAGTTGCCCATGCCATAGTCGATTACGGCTACCGTCTGCATTTACAGGCATCCCTTGGTGGAAGGCATCTGTCCGGCCATGCGCTCGTCCAGCGTCACCGCCATGCGCAGCGCGCGGCCGAAGGCCTTGAACACGGTTTCGATCTGGTGGTGGGTGTTATGGCCCCGCAGGTTGTCGATGTGCAGGGTCACCAAGGCATGGTTGACGAAGCCCTGGAAGAACTCCTGGAACAGGTCGACGTCGAAACCGCCAACGGTGGCGCGGGTATAGGGCACATGCATCTGCAGGCCTGGACGGCCCGAGAAGTCGATGACCACGCGCGACAGGGCTTCGTCCAGCGGCACGTAGGCATGGCCGTAGCGGAAGATACCCTTCTTGTCACCGATGGCCTGGGCGAATGCCTGGCCCAGGGTAATGCCGACGTCTTCGACGGTATGATGATCGTCGATATGCAGGTCACCCTTGCACTCGATATCCAGATCGATCAGCCCGTGTCGGGCGATCTGGTCGAGCATGTGTTCAAGGAAAGGCACGCCGATATCGAATCGGGCCTTGCCACTGCCATCGAGGTTGATCGAGCACTTGACCTGGGTTTCCAGGGTATTGCGCTCGACGGAAGCCTTACGTTCGACCATCACCAGCTCCGCAAAATCATTGGGCGAAAAGGGCTCTATTATAGGCCCAAGACGCGCCAGCTTGAAACGCGGATGACATATGGCAGGCAAAGCAATTTCGCAAGGCCGAATGCGCTACAGGTCTATACAAGCTGTGTTGCCCCTATCACCAGCAAGCCGACGCCTCCACCAGACACCGGTAGGCGGCGGCTTGCCGGCGATAGCGGCCGGACGATCAGTGGAACAGAACGGCCGTCTTCTGCAGGGTGATCCACACCCCCCAGGCCAACGGAATCACCACCACCGCCCAGGCGAACAGCACCAGCGGCAGGCTGCCCGGTGCCGCATGCCATTCCAGCGAGCGAGCGCCATCGGCGCCTTTGTCATGGCTCAACGCACGCTCTGCGGCCAACTCGGCGTCGGTCATGAAGTGCTTGTCCGCCACCGGACGTACCAGCAGGTTGCAGATGAAACCCAGCACCAGCAGGCCGGCAAGGATGTACAGGGTCATGTCATACGCCGCTGCACGTTCGACACCCGCTGCCAGCTGATATTCGCGCAGGTAGGTGATCAGCACTGGCCCCAGCACGCCCGCCGCCGCCCAGGCAGTCAGCAGGCGACCGTGAATGGCACCCACCATCTGTGTACCGAACAGGTCGGCCAGGTAAGCCGGCACCGTGGCGAAACCACCACCGTACATCGACAGAATGATACAGAACGCCGCTACGAACAGTGCCACGTTGCCCAGGTGGCCCATGTTCGGCACCAGGCTGTAGAGGCCCACGCCCAGGGCGAAGAAGGCAAAATAGGTGTTCTTGCGGCCGATGTAGTCGGAGAACGAAGCCCAGAAGAAGCGACCACCGATGTTGAACAGGCTCAGCAAACCAGTGAAGCCAGCGGCAATGGCGGCGATCTGCGCCAGTTGCGCGGCATTGAGTTCGCTGAAGCTGAGCTGGTTGCCCAGCAGCTTGCCGGCGAAGACTTCCTGCAGCAGTGGCGAAGCCATGCCCAGGATGCCAATGCCCGCCGAAACATTCAGGCACAGCACCAGCCAGATCAGCGCGAACTGCGGGGTCTTCCAGGCCACGCTGACGTGAACGTGGCGGTCGGTGACCATCGCGTTGGCTTTCTTCACCGGCGCGGTCCAGCCCTCAGGCTTCCAGCCGGTCGGCGGCACGCGGTAGGCCAGGGCGCCAGCGGTCATGAACACGAAGTAGATCGCGGCCATCGCCACGAAACTCTGCCATACGCCCACTTCCTGCGCGTTGCCGAAGTGGCCCATCAATGCAGTCGCCAGCGGGGCGCCAACCATCGCACCACCGCCAAAGCCCATGATCGCCATGCCGGTCGCCATGCCACGCTTGTCCGGGAACCACTTGATCAGGGTCGACACGGGAGAGATATAACCCAGGCCCAGGCCGATGCCACCGATGACGCCGGACCCCAGCCACATCAGCCACAATTGGTGGGTCTTCACGCCAATCGCCGAGATCAGCATGCCACCACACCAGCACAGCGCCGATACCAGGCCAGCCTTGCGCGGACCGGCGTGTTCCAGCCAACCGCCAAGCACAGCGGCCGAGCAGCCGAGGAAAACGAAGAACAGGGTGTAGATCCAGCTCAACATCGAGATAGGCCAATCGCACTCAGCGGTGAACAACTTGGCGATGAAGCCCATGTCGGCCGAACAGGCGACTGGGGCACTGATACCGATGGCCTGGGACAGTGGCAACCAGAATACCGAGAAGCCATAGGCCATGCCGATGCACAGGTGAATGGCCAGGGCTGCCGGGGGTACCAGCCAGCGGTTGAAGCCCGGACGGGCGATGATGCGCTCCTTCGACAGGAAGCTCGGCGCAGTGGCGACCGCTCCTGCCGTGATACTGCTGTTCATGGATTCGATCCTTTTGTAGGTAGACGATGCTCGCGGATTGAATGCCCGGCTCTTCTGGCTGCACACAAGGCAAGGCCCGGCCATTTGCGGCAACGTCCGCGACAATCCGTCGCGGCGCTCCGTGGAAGCGGCGCAAGGTTAACAGGATCAAGTGACATGAAAGCAATCTGATATCGTTATTTTTTGAACCGCTGAATCGGTATTGCTGCACCCTTCCTTCGTAGGAAATACCCTGTGCCTCTTGTCGAATACGCAGGCACAACCCGTGCGGCGCTATACTCTGCCGCTTGAATTCAAAAATCGGACTACAAGGACTCGCCCATGAAAGCGTTCGGCAAAATCCTGGGGCTTGGGTTACTCGGGTTGCTGCTGATCATCGTGGCGCTGGGCTTCGCCCTGACCCACCTCTTCGATCCCAACGACTATAAAGACGAGATTCGCCAGCTGGCGCGCGACAAGGCGCACGTTGAACTGACCCTCAATGGCGACATCGGCTGGAGCCTGTTCCCCTGGTTGGGCCTGGAGCTGCACGATGCCAGCATCGCTACGCTCACGGCGCCGAAGCAACCGTTCGCCGACCTGCAGATGCTGGGCCTGTCGGTACGTGTGCTGCCGCTGCTGCGCCGCGAAGTACAAATGAGCGATGTCCGTGTAGAAGGCCTGAACCTGACCCTGGCCCGCGACGAGCACGGCCACGGCAACTGGGAAGACATCGGCAAACCCCTGCCCGCACAGACCGGCGCCCCCGCCGACGCGCCTGCGCAAGCTCCCGCCGAACCCACCTCGACACCCTCGGACAGCGGTAGCGAACGCTCGGTCAAACTCGACATCGACAGCCTGACCGTGAACAACGCGCGCGTGCAGTACACCGATGCCAAGAGCGGCCAGGCCTTCAGCGCCGAAAGCATCCAGTTGAGCACCGGCCCCGTTCACGAAGGCGCGAACATCCCGCTCAAGGCCAGCGCCTTCCTCAGTGCCAGCCAACCGAATATCAAGGCCCGCACCGAGTTGGCGGGTGAACTGCGCTTCGATCGCAAGCTCAAGCGTTACAACTTCGAGGACATGCGACTTTCTGGCGAAACGTCGGGCGAGCCCCTGGCCGGCAAAACCATGACCTTCTCCGCGCAAGGCCAGCTGCTGGTGGACCTGGCGGCCAACGTGGCCTCCTGGAGCGGGCTCAAGGTCTCGGCCAACCAGATGCGCGCGCTCGGCGAGCTGAACGTGCGTGACCTGGACAAGACACCGCAGCTCAGTGGCGGCCTGTCCATCGCCCAGTTCGACCTGCGCACCTTCCTCGACGGCATCGGCCACCCGCTGCCAGCCACCAACGACCCGACCGTCTTCGGCAAGCTGGAACTGGTCAGCCGCCTGCAAGGCACGCCCAATAGCCTGACCCTGGAAGACCTGGCGGTGAAGCTCGACGACAGCGGCTTCAGTGGTCGGGTGGCCATCGAAGACTTCGCCAAGCAGGCCCTGCGCCTGCAACTCAAAGGCGACACCTTCGACGCCGACCGCTACTTGCCGGCCAAGAGCGAAGAGGCCAAGGGCGCCACCGCCGCCCGCCAGGCCGAGGTCAAGCAGCAGGAGGCCAGCGCCGTCGCAGGTGCCGGCACCTCGCCGCTGCCCAATGCCCCGACCCAGGTAGCCTGGAGCAACGACAAACTGTTGCCGGTGGACCGCCTGCGTGCCCTGGACCTGCAGGCTGACATTGCGTTCGGCTCGCTGACCCTGGACAAGCTGCCCATCAGCGACGCCCAGCTGGCCGTCACCGGCCAGGGTGGCTTGGTCACTCTGCAGACCCTGCGCGGCGGCCTGTACAACGGCAGCTTCGACGCCAAAGGCACCGTCGACGTGCGCCCCGCTGTGCCGCAAATCGGCATCAGCACCAAGATCAACCGGGTGCCGGTCGAGCATTTCATCAAGGCTGAAGGCAAGGAACAGGCACCTCCAGTCAAGGGGCTGCTCACCCTGTCCAGCGACCTGACCGCCACCGGCAACAGCCAGAAAGCGCTGATCGACACCCTCAACGGCGCCGCCAACTTCACCATCAATGACGGTGTGCTGGTCAATGCCAACCTCGAACAGCAACTGTGCCAAGCCATCGCCACGCTGAACCGCAAGTCGCTCAGCGGCGAGCCACGCGGCAAGGACACCCCGTTCGAAGAACTGCGCGGCAGCCTGGTGATACGCAACGGCGTGGCCAGCAACCCGGACCTCAAGGCCCGCATTCCCGGCCTGACCGTCAATGGCCAGGGCGACCTCGACCTGCGTGTGCTGGGCATGGACTACAACGTTGGCGTGATCGTGGAAGGTGACCAGCGCGCCATGCCGGACCCTGCCTGCCAGGTCAACGAGCGTTTCGTGGGCATTGAAGTGCCGTTGCGTTGCCGTGGCCCGCTGGAGCTGGGCGCCAAAGCCTGCCGCCTCGATCAGGAAGGCCTGGGCAAGGTCGCCGCCAAGCTGGCCGGTAACCGCCTTAAAGACAAGATTGACGAAAAACTCGGAGACAAGGTGAGCCCAGAACTCAAAGACGCGCTCAAGGGGCTGTTCAAGCGATGAGCCCCGAGCAGTTCTCCAGCGCCGTGCTGGATTGGTACGACCAGCACGGTCGGCATGACCTGCCCTGGCAACAGGGCATCACCCCGTATCGGGTGTGGGTGTCGGAAATCATGTTGCAACAGACCCAGGTGAGCACCGTGCTCAACTACTTCGACCGCTTCATGCAGGCCCTGCCCACCGTGCAGGCCCTGGCGGCCGCGCCGGAGGACGAAGTGCTGCACCTATGGACGGGCCTGGGCTACTACACCCGCGCCCGCAACTTGCAGAAAGCCGCGAAAATGGTGGTCGAGCAGTACGGCGGCGAGTTCCCGCGCAGCGTCGAGCAGCTCACCGAGTTGCCGGGTATCGGCCGCTCGACGGCCGGCGCCATCGCCAGCATCAGCATGGGCATCCGCGCACCGATCCTCGATGGCAACGTCAAGCGCGTGCTCGCCCGCTACACCGCTCAAGCTGGCTACCCAGGCGAGCCAAAAGTGGCCAATGCACTGTGGGCCACCGCCGAGCGCTTCACCCCGCAGCAGCGCGCCAACCACTACACCCAGGCGATGATGGACATGGGCGCAACGCTGTGCACCCGCAGCAAGCCCAGTTGCCTGATCTGCCCATTGCAGCGCGGCTGCGAGGCGCACCTGCACGGCGAAGAAACCCGCTACCCCGAACCCAAGCCGCGCAAAGCCCTGCCCCAGCGCCGCACGCTGATGCCGCTGCTGGCCAACCACGAAGGCGCCATTCTGCTGTATCGCCGCCCCTCCAGCGGCCTGTGGGGTGGCCTGTGGAGCCTGCCCGAACTGGACGACATCGAACAGCTCGACGACCTGGCCTACCAACACGGCTTGCGCCTGGCCGACAGCCGCGCGCTAGAAGGCCTGACTCACACTTTCAGCCATTTCCAGCTGGCGATCGAGCCTTGGCTGGTCCGCGTCGACCCGGTCGGCCAGCCCGTGGCCGAGGCCGACTGGCTCTGGTATAACCTCGCCACCCCGCCGCGCCTGGGCCTCGCCGCCCCGGTCAAGAAGCTGCTCAAACGCGCGGCCGACGAACTGATTGCAGGAGAAGCACGATGACCCGCACCGTGATGTGCCGCAAATACAAAGAAGAACTGCCAGGCCTGGACCGCCCGCCCTACCCCGGCGCCAAAGGCCAGGACATTTTCGAACACATCTCGCAGAAGGCCTGGGCCGACTGGCAGAAGCACCAGACCATGCTGATCAACGAAAAGCGCCTGAACATGATGAACGGTGAAGACCGCAAGTACCTCCAGGGCGAAATGGACAAGTTTTTCGCCGGCGAAGAATACGCCCAGGCCGAAGGCTACGTTCCGCCGGCCGAATGACCCCAGAAAACGTAAGCGACGGAATTAATTTAAAATTTTTTCAAAAAGTCGTTGACGGACGGTCTGGAAATCTATTTAATGCACCTCGTCGCCCAGATAGCTCAGTCGGTAGAGCAGAGGATTGAAAATCCTCGTGTCGGCGGTTCGACTCCGTCTCTGGGCACCACCTTAAAGCTTCTGGTGGTTGCAAAGTTACCCGAAGCGACAACAAGAAACCCGCCTAGTGCGGGTTTTTTGTTGTCTGGGATTTTCTCCGATAAAGGCAGCGCTTGTTGTACGCGCCTGATGCAGTGCGCTCGCCAAGCTGGCAGTAAGCCTTGATCAGTATCAAGTCGCCAGCAATTGCTCATCCCTACACTGCGGTTCAACCCTCCGAGTCGACCCGCAAGGACCTCCATGAGCGAAGAATCCCCCCTCCTCCTTCCCGCCCCCAGCGAATCCGCCCCAAGCGCCAAACCGACACCTCGCCCCCGCCGGCCACGCCAGCGCAAGCCCGAACCCACCATTACCCGTGTCAGCCAGCAGCCCGCCGCGCTTGAGGTGGCGACGGCCCCCAAGGGCAGCAACGAGGACAGCACTTCAGCGCGCCTGCCGGCCACCTACCCGTACCGCACCCGCCTGCGCCGCCAGGACTATGAGAAGGCCAAGCACGCGCTGCAGATCGAGTTGCTGAAGGTACAAAGCTGGGTGAAGGAAACCGGCCAGCGCGTGGTGATCCTGTTCGAGGGTCGGGACGCGGCAGGCAAGGGCGGCACCATCAAGCGCTTCATGGAGCACCTCAACCCACGGGGTGCCCGGATCGTCGCACTGGAGAAGCCTTCGGAACAGGAAAAGGGCCAGTGGTACTTCCAGCGTTACATCCAGCACCTGCCCACGGCAGGCGAAATGGTGTTCTTCGACCGCTCCTGGTACAACCGCGCCGGGGTCGAGAAGGTCATGGATTTCTGCACACCGCTGCAATACCTGGAGTTCATGCGCCAGGCGCCCGACCTTGAACGCATGCTGTGCAACAGCGGCATCCTGCTGTTCAAGTACTGGTTCTCGGTAAACCGCGAGGAACAGCTACGCCGCTTCATCTCACGCCGCGACGACCCGCTCAAGCACTGGAAGCTGTCGCCGATCGACATCAAGTCGCTGGACAAGTGGGAGGACTACACCGCCGCCAAGGAGGCGATGTTCTTCCATACCGACACAGCCGATGCGCCATGGACGGTGATCAAGTCCGACGACAAGAAACGCGCACGCATCAACTGCATCCGCCATTTCCTGCATTCACTGGATTACCCCGGCAAGGACCACAGCGTCGCGCACGCCCCAGATCCCTTGCTGGTGGGCAAAGCCTCCAAGGGCTTCGAAGAGGATGAGCCGGCTCAGTTGAATACCTAGGGGGTCTGCGTTTCAATACGCGCAATTTCCGGACATACCCAAGGATTCGCCCCATGGCCTCCAATACCAAGCAACAGAAACGCGCCAAACGCGCCGCCACCAAGGCCAAGCAGAACCGCATGGTGCGCAGCGGCCAGGCCGTGAAGGCCAGCGCCGGTGACAGCGCCAGCATCGAACAGGTGTTCAACAAGGCCATGGAGTCGGACAGCTACAAGGAGCTGTTCGCCAAGATGAAGGTGGCGCAGGAAACCAGCCTGGTGGCGATGATCTCGGTGTTCCTGGTCGACCCGCTGCTGGCATTGGTGCTCAAGGGCCACAAGGAAGAGCACGCCACCGACTACATCGTGCTGGTGTTCAACGCCTACCGCACCTGGCTCGATGGCGCCGACGAAGACACCACCATGGCCTGGCTGGAGAGCGACGAGTTCCAGGAGGCGTACATCGCCGCTTCCGAGCTGGTGGCCAAGCAGCAACAGCAGCAGAAGCAGTTTGGTTGAGACCGAGCGGCGCATCGCGAGCAAGGCTCGCTCCTACAGTAACGCCGATGATAGACGTAGGAGCGAGCCTTGCTCGCGATGCGCCCAATAAAAAGGCCGCGCCCTTCACAGGACGCGGCCTTTTTATGTCAAGCAGCCCGGATCAGTTATCCAGCGCCACTCGCCCAGCCGCTTCGCGCTTGCGATGCACCAGCAAACCAGCCGCCACCACACCAATGCTCAACAGTGCAGTCGCGAGGATCTCGACACGGTGATCCTCACGCAGCCCCATCACCACCAGAATGGCGATGATGAACGCGATGGTCGCCCAGGTCAGCCCAGGGAACAGCCACATCTTGAAGGAGATCTTCTCGCCGCGGGCTTCACGCTGGCTGCGCATGCGCAGTTGCGACACGGCGATCACCAGGTACACCAGCAACGCGATGGCGCCCGAGCTGGCCAGCAGGAATTCGAACACCTGGGCCGGCGCGACGAAGTTGGCGAACACGCAAAGGAACGCTGCGGCGGTAGACAGCAGCACCGCCCAGTGCGGGGTGCCGGCCTTGGTGGTGCGCTGCGCTACGGCAGGTGCATCCCCACGCTTGCTCAGCGAGAACAGCATGCGCGACGAGGTGTACAGCGCCGAGTTCAGGCAACTGGTCACCGCGATCAGCACGACGATGTCGACGATCAGCTTGGCGTTCGGCACGCCGATGCGGCTCAGCACGGTCTGGTAAGAGCCCAGTTCAGCCAACGCTGGATCGTTCCACGGTACCAGGGCCACGACCAGGAAGATCGACACCAGGTAGAACAGGCAGATACGCCAGATGACCGAGTTGGTGGCACGGCTGATCTGCTTGCCTGGGTCTTTCGACTCGGCAGCGGCGATAGTGACGATTTCGGTACCCATGAAGGAGAACATGGTAGTCAGCATCGCTGCGAGCACGGCGCCCAGGCCGTTAGGCATGAAGCCCTGGGTGTCGAACAGGTGGCTGGCACCGCTGACCTGGCTGCTCGGTACCATGCCGAACAGGGCCGCGCAGCCCACGACGATGAAGCCGATGATCGCCAGCACCTTGAGCAGGGCGAACCAGAACTCGAACTCGCCATAGTTCTTGACGCTGCACAGGTTGGTCAGGGTCAGCGCCAGGGTAATGACCAGCGAGAAGGCCCACAGGTCCACAGCCGGGAACCAGGCATGCAGGATTGCCGCAGCGGCGTTGGCTTCCAGTGGAATGACCAGCACCCAGAACCACCAGTACAGCCAACCGATGGTGAAACCGGCCCAGCGGCCAATGGCGCGGTCGGCGTATGTCGAGAAAGAACCCGTGTCAGGCGAGGCGACGGCCATTTCGCCCAACATGCGCATCACCAGCACCACCAGGGTACCGGCAGCGGCATAAGCCAGCAGCACGGCCGGGCCGGCTGCAGCGATGGCATGGCCGGAGCCCACGAACAAACCGGCGCCGATCACGCCAGCAATGGACAGCATGGTCACATGCCGTTGTTTGAGCCCCTGAGCGAGGTCATTGGAATTGTGCTTACCGCTCATAAAACTACCTTTGTAAGGAGTGGACCACCCGATTGCTGTAACGAAGCGCGCCCGGGGTTGATTTAGGCGTCGCTGCAATCGGCGGTTTCCCCAGGGCAATAAGCGGGCCAGGTACACCAGGCATTCGTCCGATCGTCCGTTGCACCCGTATAGAACGCGGGTTGCAGGCCCTTCGGCCAGCCAATGGCCGAAAGGCCGCCAAATTTCCATACGACTTCTGGATTACTGAAATACCCACTTACAAATGCACCAGAGGTGCTCCTCGGTAACACCTGTGCACAAAAATGCGGCAGGCAAAAGCGCAACCGGAAGGCGCAACCGCACCGAGACACAACTGGCGGCAAAGCGCCACCCGGCCAAAAACGGCTTTTCAGGGCTGTCCAAAGCTGGCACCATCGCGCCTTTTTTCATCAAGGCTCCGGTGCTGGACAAAACCTATGCGGACATCTGCGCGACGTTGCACTGCAACGATGCGACAAACCGCCCCGCCAGCACCCCAAGCCCCCTGCAACCCGGTTGGCCGCCATATTGCCGCTATGCTAGCGTGGCGCTCGCCAGGAAGGCCGCCAACAGCTGGGAACGCACCCGTACACATGAGGACCGCACATGGCTCAGGCCACGCCCGCGCTGGAAATCCGCAATCTGCATAAACGCTACGGCGATCAGGAAATTCTCAAGGGCATTTCGCTGACCGCCCGCGACGGTGACGTGATCTCCATCCTGGGGTCGTCCGGTTCCGGCAAGTCCACGCTGCTGCGCTGCATCAACCTGCTGGAGAACCCGCACCAGGGTGAAATCCTGGTCGCCGGTGAGTCGCTCAAGCTCAAGGCTGCCAAGAATGGCGACCTGATCGCCGCCGACAATCGCCAGATCAACCGCCTGCGCAGCGAAATCGGCTTTGTCTTCCAGAATTTCAACCTGTGGCCGCACATGTCGATCCTCGACAACATCATCGAGGCGCCGCGCCGCGTGCTTGGCCAGAGCAAGGCCGAAGCCATCGAATCCGCCGAAGCGCTGCTGAACAAGGTCGGCATCTACGACAAGCGTCACAGCTACCCCGCCCAGCTTTCCGGTGGCCAGCAACAACGCGCGGCCATCGCCCGCACGCTGGCCATGAAGCCCAAAGTCATCCTGTTCGACGAGCCGACCTCGGCGCTCGATCCGGAAATGGTCCAGGAAGTGCTTAACGTTATCCGCGCATTGGCCGAAGAAGGCCGTACCATGCTGCTGGTGACGCACGAGATGAACTTTGCCCGCCAGGTGTCCAGTGAAGTCGTCTTCCTGCACCAGGGCCTGGTCGAAGAGCAAGGATCGCCGCAGCAGGTCTTCGAGAACCCGACCTCGGCGCGTTGCAAGCAATTCATGTCCAGCCACCGCTAACGGAGCAATACATGCAGACCTACAAGAAGTTCCTACTGGCAGCTGCTGCCACCCTGGTGATGTCGGCAAACGCCATGGCCGCGGAAAAACTGCGCATGGGTATCGAAGCGGCCTACCCACCCTTCAACAACAAGGATGCCAGCGGTAACGTGGTTGGCTTCGACAAAGACATCGGCGACGCCCTGTGCGCCAAGATGAAAGTCGAGTGCTCGGTCGTCACTTCCGACTGGGACGGCATCATCCCGGCCCTGAACGCCAAGAAGTTCGACTTCCTGGTGTCTTCGCTGTCGATCACCGACGAGCGCAAGCAGGCCGTTGACTTCACCGACCCGTACTACTCCAACAAACTGCAGTTCATCGCGCCGAAGAACGTCGACTTCAAGACCGACAAGGCCTCGCTCAAGGGCAAGGTGATCGGTACCCAGCGCGCTACCCTGGCCGGCACCTGGCTGGAAGACAACTACGGCGACGCTGTTGAAATCAAGCTGTACGACACCCAGGAAAACGCCTACCTGGACCTGGTCTCCGGCCGCATCGACGGCATCCTGGCCGACAAGTACGTGCAGTACGAGTGGCTCAAAAGCAAAGACGGCTCGAACTTCGAGTTCAAGGGCGAGCCTGTGATGGACAGCGACAAGATCGGCATCGCCGTGCGCAAGGGTGACCCACTGCGCGAGAAGCTGAACAAAGCCCTGGCTGAAATCAAGGCCGACGGAACGTACAAGAAGATCAACGACAAGTACTTCCCATTCAGCATCGAATGATCCGCCCCGACCGGCGCGCCCCTGCGGCGCGCCAGTCCCTAGAACGCACCTGCCAATGAATATCGACCTGCACGGATTCGGTCCGGCCATGGCGGCCGGCACCCTGATGACCGTAAAACTGGCGCTCTGCGCATTGCTGCTGGGGCTGGTCCTCGGTCTGCTCGGCGCACTGGCCAAGACTTCCTCGGCCAAGCCACTGCAATGGCTTGGCGGCACCTACTCGACCCTGGTTCGCGGCGTACCGGAACTGCTTTGGGTCCTGCTGATTTACTTCGGCACCGTCGGCCTGATGAACAGCCTCGGCGAAGCCCTGAACCTGCCCGGCCTTGAACTCAGCGCCTTCGCCGCCGGCGTGATCGCCCTGGGCCTGTGCTTCGGCGCCTATGCCACGGAAGTGTTCCGCGGCGCCATCCTGGCCATCCCCAAGGGCCACCGTGAGGCCGGCCTGGCGCTGGGCCTTTCGAAAGGGCGCATCCTCTCGCGGATCATCCTGCCGCAGATGTGGCGTATCGCCCTGCCTGGCCTTGGCAACCTGTTCATGATCCTGATGAAGGACACCGCGCTGGTGTCGGTGATCGGCCTTGAAGAGATCATGCGCCACGCGCAAATCGGCGTGACCGTGACCAAGGAGCCCTTCACCTTCTACATGGTCGCGGCCTGCATCTACCTGAGCCTGACCATCGTCGCCATGACCGGCATGCACTTCCTGGAAAAACGCGCCGCTCGCGGCTTTGCGAGGGCCGAATAATGAATTGGGAAGTGATCATCAAGTGGCTGCCACGCCTGGCTCAAGGCGCCACCCTGACCCTGGAGCTGGTGGCCATCGCGGTCGTCGCCGGGCTGATCCTGGCCATCCCGCTGGGCATCGCCCGCTCGTCGCGGCATTGGTACGTGCGCGCCCTGCCCTACGGCTACATCTTCTTCTTCCGTGGTACGCCGCTGCTGGTGCAGTTGTTCCTGGTCTACTACGGCCTGGCTCAGTTCGACCTGGTGCGCTCCAGCAGCCTGTGGCCGTACCTGCGCGATCCGTTCTGGTGCACGGTGCTGACCATGACCCTGCACACCGCCGCCTACATCGCCGAGATTCTGCGCGGTGCATTGCAGGCCATCCCCAAGGGCGAGATCGAAGCGGCACGGGCGCTGGGCATGTCTCGCGGCAAGACGCTGTTCTACATCATGCTGCCGCGCGCGGCCCGCATCGGCCTGCCGGCCTACAGCAACGAAGTGATCCTGATGCTCAAGGCCAGCGCCCTGGCCAGTACGGTGACCTTGCTGGAACTGACCGGTATGGCCCGCACCATCATCGCCCGAACCTACCTGCCGGTGGAGATCTTCTTCGCGGCCGGGGTGTTCTACCTGGTCATCTCGTTCGTGCTGGTGCAGGGCTTCAAAGTGCTCGAACGCTGGTTGCGCGTCGACGCCTGCCAAGGCCGCTGACCCCCGTCGCCGGCTCCTGCAGGAGCCGGCTTGCCAGCGATACCCCTTCCAATCAACCCGCTCCCCGACCCCATGCGCCCCATCCTCCACAGCCACCACTTAAGCGACCGCTTCCAGGCCCTCGACCAGTTCCTGATCGAGCATCAACAGCTGTGGAAACCAAGGCCATTCACCCGCCTTCGCCTGGATTGGGAAGCCCAATACCCCGAACTCGCCGCCCATCTGCGCCAAGGCTCGCTGGCCGACGCCGAAGCCGAGCAAGCCCCCGACTTGCTGCCCTCGCCGTTCCCCCAGCTGGCCCAACGGGCCGCTGAGCTGTCGGCCCTCGGCGACCTTCCGGACGTCAGCGCCTCCTTCGCCAACCACCGTCTGGAGGTCAACGTTCCCGGTCGCAAATGGCAGCAGATAGACGCCTTCAGCCGCCGCCTGGGCTTTCGCGAGCAACCGCGTCACTGGCTGGATTGGTGTTCCGGCAAGGGCCACCTGGGGCGCAGGCTGTTGCAGCCGGGCCAGCAGCTGACCTGCCTGGAGTACGACGCCGAGCTGGTGGCCGCCGGCCAGGCGCTGAGCGATCACCACCGTCTGCCAGCCACCCACGTGCAGCAGGACGTGATGGCCGCCGACAGTGCCCGCCACCTGGGCCCAGACACCAGCGCCGTGGCCTTGCACGCCTGCGGCGACCTGCATGTGCGCCTGCTGCAATCGGCCAGCCAGGCAGGTTGCCGCCACCTGGCGGTCGCCCCTTGCTGCTACAACCGGATCCGTACCCCGCAGTACCAGGCGTTATCCACAGCGGCGCAGCGTTCAGCGCTGACACTGTCCGTGGATGACCTGGCGTTGCCCTTGTGCGAAACCGTCACTGCCAGCGCCCGCGTGCGCCGCCAACGTGACGCCTCGATGGCGCGCCGCCTGGGCTTCGACCTGCTGCAGCGCCAGCAGCGGCAATGCGACGATTACCTGCCCACCCCGTCGCTGCCAACCGCATGGCTGGACAAGACCTTCGAGCAATACTGCCGCGACCTCGCAGCGCTCAAGCAGCTGCCCCTGCACGGCACACCGGACTGGCAAGCCCTAGAGGCCGCTGGCTGGCAGCGCCTGGCGCAGGTGCGCAACCTCGAACGGCTACGCAACCTGTTCCGCCGACCGTTGGAGCTTTGGCTGGTACTGGACCGTGCGCTGTATCTGCAAGCGCACGGTTACACCGTGCAACTGGGATTGTTCTGCGACTATCCACTGACTCCGCGCAACCTTCTGTTGCTGGCAGAACGCGACCGTTAGCCGCAGAAAAACCTGTGGATAACTCTGTGAACAAGCTTGTGATGAATCGTTGGATCCAAGCGCTATTTGAGGCTCACGGCTTATTCCAGCCAGCCACTGAAGCCAGTAAAAACAGGCATTTGCGCAAAGACCAATGGTAATGAAAACCGGCACGCGTTTCGCTCGGCCCCCCGCTGCCGATTGTGTATAAGCATAAGCCACTCCATTGAGCTCCATCCCCAAACCCACCTTGTGGGAGCGGCTTTGCGTCGCGAAAAGGATGCAAAGCGACCCCAATGACCCTGAAGTGTCATCGCCACTCCGGGCCACCTTTCACAAGAGCCTCCCTCAGTTCATCTTGTTCCTGGCAATCTCGACATCATTCATCAATGCCTTCGCCAAGGCGCTCAGGTAATCGGCTGCACCGAGCAGCTTGTGGTCATCCTCGGCATCGCCTTCGCGCACAAGATGCGTGATGTAGCCCAGCAGCACCGACACCTGATCGTAGGCATAGTCCACCGGGATGCCCGCGACCACGCGCAGCAGATCCACCGGAGGGTTACCCACTTCGATCAACGTTGCCACGCCAGCGGTGACGGCGGTTTTAGATTGGTCGCTCATCGCTTTCAGTCCTCTTGCTTTGTGGTGCTGATGCGGGCCAGTGCATGTTCGGCCAATGCCCGGGCAGATTCGGCGGCATGCGCGGCGGTGCTCAGCATGTTCAGGCCTGGTTCACCGGCATGGAGTCGGCAGTGTTCGTCGATGGTTTCGGCCACGCCGCGCATGAGTTCGCTGGCGTGAGCGAGGGCGTCGGGTGGGGTGATGCCGCTGTGGATGGAGAAGAATGGGAAATTGAGGATGCGACGGGGTGGGTCGGGGACAGTCTTTTTCATGGCTAAATCCTTATTCCAGTGGATGTGCCTGCCACGAAAATCTTTCTCACGGAATTGGGTGGCAGCCGTACACGGGGTGAGAAACCGAGGGAATAAGGAAGCTCGGCCAGGCCGAAGCCTGCCCGCGTACGGCCACCATTTGGCTACTGCTTATTCACCGTCGGGTTCTCACGCCCGGTCACCAGAAATCGGCGACCGAGGAACGGTATCCCTGGGGCTTTACCCCGCCAACAGCGAAACATCAGTAGCGCGCGTAGGATAATTCCCAAACCGCCCAACCCCGAAGCATTTGGTTTCAAGTTCAGAAATGCCCTACAGAAGAGCGGAAAATCAGAAGGCTCCAGCCCTTCTCTGCGTGAGCGAGGCTCAATCCCGAACCGATGCACCGCCTTGCGAGCCAACGGTGTATCATCCGCCCCCCAAATCATTAAAAAGCGACGTCGCATGCTGCCCGCCAGCCTCGCGACCTTCTGGCGTTGCGCCAGAACCGACAGTGGACAAACGGATTTAGACATCGTGAACCGAGCCAAACTTCTCGCCCTGCTGGCTTCCGCCCTGACCCTGAGCGCCTGCGCGAGCAGCGCCCCGACGCACCATCACGGCAACTTGGACTGGAACACCCCAGGCATGCAACTGGGCGGCGACAACGGCCTGCCGCTGCGCGGCGAAACCCCATGCCGCAAGCGCGGCTGCGACAACCACAAGCTGTTCTTCAACCCCGGCAAGACCGAGCCCAGCGTCAATACCATCCACCGCGGCTGGTAAGAAAATTCTCCTTTTAGGCCGGTGACTTAGCTCATTTGCGCTGAATTGAAAGGAAGTGGTTTACAGGCGCCAACCGATCGTTATAATGACGCCCCATTGCCGGTATAGCTCAGATGGTAGAGCAACTGACTTGTAATCAGTAGGTCCCGGGTTCGATTCCTGGTGCCGGCACCATTCAAGGTTCCATAGAAAGCTTTCAAAATCTCTGGAACCCCCGAAAAACCCGCCTTCTGGCGGGTTTTTTCGTTTTGGCGTTCCGTCGGATTCCGAGGGTAGCCAGCGCTA
>NZ_AUEC01000034.1 GCF_000425785.1 Pseudomonas taiwanensis DSM 21245
GGTATGCGGTGGGGGGGAGATCGAGCGCCGCCCGCGCGGCGCATCGCGAGCAAGGCTCGCTCCTACGCTTGTTTCGGGCCAGTGATGTCAGTGGCGCGATGCGCGACCGCCTTGTTTGTACGACCTGATATCGCGTCAGGTGCCAAAGCGTTCGCGGGCAATCTCACAGGCATAGTTGGCCCGAAACAGACGTAGGAGCGAGCCTTGCTCGCGATGCGCCGCGCGGGCGGCGCTCGATCTCGCAGGCGTAGGGTCTGTCACGACGACCACACTCAGTCATCGTATCTCTGGCTGCGAAAAGGGAAAAAACGATCGCGGAGACAGGCACAAGCCCGCCGCCCGCTTCCACGGGAAGTATTCTGGGACCAGCAGAGGGTGACCGGGGAAACGGGGGCGACGTTGCGCCGCCCCGCGATCAAAGCTAACGAAGCAGAGGAATCAAGCCGCCAGGTGGCGTTTGCCGGCCTGGGCCTTGCGGACCTGGGCACGGCAGGCGTCGCCAAAGGCCTGGAACATTTTGATCGAGTCAGGGTTCTTCGCAGCTTGCCACTCTGGGTGCCACTGCACAGCGAAGAGGAAAGGCGAAATGCTTGGCGCGTGGATGGCCTCGACCAGGCCGTCTTCGGCGTGAGCGATCGGCTCGATGCCTTCACCCAGATTGCGCAGGCCCTGACCGTGCAGCGAGTTGACGCGGATCTCATCGGTACCGAGCGTTTCGCGCAGCCAGCTGCCTGGCTTGATCTTCACGCTGTGGACCTGGGCGTATTGCACCTCGACCGGGTCTTCCGGGTTTTCCCGGTGATCGTTGAAACCTGGCTCTGCGTAGACCTTCTGGTAGATATCACCACCCAGGGCCACGTTGATTTCCTGCATACCCCGGCAGATGCCGAAGATCGGCAAGCCACGCTTGATGGCTGCCTTGACCAGCGGGATATCGAACAGGTCGCGGTTCTTGTCCTGGCCTTTGCCTGGGGTCTCGTTTTCCTGGCCGTACAGGGTGGGGTCGATATTGCTGCCAGCACCGGTCAGGTACACGCCGTCGGCCATGTCCAGATAGGTCTCCAGGTCTTCGGTACCGCAGCAAGTGGGCACCAGTACCGGGACGCAATCGGAAAACTCGACCAGCGGGGTGATGTATTTGTGGGTCATGACCTGGTAGTCATGGCCTTTGCGCTCTTGCATGCCCATGGTCATCAGGACGACGGGTTTGCGCAGGGAGGGTTGTTTGCTGCCAATGTTGCTGTTGGACATATGTCACCTTGAGACAGGTTCGACCTGTCGTTGTTGTGCAGGCGCACGGCCTTGGCCTTCTGTGCTGCCTGGAGCCCCGAGCACTGCCGGCTCGTCCGAGTCGACGATTCCGGTCGGGGCTTAAGCGATAGATTGCCAGAGCCGTTCGATATGTCAAACGACACGCAGGGGCTTTGATGGGGGGCGGGCGCCGAAATACGGGGGGTTAAACCCTTGCGAGCCTCAGGCGGCAAGGGTTTGACGTAAGGTGAGGTCAATTATATTTAACGATGCAGTCGGCTCATTGCAGCCGTGCAATGAATCGCCGCCAATTCGGCGCCGGCAAAGGCTCCGCAACCCCAGCAGGCATCGGCTTGCCGACGATCAGGCCTCAATGCAGTATCTGCGCAAGGAACGCCTTGGCTCGCGCAGTGCGTGGCTGGCCGAAAAAGACCTCTGGCGGGCTGTCTTCGATGATCTGACCACCTTCAAGGAACAGCACGCGCTCGGCGACCTGCCGGGCAAAGCCCATCTCGTGGGTCACGCACAACATGGTCATGCCCGTGCCAGCCAGTTGTACCAGCACATCCAGCACCTCGGCGACCATCTCCGGGTCGAGCGCCGAGGTCGGTTCGTCGAACAGCATGATCCGCGGCTTCATGCACAGTGCACGGGCAATCGCAACCCGTTGTTGCTGGCCGCCGGAAAGCTGGCTGGGGTACTTGTGCGCCTGGCTCTCGATGCCGACCTTGCTCAGGTACATCCGCGCGCGTTCCTCTGCGTCCTTGCGTGACAGCCCGCGCACGCTGGTGGGGGCCAGCAGGCAGTTGTCGAGCACGCTCATGTGCGGAAACAGGTTGAAGTGCTGGAATACCATGCCAATTTCGCTACGCACCTGGGCAGCTTGCCGGCTGGTCGCAGCAAGGTCGGTGCCGTCGACCCGAATGGTGCCTTGCTCGGCCACCTCCAGACGGTTGATGCAACGGATCAGGGTCGACTTGCCCGAGCCGGATGGGCCGCACAGGACGATGCGCTCGCCTTCGCGCACCTTGAGGTTGATGTCACGCAATACATGGAAGGCGCCGTAATGCTTGTTCAAGCCCTCGATGCTGATCAGCGTTGGACGCGGATCGGGTTCAGGAGCAAGGCTGGCAACGCTCAGGGGGGCGGTCATATTGTTGTTCTCCCGCGTGGGTTCAGTCGAAACGTGCAGCGCTGTAAGGCGCAGGGTCGGTGAATGGCCGTTCGCCGGTGACCATCTCGGCCAGCAGGCGGCCGCTGACCGGGCCCAGGGTCAGGCCATGGTGGGCATGGCCGAAGTTGAACCACAGCCCTTTGTGCCTTGGCGCAGGCCCGATCACCGGACGCATGTCCGGCAGGCAGGGGCGACGACCGAGCCAAGGGCTGTCGTCCAGGCGCTCGCCGAGGGCCGGGAACAGTTGGCGGGCCAGGATTTCGCAGCGCCTTAGTTGGATTTCATTGCCCGGCGCGTCGCTGGCGGCGAACTCGATGCCGGTGGTCAGGCGCACGCCTCGGGCCATCGGTGCCAGCACGTAGCCGCCTTGTGTATCGCAGATCGCATGTTCGAGCTGTGCACCGTCACGGGTGCCGTAGTGCATGTGGTAGCCGCGCTTGATACCCAGCGGGATGCGGTAACCCAACCGCTCGTAGACTTGGGCGGATTGCGGGCCGAGGCAGGCGACGACTTCGTCGGCGGTGATCGGGCCGCGCTGGCTGTTCACCTGCCAGCGACCTGCGACCTGGCTCAGGCTGCGTGCATCGCCATGCAGGAACTGCCCGCCGCGCTGGACGAATAGCGCAGCGTAACCCTGGGTGAGGGCGCCGGGGTTGTTCACGGTTTTCGGGTCGAGCCAATGAATGCCACCGACCACCGCGCTGTCGAGCTGATGCTCTCGCGCCTGCAACTGGCCGCGCTCGAGAATCTCGTACTGCAGACCATAGCGGGCAAGCCCCCTGATCTCGGCCTTGGCCTGTTCGAACAGGGCCGGGTCGCGGTACACCTCGATCCAGCCTTTGGCTTGCACCAGCCCTTCGAGGCCAGCAGCACCGATCAACGCGTCATGCTCTTCGACGCAGCGCTGCACCAGCGGCAGCATGTCGGCGGCCGCGCCCGCCAGACGCCCAGGAGCCGACTGGCGCCAGTAACGCAGCAGCCATGGCGCTGCCTTGGGCAGGTGCAGCAGGCTGTAGCGAACATCGGGCTGGCGGTTCAGGCCATAACGCAGCAGAGCGCCCAGTTGGCGGGGGAACGCGTAGGGGATCACGCTCGAGCGCTCGATCAGGCCCGCGTTGCCGTGGCTGGTACCGCTGCCGGGTTCGTCGCGGTCGATCAGGATCACCTGGCGACCACGCGCTTGCAGGTGCAGCGCGGTGCTGACGCCGACGATACCGGCGCCGAGGACAAGGGTCTGGCAATGCATGGAACGTATCCTTCCGTCAGTTCAAGTGGCGGCCCAGGCGGGCTTCCAGGTGTTTGAGCAGGCGCCGTACCAGTTCCACGATCACCAGGTAGAGCACAGCGGCCCACAGGTAGATCTGGAAGTCGAAGCTGCGCGAGAAGGCCAGCTTGGTCACGCCCATCAGGTCGTAGATGGTCACCAGCGAAGCGATGGCGCTGGCCTTGATCATCAGGATCAACTCGTTGCCCAGCGGGCCGATGGCCACCAGCAGCGATTGCGGCAGGATCACCTTGAAGAAGGTGGTCGAGCGTTTCAGGCTCAAGGCTCGCGCGGCTTCGTACTGCCCTGGGGCGACCGCCATCAGGCTGCCGCGGAAGATTTCGGCTTGGTACGCCGCGGTGTTCAGGGTGAAGGCCAGCAGGGTGCAGAACCACGCCTCGCGGAAGAACCACCACAGCCCTACGTCCTGCCAGAAGCCTTTGAGCGAACCCAGGCCGTAATAAAGTAGGAACAGCTGCGCGAGCAGCGGCGAACCCCGGAAAAAATAGATGTAGCCAGCGGCCATGCGCTGCAACAACAGGCTGTGTGACATCCTCGCCAATGCCAGCAGCAAGCCAAGGACGGCGCCCAGACTGAAGGAGATGGCCACCAGTTTCGCGGTCACCAGCAGGCCATCGACGAAGCGTGGCCCGTAGCGCTCCAGCAGGTCAGGGTCTAGTACCAGGCCCAGCAGTTGTTCGAAGCTCATGCCCGTGCTCCTTGCAGATGTCGGTTGCAGCGTCGTTCGATCCAGGCGAATACCCGCCCCGACAATGCCGAGAACAGCAGGTAGCCCACGCAGGCAACGCCATAGAAGAACATCGGCTCTTTGGTCACGCTGACTGCCAGATTGGTCTGGCGCATCAGGTCGACCAGGGAAATGGTCGAGACCAGCGAGGTGTCCTTGAGCAACGACAGCCAGTTGTTGGAAAGGCCGGGCAGGGCGATGCGCGTCAGTTGCGGCAGCACCACCTTGAAGAACGCCGTGCGCTTGCCCAGGCCCAGGGCCGAGCAGGCCTCCAACTGGCCTTTGGGCAGGGTCTTGAAAGCGGCCAGCCAGATCTCGCTGGAGAACGCCGCGAATACCAGGCTGAAGGCGACCATGGCGGCCAGGAAGGTGTTGATCAGGAACTCACCTTCATAGCCCATGGCTGTCAGGATCTTTTGCGCGGCGATCTGGCAGCCGTAATAGATGATGAGCAGGGTGAGCAGTTCGGGCAGCCCACGAAACACGGTGGAAAAGGTGGTCGCCCAGGCTCTTGGCAGGCGTTTGCGAGAACGCGCAGCCATGGCCACGCCAAGGCCCAGCGGCAGGCCGATGGGCAGGCAGGCCAGGGCCAGCGAAACAGTGACCAGGGCACCGGCCAGCAGGGCCTGGCCCCAGCCTCCGCTGGCGAACGACAGAAGTGACAATTGGTCGAGCATGACAAGCCCTCACGCGGGATCACTTACCCTCCCTGCAGGACCGGGTTTATCCGCGAAAGTGCCAGCAACAGCGGCACCTGTCGCCCGGTCGGGCGCATTCGCGGGCAAACCCGCTCCCACAGGGCAGCAGGTCAGTTGTAGATGTCGAAGTCGAAGTACTTGCTGGCGATCTTCTGATAAGTGCCGTTGGCGACGATCTCGGCCAGGGCGGTATTCAATCGCTGGCGAAGCGCATCGTCGTCCTTGCGCACCGCGATAGCGGCGTCGGCCTTGGTCCCGGCCACATCACCGAGGATCTTGCAGCAATCCTTGCCATTTTTGTTGATCCACTCCTGCAGCGGGAACTTGTCGGCGATCACCCCGTCCAGGCGGCCGGCTGCCAGGTCGGCGTTGGCCTCGTCCATGGTTGGATAGAGCTTCACCTCGGCGCCGGCCTTGGCGTAAACGTCCTCGGCGTAGATCGCCTGGGTGGAGGAGGACTGGGCGCCCACGGTGTAACCTTCGAACGTGGTCTGGGCGTCGTCGATCTTGCTGTCCTTGGCCACGGCGACGGCCAGCGGCGTACGGTAGTAGTGGTCGGTGAAGGCGATCTTTTTGCGGCGCTCTTCGGTGTCGATCATCGAGGCGACCACGGCATCGTACTTGCGCGCCATCAACGCCGGAATGATGCCTTCCCAGTCTTGTGCCACCAGGGTGCACTCGACTTTCATCTGTTCGCACAAGGCGTAGGTAATGTCGATGTCGAAACCGTGCAGCTTGTTATCGGCGTCGACATAGTTGAAGGGCGGGTAGCCGCCCTCGGTGGCGAAGCGCACGGTTTCGGCACTGGCAGCACCCGCCAGCAGCAGGGCACACGCACCCACCATAGCCATGGTCTTGTTCATCTCGCACCTCTTGCACTCTTGCTATTGTTGTTTGCCCGACGGCCACGAGGTGTAGCCGACGAACTCGTTATGTAGAGCGGCAGTTGCTTCCAAGCGTCTTTCAACATCCGGTCCGAGCTTCTTGCAGACCTCGTTGACCATCAGGTGCACCCACGACAGCATGGGGGCAGTAGATTCCCAGAACAGATTGAACTCGGTAGGTACGCGGAACACTTCGTCTGCGTGGGCATCTGCCCAGTCGCAGAAGGTATCGGTCACCAGGGTGACGGGTATACCGGCGGCCCGTGCCTTCTGGCACAGCAGCAGGGCGTGGCGTGAATAACGGCGGGCCTCGAACACCACCAGGGCGCTCTGTTCGGCGGGCCCGAGCAGCACTTCGCCGAAGTGCCCGGCGCTGCCATCGACCTGTTGCACGCCATCGCGTAGGTATTGCAGCAGGTGGGTCATGCACAGGGCGACGCCGCGCTCGGTCTGGAAGCCGGCGATGAATACCCGTGGTTTCTGCGCCAGGCGCTGGGCGACCTGGTGCCAGGCGTCGGTCTGACGATACTCGTGGACCCGTACCAAGGCGGCCATTTCCAGCTCCAGGCTGCCAGAGATATCGCTGGGGTCATGGTTCTGGCGGTATTCTTGCAGACGATCACCCACCAGCCAGGGGCCGTCGCCCAGGTCGCTTTGCAGATCTTGCTTGAGCGCTTTGAGGTGAGGGTAACCGAGGGCGCGGCAGAAACGGCCGACACTGGATTCGCTGACACCCAGCTTGGCAGCGATGCTGGCCGAAGTCTGGAATGGCAGTTCGTGCAGATTGGCGAGCATGTACGTGGCGATCTTGCGGCCTGAGGCAGCGGCCCCTTGCAGGCTGTTTTCCAGGCGTTGCTTGATCGGTTGGCTCATGCTGTGGCTCCCGGTGAGGCGTGGAAAAGAAAATGGATGTTTTCTGTCATCAAGTCAACATTTGACAGGTAGCTGTCACTTGCAGGAAAGTTTTTGTCGTTGCCAACGCTGTAGCCACTCCAAATCCAATAAGGAGCTTCAGATGTCCGCACCCTCCACCAGCCCCGTCGTGCGTGTGCCTTTCGCCGAGTTGCAGGCGCTGTTGCAAGCGATTTTCCAGCGCCACGGTTGCAGTGAGGCAGTGGCCGAAGTGCTGGCCCACAATTGTGCCAGCGCCCAGCGCGACGGCGCCCATAGCCACGGGGTGTTCCGTATTCCGGGGTATGTCTCGACACTGGCCAGCGGCTGGGTCGATGGCCGCGCAACACCGCAGGTCACCGATGTCGCCTCCGGTTATGTCCAGGTGGATGCGGCGGGCGGTTTTGCCCAGCCCGCCTTGGCAGCCGCACGTGCGCTGCTGGTGAAAAAGGCCCGCAGTGCCGGAATCGCCGTGTTGGCAATCCACAACTCGCACCATTTCGCGGCCCTGTGGCCGGATGTCGAGCCGTTCGCCGAGGAAGGCCTGGTTGCACTGAGCGTGGTCAACAGCATGACCTGTGTGGTGCCCCATGGCGCACGCAAGCCGTTGTTCGGTACTAACCCCATCGCCTTCGCTGCTCCGTGCGCCGACCATGACCCCATCGTCTTCGACATGGCCACCAGCGCCATGGCCCACGGCGATGTGCAAATCGCCGCCCGTGCCGGCCAACAGTTGCCTGAAGGCATGGGGGTCGATGCCAATGGGCAGCCAACCACCGACCCGAAGGCCATCCTCGAGGGCGGGGCGTTGTTGCCGTTCGGTGGACACAAGGGCTCGGCACTGTCGATGATGGTCGAGCTGCTGGCGGCGGCCCTGACCGGAGGTAACTTTTCCTGGGAGTTCGATTGGTCCAAGCACCCTGGGGCCAAGACCCCATGGACCGGGCAGTTGATCATCGTCATCGACCCCAGCAAGGCCGAAGGCGAACGGTTTGCCCAGCGCAGCCGTGAGCTGGTCGAGCAGATGCAGGCCGTGGGGTTGACGCGCATGCCTGGCGAGCGCCGCTACCGCGAGCGCGAAATGGCCGATGAGCAAGGGGTGGCGTTGACGCAGAGTGAGTGGGAGGCCCTTCAGGGAATGATTGGCTGAGCGGGTTCGAGGCCAAGGTTGCTTCGTCGCGAGCACGGCTCGCTCCTACCTGGTCGTGTCGCACAGGCATGGCGGGACAGGGGCGAACCTTGCTCGCCATCACCGCGCAGGTGGCGTTCGATCCAAAGGGCGAAGAAAACGCTCCCGTCATGCAATCTTGCATAGACAACCTTGCACGATAGGTGATGTTTCTTGGCCCCGACTCCGGGTATCCTCAGGGCAGCCTTTCCGAACTGTCCTGATCCAAGGAGCTGCACGCTGTGTTCAAACATGTCGATGCCTATGCCGGCGACCCGATCCTCTCGTTGATGGAGACTTTCAAGGCCGACCCACGCGCCGATAAGGTCAACCTGAGTATCGGCCTGTACTACGATGAGGCCGGCGTGGTGCCGCAATTGGCGGCTGTGGATGCGGTGGAAAAACGCATCGCGGGCCAGGACCACGAAGCCTCGCTGTACCTGCCGATGGAAGGCCTGGCCAGCTACCGTCAGGCCATCCAGGCGCTGCTGTTCGGTGCTGACCACCCGGCCGTCACCGGCAAGCGTGTGGCCACCGTGCAGACCGTCGGTGGTTCCGGCGCGCTGAAAGTCGGTGCCGACTTCCTCAAACGCTACTTCCCAGGCTCCGAAGTCTGGGTCAGCAACCCGACCTGGGATAACCACCGTGCCATCTTCGAAGGTGCCGGTTTCAAGGTCCACACCTATCCGTACTTCGACCAGGCCACCCGTGGCGTGGACTTCGCCGGCATGCTCGCCACCCTGCAGACCCTGCCGGAAAACAGCATCGTCCTGCTGCACCCATGCTGCCACAACCCTACGGGTGCCGACCTGGAGCAGAACCAGTGGCAACAAGTGGTGGAAGTGGTCAAGGCGCGCAACCTGATTCCGTTCCTCGACATCGCTTACCAGGGCTTCGGCGAGGGCCTGGTGGAAGACGCCTACGCCATCCGTGAAATGGCCCGCGCCGGCGTGCCGTGCTTGGTCAGCAACTCGTTCTCGAAGATCTTCTCGCTGTATGGCGAGCGGGTAGGGGGGCTGTCGGTGGTCTGCGACGACGAAGCCACCACCCAGAGCGTGCTCGGCCAGCTCAAGGCCACCGTGCGCCGCAACTACTCCAGCCCGCCCAACTTCGGTGCCCAGTTGGTGGCCGGCGTGCTCGGCGACCCGGCCCTCAACGCCCAGTGGGTCGCGGAAGTCGAAGTCATGCGCAAGCGCATCCTCGACATGCGTCAGGCCCTGGTGGACGCCCTGGCGGTATTGCTGCCAGGCCAGGACTTCCAGTTCTTCCTGCGCCAGCGCGGCATGTTCAGCTACACCGGCTTCAGCGTCGAGCAGGTGCGTCGCCTGCGTGACGAGTTCGGGGTGTACCTGATCGACAGCGGCCGCGTGTGCATGTCGGGCCTGCGCCCGGCCAACCTGCAACGGGTTGCCGAAGCGTTCGCTGCCGTCCAGAAGTAAGCCTTCATCACAGCCCATCGCCGGTAGGCCGGCGATGTGGCTTGTCCGGTAACACCGCCTCTTGTAAAGACAAGTGCAACCGTCCCTCGGACGGGGCTTCCCCAAGTGCAACCTTTGCAGGCACAATCGCGCCCCTCTTTTCCGGTTGAGTTGGGCGAAACGTCTATTTCGCCATTCTCAGCCTGTTGCAGTCTTGCGAGTGGAGCTTCACCCGGAATGAATGAGCAGGCCCCAAGCGTTGAACAACGCTTTGCAGAATCGACCCCCGCCACCCTCGGCAGCTGGTCGCGTCACGACACCACCTGGATGCTGGGCCTGTTCGGCACAGCCATCGGCGCTGGAACCCTGTTCCTGCCGATCAACGCAGGCCTCGGCGGTTTCTGGCCGTTGCTGATCCTCGCCGCGTTGGCGTTCCCCATGACGTATTTCGCCCACCGTGGCCTGACCCGTTTCGTGCTGTCGGGGCGCAACGGTGGCGATATCACCGAAGTGGTGGAAGAGCATTTCGGGCTCAAAGCCGGTGCCCTGATCACCGTGCTTTACTTCTTCGCCATCTTTCCGATCCTGCTTATCTACAGCGTGGCGTTGACCAACACGGTGAGCAGCTTCATGGAGCACCAGCTGCACATGACCCCGCCGCCACGCGCGATCCTCTCGTTCGTGCTGATCCTCGGCCTGCTGGCCATCGTCCGTTGCGGTGAGCAGGCCACGGTCAAGGTCATGAGCCTGCTGGTCTATCCGTTCATCGTCGCCCTGGCGCTGCTGGGCCTTTACCTGGTGCCGCACTGGACCGGCGGTATCCTGGACAGTGCCAACCAGGTGCCGTCCGGTTCGGCCTTTCTGCACACCGTGTGGCTGGCGATTCCGGTGATGGTGTTCTCGTTCAACCACTCGCCCATCATTTCCGCGTTCGCGGTGGACCAGAAGCGTCGCTACGGTGAGCACGCCGACGAGCGCAGCGGCCAGATCCTGGCCCGTGCCCACCTGCTGATGGTGGCCATGGTGCTGTTCTTCGTCTTCAGCTGCGTGCTGACCCTTAGCAGCGCCCAGCTGGCCGAAGCCAAGGCGCAGAACTTGTCGATCCTCTCGTACCTGGCCAACCACTTCAGCAACCCGACCATCGCCTTTGCCGCGCCGCTGATCGCCTTCATCGCCATCGCCAAGTCGTTCCTGGGGCACTACATCGGTGCCAGCGAAGGCCTCAAGGGCATCATCGCCAAGGCTGGCCTGCGCCCCGGCGCCAAGACCCTGGATCGCGTGGTCGCCGCGCTGATGCTGGTGGTGTGCTGGATCGTCGCCACGCTCAACCCGAGCATCCTCGGCATGATCGAGTCGCTGGGCGGCCCGATCATCGCGGTACTGCTGTTCCTGATGCCGATGTACGCCATCCGTCGCGTGCCGTCGATGCGCAAGTACAGCGGGGCGCTGTCCAACGTCTTCGTCGTTGTGGTCGGCCTGGTCGCACTGACCTCGGTGGTCTACGGCCTGCTGGGCTAATCCACCGCCAAAACTAAAAATGTCCGGATGGTCTGTGGCCATCCGGACATTTTTTTGTCCACAAGAATTGTCCGGCAATAAAACAATTTCTCCGCCACCCATAGGCACCCGGCTGCCTTCATGCTTAACTCAGTGTCCTTTTCAAACCCCGCATAAGGATTTCTGCCCATGGCTCAAGTGACTCTCAAAGGCAACCCGGTTCAGGTGAACGGCGAGCTGCCAAAAGTCGGTGCCCAGGCTCCCGCTTTCTCGCTGGTCGCTGGCAATCTGGCCGACACCTCGCTGAAGGACTTCGCCGGCAAGCGTAAGGTGCTGAACATCTTCCCAAGCGTCGACACGCCAACCTGCGCCACCTCCGTGCGTAAGTTCAACGCCCAGGCCAACGACGTCGCCAACACCGTGGTGCTGTGCATCTCCGCCGACCTGCCATTCGCCCAGGCGCGTTTCTGTGGTGCCGAAGGCCTGGAAAACGTGAAGAACCTGTCGACCCTGCGCGGCCGCGAGTTCCTGGAGAACTATGGCGTAGCCATCGCCGATGGCCCGCTGGCTGGGCTGGCCGCCCGCGCCGTGGTAGTGCTGGACGAAAATGATAACGTGCTGCACAGCGAGCTGGTTGGCGAAATCGCTGACGAGCCGAACTACGCGGCGGCGCTGGCGGTTCTGAAGTAAACGCTGCGTGGGGGCAGGCCGTTGTGGCCTGCTCCGGCCCTGTCGCCGGCACCTGACATCGCAGTGCTTGCAGGCGCCCGGTACTAGGGCTTCAAGCAATACCCTGTAAACGGCCCGGAACGCGTTCCGGGCCGTTTTCATTTAAAGTTCAGCATCTTGGCAACGTCAGCCGAAGGTAAACCTCTGGTAAAGGGCCTTTGCTAAAACGAAGCCAGTGCTTATCGTTCAAACTTTCCAAGCCGTCCTTTTCTGAACAAGGTTCGTTCAATCCATGCAAGCTTCTGTCTCCCGTTCCCCCCGTCGCTGGCTCGTTGGCCTGCTGATCCTGCTGCTGGTGGCCCTGCTGGCCTGGTGGTTGTGGCCTGCAACGCCGGCACATAAAGAGGCCGGTGGTGGTCGCATGGGCATGGGAATGGGCAAGGGGCGCCCAGGCTTCGGTGCATCCACCGACCCGGTGCCGGTGCGGGTCGAACCGGTGCGGGTTGGCGACTTCCCGCTCTACTACAAAGCCCTCGGCACGGTAACGGCGACCAACACGGTCAATGTGCGTAGCCGGGTTGCAGGCGAACTGGTGAAGATCCACTTCAAGGAAGGCCAGCAGGTCAAGGCCGGTGACCTGCTCGCTGAAATCGACCCGCGCAGCTACCGCATCGCCTTGCAGCAGGCTGAAGGCACCCTGGCGCAAAACCAGGCGCAACTGAAGAACGCCCAGGTCGACCTGGCGCGTTACAAAGGTTTGTACGCCGAAGACAGCATCGCCAAGCAGACCCTGGATACCGCCGAAGCCAAGGTCGCGCAGTTCCAGGGCTTGGTCAAGACCAACCAGGCGCAGGTCAACGATGCCCGTTTGAACCTCGATTTCACCCAGATTCGTGCGCCGATCAGCGGCCGTGTAGGCCTGCGCCAGCTCGACCTGGGCAACCTGGTCGCCGCCAATGACACCACGGCCCTGGTGGTCATCACCCAGACCGAACCGATCAGTGTCACGTTCACCTTGCCGGAAACCGAACTGAGCAGGGTGCTCGAGCGCTACCGCAGTGGCGCCAGCCTGCCCGTCGAGGCCTGGGACCGCAGCGACAGCAAGCTGCAATCGACTGGCGTGCTGGGCAGCCTGGACAACCAGATTGATACCACCACTGGAACCCTCAAGTTCAAAGGCCGTTTCGAGAACAAGGACCAAGCCTTGTTTCCCAACCAGTTCGTCAACGTGCGCCTGCTGGCCGACACCCTCAAACAGGTGGTGCTTGCCCCTGCAGCGGCCATCCAGTTCGGAAACGATGGCACCTTCGCCTACGTCGTCAATGCCGATAACAAAGTCAACATCCGCAAGCTGAAGGTCGGCGCCAGCGACGGCGAGCACAGCGTGATCCTCGAAGGCCTGGCCGCAGGCGACCGACTGGTGCTCGAAGGTACCGACCGCCTGCGAGAAGGCACCCAGGTGGAGGTGGTGGAAGACAGCTCGCAGGTCCCCACCACGCCCGGTCAGCACCTGCAGGGCCAGGATGCCAAAGGTTCGGCCCAGGCGGGTGAAGCAGGCAAGGCGGGCGCATGAACCTCTCGCGCCTGTTCATCCTGCGCCCGGTCGCAACCACGCTGAGCATGCTGGCCATCGTCCTGGCCGGCCTGATTGCCTACAAACTGCTGCCGGTCTCGGCCTTGCCCCAGGTCGATTACCCGACCATCCGGGTCATGACCCTGTATCCCGGTGCCAGCCCTCAGGTCATGACCAGCGCGGTCACCGCACCGCTGGAGCGCCAGTTCGGCCAGATGCCAGGCCTTACCCAGATGGCCTCGACCAGCTCGGGTGGGGCTTCGGTGCTGACCCTGCGCTTCAGCCTGGACATGAACATGGACGTTGCCGAGCAACAGGTGCAGGCCGCGATCAACGCCGCCAACAACCTGCTGCCCAGCGACCTGCCTGCACCGCCGGTGTACAACAAGGTCAACCCCGCGGACACCCCGGTGCTGACCCTGGCCATTGCCTCCAAGACCATGCCGTTGCCCAAGCTCAACGACCTGGTGGATACCCGCGTGGCGCAGAAAATCGCCCAGATTAGCGGCGTGGGCATGGTCAGCATCGCCGGCGGCCAGCGCCAGGCGGTACGTATCAAGGTCAACGTCGACGCCCTGGCTGCCAACGGCCTTAATCTCGAAGACGTGCGCACCTTGATCGGCGCGTCCAACGTCAACCAACCCAAGGGCAACTTCGATGGCCCGACCCGGGTGTCGATGCTCGATGCCAACGACCAACTGCGCTCGCCCGAGGAGTACGCCAACCTGATCCTGGCGTACAACAACGGTGCGCCACTGCGCCTCAAGGATGTCGCCGAGATCGTCGACGGCGCCGAGAACGAGCGCCTGGCCGCCTGGGCCAACGAGAACCAGGCCGTGCTGCTGAACATCCAGCGCCAGCCGGGCGCCAACGTCATCGAAGTGGTCGACCGGATCAAGCAGATGCTGCCAACGATCACCGACAACCTGCCTGCCGGCCTGGACGTTTCAGTGCTGACCGACCGCACCCAGACCATCCGCGCAGCGGTCAAGGACGTGCAGCACGAGCTGCTTATCGCCATTGTCCTGGTGGTCATGGTCACGTTCGTGTTCCTGCGTCGCGTCAGTGCAACCCTCATTCCTTCGATCGCCGTGCCGCTGTCGCTGATCGGTACCTTCGGCGTGATGTACCTGGCCGGTTTTTCGATCAACAACCTGACACTGATGGCCCTGACCATCGCCACTGGCTTCGTGGTGGACGACGCCATCGTCATGCTGGAGAACATCTCCCGTCATATCGAGGAAGGCGAACCCCCCATGCAGGCGGCGCTCAAGGGCGCCCGGCAGATCGGCTTCACCCTGGTTTCCCTGACCTTCTCGCTGATCGCGGTGCTGATCCCGCTGTTGTTCATGGCCGATGTGGTCGGCCGGCTGTTCCGTGAATTCGCCATTACCCTCGCGGTGGCGATCCTGATTTCGCTGGTGGTGTCGCTGACCCTGACCCCAATGATGTGCGCGCGCTTGCTCAAGCGTGAGCCCAAGCCTGAAGCGCAGGGCCGCTTCTATCGCGCCAGCGGCGCCTGGATCGACTGGCTGATCGCGCACTATGGTCGTGGCCTGCAATGGGTGCTCCGGCACCAGCCGCTGACCCTGCTGGTGGCGGTGGCGAGCCTGGCACTGACGGTGGTGTTGTACCTGGCAGTGCCCAAGGGCTTCTTTCCGGCCCAGGACACCGGCGTGATCCAGGGTATTTCCGAAGCTCCGCAATCGACTTCGTTCGCCGCCATGAGCGAACGCCAGCAGGCCTTGAGCAAAGTGATCCTGCAAGACCCTGCGGTGCAAAGCCTGTCATCCTACATAGGCGTGGACGGCGACAATGCCACGCTCAATAGCGGCCGTCTGCTGATCAACCTCAAGCCCCACGGCGATCGCGATGTGACTGCTGCGCAAGTCATCGAGCGCCTGCAACCGCAGCTCGACAAACTGGTGGGCATTCGCCTGTTCATGCAGCCGGTGCAAGACCTGAGCATCGAAGACAGGGTCAGCCGCACCCAGTACCAGTTCAGCTTGTCGTCGCCCGACGCCGAGTTGCTGGCGCAATGGAGCGGCAAGCTGGTCCAGGCTCTGCAGCAGCGTCCCGAACTTCAGGACGTGGCCAGCGACCTGCAGGACAAAGGCCTGCAGGTGTACCTGGTGATCGACCGCGACATGGCCAGCCGCCTTGGCATCAACGTGTCGCAAATCACCAATGCCCTGTATGACGCCTTCGGTCAGCGGCAGATCTCGACCATCTATACTCAGGCCAGCCAGTACCGTGTGGTGCTGCAGTCCCAGACCGCGGCGAGCATTGGCCCACAGGCCCTGGAGTCGATCCACGTCAAGGCTTCAGACGGTGGCCAGGTGCGGCTGTCGGCACTGGCGCGCATCGAGCAGCGCCAGGCCCAGCTGGCCATTTCGCACATTGGCCAGTTCCCGGCGGTGATGATGTCGTTCAACCTGGCCCATGGCGCGTCCCTGGGCGAGGCAGTGAAGGTGATCGAGCAGGTGCAGCAGGAGATCGGCATGCCGATTGGCGTGCAGACCCGCTTCCAGGGCGCCGCCGAAGCTTTCCAGGCCTCGCTGTCGAGCACCTTGCTGCTGATCCTGGCCGCCGTGGTGACCATGTACATCGTGCTGGGCGTGCTCTACGAGAGTTACATCCACCCGATAACCATCCTCTCGACCCTGCCATCGGCAGCCGTCGGTGCCTTGCTGGCGCTGATCCTGAGCGGCAACGACCTGGGTATGATCGCCATCATCGGCATCATCTTGCTCATCGGCATCGTCAAGAAGAACGCGATCATGATGATCGACTTCGCCCTCGAAGCCGAGCGCAACCAGGGCATGGCACCGCGTGACGCGATCTACCAGGCTGCGCTGCTGCGCTTCCGGCCAATCCTGATGACCACCCTGGCGGCGCTGTTCGGCGCCGTGCCGTTGATGCTGGCGACCGGCTCCGGTGCCGAGCTGCGACAACCCCTGGGCCTGGTGATGGTCGGCGGGCTGCTGGTCAGCCAGGTGCTGACGCTGTTCACCACGCCGGTCATCTACCTGTACTTCGACCGCCTGGCGCGCCGCTGGCGTCCGGTCGCTGACGTGAAGCAGGCCGAGGCATGAACCTGTCCGGACCTTTCATCCGTCGCCCCGTGGCGACCATGCTGCTGAGCCTGGCGATCATGTTGCTCGGTGGCGTCAGTTTCGGCCTGTTGCCTGTGGCACCGTTGCCGCAGATCGACTTCCCGGTGATCGTGGTACAGGCCAACCTGGCCGGTGCCAGCCCCGAAGTCATGGCGGCCACGGTCGCCACGCCGCTGGAGCGCAAGCTGGGCACCATCGCCGGCGTCACCACCCTGACCAGTAGTTCGAACCAGGGCTCGACCCGGGTGATCATCGGCTTCGAACAGGGCCGTGACATCGATGGCGCGGCGCGCGAGGTGCAGGCGGCGATCAATGCCACTCGCAACCTGCTGCCCAGTGGCATGCGCAGCATGCCCACCTACAAGAAGATCAACCCGTCCCAGGCGCCGATCATGGTGCTGTCGTTGACGTCGGATGTGCTGCAGAAAGGCCAGCTGTACGATCTTGCAGACACCATCCTGTCCCAGAGCCTGGCCCAGGTGAGTGGGGTAGGCGAGGTGCAGATCGGCGGTAGCTCGTTGCCGGCAGTGCGTATCGCGGTGGAGCCGCAACTGCTCAACCAGTACAGCCTGTCGCTGGACGAAGTGCGCACAGCGGTGGCCAATGCCAACCAGCGGCGGCCCATGGGTTTTGTCGAGGATGCCGATCGCAACTGGCAGGTGCGTGCCAACGACCAGCTGGAAAAAGCCGAGGACTACGCGCCGATCGTGATCCGGCAGGAAAATGGCACGATCCTGCGCCTGTCCGACGTGGCTACCATCACCGACGGGGTGGAGAACCGCTACAACAGCGGTTTCTTCAACGACCAGAGCGCGGTGTTGCTGGTGGTCAATCGCCAGAGCGGTGCCAACATTATCGAAACCGTCGACCAGATCAAGGCACAGCTCCCGGCGTTGGAGTCGCTGTTGCCGGCCAGCGTCAAGCTGAACGTGGCCATGGACCGCTCGCCGGTGATCAAGGCCACCTTGAAGGAGGCCGAACATACCCTGCTGATCGCCGTGGTGCTGGTGATCCTGGTGGTCTACCTGTTCCTCGGCAACCTGCGTGCTTCGCTGATTCCTAGCCTGGCGGTGCCGGTGTCGCTGGTGGGCACCTTCGCGGTCATGTACCTCTGCGGCTTCTCGCTCAACAACCTGTCGCTGATGGCGCTGATCCTGGCCACCGGTCTGGTGGTGGATGACGCGATCGTGGTGCTGGAGAACATCTCCCGGCATATCGAGGGCGGCGAACCTCCGATGCGCGCTGCGTTCCTCGGCGCCAAGGAGGTGGGGTTCACCTTGCTGTCGATGAACGTCTCGCTGGTGGCGGTGTTCGTCTCGATCCTGTTCATGGGCGGTATCGTGCGCAGCCTGTTCCTGGAGTTCTCGGTCACGCTCGCGGCGGCAATCATCGTCTCGCTGGTGGTTTCCCTGACCCTGACGCCGATGCTCTGCGCCCGCTGGCTCAAGGCGCAGCACCGCGAGCAGACTCGCCTGCAACGCTGGAGCGACCAGCTCCACCAGGGTATGGTCGATGCCTACGATCGTAGCCTGGGCTGGGCCCTGCGCCACAAGCGACTGACCCTGATCAGCCTGTTGCTGACCATCGGGGTCAACATCGCCTTGTACGTGGTGGTGCCCAAGACCCTGATGCCGCAGCAGGATACCGGCCAGCTGATCGGCTTCATTCGCGGTGACGACGGCCTGTCGTTCAGCGTGATGCAGCCGAAGATGGAAATCTACCGACGCGCCTTGCTGGCCGATCCGGCGGTACAGAGTGTCGCCGGCTTCATCGGCGGCAACAGCGGTACCAACAATGCCATGGTGCTGGTGCGTCTGAAACCGATCGGCGAACGAAAGATCAACGCTCAGCGTGTCATCGAACGCTTGCGCAAGGAAATGCCCAAGGTGCCGGGTGGGCGACTGTTCCTGATGGCCGACCAGGACCTGCAGTTGGGCGGCGGTGGTCGCGACCAGACTTCGTCGCAGTACCTCTACACCTTGCAGAGCGGCGACCTGGCGGCGCTGCGCGAATGGTTCCCGAAAGTGGTCGCCGCCTTGCGTGCGCTGCCGGAGCTGACCGCCATCGACGCCCGTGACGGCTCGGGTACCCAGCAAGTGACCCTGGTGGTCGATCGTGACCAGGCCAAGCGCCTGGGCATCGACATGGACATGGTTACCACCGTGCTCAACAACGCCTACAGCCAGCGGCAGATCTCCACCATCTACGACAGCCTCAACCAGTACCAGGTGGTGTTGGAGATCAACCCGAAATACGCCTGGGACCCGACCACGCTCGAGCAGGTCCAGGTCATCACCGCCGACGGTGCCCGGGTACCACTGTCAACCATCGCCCGTTACGAGAACAGCCTGGCCAACGACCGGGTCAGCCACGAGGGGCAGTTCGCCTCCGAAGACATCGCGTTCGACGTCGCCGAAGGCTACAGCCCCGACCAGGCCATGAGCGCGGTGGAGCGGGCGGTGGCCAAGGTTGGCCTGCCTGAAGAGGTGATCGCCAAGCTCGGCGGTACTGCCGATGCTTTTGCCAAAACTCAGGAAGGCCAGCCACTGATGATCCTCGGCGCCCTGGTGCTGGTGTACCTGGTGCTGGGCATTCTGTATGAAAGCTACATTCACCCGTTGACCATCCTTTCGACCCTGCCTTCGGCTGGGGTTGGAGCCTTGCTCGCGCTTTACGCCACCGGTGGCGAGTTCAGTCTGATTTCGCTGCTGGGGCTGTTCCTGCTGATTGGGGTGGTAAAGAAGAACGCCATCCTCATGATCGACCTGGCCTTGCAGCTTGAGCGTCACCAGGGCTTCACGCCGGAGGAGTCGATTCGACAGGCCTGCCTGTTGCGCTTGCGACCGATTCTGATGACCACTCTGGCGGCTATTCTGGGGGCCTTGCCATTGCTGCTCAGCCGCGCCGAAGGCGCTGAAATGCGCCAGCCCCTGGGCCTGACCATCATTGGCGGCCTGGTGGTCAGCCAGGTCCTGACCCTCTACACGACGCCGGTGGTATACCTGTACCTCGACCGTTTGCGTCACCGATTCAACCGTTGGCGTGGCGTGCGCACCGACGCCGCCCTGGAAACCCCGCTATGAACTTTGCCCAGACACCTCTTCACCGTGCCCTGCAGTTACTGACACGTGGGCGTGGCTCGCGCCTGGTCGGCGCGGGGCTGTGCGTGGCGCTGCTGAGTGCCTGTACCCTGAGCCCCGACTACCATCGTCCGCAGATGAGCACCCCGGTCCAGTTCAAGCAGGCCGAAGGTTGGACCCAGGCCAAGCCGTCCGATGCCATTGACCGTGGGGCGTGGTGGGAGATCTACGGCGATGCCGGGCTCAACGCGCTGGTCGAGGAGCTCAATCGCAGCAATCAGACCGTCGCCCAGTCCGAAGCCCAGTATCGTCAGGCCCAGGCGCTGGTGCGCAGCAGCCGTGCCTCGCTGTTCCCCAGCCTGGACCTGACCACCAGCAAGAACCGCTCGGCCCAGGGCACCGGTAGCAGCAGTTCGAGCTTGTCCAACAACAGCAGCGGCATCCGCAACACCTACAACGCGCAGCTGGGGGTGAGCTGGGAGATCGACCTGTGGGGCAAGTTGCGTGAAACGCTCAATGCCAATGAGGCGAGCGCTGAAGCCAGTCTTGCCGATCTGGCGGCCATTCGCCTGAGCCAGCAGTCGGAGCTGGTGCAGAACTACCTGCAACTGCGGGTCATCGACGAGCAGAAGCGCTTGCTGGAGGCCACGGTGGCCGCCTACCAGCGGTCGCTGCGGATGACCGAAAACCAGTACCGAGCGGGCGTCGCCGGGCCCGATGCGGTGGCCCAGGCCCGGACCCAGCTCAAGAGCACCCAGGCCGACCTGATCGACCTGGTGTGGCAGCGCGCCCAGTTCGAGAACGCCATTGCGGTGCTGATGGGCAAGGCCCCGGCCGAATTCAGCCTGGCTGATAACCAGTCGATACCGGCGTTGCCGGACATTCCGGTAACATTGCCGTCGCAATTGCTCGAACGTCGCCCCGACATCGCGTCAGCCGAGCGCAATGTAATGGCTGCCAACGCCAACATCGGCGTGTCTCGCGCGGCATACTTCCCCGACTTGTCCCTGAGCATGAGCGGCGGTTATTCCAGCAGCAGTTTCAGCAACTGGATCGAGCTGCCCAACCGTTACTGGTCGGTGGGGCCATCGCTGGCCATGACCCTGTTCGATGCTGGCAAACGTAGCGCCGAGGTGGATCGCACCGTGGCGGTGTATGACCAGACGGTGGCGCAGTATCGGCAGACGGTGCTCGACAGCTTCAAGGAAGTCGAGAACTACCTGGTGCAGCTCAAGGTCTACGCCGACGAAGCGGTGGTGCGTCAAGAGGCGCTGGATGCCGCGCGTGAGTCGTTGCGACTGACCGAGAACCAGTATCGTGCAGGCTTGATTGGCTATTTGGATGTGGTGAACGTGCAGACCACGGCATTGAGCAACGAGCGCAGCGTGCTCAACGTGCTGCAGGGGCGGTTGGTCGCGAGCGTCCAGCTGATTGCCGCGCTTGGCGGTGGCTGGCAGTCCGACGAGGCGTTCGCCCGGCAGGAGTGACAGGTACCGTCGCCAGCCAGCTTCTCTCTCCCGGAGCGGGCTGGCTGGCGGTCGACCTTGACAGCAGCCTGGATCCGTTCCCATTCGCAAAAACCCCGTGCGTTTCGCTAACGCTTGAGTACAATCGTCAGCTTTTTCCGGGCCCTTCGTCCCGACGCTGGAACTCCTGATGCTGACCGGTAGCTACTCTTCCTCGCTGGTGCTGATTTCGCTGTGCGTGGCGATTCTAGCGTCCTACACCGCCCTCGACCTGACGGGGCGCATCGCCACGGCCAAAGGCCGGGCTGTTCATCTGTGGATGGTGGGCGGAGCGCTGGCCATGGGTATTGGCATCTGGTCGATGCACTTCATTGGCATGCTTGCCTTCAGCCTACCTATCCAGCTGGGCTACGACTTCGGCCTCACCGCGTTCTCGCTGTTGATCGCCGTGTTGTCCTCGGCTTTCGCTTTGTGGCTGGTCAGCCAGCCGAGCCTGCCCTGGACGCAGTTGGGGTTCGGTGCACTGATCATGGGAGCCGGCATCAGCTTCATGCACTACACCGGCATGGCCGCGTTGCGCATGCTGCCAGGGATCGACTACGACCCGGTATTGTTCAGCGCATCCCTGGCCATTGCCGCGAGTGCCTCGGCGGCAGCCTTGTGGATCGCTTTCCGGCTACGCCAGCATACGCCTTATGTCCGGCATGTTCGCGGCCTGGCGGCGATCATCATGGGCTTCGCCATCGTCGGCATGCACTTCACCGGCATGGCCGCGGCGAATTTTCCCGAAGGCAGTTACTGCGGTGCGTTGGCAGAGGGGCTCAAGGGTGACGGGCTGGTCTACCTGGTGCTGATCACCACGCTGGCGGTGCTGTCGGTAGCGTTGCTCACCTCGGTGCTCGACGCCCGTCTGGAAGCGCGCACGGCCGAGCTTGCCCGCTCGCTGACACGGGCCAACCAGGAGCTGATCCAACTGGCCCTGCACGATACCCTGACCGGCTTGCCCAACCGTACACTACTGGCCGACCGCATCGAGCAAGCCATCCGCAAGGTGGCGGAGCAGGGCGGTTGTTTTGCGCTGATGTTCATCGATCTGGACGGCTTCAAGCCGGTAAATGACGCCTTTGGTCATCATGTGGGCGATCAGCTGCTCAAGGAGGTGGCGGCGCGCCTGCGAGGCCATCTGCACAGCCAGGACACCCTGGCACGGATTGGCGGCGATGAATTCGTGCTGTTGGTGGAGCTTCAGGAACCGGACGATGCCATGGGCGTGGCGGTCAAGCAGGTCAACCTGGTATCGCGTCCCTTCCGCGTTGCCGAACATGACCTGCAATTGTCGGCAAGCCTGGGCATCGTGCTTTATCCCGGCAATGGCCAGGACCAGCACGAACTGCTGCGTAATGCCGACGCCGCGATGTATCACGCCAAGAGCGCCGGCAAGAATGGCTACAGCTTCTTCGACGTGTCGATGAACAGCAATGCCCGTCAGCAGCTGCAACTGCTCCAGGACCTGCGCGTGGCCCTTGAGCTGGGCCAGTTCCGTCTGCATTACCAGCCCAAGTTCGATGCCCAGGCCTGCCGCCCCATCGGTGCCGAGGCCCTGTTGCGCTGGGAGCACCCCCAGCACGGGCTGCTGTTGCCAGACCGCTTCATTGGCCTGGCGGAGAAGACCGGTCTGATCATTCCCATCGGCGAATGGGTGATGCAGGAAGCCTGCCGACAGATGCGCGCCTGGATGGAGCAGGGGCACGAGGACTGGCGCATTGCGGTCAACCTCTCGGCGATTCAATTCTGCCATGCCGGGCTGGTCGACAGCGTTGCCCGAGCGTTGCGCGCAAACAACCTGCCGGCCAACCGGCTGACCCTGGAAATCACCGAAACCACAGCGATGCACGATGCCGATGCCAGCCTCACGGTACTGCAGCGCCTGGCCGACATGGGGGTCGACCTGTCCATCGACGATTTCGGTACTGGCTATTCCAGCCTGATGTACCTCAAGCGCCTACCAGCCAACGAGCTGAAGATCGACCGAGGTTTTGTGCGCGACCTGGAGCAAGACAGCGACGATGCGGCCATCGTTTCGGCGATTGTCGCATTGGGTCAGGCGTTGGGCCTGCGGATCGTCGCCGAGGGAGTGGAAACCGACCGCCAGCAGGCTTTTCTGACCCGTCTGGGGTGCGATTCGTTACAGGGTTATCTGCTCGGGCAGCCGGTGCCGGCCGAGCAGTTCATGGACAAGCTGCAGGCGTTGCGTCAGGCGAGCGACGCAGTGGCTTAACCTGCGTCGCGCAGTGCCATGGCAGGCACGAACGCCTCCATCTCGGCCTCGACGGCTTCGATGATCCGTTCCACGTCGGAGGCCGCCATGATGGCTGCGCAGGGGATACCGGCAATGGCGAGCAGGGTTTGCCCCGTGGCGCGGTCGAACAGGCGGGCGACCATGCTGCGCGGTGCATCCATGCTGGCCTCGAAGCCCAGCGGATGGAAATGCCAACGCATCACCTGGCAGGCGTTGGGGAACGTCATTTTGTTCAAGCCAGCCTCCTTGTCCAGTCCTGGACGCCTCGTTTGGATGGCCGCATGCGCGGTTGCCGGGAACTTAACCATAGCACTTGGATCGCCATTGTCCCGCGCCGCTCAAGACAATTGCATGAAGGCTTGAAGGCGGTCACAGATCCGTCATGCCTACCATTGGGCTATTAACGTCCAGGCAAACGTTTTCCTTCGCGGCCTGCCGCTAGCTGAGCCGTGGCCTCTGCTATGTTTAACCCCAGTTGGCGCACAGCGTTTTCGGACGAGCGGTGCGGGCTGGGCAGACAGGGAGACAGTCATGCGCTATTCCACGCTCACGCAATGCATCGCCGGGGACGCCAGCTCTGCCTGGGACATCCATTATCAGGCTCAGGCCCTGCGACGCGAAGGGCGAGAGATCTTCCTGCTGTCGGTGGGCGACCCCGATTTCGACACGCCCAGACCCATCGTCGAGGCGGCGGTCAGCAGCCTGCGCCGCGGCGATACCCATTACAGCGATGTGCGCGGCAGCCTGGCCTTGCGTCAGGCCATTGCCCGGCGTAGCGGCCCGCAAGTCACGGCGGACCAAGTGGTGGTGCTGGCGGGCGCGCAGTGTGCCTTGTACGCCGTCGCCCAATGCCTGTTCGAGGCGGGAGACGAGGTGATCGTCGCCGAACCCATGTACGTTACCTACCCTGCGGTACTCGCCGCCTGTGGGGCGCTACCGGTCGTGGTGTCGGTCAGCCCCGAGCAGGGGTTCCGGCTCGATCCGCTGGCCGTGGCCCGGGCCGTCACCCCCCGTACCCGGGGCTTGTGGCTCAATACCCCGCACAATCCCACCGGCGTCGCCATCCCAGCCCAGGACATGGCGCAACTCGCGCAGCTATGCCGCGAGCACGACCTGTGGCTAGTGTGCGACCAGGTCTACAGCGGGTTGTTGTTCGAGGGCGAGGTGATCGACCCGACCAGCCTGCCGGGCATGGCCGAGCGCTGCGTGATCATCGACAGCCTGTCCAAGTCCCATGCCATGAGCGGCTGGCGAATCGGTTGGGTGGTCGGACCGCTCCCGCTCGCCGCGCACTTGGCCAACCTGGCCATGGCCATGCTGTTCGGCTTGCCGGAGTTTGTGATGCAGGCAGCCTGTGTTGCGTTGGAAGGAGACCTGCCGGCGGTGCGGGAGATGCGCGAAGCGTATCGACAGCGTCGTGACCGGGTGTGCTCGGTCCTGGCCGATTGCCCGGGGGTCAGGGCTCACAAGCCCGCAGGCGGCATGTTCGTCATGCTCGACATCAGCGCGACCGGGCTTAGTGCCCAGGCGTTCGCCCAGCGTCTGCTAATGGAGGAGGGCGTAGCGCTGCTACCGGGCGATGCCTTTGGCCCCAGCGCGGCAGGGCATGTACGCATGGGGCTGGTGCTGGAGACTGGTCAGTTGGAGGACGTTTGTCGCCGTGTCGCTGCTTGTGCCTGGCGTGCGCTAGCCCAGCAACCCGGCGGCGATGTTGATCGTGAACCCCAGGATGGCCGTATTGAACACGAAACCTACCAATGAGTGCGCCAGCACTACCCGTCGCAAAGCCCGCCCTGCGACGCCGACATCCGACGTTTGCACCGCCACGTTGAGGGTGAACGAGAAATAGTGGAAGTCCCAGTAATCCGGGTTGCATTCATTGTCCGCGAAGCGCAGGGGCGGTGCCTTGCCATCGTCGGTGTAGAACAGGCGGGCGTAGTGCAGGCTGAAGATGCAGCCAATCATCAACCAGGAGCCAGCAACGGTCAGCCCAGTATAGAGGTAGTGCAGGACAAGGTCGCTGCCGTGCAGCCCGCGGCTGGATACCAACTGCAGGGTGACCGCCGCCAGGCTGGCGATGGCTGCGATGCAGACGGTGAACAGCACCAGGCCTGCGTTCTCGTCTTCGATGCGGGCGACCCGGCGCACGGTATCGGGACTGGCCCGCCAGGTCAGCCACAATACCAGCAACAGGTAAAGCCAGACGCCGATGTTCCAGCCGATCAGCACCTGCTGGACGGTATCGTCGGCGGGAACCAGCCAGGCGCCGACAACGCCTGCCAGGGTGGCGATGCTCAGGCGGGGATGGGTGCGGGTCAGTCGATGGAACGCCATGCGGCCTCGGCGATGGGGAGTCATGGCTACCACGATAGCCTATGGGGTACCATCATGGGCCGTGCCACCGTCAAACCCCTTGAATATCAAGGTGATGGCATTGATTCGCTTCACGCCTGGCGTGGCGTCACGCCGCCCTGGGCTTCGCTACAGGATCACGTTTTGTCCGACCTCACGCAAAACCCGCTGCTGCAGTACCTGGCCCGGCTGGCGCCCTCCAGCCAACAGACGATGCGCTACATTCTCCAGGATGCCGCCGACCGGCTTGGTTTCGTCGATTACGATATCGTCGATGTACCCTGGCACCAGCTCGAGCCTGGGCATGTCATCGGTCTGGTGGCCGCGTTGCGGTCGGACGGTTACGCGCCGAACAGTTCGTCGTTGTACGTCAATGCGGTGCGCGGGGTGATGAACGAAGCCTGGCGCCAGGGGCTGATCGAGCATGAGCGGCTGCTTCGAATCCGCGAAGTCAAGCCAGACACCGGCAGCCGTCTGCCACCGGGGCGCAACCTGCGACGCAGTCTGATTCGCGAACTGATGGACGTCTGTGCAGCCGACCCACGCCCACAAGGCGTGCGTGACGCGGCGATCATTGCGCTGTTGTATGGCACCGGCATGCGCAAGTCCGAGTCGGTGGACATCGACCTGACACAGGTCGATTTCATCGAACGCAGCTTGCAGGTGGTGGGCAAGGGTAATCGGCAGTTGGTCAAGTACGCGCCAGCCTGGGCCTTCGAAAAGCTTCAGGCCTGGCTCGACCTTCGTCGCCAGGCGTTGCCCGAGGGGGCTGCGGACGACCCGTTCCTGTTCAACCGTATCCGCCGTGGCAACCACATCACCCGCGCGCGCATCACCAAGCATGCGATCTACTACATCGCTCGCCAACGCGGTGCCCAGGTGGGGGTCAAGATCATGCCCCATGATTTTCGCCGTGCGTTCATCACCCGGGTGATCGAAGAGCACGACCTGTCGATTGCCCAGAAGCTTGCGCACCATGCCAACATCCAGACCACTGCCAGCTATGATCGGCGGGATGACAACGAACGGCGGCGTGCGGTCGATCGCTTCGATTACTGAAAAAGCGCCGGTGCCCAAGGCATTCCCATGCGCAGGCTTTTCCCCTATTGTCGGTGACTCCCAACCAAGCGATTGGCAGTGACATGGACAACGTTATCGTCATCACCGGTGCCAGCCGTGGCATCGGCGCCGCAACGGCATTGTTGGCGGCAAAGCAGGGTTACCGTATCTGTATCAATTACCACGCCGATGATCAGGCCGCCGAGAGCGTTCTGGCCCAGGTCCGGGCGTTGGGCGCCGACGCCATTGCCGTGCGTGCCGATGCCAGCGTCGAGGATGAGGTGATCCAGTTGTTCCAGCGGGTCGACCACGATCTCGGTCCGGTCACCGCGCTGGTCAACAATGCCGGCACCATCGCCCAGCAAAGCCGGGTCGAGGACATGTCGGAGTTTCGCCTGCTCAAGGTGATGAAAACCAATGTGGTCGGGCCGATGCTATGCGCCAAGCACGCGCTGCGGCGTATGTCCCGACGCCACGGCGGTCAGGGCGGCGCCATCGTCAATGTCTCATCGGTGGCGGCGCGCCTGGGTTCTCCTAACGAATACGTCGACTATGCCGCATCCAAAGGGGCGCTCGATACCTTCACCCTCGGCCTGGCCAAAGAGGTGGCGGGCGAGGGCGTGCGCGTCAACGGTGTGCGGCCCGGCTACATCCACACCGGTTTCCATGCCCTGTCCGGCGACCCGGGGCGGGTGAGCAAGCTCGAACCGGGCCTGCCCATGGGGCGCGGGGGGTACCCCGAGGAAGTCGCCGAGGCGATTCTCTGGCTGCTATCGGACAGGGCGTCCTATTCCACCGGCAGTTTCATCGACCTCGGCGGTGGGCGCTAAGCCCGCCGTCACTTCTGCCCATTGTCGAGCAACTGGCGCACCTGGTCAGCCAGTGCTCCGAGTTCGAAGGGCTTGGTCAGAACGCGCGTGCCCTGGAGCAGTTGCCCCTCGCTAAGCGCCGCACTCTCGTCGTAACCGGTGATGAACAGCACGCTCAGGTCCGGGTAGCGGGCCCGGCAGCGCTCGGCCAATTGGCGACCATTGATCCCGCCGGGCAGGCCAATGTCGCTGAGCAGCAGGTCGGGCCGTTCGCCATTTTGTAGATGATCCAGTGCCGCCAGGCCGTTTTCGAATGCCTCGACCTGGTACCCCAGCTCTTCCAGCACCTCGCTGACCACCATGCGCAGCGCCACTTGGTCCTCTACCAGGAGGATTCGCTGGCCGCTCGGGTGTGTGGACGCTGTCGGATTGCTTGCCGATTCGACACTGCAAGCAACCGGCTGCTCGTAATGGCGAGGCAAGTAGAGTGCTACCTCGGTGCCCTCGCCGAGGGTCGAGCGCAGGCGCATTTGCCCGCCGGACTGGCGCACGAAACCGTAGGTCATCGACAACCCCAGCCCCGTCCCTTGGCCCATCGGCTTGGTGGTGAAGAACGGATCCACCGCCCTTGCCATCACCTCCGGCGTCATCCCACGGCCGTTGTCCGAGATGGTCAGGCACACATATTCACCGGAAGGCAGCTCCACTGCACGTGCCTGGTCGGCATCCAGCACCCGATTCTCGCCCTCGATGACGATGGTGCCACCAGCAGGCAGCGCATCGCGAGCGTTGATGCACAGGTTCAGCAGAGCACTTTCCAGCTGAGGTGGATCGATGAACACCGGCCACAGGGGCGAATGGAACCGACTGCTCAACTCAATCGATGGCCCGATGGAGCGGCGCACCAATTCCTCCATGTCATGCACGAGCGCGGTGATGTGGGTGGAACGTGGTTGCAGGGTTTGCTGGCGGGAGAAGGCCAGCAGGCGGTGCACCAGCGATGAGGCGCGCTTGGCCGAGCTGTTGGAAAGGTCGAGCAAGCGGTGCAGGTCGTCGTACTGCTCCCGGGCCAGGCGCTGGCGCATCAGGTCCTGGGCGCCAAGTATGCCGCCGAGCAGGTTGTTGAAATCATGGGCGATACCGCCGCTGAGCTGTCCCACGGCCTCCATTTTCTGTGCCTGGCGCAAGGCTTCTTCGGCCTTTAGCCGCCGTTGCTGCTCCTGGAAACGCTCGGTGACGTCGTAGGCGAACAGGTAAGCGCCCTGGATCGTGCCGTCATGGTCGCGCAAGGCGTTGAAGTGCAGCTCGAAGTGGCGCACGTAGTGCTCGCTGCCGAAGACGCTCATTTCGAGGAAGCGCTCGCCTGCCAGGGCCCGACGCCACATTGGCAGGAACCGCGCGCGGTCGTCATCGGCATCGCCCATCAGGGCCGGCATGGACGCACCGACTTGCGGCGTGTGCCCATACAGTTTGTGGAAGTCTTCCTTGGCCTGCCGGTTGACGGCCAACCAGCGCATGTCGGTGTCGACCACATGCACATTGACCACGCTGTGCTCGATCAACTCGGCAAATAGCCGGCGTTCGGCCAGTGCTTCGCTAACCCGTTGCTCGAGTTCCTCGTTTAGCCGCTGCAGGGCAAGCTCGGCCTTGCGGCGTTCGGTGACATCCTTGAACAGCACCGCGACCTGACGTTTCTCGGGGGGCTCGACACGAAAGGTGGTGACCGAAAGTACACGGCCGGTGGCGACCAGTTCCTGCTCGAAGTGCAGCGGTTCGCCGGTGCGCAGCACCGCGCCGTAGCGCTCCACCCAGTCATCGGCCTCGTCGGGGACCATCTGGCGAAGCTTTTGCCCCACAACGTTGGGGATGCCGGCGTGCTTGGTGTAGGCGGCATTGGCCAGCACATGCACATAGTCGCTCAGTGGGCCATGGGGGCCATCGAAGAACTCGATGATGCAGAAGCCTTCGTCCATGGTGTCGAACAGGAAGCGATAGAGACCATCACCGAGCGTCTGTTGCTGCGCCAGCGTGGCTTCGAGTTGGCTGGTGCGCTGTTGCAGTGCGTCGAGTTGCTGGCGCAAATGGAGCAATTCGCGAGAGGGCATGCGGTCGTCCGACAGTGGGGCATGGCCCCACTGTAGCCTGCCCGTCATGGTGGCGGCTAGAAGGATCGCACGATGCGGCCCAGTGTCTCCATGGCCTGCTCGGCGCCATCATGCCAAGGGCTGCCGTAGTTCAGGCGAATGCAATTGCCGAAGCGTCGGGTCGGCGAGAAGATCGGCCCCGGGGCGATACTGATGCCTTGGGCCAGCGCCATGTGGAACAGCTTCAGCGCGTCCATCTGCTCGGGCAGTTCCAGCCACAGGAAGTAGCCCCCGGAAGGCTGGCTGACCCGTGTCTGCGCCGGGAAATACCGGGCGATGGCCGCCAGCATGTTGGCCTGCTGGCCTTCGAGGGCATAGCGCAGCTTGCGCAGGTGGCGGTCGTAGCCACCGTGCTGCAGGTAATCGGCAATGGCGGCCTGGGCGGGCATCGAGGCGCATAGCGAGGTCATTAACTTCAAGCGTTCGATTTTCTGGGCGAATCGCCCGGCTGCGACCCAGCCGATCCGGTAACCGGGTGCCAGGCTCTTGGCGAAGGAGCCGCAGTGCATCACCAGGCCTTCGGTGTCGAACGCCTTGGCCGGCTTGGGGGCTTGCTGGGCGTAGTACAGTTCGGCATAGACATCGTCTTCGATCAGCGGCACCTGGTGGCGGCGCAACAGTTCGACCAATGCCTGCTTCTTGGCCTCGGGCATGCTGGCGCCCATGGGGTTCTGGAAGTTGGTCATGCACCACACAGCCTTGATCGGGTGCTTGTCCAACGTTTGTGCCAACACGCCGAGGTCCATGCCTTCGCGTGGCTGCACGGGAATTTCCACCGCCTTGAGCTTGAGTCGCTCCAGTACCTGCAGGCAGGCATAGAAGGCAGGGGCTTCGATGGCTACCAGGTCACCGGGTTCGGTGACGGCTTGCAGGCACAGGTTCAGCGCTTCGAGTGCGCCATTGGTGATCAACAGCTCTTCCATGGGCAGCATCAGGCCGCCGACCATGTAGCGCAGTGCGATCTGCCGCCGCAACTGCGGGTTGCCAGGCGAAAGGTCGGTCACCACCATGCGCGGGTCCATCGTGCGGCTGGCGCTGGCCAGCGAGCGCGACAGGCGCTGCAAGGGGAACAGTTCGGGGCTGGGGAACGCCGAGCCGAACGGCACGGTGTTGGGGTCCTTGATCGACTCGAGGATCGAGAACACCAGGGCGCTGACATCTACCTCGGTGGATTCGCTGAGCGGCTGTAGCGTTTGCGGCTCGCTGAACGGGCGCGGTGCGTGAGCGTTGACGAAATAGCCTGAGCGCGGCCGGGCACGAATCAAGCCACGTCGCTCAAGCAGGTAATAGGCCTGGAACACCGTGGACGGACTGACCCCATGGGTCTGGCTGGCATAGCGTACCGAAGGTACGCGCTGGCCTGGGCCGAGCACCCCGGTGCGGATCAGTTCGGCGATGTCGTCGGCAAATCGTTCGTAGCGTTTCATCGTGGCTGTTTGTCGTGGCCTGGCGGGCAAGGTGAATGGGCAGTGTAAGGGATCAGCGGTTCATCGGTGCCACGAAGCGGCTCTGGGCCACGCTCCGCACCTCGGGCTTGTCGCTGTCCTGAACCACGAAACTCAGCGCCTGCGAGCTGCTGGTCGGGCGCTCGGCGAGCAGGGCGACCGATACCGGCACTTCGCTCATTTCCCCGGCTGGCACGATCAGTTCGTCCGGGCCTTGCAAGGCAAAGCCTTCGGCGTCGTCCAGGCGCAGCCGATAGCGCTGTGTCTGTTCGGTCTTGTTGATGATTTTCAGCAGGTAGATGTTCTCGATCTGGCCCAGGGCATTCTCCCGGAACAGGCCGCGGTCCTTGATCACGTCCAGCGACACCATCGGGCGCACCTGCAAGGCCACCACCAAGGCGCCGAGCATTACCACCAGGGCGCAGGCATAGCCTAACAGACGTGGGCGCAGCCAGTGGGTGGTGCCGCCTTGCAGGCTGTGTTCGGACTTATAGCCGATCAGGCCACGTGGGTAGCCCATCTTGTCCATCACGCCATCGCAGGCATCGATACAGGCGGCGCAGCCGATACAGGCCATCTGCAAGCCGTCGCGGATGTCGATGCCGGTGGGGCAGACCTGCATGCACAGCGTGCAGTCGATGCAATCGCCCAGGCCCTGGGCGCGGGCCTCGGCGCCCTTCTTGCGTGCCCCGCGTGCCTCGCCTCGGCGTGGGTCATAGGCCACGGCCAGGGTGTCCTTGTCGAACATCACGCTCTGGAAGCGCGCGTACGGGCACATGTGCAGGCACACCGCCTCGCGCAGCCAGCCGGCGTTGATGTAGGTGGCGGCAGTGAAGAACAGCACCCAGAACATTGCCGTCCCCCCCAGTTGCAGGGTGAACAGCTCAGCCGCCAAGGGGCGGATCGGCGTGAAGTAGCCCACGAAGGTGAGGCCGGTTAGTACACCGATCGCCATCCACAAGCTGTGTTTGAGTGTACGGCGGGCCGCCTTCGCCAGGCTCCAGGGCGCAGTGGCGAGTTTGATGCGCTGGTTGCGGTCGCCTTCGGTGACCTTTTCGCACCACATGAACAGCCAGGTCCAGGTGCTCTGTGGGCAACTGTAGCCACACCACACCCGGCCGGCGTATACGGTGATGGCGAAGAGGCCGAAGGCACAGATGATCAGAACTGCCGAAAGCAAGATGAAGTCCTGTGGCCAGAAGGTGGCGCCAAAGATGTGGAACTTGCTGTTGGACAGATCCCACAGCACGGCCTGGCGCCCGTTCCAGTCGAGCCAGGCGGTACCGAAGAACAACACGAACAGACTGCCGGCGAAGACGATTCGCAGGTTGCGGTACAGACCTTTGAAGCTGCGGGTATGGATGCCGCTGTCGACGGGTTTGGCGGTGCTTCGCGGGGCAGCGATCTCGACGAAGGGAATGCGTTCGCTCATGGTTCTGTGCTCATCAGGCCTGCATCAGGGTTGCTGCACTATCGCCGTCAAACTGTTTTCAGCACAGACTCAGGTTTTGCAATAAAAACCGTATCAGATGGCCAGGCGTGTTGCTCGCCAGCCGGTAGGCGGCACTCCTGGCACACAGCGCGGTCCACCGTTCATGTGAGTGGCCTGATGCGGGAGGCGGTTATGGAACCTTGGTGGCGACCTGTGGTGCTGGCCATTGAGTCCGAATTTGCCGATGTGACCGACGAAGGCGAGGTGACGCGGATTCTGCTGCGTTTGCTGATGGCGGCATTGCTGGGGGCGGTGCTGGGGTTCGAGCGTGAGCACAAGGGTAAATCGGCAGGTGTGCGCACCCATATGTTGGTGTCGCTTGGGGCCGCGCTGTTTGTCCTGGCGCCAGCGATGGCCGGGGCGGATGAGCAAGCCTTGAGCCGGGTGATCCAGGGCATCGTCGCGGGCATTGGTTTTCTGGGGGCGGGCACCATTCTCAAGGGCAATGGGCAGGACACCAGCCATGTGAAGGGGTTGACCACCGCTGCCGGACTCTGGATGACCGCTGCCATCGGCACGGCGGCAGGCATGGGGCGAGAAGTGACGGCGCTGGTAAGCACGGTGATGGCGCTACTGGTGCTGGGCACGATGCCCAAGGTGGTGGAAAAGGTCGAAGGGCATGAGGAGGCGAAGCAGGAGGAGGGCGAAGGCAGGAAGCACTGAGGGGAGCCGGAGCTCCCCTCAAAGCGTTGTTGCTTGCTCTTTTTTATTATTGAAGACCGACCATTTGTTGTTTTTGTTAGCCTGTCTTGGTACTGCGGCCGACCCCCATCCGGGGTCAAGAGCAAACGTATTTTTTTGAGCGCTGATCTGCTTTCACCAGGGCTGGTCCGGTCCTGACCGTCTCTACCTGAAGGTAGTTTTATTGTTCTGTGTCAGACCGCGGGGCGAACCCCTGAAAAGCGTATCTACTCCAAAAAAATCTGCTTGCTACGCCTCTGCCGTGTTGTTTTTTTTATGTCAGAGCCGTTATCTGTTGTTTTTATTGGGTATCACGTTTTTGTTCTTGTTATGCCAAAGATATAGCAGGTGGCGTGCCAACTTTTCAAAATCCTTTAAAATCAATAGGTTGGCATTCTGGGTGTGTGGCGGGTGACCTGAGATTTTGTCGATTTGTTTCCCTGTTACCCGATTTTTTGCTGGTTTTTGTGGGGGCGGTAACACTCCACCCACACAAATGTGACAGCCGTGTGAACTAGCCCGCAGTGCGCGCCCGCGCCACCCGTGAACCATTGGCTCGGCCCAGCACGGTACTGATACGCTGACCGGCTGCAATCAGTCGGTCCAAATCGATACCGCTGTCGATGCCCAGCCCCTGCAGCAGGTAAAGCACGTCCTCCGTGGCGATATTGCCGGTGGCGCCCTTGGCGTAGGGACAGCCCCCAAGGCCTGCGACCGAGCTGTCGAACACGTTGATACCCTCCAGCAGGCTGGCATAGACGTTGGCCAGGGCTTGCCCATAGGTGTCGTGGAAATGCCCGGCCAGTTGCTCGCGTGGCACCTGTTTCGACACCACCTCGAACAGGCGCCGGGTATCGCCGGCGGTTCCGGTGCCAATGGTGTCGCCCAGCGACACCTCGTAGCAGCCCATGTCATGCAGGGCACGGGCGACCGGTGCGACCTGTTCGGCGCTGACCTTGCCTTCATAAGGGCAACCGAGCACGCACGACACATAGCCGCGAACACGCACGCCGTGGCTGCGTGCCGCGTCCATGATCGGTTCGAAGCGCGTGAGGCTTTCACTGATCGAGCAATTGATGTTGCGCTGCGAGAAGGCCTCGGAGGCGGCGGCAAATACCGCGACCTCCTTCACACCGGCCGCCAATGCGTCTTCGAACCCGCGCAGGTTGGGTGCCAGGGCGGCATAGGTAACGCCTGGGTGCTGACGAATACCGGCGAACACCTCGGCGGAACCGGCCATCTGCGGTACCCATTTGGGCGAAACGAAACTGCCGACTTCGATGTAGCTCAGCCCGGCTTCGGTGAGGTCGTCCACCAGGCGCACCTTGTCGGCAACACTGATAGGTTGGGCTTCGTTCTGCAGGCCGTCGCGCGGGCCGACTTCGACCAGGCGAACGTGTTTGGGCAAGGACATGGCAGGGTTCCTGTGGCGGATCAACGGTTGTCGTTCTTGTTCAAGGTGGCAGCCAGGGCTTGTTCGCAGCGCTCCTGGGCGGTGTCCAGTTCCAGTTGCATCTGGTGGATATCGAGCATCTGCTGTTCCAGCTGCGCACGGCGCTCGGCGATTTTCGCCAGCATGCTGTTGAGCTGCTTGAGGTTGCCGCTGGTGGGGTCGTATAGCTCGATCAATTCACGGCATTCGGCCAGCGAGAAACCGATACGCTTGCCGCGCAGGATGAGCTTGAGGCTGACCTTGTCGCGCGCCGAATAGATTCGCTCCAGGCCGCGGCGCTCTGGGCTCAGCAGGCCCTGTTCCTCATAGAAGCGGATAGCGCGGGTGGTGATGTCCAGCTCGCGGGACAGGTCGGAAATGCTGTAGGTCTGGCTGCTCATGCTCGGGCTCGCAGGATGGTATGTGGCTAACCTAATGGCAGGTTGACGTATACGTCAAGCAGGCGCGTGCGAAGCCGAACGCCTGAATGCATTGGGCGTCTGGCCGGTCAGCCGTTTGAAGAACCGTGCAAAGTAGGTGGGGTCGCTGAACCCCAGGCTGTCCGACAGTTGGCTGATGCTCATACGCGTGTAGATCAGGTTGCGCCGGGCCTCCAGCAGCAGGCGCTGATGGACGACCTGCAAGGCCGTCTGGCCGCTGAGCTCGCGGCATAGCTGGTTCAGTTGCAGGCTGGAAATATTCAGGTGCGCGGCGAAGTCCTCCACCGACAGGTGTTCGCGGTAATGAGCCTCGACCAGGCGCAGGTACTGGCCCAGCAACAGGCGGTCGCGTTCATCGCGGTTGCGTGGTGCCAAACCTTGTTGCTGGCGACGGCTGATCCACACCACCAGTGCGGTGACCAACGCCTGGAGCATGGTCGACCGCGCCGGGGCACTGCCCTGGTATTCCTGCTGCAAGGTGTCGATCAGCGTGCGCAGGTGCTGACGATCCTTGCCCAACGGGTAGCAGGCCGGTGTCGAAAGCACCCGCAGCGGCGTGCCCAAGCGCTGTTCCAGATCGGCTACCAGGGCTGCGCCGAACGTCACCACATGCCCTTGAATGTCCGCGCTAAAGCGAAAGCCATGCACCGTCAGTGGCGGCACGACCTGGATCGCGGCCTCGCGGATTTCGCTGTGCCGGCCCTCGATCTCCACCTCGGCCCGACCCCGCTGCACGTAGAGCAACTGGAACAACTCGGCATGTTGGTGCAGCTTGATTTCCCAATGGTGCAGGCGGCTGCGCACCGGGATGGTCTCGCAATGCAGCAAGTCGGTGGCGGGCCAGGCTTGGTTTTCGCCATACAACTGGAACAGCGGGACGCCGGGGAGGGTGGATTTCATTGTTCTTGTTCCTGTCCGTTAATCGAACGCTTTTTGCAAAAGTGCAGTTTTTATATTGGATAGCACACTTTTTAGCGGTGCATTGCCAGTAAAAATGCAGGGGCAAACCCTAACAGCAGATGCCCAGCCACTGCCAGTCGTGGGCTGGCATCGCCAGACAAGAGACAAGAACAATGAACACTCAGGTTGCAATCATCGGCGCAGGTCCGTCCGGCCTGCTGCTTGGCCAGTTGCTGCATAACGCTGGCATCGACACGGTCATCGTCGAACGCCAGACCCCTGAATACGTGTTGGGCCGGATCCGTGCAGGCGTCCTCGAACAGGGCACGGTCGACCTGCTGCGCGAAGCCGGTGTGGCCGCCCGCATGGACTGCGAAGGGTTGGTTCACGAAGGCGTCGAGCTGCTGGTTGGCGGGCGTCGCCAACGCCTGGACCTCAAGGCCCTGACAGGTGGCAAGACCGTCATGGTGTACGGCCAGACCGAAGTGACCCGCGACCTCATGGAGGCCCGCAAGGCCAGCGGCGCACTGACCATCTATTCCGCCAGCAACGTCCAGCCCCACGAACTCAAGGGTGAACGCCCTTACCTGACCTACGAGAAAGACGGCCAAACCTATCGCCTGGACTGCGACTACATCGCTGGCTGCGACGGTTTCCACGGTGTGTCGCGACAGAGCATTCCTGAAGGTGTGCTCAAGCATTACGAACGGGTCTACCCCTTTGGCTGGCTGGGTATGTTGGCCGACACCCCGCCGGTGAACCATGAACTGATCTATGCCCACCATGAACGCGGCTTCGTGCTGTGCAGCCAGCGTTCCCACACCCGCAGCCGCTATTATTTGCAGGTTCCACTGGAAGATCGCGTGGAGGAATGGTCCGACGAGCGCTTCTGGGAGGAGCTCAAGGCGCGCCTGCCTGATGACGTTGCCGAACGTCTGGTCACCGGCCCTGCACTGGAGAAAAGCATCGCTCCGCTGCGCAGCCTGGTGGTCGAGCCCATGCAGTACGGGCACCTGTTCCTGGTTGGCGATGCCGCGCACATCGTCCCGCCCACCGGCGCCAAGGGCTTGAACCTGGCCGCTTCCGACGTCAACTACCTGTTCCGTATCCTGGTCAAGGTGTACCGCGAGGGCCGCACCGACCTGCTGGCGCAGTATTCGCCACTGGCGCTGCGCCGGGTGTGGAAGGGCGAGCGCTTCAGCTGGTTCATGACTCAGTTGCTGCATGACTTCGGCGACCACAAGGATGCCTGGGACCAGAAGATGCAGGAGGCCGATCGCGAGTACTTCCTGACCTCGCCGGCTGGTCTGGTGAACATCGCCGAAAACTACGTCGGGCTGCCCTACGAAGCGGTGGAGTAGGCGCAGTTTCCGTGGGAAATTCCAGGGTTGGGGGCAAAGCTTTCTTGCCCCCCGCCAACTCTTCACCCCAGGTAAAACCAGGGGCCACCAAACGATCCCGTCCGAACCCACGCCACTTCCACCGCCATGGCCCAAAACGGGGCTCTGTACCGCCCCTCGTTTGTGCGCCATAGCCCTGTGTGCCCGATGCCAGAGCAGTCGCCACACACGTTTCATTTTCCTTCACCTGCGTAGTTGGCCCGCAACCTGCTATATCCAGCCATCGAATTTGATCGAGTGGTCAGGCAGGCAATGCTCAGCGGCGCCGCGCCAAACCCTCACAACGGCCGTCAGGCCACGGATATCAGGGGCCGCAGGATGTCGCTCGCGGAGCAGATCGAACATACCGAACAGGATGCTGGCTGGAGCGCGCACTTGCAGTTGCGCTTTGTCGAACGCGCCGGCGTGACCCGTCTTGGTGCGCGCCATCATTTTGGTCCTCTTTTGGTGCAGCGACCGTTCTACCCGGAAGGTGCACCGTGTCACGTCTATGTGCTGCACCCACCCGGCGGCATCGTTGCTGGCGACCGCCTGGAACTGGACATTCATCTGGAACCAGGCAGTCACGCGCTGCTGACCATGCCCGGCGCCAGCAAGTTCTACCGCAGCATCGGCCCTACCGCCCGATTACGTCAGCGCTTTCACCTGCAGCCGGGCAGCACGCTGGAATGGCTGCCTCAGGACAGCATCTTCTTCTGCGGTGCCCGAGCGAGCCTCGACAGCTGTTTCACCCTGGAGCCTGGTGCCCGGCTACTGGCCTGGGAAACCCTCTGCCTGGGGCGGCCAGTGATGAACGAACGCTTCGAGCAAGGCGCCCTGGATAGCCGACTGCGCATCGACATGCCCGGTGACCCGGGGCTGCACGAGCGCCTGCGTATCGAAGGCGGGCGCCTGGACAAGGTCGCTGACCACCCGCTGCTGGCCACCTTCTGCGCCGCGCCCGCCGACCAGGCGCTGCTGGAGCAGGTGCGGCCTTTGCTCGAAGCACTGGGCAACCCCGCTGGCGCCACGCTGCTGGGGCAACTGCTGGTGATCCGTCTGCTCGATCACGACAACCAACATCTGCAACGCACCCTGCAGCGCCTCTGGCATGTGCTGCGGCCGGCCGTTCTCGGCCTGCCGGCATGCCCGCCGCGCATTTGGGCTACCTGAGAACGCGCCATGGAACTGACCCCGAGAGAGAAAGACAAACTGCTGCTGTTCACCGCCGCGCTATTGGCGGAGCGGCGCCTGGCCCGCGGCTTGAAGCTGAATTACCCGGAAGCTGTGGCATTGATCAGCGCCGCGGTGCTCGAAGGTGCCCGCGATGGCCGGACTGTGGCCGAGCTGATGAGCCTGGGCCGCGAAGTGTTGAGTCGCGAGCAGGTCATGGAAGGCGTCGCCGAGATGCTCCACGACGTGCAGGTCGAAGCCACCTTCCCGGACGGCACCAAGCTGGTGACCGTGCATGACCCCATCGTCTGAGGAGCCACCCATGATTCCCGGAGAAATCCAGGTCGCCGATGGCGACATCGAGCTCAACGTCGGCCGCGCCACTGTCAGCGTCAGCGTGGCCAACCATGGCGACCGGCCGGTGCAAGTCGGCTCGCACTACCACTTCTACGAAGTCAACGACGCGCTGGTGTTCGAACGTGAACCTACACGCGGCTTTCGCCTGGACATCCCCGCCGGCACCGCCGTGCGCTTCGAGCCCGGCCAGTCACGCACCGTGCAACTGGTGGCCTACGCCGGCAAGCGGGAAGTCTACGGCTTCCAGGGCAAGATAATGGGCGCACTGGAGGGCCAGGCATGAGCCGTATTTCCCGTCGAGCCTACGCCGACATGTTCGGCCCCACTGTCGGCGATCGCGTGCGCCTTGCCGACACCGCGCTGTGGGTAGAGGTGGAGAAGGACTTCACCCTCTATGGCGAAGAGGTCAAGTTCGGAGGTGGCAAGGTCATCCGCGACGGCATGGGGCAAGGCCAGATGCTGGCGGCCGAGGCCATGGACCTGGTGCTGACCAACGCGCTGATCATCGACCACTGGGGCATCGTCAAGGCCGACATCGGCGTCAAGCATGGCCGCATCGCCGTCATCGGCAAGGCCGGTAACCCCGATGTGCAGCCTGGCGTGACCGTGCCGGTCGGGCCAGGCACCGAAGTGATCGCCGCCGAAGGCAAGATCGTCACCGCCGGGGGCATCGATTCGCATATCCACTTCATCTGCCCGCAGCAGGTGGAGGAGGCGCTGACCAGCGGCGTCACCACCTTCGTCGGTGGCGGCACCGGGCCGGCTACCGGCACCAACGCCACTACCTGCACCCCAGGTCCGTGGTACCTGGCGCGCATGCTCCAGGCCGCCGATTGCCTGCCGATCAACATCGGCCTGCTGGGCAAGGGCAACGCCTCGCAACCTGAAGCCTTGCGCGAGCAGATCGCCGCGGGAGCGGTGGGCCTGAAGCTGCACGAGGACTGGGGGTCGACACCCGCGGCCATCGACTGCTGCCTGGGCGTGGCGGAAGAAATGGACATCCAGGTGGCCATTCATACCGATACGCTCAACGAATCCGGCTGCATCGAGGACACCCTGGCCGCCATCGGTGACCGCACCATCCACACCTTCCACACCGAAGGTGCCGGGGGCGGTCATGCCCCGGACATCATCCGTGCGGCAGGCCAGGCCAATGTGCTGCCATCCTCGACCAATCCGACGCTGCCTTACACGGTCAACACGGTCGATGAGCACCTGGACATGCTCATGGTCTGCCACCACCTGGACCCTAGCATTGCCGAAGACGTGGCTTTCGCCGAGTCGCGCATCCGCCGTGAAACCATTGCCGCCGAAGACATTCTCCACGACATGGGCGCCTTTGCCATGACCTCGTCCGACTCCCAGGCCATGGGCCGGGTCGGCGAAGTGGTGCTGCGCACCTGGCAGGTCGCGCACCAGATGAAATTGCGCCGTGGACCGCTGGCCCCGGATACCGCCTACAGCGACAACTTCCGGGTCAAGCGCTACATCGCCAAGTACACCATCAACCCGGCGCTGACCCATGGTATCGCCCATGAAGTCGGCTCGGTGGAAGTGGGCAAGCTGGCCGACCTGGTGTTGTGGGCACCAGCCTTCTTCGCCGTGAAGCCGGCCCTGGTGATCAAGGGCGGCATGATCGCCACTGCACCGATGGGCGACATCAACGGCTCGATCCCGACGCCGCAGCCGGTGCACTACCGTCCGATGTTCGGCGCCCTGGGCGCTGCCCGGCATGCCACGCGCATGACCTTCCTGCCCCAGGCCGCCATGGACCGCGGTCTGGCCGAGGAGCTGGGCCTGCGCAGCCTGATAGGGGTGGCCCACGGCTGCCGCCGGGTGCGCAAGGCCGACATGGTGCACAACACCCTGCAACCGGTGATCGAAGTCGATTCGCAAACCTATCAGGTGCGTGCCGATGGCGAGCTGCTGGTGTGCGAGCCAGCCACCGAATTGCCGCTGGCTCAGCGTTATTTCCTGTTCTGAAGGAGCAAGCATGATTGTCCTGACCCGCCGGATCCCTGCATCCGACACTGTTACCGGCACTGTCACCCTGGATGTGGACAGCCGAATCAAGAGCCGCTTGCGCGTCACGCTCGACGACGGTCGCGAGGCTGGCCTGATGCTCGAACGTGGCCACCTGCTGCGTGGCGGCGAGTTGTTGGCCGATGCCCAAGGCAGTCAGGTGATACGTGTGCTGGCTGCCCCGGAAGCGGTGTCGACGGTGCGTTGCGCTGATCCACACCTGCTGGCCCGTGCCGCGTATCACCTGGGCAACCGTCATGTGCCGCTGCAGATCGAACCGGGCCTGCTGCGTTTTCAGCACGACCATGTGCTGGACGACATGCTGCGCGGCCTGGGCCTGACGGTGGAAGCCGAACAGGCCCCTTTCGAACCCGAGGCCGGCGCCTACCAGAGTGCGCCGCATAGCCACAGCCATGGCCACGATCACCCGTTCGTGCGCATGCCAGCCCATTCTTGAGTACACGGAGTCAACCATGAAAAAAACGATCGCCTTTGCCTTGCTGATGGTGGCCTTGCCAGCCTTCGCCCACCCTGGCCACGATGCCAATCCGTTGCAGGACGGTCTGCTTCACCCGCTGACTGGCCTTGACCACTTGCTGATGCTGCTAGGTACCGGCGTGCTTGCTGCGCTGACCCGCCGCAACCTGACACTGCCGCTGGCCACCTTGGCGGCGATGTTCGGTGGCGCCATCTGCGGTCACGTGTTCGGTGACGTGTTAGGCATGGAAACCCTGATTACCGTCTCGCTGCTGGTTGCCGCTGGCGCGTTGTTGCTGCCCAGCCGCCAGCTGGTGTTGGCTCTGCTCATGCCGGTGTTCGCGCTGTTCCACGGCTGGGCCCACGGTGTGGAAGCTACCCCTAGTGCCTTCTGGCTGTTCAGTGCAGGCTTCGTCACCGTCAGCGGCCTGCTGCTGGTGGTCGGGTTCGCCGTCGGTTGCCTGCTGCGCCGCCATAGCGGCCTGCAGAAGGCCTTCGGCGGTGGCCTGCTGGCCGGCGCCGCCTTGGTGCTGGCCGGTTGATGAACAGCGACCTGGCACTGCTACGCCTGCTGCAGCTGGCCAGCCCCGGCCTGCCAGTAGGCGGGTTCACCTATTCGCAAGGTCTGGAGTGGGCTGTCGAGGCAGGTTGGGTGCGCGACATCGCCAGCTTCAGTGCCTGGCAACGAGAGCAGTTGCACGACACCCTCGGCCACCTCGACTGGCCGCTGCTGGCGCGCTTGTACCGGGCCAGCCAGGCCGATGATGCCGAGGCGTTCGGCCGCTGGAGCCGGTTCCTGCTGGCCAACCGCGAAACCGCCGAGCTGCGCCTGGAAGAACAGCAGCGCGGCTCGGCCCTGGCGCGCATGCTCGACGGCTGGCAATTGGGCCAGGACCCGGCCTGGCGCGCCAGCCTGGAACTCAGCCAGCTCGGCGGCATGGCCTGGCTCGGCGCCCACTGGTCGATCCCGCTACGCCAGTTGGCCCTGGGCCATGGTTTTGCCTGGCTGGAAGGCGCCGTGATGGCAGGCGTGAAGCTGGTGCCCTTCGGCCAACAAGCGGCCCAGACACTGCTGCGCGACCTGGGCCAAGCGCTGCCCGGCGTGCTCGACCATGCCTTGGCGCTGGACGACGATCAGCTCGGTGGCGGCCTGCCGCTGCTGGCTATCGCTTCGTCGCGCCATGAAACCCAATACACCCGTTTGTTCCGTTCTTGAGGACTGCCTGCATGCAAAACTATCAGCAACCCCTGCGCGTCGGTGTCGGCGGCCCGGTCGGCTCGGGCAAGACCGCCTTGCTCGAAGCCCTGTGCAAGGCCATGCGCGATCACTATCAGATCGCCGTGGTCACCAACGACATCTATACCAAGGAAGACCAACGCATCCTTACCGAGGCCGGCGCCTTGGAACCTGAGCGCATCGTCGGCGTGGAAACCGGCGGCTGCCCCCATACCGCCATTCGTGAGGACGCTTCGATGAACCTCGCGGCGGTGGAAGCCCTGGCGCGCAAGTTCGGCAACCTCGAAGTGATCTTCGTGGAAAGCGGCGGCGACAACCTCAGCGCCACCTTCAGCCCTGAATTGGCCGACCTGACCATCTACGTGATCGACGTGGCTGAAGGCGAGAAGATTCCGCGCAAGGGAGGCCCTGGCATCACCAAGTCCGACTTCCTGGTGATCAACAAGACCGACCTTGCGCCCTATGTCGGCGCTTCGCTGGAGGTGATGGAGCGCGATACCCAGCGTATGCGCCCCGAGCGCCCCTGGACCTTCAGCAACCTGAAGAAAGGCGAAGGCCTGCAGGCGGTGATCGACTTCATCGTTGAGCGGGGGATGTTGGGTGTGCGGGGCTGAAGCCCAGCACTTCCACACGGTTGCGGCCATTCTGCTTGGCCTTGTAGAGCTGCTCGTCCGCCTGCTTGAGCAGCGTCTCGGCTTGATCGCTATCGGTCTGCCGGCAGACCACGCCAATGGACAACGTGAGTCGGCCAACATGGGCGGTATCAGCTTGTTCGACCGCCTCACGAATTCGCCCGGCGATGCGCCGTGCATCGGCATGGCCGGTGTCGGGCAGCAGCAGGGTGAACTCCTCGCCAGCCACCCGGCAAGGCAGGTCTTGCTGGCGTGACTGCTGGCGCAGCAAAGCGGCGAGGTGTTTGAGCACTTCGTCGCCTGCGTCATGGCCAAAGGTATCGTTGACCCGTTTGAAATGATCGATATCCAGCGCCAGCACGGCGAACGGGCGTGTGCCTTGCATCAGGGCGTCGAGGGTATGGTGCAGCGCCCGTCGGTTGGCCAGGCCGGTGAGCGCATCGCTCTGCGCTCCCTGGCGCAAACGACCGAATTTATCCCGCAACAGTTGATCGCACGTCAGCAAGGCCTGGCGGATGGATTTCCGGCGAGCGCTGGCGGCGGCTGGCGATCTGGCGGATGTCGGGGTAGGCCATCAGTACCTGGCCATCGGGGTTAACCATGACGATCGAGTTGAAGTCCTTGTCCTGCGCTTGCAGGCGGTGCGCTTCGCTTTGCAGCAGGGCTGCATCGTCCAGGCCTGTGGCCAGTTTTCGAGCGCTGTAGCGCAGGTGGCTGTGGGGCGAGCGCAGAAACTCGGCGATGCTGGACGCTACCTTGCTGGCGTGGGCCTGGTTGGCCCGTAGGGAAAGCTGTATCAGGGTGCCGTGCTGGACCCGATTGGCCACGTAGAGGGTGTTGCCCAAGGTGGCCAGGCAGGCCAGCAGCACCATGCCCAGCACAAGGGTACGCATATCGGTACGCGGACGGATACTGGGCATGGCGGGCCTGTGAGGCGGGGGACGGCCTCAAGTATGGCTGCTTTCCTGGCGAATGCCCGCCATGGGCGTAGTGCTACTGATGGCAGCAATGCGGTGCTGCTGGCGCCTGTTCGTAACGGTCGTGGTGGCGTACCCAGTCCATGGTGCCGCCCTCGTTGCGGCCCAGGGGCGCGATATCGAGGAAATTGTAGGTGTTGACCAGGATGTCGAGGCCGCGGGCATAGGTGGAGTAGGTGTGGAAGACCGTCCCGTCGTGGTCGCGGAAGAACGCGCTCAGGCCGGGCAATTCGCTTTCGTTGCCGGTGTATGGCGCGTAGTTGTACTGGCGTTGGCCCTGGCTGGCGACACTGACGCCAAAGTCTTCGTTGAACGTGCTGCCGTGGGAGGAGTACCACGGGAAGCGCCAGCCCATGCGCTGGCGGAATGCCTGGAACTGGGGGTAAGGCGCCCGCGAGACGGCGACCAGCGAGACATCGTGGTGCGCCAGGTGCAGGTTGGCGCCGTCGAAGTGGTCGGCGAGGAACGAACAGCCTGGGCAACCTTCGCTCCAGCCTTCGGCGAACATGAAGTGATACAGCAGCAACTGGCTGCGGCCAGCGAACAGGTTGGCCAGGCTCAGATCGCCGTCGGGTCCCTGGAAGCGATAGGGCTGCTCGACCTTGACCCAGGGCAGGGCGCGGCGGGCGGCAGCCAGTTCGTCGCGTTGGTGGGTGAGGGCTTTTTCGTGCAGCCACAGTTGCTGGCGGGCGGCCAGCCATTGACTGCGTGAGACCACTTCGTGCTTCGGTTCCGGGGTGCTCATGATACTGACTCCGCGCTTGGGGATTCAGTAATGGTCGTGTGGGAGGGGTGAGATTCGACCGGGGAATCGAGAGGGCGACGAATGGTGGTTGGCCGGTGGCGTTTTGGGCGTATGCCGGAAGTGGTGTAGCGCCTGGGCGATCGAGCGCCGCCCGCGCGGCGCATCGCGAGCAAGGCTCGCTCCTACGTCGGTTTCGGGTCAATGAATCCTGTGGGATTTGCGCGCGAACGCTTTAGAGCACGGCGCAATATGGGGTCGTACAAACCAGGCGGTCGCGCGCGCCCGTCACTGACGTTCCTGGTCCGCAACAGACGTAGGAGCGAGCCTTGCTCGCGATGCGCCGCGCGGGCGGCGCTCGATCGTCCAGGCGCTACACCGCTTGCGTCATGCACCAGCAAACCCTCACCCCTGCATCCGCTCGACCACCTCCCACAGCCGCGAATCAGCGAAATCCGCGACCACTAACTGTGCACCTGCCGCCAGCAACCGCTCAGGCGTCTGGGTCGTGGCAATCCCCACGGTGAAGATCCCGGCCCCGCTGGCCGCCTTCACCCCCGGCAACGAGTCCTCGAAGGCAAGTGCCTGTCCGGCCTCTGCCCCAAGGCGTTGCAGGCCGGTGAGGTAAGGCAGGGGGTCTGGCTTGGGTCGGGCCAATTCCTCAGCCACCAGCACATGCTCGAATCGCGCGCCCAGGCCCATGGCCGAGAGCATGTGCTCGGCGTTGAGCCTAGGGGCGTTGGTCACCACGCACATGCCGATGCCTTGCGCCTGGGCATGCTCCAGCAGGCGCAACAGCCCTGGCATGGGCTCAAGCGCCGGGGCCAACTCGCGGAACAGCGCCTCCTTGCGGTCAGCCAGCGCCAGGCGCTGCACCGTACTGGCCTTGGGAAACAGCTCGGCAAACAACTCGCCATTGGCCCGGCCACTGACCTGGGCATCGAACTGCGCCTGGGTCAGCTCGCGGCCATCATGTTCGCGCAGCAGTTGGCGAAAGGCCTGCAAGTGCAGGGTGTCGGTGTCGGTAAGGGTTCCATCGAGGTCGAACAGCAGGGCAGTCAGCATCAGGCATCCAGGCATTGAAAAAACACACGCCTGGGGATGATAACCAAACCTGGCGACGAGGGGGGCTGTTCAGTGCGCTCCGAAAAGAGTACAAATGTGCTCCATGGACAACTTGACCCCCAAACGCCGCGCAATCCTCGACTTCATCCGTGAACGCATCGCCGATCACGGCCAGCCGCCGAGCCTTGCCGATATCGCCACACGCTTCGGCTTCGCCTCGCGCAGCGTGGCGCGCAAGCACATCACCGCCTTGTGCCAGGCTGGCTACATCGACGTCACGCCAAACCAGGCGCGGGGTATTCGCCTGGCCGAGCCGCTGCGGCGCCCGGAAATCCTTGAAGTGCCCGTGCTGGGTCGCGTCGCGGCGGGCGCGCCTATAGGCCCGGACCTGGACATCCACGAGCAACTGTTGCTCGACCCCAGCCTGTTCCGCCGCCCCCCGGACTACCTGCTGAAAGTGCGCGGCGACTCGATGGTCGACGATGGCATCTTCGACGGCGACCTGGTGGGCATCCGTCAGCAGGCCGATGCCCGCGATGGCGAAATCGTGGTGGCGCGCCTGGACGGCGAAGTCACCATCAAGCGCCTGCAACGCCAGCCTGGCGGCTACCGGCTGGTGCCGCGCAACCCGGCCTATGCGCCGATCGAAGTGGGGCCGGAGCATGAGTTCTTCATCGAAGGCGTGTTCTGTGGCCTCTTGAGGCGTGACTGATGGGCGCGGTGGTCGAACTCGACAGGCTGCTCGACCAGCGCCAGGTGTGGCGCGGTCGGCAGGTCCGGGCACGCCCACTCGGGTTGCAGCCTACCGGTCACGACGCCCTCGATCAGCGCCTGCCCGATGGTGGCTGGCCCGCCGCCGCACTGACCGAACTGCTGCTGGCCAGCCCCGGTTGCGGTGAACTGCAACTGTTGTGGCCCTCCCTGGCGCGCCTGAGCGCCGACGGGGGGCGGGTGGTGCTGGTGGCACCGCCTTTCATCCCCTATGCACCGGCTTGGCAGGCGGCCGGCGTCGACCTGCGCTGGCTGGCCCAGGTCGACGCCGAGCCAGCCGACGCGTTGTGGGCCGCCGAGCAATGCCTGCGCTCCGGCAGTTGCGCCGCTGTGCTGTGCTGGCCGCAGCGGGCCGACGACCGCTCCCTGCGGCGCCTGCAGGTGGCCGCCGAGACCGGTCAGGCCCTGGCGTTCGCCTGTCGACCCCAGCAGGCCGCGCACAACCCGTCGCCGGCCGCGTTGCGCATAGCCATCGACACCCGACCGGCGCAATGGCGGGTGCTCAAGTGTCGGGGTGGCCTGCCGCCGGCGGTTCCCATTGCCTGTCCAGGGCGGGGCTGATGCGCCATGCTCTGGGCCTGCATTCTTCTGCCACAGCTGGCGCTGGATTCGGTCCTGCGCGAGCGGGACGATGCCGATACGCCGTTGGTGTTGATCGGTGGCCCGACCCAGCGCCGTGTGTTGCAGGCGGTCAACCCGGCTGCAGCGGCGCTGGGCCTGCGCGCCGGGCAGACCCTGACCGCGGCACGGGCCCTGGCCGATGGCTTTACCTGCGTTGAGGTCGATGCGGCGCACATCGAGCAACTGCAACAGCTGCTGGCCGCCTGGGCCTACCGTTTCAGCGCCCAGGTGAGCCTGCATTATCCCCGCGCCTTGCTGTTGGAGGTGGGCTCCAGCCTGCAGTTGTTCGGCCCCTGGCCTGCGTTCGAGGCCCGCTTGCGTCAGGAGCTGGGTGAACTGGGGCTGCGCCAGCGCATCGTGTTGGCCAGCAACCCGGTGGCGGCCCGCATGCTCGCCAACGCCCACGACGGCCTGGCCGTGGCCTGTGCTGAAGATACCCGCGCAGCGCTGGCACGCCTGCCCATCGAGCGGGTCGGCTTGCCCCGTGACGCCGCCGAGGCCTTTGCCCGCATGGGCCTGCGTCAGCTCGGGCAGGTCCTGGCATTGCCCCGTGATGCCCTGGCCAAGCGTTTTGCTGCCCAAGTGCAGTTGCATCTGGATCAACTGCTGGGCCTGCGCAAACTGGCGCTGGACTTCTACCAGCCGCCTGACCGCTTCGAGACGCGGCTGGAACTCAACTTCGACGTCGAATCGCACCAGGCCCTGCTGTTTCCGTTGCGGCGCATGCTCGGCGACCTGGCCGCCTTCCTTGCTGGCCGTGATTGCGGCGTACAGCGCTTCAGTCTGCACCTGGAGCATGCCGAAGGGCCGGACACTGTGCTCAAGGTCGGCCTGCTGGCCGCCGAGCGCGACGCCGGCATGTTGTTCGAGCTGTCTCGCGGACGGCTTGAACCATTGCGCATTCCCGCGCCGGTGCGCAATCTGCGTCTGGTTGCCGATGACCTGCCGCCATTCGTGCCCCAGCACCAGGCCTTGTTCGACTCCCGTGCGCAACAGGCCCAACCCTGGGAGCAGCTGCGCGAACGCCTGCGCGCACGCCTGGGCGACGAGGCCGTGAAGGGACTGCGCGCCGAGGCCGACCATCGTCCCGAATGCGCCTGGCAGCGGGCAGAGCAGGGCGCGCAGGGCAGCCTGCCGGTGGCGCCTGGCAGCCGCCCGGGCTGGCTGCTTCCGACCCCCCAGGCGCTGGACGAGGCAGGCCACCGCCTGCTGGGGCATGCCGAGCGCATCGAATCGGGCTGGTGGGACGGTGGCGACGTACGCCGTGACTACTATCGCATCGAAACCCGTGAAGGCTTGCGCGGCTGGGCCTACCGCGACCTGGCCCAGCCCGGTCCGCTGTGGCTGCAAGGCTGGTTCGCATGAGCACCCCCGGCTATGCCGAGCTGCACTGCCTATCGAACTTCAGCTTCCAGCGCGGCGCCTCGAGCGCCGACGAGCTGTTCCGGCGCGCCCTTGAGCAGGGCTATGAGGCGCTGGCGATTACCGACGAGTGCACCTTGGCGGGCATCGTGCGTGCCTGGCAGGCGGCCAAGGCCCACCCGCTGCGGCTGATCGTCGGCAGCGAGGTGCGTCTGCAGGACGGGCCGAAACTGGTGTTGCTGGTGGAGAACCTCACGGGTTACCAGAACCTCTGTGCGTTGATAACGCGGGCGCGGCGGCGGGCGCGGAAGGGGGCTTACCAACTGTTGGGCGAAGACCTGCAACACCATCATCAGGGGCTGCTGGCGTTGTGGGTGCCCGATGACCTGGGCGACACGGCTTCCGGCCAATGGTTGCAAGCGCTGTTCGGCGAGCGCCTGTGGCTGGCGGTGCACCTGCACCGGGGCAGCGATGACCAGGCTCGTTTGGTCCGCCTGCGGGCCTTGGCGGCAGGCTTGGGTGTTCGCGCCGTGGCTTGTGGCGATGTGCACATGCATAACCGCCGCCGTCGTGCCCTGCAAGATTGCATGGTCGCCATCCGCGAGCATTGCAACGTGGCCGAGGCCGGTCGTCACCTGTTCGCCAATGGCGAGCGGCATCTGCGCAGCTTGGCGCAGTTGAGCGAACTGTACCCCGACGACCTGCTCGCCGAGACCCTTGTCATCGCCGAACGCTGCCGCTTCGAGCTGAGCGAAGTGAAGTATCAATACCCACGGGAATTGGTGCCCGAAGGGCACTCCCCGGCAAGCTGGCTGCGCGAACTGTGCGAGCGCGGCCTGCCCATGCGCTGGCCGCAAGGGCCAAGCGACAAAGTACGCACGGTGCTGGCCCGGGAGTTGGCGCTGATCGCCGAGTTGGGCTATGAAAGCTACTTCCTGACCGTACACGACATCGTCGCCTTCGCCCGTAGCCAGGGCATCCTCTGCCAGGGGCGGGGCTCTGCGGCCAACTCGGTGGTGTGCTTCGTGCTGGGTATCACCGAACTCGACCCCATGGTGCATCGCCTGCTGTTCGAGCGGTTCCTGTCCCGTGAGCGCAACGAGCCGCCGGATATCGACGTGGATTTCGAGCACGACCGCCGGGAGGAGGTGATCCAGTACATTTTCCGCCGTTATGGCCGGCACCGGGCGGCGCTCACCGCGGTAGTCAGCACCTATCATGCCGCGGGTGCGGTACGGGACGTGGCGCGCGTGCTGGGGCTGCCGGCCGACCAGGTGGATGCCCTGGCCAAGTGCTGTGGCCGTTGGAGCGACCGCATCCCCGATGCCCAGCGCCTTGCAGAGGCCGGTTTCGACGCTGCCAGCCCTTCGCTGCGACGCATCCTGGTGCTGGCAGGCGAGCTGATCGGCTTTCCACGGCACCTGTCGCAGCATCCGGGGGGCTTCGTCATCTCCCAGCAGCCGCTCGACCAACTGGTGCCCGTGGAAAACGCCGCGATGCCCGAACGCACGGTCATCCAGTGGGACAAGGACGACCTGGACATGCTCGGCCTGCTCAAGGTGGATGTGCTGGCTCTGGGCATGCTCAGCGCCTTGCGCCGCTGTTTCGACCTGCTGCAGCGCCATCGTGGGCGGCACCTGACTCTGGCGACCATCCCCGCCGAGGATGCCGCCACCTACGAGATGATCGGGCGCGCCGAGACCATGGGGGTGTTCCAGATCGAATCACGGGCACAGATGGCCATGTTGCCCAGGCTCAAACCCTGCAAGTTCTACGACCTGGTGATCGAGGTCGCCATCGTGCGTCCGGGGCCGATTCAGGGCGACATGGTGCACCCCTATCTGCGTCGGCGTCTGAAGCAGGAGCCAGTCACTTATCCATCGCCGGCGCTTGAAGAAGTGTTCGAGCGCACCCTGGGGGTGCCGCTGTTCCAGGAGCAGGTCATGGAGCTGGCCATGGTCGCCGCCGACTACAGCCCCGGCGAGGCCGACCAACTGCGTCGCAGCATGGCCGCCTGGAAGCGTCATGGTGGGCTGGAGCCACACCGGGAACGGCTGGTGCAAGGCATGCTGCGCAACGGCTATGACCTGGCGTTTGCCGAGCGTATCTTCGAGCAGATCAAAGGTTTCGGCAGCTATGGCTTCCCCGAGTCCCACGCCGCCAGTTTCGCCTTGCTGTGTTATGCCAGCAGCTGGCTCAAGTGCCATGAACCGGCGATTTTCACCTGTGCGCTGGTCAACAGCTGGCCCATGGGTTTCTACAGCCCTGACCAACTGTTGCAGGATGCGCGGCGCCAGGGGATCGAGGTCAGACCGGTGGATGTGTACCACAGTGACTGGGATTGCACCCTTGAGCCTATGGCCAATGACGCCTTGGCCATTCGACTCGGGTTGCGGCAGATTCGTGGCTTTGCCGAAAGCGATGCCCGTCGGTTGGTGCAGGCGAGGGCAGGGCGGCCCTGGCGCGATGTCGAGGACCTGTGCCTGCGCGCCGGCCTCAACAGTCAGGCCCGCGCCCGCCTGGCCGATGCCGGTGCGCTACGGGCCTTGGCCCGCAACCGCCATCAGGCGCGCTGGCAGGTGGCGGCGGTGCAGGCGCAGTTGCCGTTGTTCGCGGATGTGCATGCGGCCCCTGAAGCCGAGGTGGCGCTGCCTGCACCCACGGTCGGGGAGGATCTGTTCGCCGATTACCAGAGCTTGGGCACTACCCTCGGCCCCCATCCACTGAGCTTGTTGCGACCCCGCTTGCGGGCGCTGGGCTGCCGCAGCTCAAGCGAACTGCCGGGCGTCGAGCATGGTGACAACATCGCCGTGGCAGGGCTGGTGGTGGGGCGGCAACGGCCGCAGACGGCCAGTGGCGTGACCTTCGTGACCCTTGAGGACGAGGCCGGCATGGTCAATGTGGTGGTCTGGCGCGACCTGGCCGAACGGCAGCGGCGGGCATTGGTAGGGTCGCAGTTGCTCAAGGTGAGTGGGCGGCTTGAGCAGGAGAATGGGGTGCGGCATCTGATCGCCCGGCGCCTGGAAGATATCACCCCGTTGCTGCAAGGGCTGGATGTACGGAGCCGGGACTTCCACTGATTGCAGCGACCTTTTCGCGGGTAAGCCTGCGCCTGCAGGTCTCCCTGGATTCTCGAGGGCAATGCAAAAACCGTAGGAGCGGTTCTACCCGTGAAAAGGGCTGTCAACGGCCGTTCAGACCATCGCCAGGGGCTGCTTGCGTGTCGGCGCCGGAAATGCCCGGTCGATCGCCCGCAGGTCCTCGCTGTTCAAACTCAGCACCCCGGCCGCAGCATTCAAGCGCACATGCTCCGGTGTGACTGCTTTGGGGATGGCAACGACCCCATCGTTGCGCGTCACCCATGCCAGGCTTACCTGGGCCGGGGTTGCGCCGTGCCGCTCGGCGATTTCGCTGAGCACCGAGTGCTGCAACAGCTGTCCCGCCTGGGCCAGTGGGCAGTAGGCCATGGTCGGCAAGCCGCGCTTCTGGCTCCAGGGCAACAAGTCGAACTCGATCCCGCGTTGCGTCGGGTTGTACAGCACCTGGTTGGTCGCGCAGTTGGCATCGTCGAGTTCGCGCAGGTCGTCGACATCGAAGTTGGATACCCCCCAACGACGGATCTTGCCTTGCTCGCGCAGCCGCTCGAACGCCTCGACGGTTTCCTCCAGCGGGTACTGCCCGCGCCAGTGCAGTAGATACAGGTCGATGCAGTCGGTGCCCAGGCGCTTGAGGCTGCGCTCGCACGCGGCCGGCACGCCGCGCTGACTGGCGTTGTGCGGGTAGACCTTGCTCACCAGAAACACTTGGTCACGGCGCCCGGCGATAGCCTGGCCGACCACTTCCTCGGCGCCGCCCTCGGCATACATTTCCGCGGTGTCGATCAGGGTCAATCCCAGTTCGATACCTTGCTGGAGGGCCGCAACCTCCGCAGCCTTGCGATGTGGGTTTTCGCCCATGTACCAGGTGCCCTGGCCAATGGCCGGAACGCTGGAGCCTGCCAGTTTCACGTAACGCATGTCACCTCCGGGGGCTGAGTGTGGGAAAGCAGTACCTCGAGCAGCGCCTGCGCTGCGGTGGACAGTTTGTGGTCACTCAAGGCGATCACGCCGATACGTCGTTCGACGATCGGGTCGACCAGCGCCACGCAACGTGCGCCGAGCTCCTGCATCTGGTTGATGCACAGCGCAGGCACTGCGCTCACGCCCAGCCCGCTGGCCACCATTCGGCCGATGGTCGACAGCTGATGGCTCTCGAACGCCACCGCCAGCTTGCCGTGCTGCGCCGCCACATTGTGTTCGAGCAACAGGCGAACCGCAGAAGGGCGTTGCAAGGCGATGAAGTCCTCGCCCAGCAGTTGGTTCCAGGTGGCCTGTTGCTGCGCTGCCAGTGGCGAATCGGCCGGCACCACGGCGACGAAACGGTCCAGGTAGAGAGGGTGGAAGTCCAGGCCTTCGTTGTTGTCCGGTTCGAAGCCGATGCCCAGTTCTACGCGACGATGACGCACCAGCTCCAGCACTTGCTCGTTGATCACATCATGCACTGTGACGTTGACCTTGGGGTACCGCTGGCGAAAGACCTTGAGCGAGTGTGGTAGCAGATTGCCGGCGAAGGCGGGTATGGCGGCCACCGACACTCGCCCCAGCTGCAGGGTGAAGCGCTGGCGCAGCATCTCCTCGGTGTCGTCCCAGTCGGCCAGCAGGCGTCGGGCCATGGGCAGCAGCACTTCACCTTCGGCCGTCAGGCTGACGCTGCGGGTGGTGCGGGTGAGCAGGGCGCCGCCGAGGTTGTCCTCCAGCGCCTTGATGGTCAGGCTCAGCGCCGGTTGCGACACATGCAGGTGTTCGCCGGCCTGGGCGAAGCTCTGGTATTTGGCCACGGTGACGAAGGCACGCAGTTGCTTGACGTTCATGACAGGGCTTGGCCTTTGTTTTGAATTTATTATCAATTGATGATTAAAACAAAATTAACAAATCAGTCGCCAGCAGTGAAGATGCCTCCACACGCTCACCGACAGCCTCGTCGGTTCAACAACTACAAAAGGCGGATCAGCATGGCCGGACTGGACAAGCGCGTAGCAACCTATGAACAGGCCCTCGAAGGCCTGAACGACAACATGACGGTACTGGCCGGTGGCTTTGGCTTGTGCGGTATCCCCGAAAACCTCATTGCCGAAATCAAGCGCCGTGGTGTCAAAGGCCTGACCGTGGTGTCCAACAACTGCGGCGTCGATGGCTTCGGCCTGGGTGTGCTGCTCGAAGACCGGCAGATCCGCAAGATGATCGCCTCCTACGTCGGTGAGAACGCCGAGTTCGAACGCCAGCTTCTGAGCGGTGAACTGGAGGTCGAACTGACCCCGCAAGGCACCCTGGCGGAAAAAATGCGTGCGGGCGGTGCGGGCATCCCGGCGTTCTATACCGCCACCGGTTATGGCACTCCAGTTGCCGACGGCAAGGAAGTGCGCGAGTTCAACGGCCGCAAGTTCATCCTCGAAGAGTCCATCACTGGTGACTTCGCCATCGTCAAGGGCTGGAAGGCCGACCACTACGGCAACGTGGTGTACCGCAACACCGCACAGAACTTCAACCCGTTGGCCGCCACTGCCGGCAGGATCACCGTGGTGGAAGTCGAAGAGATCGTCGAGCCTGGCGTCTTGCTGCCCAGTGAAATCCACACTCCGGGCATCTATGTCGACCGCGTGATCGTCGGCACTTTCGAGAAACGTATCGAAAAACGCACCGTCAAGGCCTGAGCGCCGTCCTGAAGAACAACAAAGAGATCCTGACCATGGCATTGACCCGCGAACAGATGGCGCAACGCGTCGCCCGTGAACTGAAGGACGGTTACTACGTCAACCTTGGCATCGGCATTCCGACGCTGGTCGCCAACTACGTACCCGCCGATATGGACGTTATGCTGCAGTCGGAAAACGGCCTGCTGGGCATGGGCGAGTTTCCGACCGAAGGCACCATCGACGCCGACATGATCAATGCTGGCAAGCAGACCGTCACCGCCCGTCGTGGTGCCTCGATCTTCGACTCGGCCCAGTCGTTCGCCATGATTCGTGGCGGCCATGTCGACCTCACCGTGCTGGGCGCTTTCGAGGTGGACGTGGAGGGCAACATCGCCTCGTGGATGATTCCCGGCAAGTTGGTCAAAGGCATGGGCGGCGCCATGGACCTAGTGGCCGGAGCCGAGAACATCATCGTCACCATGACCCACGCCTCCAAGGACGGCGAGTCCAAGCTGCTCCCGCGCTGCAGCTTGCCGCTGACCGGTGCGGGCTGTATCCGCAAGGTGCTCACCGACCTGGCCTATCTGGAAATTGAAAACGGTGCGTTCATCCTGCGCGAGACGGCGCCAGGGGTGAGCGTCGAGGAAATCATCGAGAAGACCGCCGGCAAGCTGATCGTGCCCGATGATGTGAAGGAAATGACCTTCTAAGGTCATTCCCCATCCCCTGTGGGAGCGGATCTGCCCGCGAATGCATTGGCCAACTGACTGCTGCATTCGCGAGTGAACCCGCTCTCACAGGGTTTTTGCGTTTCCGGCAGATTTGCCGTTGCAACCAATAAAACCAATAAAAGGAAGTTTACCGTGGCCGCTGAAATTCAAGACAGCCGCTCCGCCCGCTTTGCCTTGCGCTGCTCCAACTGGGCCGAACGCTGGTTCCCCGACTCCTGGGTATTCGCTGCCCTGGCGGTGATGCTGGTGTGCCTGGGCGCCCTGGTCATGGGCGCCAAACCGACCGACACCGCCAAGGCCTTTGGCGATGGCTTCTGGAGCCTGATCCCATTCACCATGCAAATGGCCTTCGTGGTCATCGGCGGCTACGTGGTCGCCAGCTCGCCGCCGGCTGCGCGGTTGATCGACCGCCTGGCACGCCTGCCCAAGAACGGCCGCTCGGCTGTGTGCTGGGTCGCGCTGATTTCGATGTTGGCCTCGCTGCTCAACTGGGGCCTGTCGTTGGTGTTCGGCGGTCTGCTCGTTCGCGCCCTGGCCCGCCGTACCGAGCTGAAGATGGACTACCGCGCCGCTGGCGCAGCCGCCTACCTGGGCCTCGGCGCCGTCTGGGCATTGGGCCTGTCGTCTTCGGCCGCGCAGTTGCAGGCCAACCCTGCCAGCCTGCCGCCGTCGATCCTGTCGATTACCGGTGTGATTCCGTTCACTGAGACCATCTTCCTCTGGCAGTCCGGGGTGATGCTGGCCGCGCTGGTGATCGTTTCGTTGGTGATCGCCTATGCCACTGCACCCGGCCCGAACAGTGCGCGCAGCGCCGAGGATTGTGGCGTCGACCCAAGCTTCACCGCGCCGCCCGCGCCTCAGCGCACCCGCCCCGGTGAGTGGCTGGAATACAGCCCGATCCTGATCCTGCTGCTGGTGGCGCTGGCCGGTGGCTGGCTGTACCAGGAGTTTGCCACCAAGCCGGCGATCACCGCGATTTCCGGGCTGAACACCTACAACCTGTTGTTCATCATGCTCGGCGCCTTGTTGCACTGGCGCCCGCGCAGCTTCCTCGACGCTGTGGCCCGCGCCGTGCCGACCACCACCGGGGTCCTCATCCAATTCCCGCTGTACGGCTCGATCGCCGCGATCCTCACCCAGGTCAAGGGGGTCGATGAGCAGACCTTGGCTCATCATATTTCGCTGTTCTTCACCCAGATCGCTACCCATGACACCTATGCGTTGCTGATGGGCGTGTATTCGGCGGTGCTGGGCTTCTTCATCCCTTCAGGCGGCGGCAAGTGGATCATCGAGGCGCCGTACGTGATGATGGTGGCCAATGACTTGCAGTACCACTTGGGTTGGGCGGTACAGATCTACAACGCCGCCGAAGCGCTGCCGAACCTGATCAACCCGTTCTACATGCTGCCGCTACTGGGCGTGCTGGGGCTCAAGGCACGTGACCTGATCGGCTTCTCGTTCGTGCAGTTGCTGGTGCATGTACCGTTGGTGCTGGTGCTGCTGTGGGCATTGGGGACTACGTTGCAGTACCTGCCGCCGGTGATGCCTTGAAGTGACGGGCTGTTGCTGAAAGCCTCATCGCTGGCAAGCCGGCGATGAGGCCAGTACGGACAGCGCGATCTTTACGTTTCGATGACATATTGATAACGATTCTTATCCGAGATTCGTTTTCATGTGAATGCTGCCAAACGGCAGCCATGGATTTTCATCGGACGTACAAGGAGTAAGGCAGCGATGTTCGCGCCCATCAGCCGTTCCATGACCTTGACCCTGGGTCTTTGCACCACCTTCCTCAGCACTGCGACACTGGCAGAAGACAACGAACCAAGGCCGCAGGAAGGGGTGCTGGAACTCGGCTCCACGCAAATTCTTGCTCAAAGCCTGGGCAGCACCACCGAAAACAGCGGGTCTTACACCACGGGCAGCATGAGCGCAGCCACGCGGCTGAACCTGTCGATCAAGGAAACTCCGCAATCGGTCTCGGTGATCACCCGTCAGCAACTCGATGACTTCCAGCTCGACACACTGTCCGAGGCCATGGCGCACGTCACGGGCGTCACCGTGCAGCGCAACGACTCGGAGCGGCCGACTTACTACTCCCGTGGATATGCCATCAACAACTTCCAGATCGACGGGATGCTCAACACCTTCTCCGGGCTCAAGTCGGATTCGGACACCATCATCTATGACCATATCGAGGTCGTGCGCGGCGCCACTGGCTTGACCACCGGCGCGGGCGACCCGTCTGGCACCATCGCCATGGTGCGCAAGCGTCCGACCCATGAGCTGGCGGTCAACAGCGGTGTCAGTGCAGGCAGCTATGACAACTACTACAGCCACCTGGATGTCGGCGGCCCGCTGGGGTGGGAAGGGCGCCTGCGCGGTCGCACGGTGCTGGCCTACCGGGACAGCCAGTCATTCATGGACAAGTACGCCACCCAGCGCGAGGTGGCCTATGGCATCGTCGAGGCAGACCTGACCGACAGTACCGTGCTGGCGGTAGGCTACGATTACCAGAACAAGCATGTACAAGGCGCGTCCTGGGGCACGGTACCTTACTGGAGCGCCGATGGCGGCAAGGCCGATCTGCCCCGTTCGACCAACCTGGCTGCGCCCTGGTCGTCCTGGCCACTGAAAGACCAGACCTTGTTCGCCACCCTCGACCAACGCCTGGGTAACGATTGGCTGCTCAAGGCGGCTTACACCCATCGCCAGACCGACAGCGACGGCAAGGTGTACTACGGCGGCAATGGCTTCCCCGAGGCCGACCGCAGCGGCATGAAGGCCTGGTCCAGGCACATGTCTGGCCAGGAAAAGATGGACGCGATCGACTTCAACCTGGCCGGCCCGTACCAGCTGTTCGGGCGCAGCCATGACTTCATGGTTGGCTATGGCGAGTCCGAGCGGCGCAACAGCTCGCCCTATCTGATTGCGCTCTCAGTGCCTGATGGCTACACCAGCATTCCCGACTGGAAGTACATGGGGTCGATACCAAAGTTCTACGACATCGACACGGGCCTGGATGCTTCGCGCAGCTACATCCGCCAGAAAGCCGGTTACATTGCCACGCGCCTGAACCCCACCGACCGCCTGCATGTGGTGCTGGGCAGCCGTTACGGCAGCTGGCAGACCAAAAGCCGCGACTGGACCTATGACGATGCGCTCAATGCCGCTGAAACCCAGAGCAAGCAGACCCAGAACGACCAGTGGACACCCTATGCCGGCGTGCTCTACGACCTCACCGAGCAGTACACGGCGTATGTCAGCTACACCGACATTTTCAACCCGCAGACGGTGCGTGACGTCAACAAGCAGTACCTCGAACCCATCGTCGGCAAGGTCTACGAAGTGGGCCTCAAGGGCAGCCTTTACGACGATCGCCTCAACCTGAGCACGGCGGTGTTCCGCAGCAAGCAGGACAACGTCGCCGAACAGGACGACTCGGTGCCGCCGGGGCCGGACGGTGAAATCTATTACAAATCCGGTGGCAAGGGCGTGGTGGTCGAAGGCTTCGAAGCCGAGATTGCCGGTGAGGTGATGCCCGACTGGCAAATGAGCCTGGGCTACAGCTACACCCATGCCGCAACGGGCGACAAGCAGCGCAAGAATACCGAGCAGCCGCTGAACCTAGTGCGTTTCTCCACCACCTACAAGCTAACCCCGGTCTTGACCGTGGGCGGCAACCTGGACTGGCAGAGTGACAACTTTAAGGCGGCCAATCGTCCGGTGGGGCGAGAGGCGGACGGCACGATCATCACGGTCAAGGACACCATTAGCCAGAAGGCCTTCTCGGTGGTGGGGCTGATGGCGCGCTATCAGTTCGATGAGCATGTGTCAGCGTCATTGAACGTGAAAAACCTGTTCGATGAGCACTACTACAACAACCTTGGGTTCTATAACGGGGTTTATCATGGCGAACCGAGGACGATGATGGTTAGTCTTGACTGGAAACTGTAACGCGTGAGGAGCGCTCGATGATCGAGGTGTCGCGGTTTTGGCGGGATCCAACCTTGCCTTTCGTTGAAGCCCGGCGGGTAGGGGATGGGCGCAAGGTGTGTTACGCCGCCCATTCCCATGAGAGCTTTTCCATCGGTGTGATCACTGGCGGGCGTAGCCGTTACCTGACCGGTGACACTCAGGTCGAAGTCAGCGCCGGTACCACGGTGCTGATGAACCCTGGCGTGGTGCACACCTGCAACCCGATCGAAGGGGAGGCATGGTCTTACCTGATGCTGTTCGTCGACCTGCCGTGGTTGCAGACGCTGGGGTTCGAACTGCCTGGGCACACCTGTAGCACGTCGCCGAGGCTGTACGGCCGGCTGTTGCAGGTGTTTGCCAGCTTGTTCGACGACGCTGAGCCCCAGCGTGAGGCGCTGCTGGCGACGTTTTTTACAGACCTGCCAGGTTATCTTGGGGCACCTACGCGCGTCAGCGCGTCAGGCCATCCGCGTCTAGAGACGGCCGCTGCCTTCATTCGTGCGCACCGCACCGACCCACTGAGCCTTGAAGATATCTGTGCCGCTGCCGGGCTGTCGCGGGCCTATCTGATCCGCGCATTCCGACAACGCTTCGGCCTTACGCCCCATGGATACCTGGTTGATCAGCGGGTTCAGCATGCCCGGGCGCAATTACGCCAGGGCAGGGCGATCGCCGAGGTGGCAGTGGAGGCTGGGTTTGCGGACCAGGCGCATCTGCAACGGGTGTTCAAGCAACATCTGGCGGCGACGCCTGGGCATTATCGTGATGCTTGAAGTGGGTTGTGAGCAGGCTGATAGGGTCTTGACTGGTTAAACGACACGTTGTCGGATCATGGTGTCGGTACCGATTTTAATGCAGCCGGCCTGCCGAGGTGATGACAGTGGTACCAGGCAATCGCATCGAAATCTTGCGCCCTATTTGCGCGATAGTCCGGTGTCCCCCTTTGTCGTCCCAGCAGGATTTCTGCCCTGATGGCTGACAGCTGGTGCATCGTTGTAGCCATATACCGCTGCGCTCCAGATGAAGCACGGGTTGCTCGAACAGCGGTCGAATCGATCATCCAGGTATGGGGATCGATCAAGCCTTTTTCATTGAGTCTGAGGTGCAATCGTCTGAGCATCTGATCGAATGTTCCGCGGTTTCGCCAGACCCGGAAGCGGTGATAGACCGTCGCCCA
>NZ_AUEC01000035.1 GCF_000425785.1 Pseudomonas taiwanensis DSM 21245
GCTGTCAACCTTCTTGCCAACCGCCACCGACTTCGAGATCGAAGCCCTTCCGATACTACCTGAAAATTTAACTCTTTGATTAACAAAGCGTTTCTTTTTCGACCACGTCGGAAGAGGTGCGCATTATAAGGGGATTCGAAGGCCCGTCAACCCCCCCCTGTCGCAGAAACCCACACCCCCCCCTCATAGAGAAGCAATGCTTGCGGCCCGACCGATCAATTGCGCACTATAGTGCACATCACCCCTCTCCCAGGATCGCAACACAGCAATGAACACCCAATCCCGCAGTCTGGCCGCCACCCTTTTCCCGATAGGCCTGCTGCTTATTGCCATGGCATCGATTCAATCTGGCGCCTCGCTTGCCAAGAGCATGTTTCCGATCATCGGCGCACAAGGCACTACCACACTGCGGCTGGTTTTTGCGTCCGTGATCATGCTGCTCATCCTGCGCCCCTGGCGAGCACGCATTACCGCCACCACGCTGCGCAATGTGATCATCTATGGCATGGCGCTGGGCGGCATGAACTTCCTCTTCTATATGTCCCTGCAAACCGTCCCTCTGGGCATCGCCGTAGCACTGGAATTCACCGGCCCCCTGGCCGTGGCGCTGTTCGGCTCACGTCGAGCCATCGACTTCCTGTGGGTTGGCCTGGCCACTCTAGGGTTAGTGCTACTGATCCCTGCCGGCCATGGCGGCCAGTCGCTGGACCTTGTGGGTGCCACCTACGCTCTGGGAGCTGGCGTGTGCTGGGCGCTCTATATTCTGTTCGGCCAACGTGCCGGCGCCGAGCACGGTATCCAAGGGGCTGCGCTGGGTGTAGTGGTCGCCGCCATCTTCGTGGCGCCTATCGGTATCGTCCACGCCGGCAGCGCCCTGCTGACACCTGCCGTGATCCCGCTAGCCCTGGGTGTCGCCATCCTGTCGACCGCCCTGCCCTATAGCCTGGAAATGATCGCACTCACGAAAATGCCCGCGCGCACCTTTGGCACCTTGATGAGCATCGAGCCTGCGGTCGCCGCGATGTCAGGGCTGGTGTTCCTGGGCGAGGTCCTGACATTCACTCAGTGGCTGGCCATCGCGGCGATCATTACCGCTTCGGTGGGTGCCACACTGTCGATGCGCAGGGAAGCGAATCCTCCTGTCGCCGCCGACTGATATGAGAAATATTTTCATTTGAGACAGGATTAACCATTGTGGGCGCCCGCCGTGCTGATTAAGCTGTCACAGAATCATCATGTTTACGCTATCTACTGAGCCGAACACGGACGCTGGGGACATTTCAGGAAGAATTGACGCAATTACGACAGGGCGACACCTGACAAGCCCTGCACAGTAAGGACAGGAATGAAACGTATTTTGGTCATCCTGGCCATCTTCGCTATTGCTGGATGTGCCGCCACAGCCAAGACTGAGGTCAAGAGAGGGAAGAAGGGCCTGCATATCAACTGCTCGGGGCTCTCCTCTTCATGGGACAACTGCTACAGCAAGGCCGCAAACTCGTGCAGCAAGCGAGGCTACAAAGTCATCGCGCGGTCCGGGGATACCGATGAAGAACCCGGGGATTACCTGTTCGGCATCAATCCCGCCGGCTATACCAGCCGCAGCATGATCGTCATCTGTAAATAAGGAAGGGCAGCCCAAGTGCTGCCCTTTTTCGGTCGTGCAGAGGCTCACGTCACAACGGAGTTGTTCGCGCCTCCAGCCAAGTCAGTGCGTCACCCTGCAACAGCGGCGCGAGGCGCTCACGAACGATTAGGTGATAGCCATTCAACCATTCGCGTTCCTCCTCGGTTAGCGACTCCGGGACAAGGCAACGTGTGTCGATCGGGCACAACGTCAAGGTCTCGAAAGACAGGAAGTCGCCGAACACACTCTTGCCCGCCTCACGGGTTGCCACCAAATTCTCGATTCGCACCCCCCAAGCACCCGGCCGGTAGGTGCCTGGCTCGATCGAACTGATCATCCCTGCCTGCATCGCAGTCTGCGGAGCCGCCGCCGCTTGGTAGGCAATCACCTGCGGACCTTCATGCACGTTCATGAAGTAGCCCACGCCATGCCCGGTACCATGGCCATAGTCGACCTGGTCAGCCCAGATCGGTGCACGCGCAATGGCATCAAGCAGCGGCGACAGGATGCCCCGTGGAAAGGTGGCGCGGGACAGCGCGATCATCCCCTTGAGCACACGCGTGCAGTCCTTTTTCTGTTCAAGACTCGGGGTACCCACAGGAACCATCCGGGTGATGTCGGTGGTGCCGCCAAGGTACTGCCCTCCGGAGTCTATCAACAGCAGGCCATCGCCCTCGATGACCGCATGGGACGCTTCGGTCGCGCGGTAATGCGGCATGGCACCGTTACCATTGAAGGCGGCAATGGTCGAGAAACTCAGCGAAACGAAGCCTGGACGACGTCGACGCGCAGCGCTCAATTTCTCATCGACAGTCAGCTCGGTTATCACCTCTTGGCCCTGCTGCGCCTCGAACCAGGCGAAGAATTCGCACAAGGCCGCTCCATCCTGCTCCATGACCTGCCGAATATGCCGCAGTTCCTCATCGCTCTTGCGCGATTTGCTAAGCGTCGTCGGGTTCAAACCTTCGATCAGTTGCACCCCTGCGTCCAGGTTATTCAACAGGCCGCAGGTCACGCGCGCCGGATCGACCAGCAGCCGGCTGCCGTGTGGCAGTCGCTTCAATGCCTCGTGGACCGCGCTGTAATCACGTACTTCGATGCCATCCACTTCAAGCACATGACGCAAATGCTCATCGAGCTTGCTGGCCTCCACGAACAGAATTGCCTGGTCCTTGCCAATAAGTGCAAAGGCAACGAAGACCGGGTTGTATGAAACATCGCTTCCGCGCAAGTTGAACAGCCAGGCAATGTCATCCAAGGTCGCGATGAAATGCCAGTCTGCTCCCTTCTCCTGCAAGGCACCACGCAACTGGGCAAGTTTCTCGGCCCGGCTGACCGTGGCATAAGGAGGCAGGTGCTGATAGACCGGGTTGAAGGGCAGTTGCGGGCGCCCCTCCCAGACCTCTTCCAGCAGATCCTTGTCAGTGACAAGCCGCGCTTCGCGGGCTTTTAGCCGATCTTGAAGCTGTCGCGACGAAGCCAGAGCCATGACCGCCCCATCCACGGCCACCGTGCCATCGAACGGAATATGTTCTCCCAACCATTCCAGCGCCCCAGGCTTGCCCGGCATCAGCTTCATCAGTTCGATGCCGCTTCCGGCCAGCTCTTTCTCGGCCTGCTCCCAATAACGGCTGTCGACCCATACCCCTGCAAAGCCTGCAGTCACCACCAAGGTGCCCACCGAGCCGTCAAAACCCGACAGCCAACGGCGCCCCTGCCAATAACCGGGCAAGTACTCGGACAAATGGGGGTCGGCCGAAGGCACCAGCAGGGCATCGACACCCTCCCGCGCCATGACTTCGCGCACGCGCGCCAGGCGCTCCGGCACACTTTGCTCAATCGTGGTCTGAACGTTCATGCGCACTCCTGCGGACACATCTTGGTTATTCCAGGATGAGGATAATGGAACAGCAGCCACGGTGTCGCAATCGTGGCGTCGACTCACGGCATGCAATGCCCATGACGCCCTGTAGGAACGAGACACTGCCTACGATCGAGCGGGACCACCGATCAGTTCCGGCTGAACTTACCGCAAGCCACAGCTTCACAAACTCTATATTCATCGCGCTCAGGCGGAAGCACATGGCACGTGTCACCGAGAAAACCACCGTGGTACTGCTCGACACCCGCGAGCACACCCCGGAACACGAACACAGCGTGCATCTGAAACTGGCCCAGGGCCTGGCCCAACTGCTGGGGTGCGAGACGGTCCTGTCCGACCTGCCACCGTCGCAACACGAGCAGTGCTACTACCTGCCTACCGAAACGCTGATCGACCCGCAACGGTACACGGCGCTGGGCATTCACAGCGCGCGTGACCTGTTTGGCGGTTTGGTCAGCCATCCCTACATGGCGACGAAGGCAATCTCCCATCCACTGCCGGCAAATGCCAGCTTCCCGCCCGGCTGGACCGACGACTTTGCCCGACAAGCCAGCGATGCGCTGCTGTGCGGCTACACCGTATTCAGCAAGTCCGATGCCCGCCGCGCAGCCCAGTTGTTGCTGCGCGACGGGCCAGTGCGGATCAAACCCGTCCTGTCGCGCGCCGGGCGTGGCCAGAAAGCCATCAGCGAACTGGATGGACTGGAACCGCTATTGGCCAGCATGGACGACAAGGATCTGGCACTTTGGGGTCTGGTGCTTGAGGAAGACCTGAGCGACATACAGACCTTCAGCGTCGGCCAGGTACAGGTCGCAGGCCACACCTGCAGCTATCACGGCACCCAGCAGTTGACCCGTGATCACCAAGGGGAAGAGGTCTACGGCGGCTCAGAACTGGTCGTGGTACGTGCTGATTACCACGCCTTGCTGCAACTGCCCCTGGAAGACCATGTGCGCCTGGCGATCCGCCAGGCCATGATTTACGAGGAAGCCGCAGAGCAGCACTTTCCCGGTTTCATCGCATCGCGGCGCAACTATGACATCGCACGCGGGAGCAATGGCCAAGGCCGCCTGCGCAGCGGCGTGCTCGAGCAATCGTGGCGCGTCGGCGGCGCCAGCAGTGCAGAACTCCTGGCACTGCAGGCTTTCGCCGACGACCCGGCACTGCAGCAGGTCTGCGCCTCGACCCACGAAGTTTTCGGGCAACTTGAACTACCCACTGACGCCACCCTCTTCTACCAAGGAAACGACAGTGAACTCGGACAACTCAGCAAATTCGCACGGATTCGCCACTATGAGTATTCAGAGTGAATCCGTTGATCTGCAGGTCGAAGGCGACAGCATAGCCGGCACTCTTGTCAGCCCCGGCAACAAGATGCCAGGCATTCTGTTCGTCCACGGCTGGGGCGGTAGCCAGCAACGGGACCTGGCCCGCGCCAGACAGATTACGGGACTTGGCTGCGTGTGCATGACCTTCGACCTGCGTGGCCACGAAAATACCGCTAGCCAACGCCTGACCGTCACGCGCGAGCAGAACCTCCAAGACCTACTGGTGGCCTACGACCGCCTGGCCGGCCACCCGGCCGTCGATAGTAACGCTATCGCCATCATCGGAAGCAGCTACGGAGGCTACCTGGCAACCCTGCTGACCTTGCAGCGGCCCGTAAAATGGTTGGCCTTGCGCGTACCGGCAATGTACTGGGACGAGGATTGGCATAGCCCCAAGCAAACCCTCGACCGCCAGCGCCTCAACGCCTACCGCCAGCGCCCGCTTGGCCCGGACGACAACCGCGCCCTGGCGGCCTGTGCAGCGTTTCGCGGCGACGTGTTACTGGTCGAATCAGAGCAGGATGACTATGTCCCTCATACGACGATGATGAGTTATCGCTCAGCGTTCGTCAGCGCTCACTCGCTCACCCACCGCATTGTCGATGGAGCCGATCACGCGCTTTCCAGCGAGGAGAACCAAAAAGCCTACAGCTCGATCCTGACGGCGTGGATCAGCGAAATGGTGATCGGTGCACGCCTCGACCGCTACCCGCATTATGCCCCGTGGTATGCCTGACCCTCACCGATCTGGCAGTGCAGGTCTCCATCGGCGTCGCGCACCAGGCTGCACAATGCCTGGTAGGCGGCAAAGTTGACCCCCCGGGCCCGGTGTAGGCTCAACAGGTCGAAGAACGGCTCCTCGGCAAAGCACTCTGCAGCCGCTGCCCAGGCTTGGCGGGACTGCCATTGCAGGCACTGCAGCACCCGACTGCCATCGTCGCTGGTCTGGATGCTGACCCCTTGCAAGTCTTTGCAACGCACAGCCAACTCTTCGCTGCGCACGACCAGCGCCTGGGCCAACGCTGCCTGATGCGAGGCGGGCACTTGGTATTCGATCATCTGAGTGAACCACAGGGTTTGCGGTGTGGCTGTCATCAGCAGTCTCCTTGTCGAGGGCACTTGCTACAAGATGTTCGGCAGGGTAAAACCTCCAGTTAACTCAAGGTCAAGAGCTTTTTTAGCATGCCAAGCAAGCCCCCTATCGCCGCTGACAAGCTGCTCAGTGTTGGCCAACTGGCGGCACGCAGCGGTGTCGCGGTGACGGCCCTGCACTTCTACGAGACCAAAGGGCTGATCCAGAGCACCCGCAACGCCGGGAACCAGCGCCGCTACTTGAGGGCGATGTTGCGTCGAGTCGCGGTGATCAAGATGGCCCAGCGCCTGGGCATACCTTTAGCCGAAATTGCCGAGGCCCTTGCCGAGCTGCCCAGCGACCACACCCCCACCGCCGAGGACTGGCGGCACCTCTCCGCACGCTGGCGCCAGGACTTGAATCGGCGGATCGACGAAATGATCAGGTTGCGCGACCAGCTCGATGGCTGCATCGGCTGCGGCTGCATGTCGTTGAAGGATTGCCCCTTGCGCAACCGTCAGGATCATCTGGCAGAAGAAGGCCCAGGGCCGCATCTGCCCTGATCAAGGCAACACGAATCTTCGCCGGTACTCGCTGGGCGTCAGGCCAGTGACTCGCTGAAACACCTTACGAAAGGCGCCCGGATCCTGGTAGCCCACGCCCCAGGCAATCTGCTCAACCGTACGCCGGGTGAATTCCAACATCCGGCAGGCCTGCCCAACTCTCACTTGCTGGCAATATTCGGTCGGCCTGAGCCCCGTGGCGGCACGAAACCGCCGCAGAAACGTGCGCGCCTCAAGCCCGGCGCAGGCGGCCATGCTTGCCAGGTCGGCGTCGTGGGCTGCTCCGGCCTGGAGCCAGTGCTGAACCCTGAGCACAGCTTCGTCACCATGATCCAGGCTCGGGCTGAACAGCGCCCCCGGCATTGGCGTGGAAACCGGCTCGACCGACAGGTAGCGTGCCGTCTCGCACGCCACCGAGGCGCCAAGATAACGCTCAAGCAGACGCAGCCCCAGCTCAGTCCAGGCCATCAAGCCGGCTGACGTCATGATGTCGCCGTCGTCCAGCAGCGGCTGATTGGCCTCCACACGCACCTTGGGGAAACGCTGGGCCAAGGTATGCGCGTAGTTCCAGTGGGTACTGGCCGCGCGCCCGTCGAGCAGCCCGCTGGCGGCAATGAAGAACACCCCGATGCACACCGACGCCAATACCGTACCCCGGTCATGCCAGTGACACAGTGGCAAGCGGTGACGCTCCAGTACCTCAGGCACTGGCATCGACTCCAGACTCGGCGGAATGATCAGCACCCGCAGCCCATGCCCTTCGCGCCCCGGCTCATCGGCAATACAGCGCAATTGCCCGGTCTCGTCCAACTGCCAATGGCTGACACGCACGCGTGGCAGGTCGTCAGCCCCCAACTCGGCCGCCACACGGTTGGCAACGGTGAACAGGTCATCGAGGCCATGCACCGCCGCACGCTGTGCGCCAGGATAGATCAGCAGGCCGATCTCCAGGCTGCCAGGGTTGTCAGTTTTTGCCGCCATAGTGTCGTTCGCGCCAATCCTCAGGTCAGTGCGTACAGCCTATAACTATGGCCTGACAACGACTACTGCCACAGGAGGCAACATGAGCAAGCACGCCCTGATCATCATCGATATCCAGAACGACTACTTCCCCGGCGGCAAGTGGCCTCTCGACGGTGTCGAAGCCGCTGCCGACAACGCTGCACGACTGCTCGCCGCCGCCCGTGCGCGACGCGATCTGGTGGTGCATGTTCGCCACGAGTTCGAAAGCGCTGATGCACCGTTCTTCGCCCCTGGCTCGACCGGTGCCCACTTTCACAAGAAAGTCGCCCCCCTGGACGGTGAGCCAGAGGTGCTCAAGCACAAGGTCAACGCGTTCCTCGACACCTCGCTCAAGCGCACCCTGGATCAACACGGTGTAAAAAGTCTGACCATCGTCGGCAGCATGAGTCACATGTGCATCGACGCCGCTACTCGTGCCGCCGCCGACTATGGCTATGCAGTCACGGTGGCGCACGATGCCTGCGCGACGCTGCCACTGGAGTTCGATGGCAAGCAGGTTCCAGCGGTCGATGTGCATGCCTCGGCCATGGCCGCACTGGCATTCGCCTATGCCAAGGTGTTGAAGACCGACGACTTGCTGGGGCAGTGAAACCGGACCATACCTACGGTCAGATCACTACATTACGCACGAACCGCGTGGGCACGTTTCCATCATTGCGGTAGGCGTACCGACAGTTGCTGGGAAACACATGGAACTGGCCGACCTGCAAGCAGTGCTCGGCCCCTTCGATGATCAGGGTCAGTTGCCCTTCAGCCACGTAGATCTGCTCGCTCCACCCTTCTGCGTCGGCTTCGCTGCGGTAGCACTCCCCCGGCGCGAGGGTCCACTCCCAGATCTCGACCTCTCGTCGGGCCGCACTGCTGGCCAGCAGCACGGCCTTGCTCTGCGGGTGCTCACCGGCCCAGGCCAGCTCTTCGATGCGGCTTGGGTCGCGGTGGTCAGGCGCCTGGATCAACGTGCTGAACGCCACGCCCAGCGCCTCGGCGATCAAGTCGAGGGTGGTCAGGCTGACGTTCTTTTCCCCGGCCTCTATCGCCACGAGCATGCGCCTGCTAACCCCGGAGCGCTCCGCCAGGGCACTTTGGCTGAGCCCCAGGCCGTTACGCAAGCGACGGACGTTTTGGCTCACGTGTTGAAGCACCGATGAACGGTGCGCGGAATCTTTGTGCACTATATTGCTCACTGGAAGAGGTTGCGCAGTATACTGCCCACTTTGCGGCGATTGTGCGCCGCCCCCTCCGAGTGCGCAAGACCATGAACCAGCCAGACACCGCCCCAAAGACGTCGTTATCTTTACGCCTGAGCAAGGCCGAACTGGTCCTGGTGTTCATCACCATGCTCTGGGGTGGCACCTTCCTGCTGGTCCATAACGTGATGACCGTCAGTGGCCCGATGTTCTTCGTCGGCCTGCGTTTTGCCGCCGCCGCCCTGTTCGTCGGCCTGGTATCGGCGCGCGCACTGTCGGGCCTGACTTTCACCGAGCTGAAGGCCGGCATGCTGATCGGTGTATCCATCATGCTCGGCTACGGCCTGCAGACCATGGGTCTGCAAACCATCAGCAGCAGCCAGTCGGCATTCATCACCGCACTTTACGTACCCTTCGTCCCGTTGCTGCAATGGCTGGTGCTCGGGCGTCGACCTGGCCTGATGCCGAGCATCGGCATCTGCCTGGCCTTCGTCGGCCTGATGCTGCTGGCCGGCCCGGAAGGCGGCGCCCTGCATTTCAGTGAAGGGGAACTGGTCACCTTGGTCAGCGCCGTGGCCATCGCTGGCGAGATCATCCTGATCAGCCGCTATGCCGGCCAGGTCGATGTGCGCCGGGTGACCGTGGTGCAGTTGGCCACCGCTTCGTTGCTGTCGTTTCTGATGATCGTTCCGACCCAGGAGCGCATTCCCGACTTTTCCGGGTTGCTGCTGGCCAGCGCCTTGGGACTGGGCGCGATGAGCGCGGTCATTCAAGTGGCCATGAACTGGGCCCAGCAATCGGTATCGCCGACCCGCGCCACCTTGATCTACGCGGGCGAGCCGGTCTGGGCCGGGATCGTCGGGCGCATCGCTGGCGAACGTCTGCCGGGCGTGGCGCTGATCGGCGGCGCTCTGATCGTATTGGCCGTGATCGTCAGCGAGTTGAAGGTCCGCCGCGGTGACGCGGCCGACCACGCCTCGGATGAAACCCTTCAGCACGAACGTGAAGGCAGCCGGTAAAGCGCGTAACAGCAGCTATGCTTTGTAAAAAACTGTTATAAAAAAACAGCTTGTCACACCGGTTTTGTACGATTCTGCGACAGCTTGCGTGTTGGTGATCAACTGCTCGGCACGTATGATCCTTGGCAAACCTCTCCAGAATAGAACGCTATGTCATTGATAGTGCTATTGCTTCTGCCGTTCGTGGGCAGTTGCCTGGCAGCCGTGCTGCCGCACAATGCACGTAACGCCGAGTCCATCCTTGCCGGGCTCGTAGCCTTGGTCGGTACCGTCCAGGTAGCACTGTTGTACCCGCAAGTCGCCCATGGCGGGGTAATTCGCGAAGAACTGCTATGGCTGCCAAGCCTGGGCATGAACCTGGTGCTGCGCATGGATGGCTTTGCCTGGCTGTTCTCGCTGCTGGTGCTGGGCATCGGCACCCTGGTGTCGCTGTACGCCCGGTACTACATGTCGCCACAAGACCCGGTACCGCGCTTCTTCGCCTTCTTCCTGGCATTCATGGGCGCCATGCTCGGTTTGGTGATTTCCGGCAACCTCATCCAGCTGGTGTTCTTCTGGGAGCTGACCAGCCTGTTTTCGTTCCTGCTGATCGGCTACTGGCACCACCGCGCCGATGCTCGCCGGGGGGCCTACATGGCGCTGATGGTCACCGGCGCCGGCGGGCTGTGCCTGTTGGTCGGCGCGCTGCTGCTCGGCCATGTGGTCGGCAGCTATGACCTGGACAAGGTGCTGGCCGCTGGCGAGACCATTCGCCAGCACGCGCTCTACCCGGTGTTGCTGCCACTGATCCTGATCGGCGCCCTGAGCAAGAGTGCGCAGTTCCCCTTCCAGTTCTGGCTACCCCACGCCATGGCTGCGCCCACGCCCGTGTCGGCATACCTGCACTCGGCAACCATGGTCAAGGCCGGGGTGTTCCTGCTGGCCCGTCTGTGGCCGGTACTCTCAGGCAGCGAAGAGTGGTTCTGGATCGTCGGCGGTGCCGGCGCGCTGACCCTGCTGCTTGGCGCCTTCGCCGCGATGTTCCAGAACGACCTCAAGGGCCTGCTGGCGTACTCGACCATCAGCCACCTCGGGCTCATTACCCTGCTGCTGGGCCTTAACAGCCCGTTGGCTGCCGTAGCGGCGGTGTTCCACATTCTCAACCACGCCACCTTCAAGGCGTCATTGTTCATGGCCGCCGGCATCATCGACCATGAAAGCGGCACCCGCGACATTCGCCGCCTCAGCGGCCTGATCCGCCTGGTCCCCTACACCGCCACGCTGGCCATGGTCGCCAGCGCCTCGATGGCCGGCGTACCGCTGATGAACGGTTTCCTGTCCAAAGAGATGTTCTTCGCCGAGACGGTGTTCATCTCCTCTACCGCCTGGGTCGAAGCCGCATTACCGGTGATTGCCACGCTGGCGGGCACCTTCAGCGTGGCCTACGCCCTGCGTTTCACCGTCGATGTGTTCTTCGGCCCAACTGCGCAGGACTTGCCGCACACCCCGCATGAACCGCCGCGCTGGATGCGTGCCCCCGTGGAACTGCTGGTGCTCACCTGCCTGGTGGTGGGCATTTTCCCAGCCCAGTCGGTCGGCCCATTGCTGGCGGCGGCTGCACTGCCGGTGGTAGGTGGAACCTTGCCCGAGTACAGCCTGGCCATCTGGCACGGCTGGAATGCCCCGTTGATCATGAGCCTGATCGCCATGAGCGGGGGCATCGTGTTGTACCTGCTGCTGCGCAACCAATTGCGTCGCGGTCGTTTCCCTTACCCACCACTGATCGAACGGTTCAACGGCAAGCGCTTGTTCGAACACGGCCAGGTCCGACTGATGCTGCTGGCGCGGCGCATCGAACGGCTGTTGACGTCCCGCCGCCTGCAGGCGCAACTGTTCATGCTGGTGCTGGCAGCCTTCCTGGCCGGGCTCACGCCGATGCTTTACAGCGGCCTGAGCTGGGGTGACCGTCCGAAGATCCCGGGTTCTGGCGTGTTCGTCGCCCTGTGGCTGATCGCCATCGCCTGCGCCATCGGGGCCGCCTACCAGGCCAAATACCACCGGTTGGCGGCGTTGATCATGGTCAGCGTCTGCGGTCTGATGACCTGCATAACATTCGTCTGGTTCTCGGCACCGGACCTGGCACTGACCCAGCTGGTGGTCGAAGTGGTCACCACCGTGCTGATACTGCTCGGCCTGCGCTGGCTGCCGCGCCGTATCGAGGGCGTCTCGCCGCTGCCCGGCAGCCAGGAGCGTGCGCGTCTGCGGCGTCTGCGCGACCTGCTGCTGGCGGTGCTGGTCGGCGCGGGCATGGCGGCGTTGTCATATGCCATGCTGACCCGGCCGACCCCCAACGACATTTCATCGTTCTACCTCAGCCGCGCCCTGCCCCAGGGCGGCGGGACCAATGTGGTCAACGTGATGCTGGTCGACTTCCGCGGCTTCGATACCCTGGGGGAAATCACCGTACTGGTCGCCGTGGCCCTGACCGTGTTCGCCCTGCTGCGCCGCTTCCGCCCGCCCAAGGAAAGCATGCAGCTGCCTGCACAACAACGGTTGCTGGCACCAGACGTGGTCACCGACCTGATCAACCCGCGTCATGCCGCCGATACCGCACTGGGCTTCATGATGGTGCCAGCCGTATTGGTGCGCTTGTTGCTGCCGATCGCCCTGCTGGTGTCGATGTACCTGTTCATGCGCGGCCACAACCAGCCAGGCGGCGGTTTTGTCGCCGGTCTGGTGATGTCTGTGGCGTTCATCCTCCAGTACATGGTTGCCGGGACCCAGTGGGTCGAAGCCCAGATGAGCCTGCGGCCGCTGCGCTGGATGGGTACCGGCCTGCTCTGCGCCACCCTGACCGGGGTCGGCGCAATGTTGCTGGGTTACCCTTTCCTGACCACCCATACCGCTCACCTGCACCTGCCCGTGCTGGGTGACGTGCACGTGGCCAGCGCCTTGTTCTTCGATGTCGGCGTGTACACCGTCGTGGTTGGTTCGACCTTGTTGATCCTCACCGCCCTGGCGCACCAATCGGTCCGCGCCTACCGCCCGGCCAACCCGTCGAAATCCAGCCAAGCAGGAGCCGCCTGATGGAAGAAGTCATTGCAATCGCCATCGGTGTGTTGGCCGCCTCTGGAGTGTGGCTGATCCTGCGTCCTCGCACCTATCAGGTGATCATGGGCCTGTGCCTGCTGTCCTACGGCGTAAACCTGTTCATTTTCAGCATGGGTAGCCTGTTCATCGGCAAGGAGCCAATCATCAAGGACGGCGTCACCCAGGACCTGCTGCACTACACCGACCCACTTCCCCAGGCCTTGGTACTCACTGCCATCGTCATCAGTTTCGCCATGACCGCGCTGTTCCTGGTGGTGCTGCTGGCCTCCCGTGGCCTGACCGGCACCGACCATGTCGATGGCCGGGAGCGTGAAGAATGACTGGAGCGAGCCAACTGATCGTCGCGCCCATCCTGCTGCCATTGCTCACGGCAGCAGTGATGCTGTTGCTGGGCGAGAAACATCGCCAGCTCAAGGCCCGCCTGAACCTGCTGTCCAGCATCAGCGGCCTGGCCATCGCCATCTACCTGTTGCTGTGGGTGCGCACCCAAGGTCAGGCGGAGTCCATTGGTGTCTACCTGCCTGGAAACTGGTCGGCACCGTTCGGCATCGTGCTGGTTGTCGACCACCTGTCTGCCCTGTTGCTGACCCTGACCGGGGTCATTGCTGTGAGCGCCCTGATGTTCGCCCGTGCCCGTTGGGACAGTGCCGGCGCCAGCTTCCATGCGCTGTTCCAGATCCAACTGATGGGCCTGTACGGGGCGTTCCTGACCGCCGACCTGTTCAACCTGTTCGTATTCTTCGAGGTGCTGCTGGCAGCTTCCTACGGTCTGTTGTTGCACGGCTCGGGCCGGGCACGGGTCAGGGCTGGCCTGCACTACATCGCCATCAACCTGTTCGCTTCGTCGTTGTTCCTGGTGGGCGCGGCGATGCTCTATGGCGTAACCGGCACACTGAACATGGCCGATCTGGCCCTGAAGATACCGCTGGTGCCCGAAGCCGACCGTGGCCTGCTGCATGCTGGCGCCGCGATTCTGGCCATGGCGTTTCTGGTCAAGGCCGGCATCTGGCCACTGAATTTCTGGCTGGTACCCGCCTATGCCTCAGCCAGTGCTCCGGTGGCGGCGCTGTTCGCCATCATGACCAAGGTCGGGCTGTACGCGGTGTTGCGCCTTTGGACCTTGCTGTTCTCCGGCCAGGCCGGGGCCTCGGCGCACTTCGGTGGCCAGTGGCTGGTCTATGGTGGCCTGGTGACGCTAGCGGTGGCGGCAGTGTCGATTCTTGCTGCGCAACGCCTGGAACGGCTGGCTGCCCTGAGCATCCTGGTCTCCGCTGGTACGCTGCTGGGCGCGATCGGTTTCGCCCAGCCGGCCCTGATCGGCGCTGCGCTGTTTTACTTGGTCAGCTCGACCTTGGCCCTATGCGCACTATTCCTGCTTGCAGAACTGGTCGAGCGTTCGCGCTCGGCCAACGAACTGCCCCTGGATGAAGAGGAAGATGCCATTCCGCCGCCGCTGGAGTCGCTGCACCCTCCAAAAGGCATCAACCTCGACGATGAACAAAAGGCCGTGATCGGCCAGATCATCCCATGGACCATGGCCTTCCTGGGCCTTAGCTTCATCGCTTGCGCACTGCTGATCATCGGCATGCCGCCGCTATCGGGCTTCATTGGCAAACTCAACCTGATCAGCGCCCTGTTCAATCCACAAGGGCTTGGCACTCCGAGCGAACAACCGCTGAGCGCGGCGGGCTGGGGGCTGGTGGCACTGCTGGTGCTGTCTGGCATGGCTTCTCTGATCGCCTTCTGCCGCGTCGGTATCCAGCGCTTCTGGAAGCCCGAGGAACGTCCTTCACCGGTACTGCGCCGCTTCGAATACCTGCCGATCGTCATCCTGCTTGGCCTGTGCATCATCCTGAGCTTCAGGGCCGAGCCTGTGCTGCGCTATACCCAGGACACCGCTGCCAGCTTGCAAGCACCCGATGCGTACATAGAAGCCGTGATGGCCGCACGCCCGATACCGGGCCCCACCACGCTCGACGGGCAGGTGCAACCATGAGCCGACTATTCCCTGCCCCGCTGCTGTCCCTGTCGCTGTTCGTGCTGTGGCTGCTGCTCAACTTATCGGTGAGCGCCGGCAACCTGCTGCTTGGCGCAGCCCTCGGCATGCTGGCGCCTTTGCTCATGGCCCCTCTGCGGCCTCAGCATGCCCATGTGCGACGGCCGCTGGTCATCGCCAGGCTGATCTTCCGGGTAGGTATCGATGTGATCGTGTCCAACCTGTTGGTCGCACGCGGCGTGTTGCGCGCAGGCAAGCGACCACCCCGCTCGGCATTCGTGCACATTCCGCTGGATCTGCGTGATGCCCATGGCCTGGCGGCGTTGTCGATGATCACCACGGTCGTGCCTGGCACCGTCTGGTCAGAACTGGCCCTGGACCGCAGTGTGTTATTGCTGCATGTGTTCGACCTTGAAGACGAACACGCCTTCATCGAACACTTCAAGCACACCTACGAACGCCCGTTGATGGAGATATTCGAATGACAGGCCTGCTTGCCAATGCAGTCCTCGCCAGCCTGTTCATCTTTGCGTTGGCCATGGCCCTGGCGCTGATCCGGCTGTTTCGTGGCCCGTCCGCCCAGGACCGAGTCCTGGCGCTGGACTACCTGTACATCCTGGCGATGCTGATGATGCTGGTGCTCGGCATTCGCTATGCCAGCGATACTTATTTCGAGGGCGCCTTGCTGATCGCGTTGTTCGGCTTCGTCGGCTCGTTTGCCCTGGCCAAGTTCCTGCTGCGCGGCGAGGTGATCGAATGACGGACACCCTGGACTTGCCTCTGTGGCTTGAGCTTGTCACCGCCGCACTGCTGCTGACCAGCAGCCTGTTCGCCCTGGTGGGAGCCTTGGGCTTGTTGCGCCTGAAGGACTATTTTCAGCGTATGCACCCACCGGCACTGGCTTCCACTATCGGCGCCTGGTGCGTCTCTCTGGCCTCGATCCTTTATTTCTCGTGGCTCAAGGAGGGCCCGGTACTGCACGCCTGGCTGATTCCGATCCTGCTGTCGATCACGGTACCGGTAACCACACTGCTGCTGGCCAGGGCCGCGCTGTTTCGCAAACGGATGTCGAAGGAAGCGGTGCCTGAGGAAATCAGCAGCCACAAAAATCACGACCACTGAGCAGCCGCCTTTCTACCCCTCGCTCAGACGCTGCAATTCACGCCGCACCATCGCGGCATAGGGTGCTGGGCTCAGCTGATAGAGCTGGCCCGCTACCCAGGCCAACCAGGCACCCTGCATCCGCTCCCGCTGTGCCAACAGATGCTCGGCCTGCGCGGTGGCTTGCGCCTGATACCGCAGATGAAACTCGGCCCGGCTCTGGGGCGTAACGGCGCTTTCACTCATTCACTGGCCTTGAAGGTGGTCAACTCACCCTTACGCCATTTCGCAACCTTGCCGGTCACGGCCTTGAGCAATTTGCCCAGCCCTTCCTGAACTTGTTGCTGGGCGGCGAACACCAGCATCACGCCGTGGCCTTCGCGAAACACGATGCCTTCACCTTCAGGGACGGAAACGAACGCATAGTCACCTACGCCATAGACATTGAGCTTGATGTCACGAAAGCGCATCTCCAGCTTGCCGCCTTCGCGACTGGGCAATACCGCAGCCCGGAAGTGGTCACCCACCTTCAACTCCAAACGTTGCTTGTCGTCGACGACCAACGCACTGTCGGTGTCGATTTCAGCCATGTACAAACCTTCGGGGCTTTGCTCGGTGACATAGACAAAACGCCCCTGAAACAGTTTGACGAGCCTTGCGCGCAAGTCGCCCAAGGCAAACAGAGCGTGGGTATCAAGAGTACTGACTGCCAATGAAGTGATCCTCAAACCGTTTACATCCGCACTCACTCTTCGTGCAAGAGGCGCGGCCAATTCATGTCGATAGACAAAGATTAATAACGCAATACACGAGATGTCTGTGCCTGCAGACGCTGCTGCATGCAGGAATCGTTACTCTGACTTGCCAGATCTGGCCTAAGTGCAGGCTTTCGGCATATTCCCCTCGGGGAAGCGTAAAGTCTGACAGCAAAAATGCCAGAAAAGATGCGACAGATTGCGACAGGCCCCTCGGCAGAATGGGCGCTGGAATCTATCGGTGCATTACGTAGGCGGAAATATGCACGAAAACACCAAAATCCGTCGAGAGAAAAAGAGGTTTTTTCTTACGCCGCTGGGCGCAATATCCTACTTAGGCGGCTCGCCCCTTATCCAATTGCTGTAACCATGCCACCTGGCACTCGACCGCTTCGGCACGGCTGGCGAAGGCAGTGCCCCGGCGTTCGCCGTTGACCAGTACCACCCAGCACACCCGCCGCCCCTGCGCCTGCAACATTGCAGGTACGCCAGAGCCAATCATCACGGCTACATCGACTCGGCTATTCATCATTCCCTCCGGAATTTAATTAGCAACCTAACGATGAGCCCATGATACGCCTGCCAAGGTGCCGGAAAAAGCGCGCTTCAGCACAGCTGTATTGCGCCGATGGCAACAAATCTTTCGCAAACGACAGTCACGCAAAAAGCCCCAGGGATCGCTCCGTGGGGCTTGGTCAGACGCGTCGACTCAGATCTGGCGCTGGTGACGGTCGAGCTGCTCGTGACGCTCTTGAGCTTCGATGCAGTATTTGGTGGTCGGACTGATCAGCAGGCGCTGCAAGCCGATAGGCTCACCGCTGTCGTCGCACCAGCCGAAGCTTTCGTCAGCGATACGGCCCAGGGCCATTTCCAGCTGCGGCAGCAGGCGCTGGTCACGCTCGATGGCATTGACCAGCCAGTGGCGCTCTTCTTCGACCGAGGCCACATCGGCTGGATCCGAAGGGGTATCCAGGCTTTCGATGGTGGCGCGGCTCAGCTCGATGCGTTCATGGGTTTCGACTTTCATCGCCTGCAGCAAGGCAGTGAAGAATGCCAGCTGTTCAGCGTTCATGTAGTCATCGGCCGACATGGCCAGCAACTGTTCCTTGGTCATCGATTTCTCTATGAAAAATGTGCATTGGGCGATTCGGGTGCCGCCAGCGCCTTGGCGCGGGCAGCGGAATTCTTCAAGCGCCAACCGGCACTCTTTTACAGGGGGCGGCAGTCTAAGGCGCCACGTCGCCCGGAGCAACTGCAATCACAAGGGAATTTGACCGAAATGGCCTGGATTCCGCCCATCGGCAGATCCAGGCAGGGCCGACCCACGACCTTTGCTGGTCGTGGGAGGCCAGGGGAAGAGGCGCGAAAACCTGCCGTGGCGCCCAGGCCACGACAGGGTTGTACTCAACGGTCCTTGAACTGTGCTTCGCGCTTGCCGATGAAGGCCGCCATGCCTTCCTTCTGGTCTTCGGTGGCGAACGCAGCGTGGAACACGCGACGTTCGAAGCGAACACCTTCGCTGAGGGTGACTTCGAAGGCCCGGTTGACGCTTTCCTTGACCATCATGCTCACCGGGATCGATTTGCTGGCGATGGTCGCAGCCACCTTCAGTGCCTCTTCCAGCAGCTCGGCCTGTGGCACCACGCGGGCCACCAAACCTGCGCGCTCGGCCTCCTCGGCGCCCATCAGGCGGCCGGTCAAGCACAGCTCCATGGCCTTGGCCTTGCCCACTGCACGGGTCAGACGCTGGGTGCCGCCCATGCCCGGCAGTACGCCCAGGTTGATTTCCGGTTGACCGAACTTGGCGTTGTCGGCGGCCAGGATGAAGTCGCACATCATCGCCAACTCGCAGCCCCCGCCCAAGGCAAAGCCAGAAACAGCCGCGATGATCGGCTTGCGTCGATTGGCAATGCGGTCGGCATCGCTGAACAGGTCGTCGACATAGATCTGCGGGTACTGAAGCTCGGCCATTTCCTTGATATCAGCGCCGGCGGCGAAGGCCTTGGCGGAGCCGGTCAGGACCACACAGCCAATGTTGGGGTCACGTTCGAGCTGGTCCAGCGCCTGGTTGATCTCAGCCACGATCTGCGCGTTCAGCGCATTGAGCGCCTGGGGGCGGTTGAGGGTGATCAGGCCGACCTTGCCGTGGATGTCCAACAGGATGGTTTCGAATGCCATGCAGGATGCTCCTTCAAAGATTACGCGCAATGACCATGCGCTGAATGTCGCTGGTGCCCTCGTAGATCTGGCACACCCGAACGTCGCGGTAGATTCGTTCCAGCGGGAAGTCGCTCAGATAGCCATATCCACCCAGGGTCTGCAAGGCATCCGAGCATACCTTTTCGGCCATTTCCGAGGCGAAAAGCTTCGCCATCGAGGCTTCCACCAATGCCGGGCGCCCGGCATCACGCAAGGCTGCCGCGTGCAGCACCATCTGCCGGGCGACCGCAATGCGAGTGGCCATGTCGGCCAGGCGGAAGGCCACTGCCTGGTGCTCGATCAACGGCTTGCCGAAGCTCTGCCGCTCGTTGGCGTAGTCGCGCGCCACTTCGAACGCAGCCCGCGCCATACCGACCGCTTGGGAGGCAATACCGATGCGGCCACCTTCGAGGTTGGCCAGGGCGATCTTGTAGCCCTGCCCTTCCTCACCGAGACGATTGGCGACTGGCACCCGCACGTTGTCGAATACGATCTGGCAGGTGTCGGAGGCATGCTGGCCGAGCTTGTCCTCGACTCGCGCGACCTGGTAGCCAGGTGAGTCGGTGGGCACGATGAACGCGGTGATGCCACGCTTGCCCGCCTCCGGGTCGGTGACGGCGAACACGATGACCACCCCTGCGTTCTGCCCGGAGGTGATGAACTGCTTGCTGCCATTAAGCACATAGTGGTCGCCTTCGAGCCGTGCACGGGTTTTCAGGCTACTGGCATCGGAACCGGCCTGGGGTTCGGTCAGGGCAAAGGCCCCAATCATCGAACCACTGGCCAGGGGGGCGAGGAATTGCTGCTTCTGGTGCTCGGTGCCGAATTTCAGGATCGGCACGCAACCGACCGAATTGTGCACACTCATGATGGTCGAGCAGGCACCGTCGCCGGCCGCGATCTCCTCCAAGGCCATGGCATAGGCCACATAGCCGGTGTCACTGCCACCGTACTGTTCCGGCACCAGCATGCCGAACAGGCCCAGACCGGCCATTTCCGCAATGGCCTCACGTGGATAGCGGTGGGCCTTGTCCCACGCCTCGGCAAACGGTTTCAACCGCTCCTGGGCGAAGTCTCGCACTGCGTCGGCGATCTGTTGTTGCTCATCAGTTACCAACATGGCTCACCTCAATACAGGCATTCGACGGCCATGGCAGTGGCTTCACCGCCGCCGATGCAGATCGCTGCCACGCCAAGGCGCAAGTTGTTCTGGCGCAGGGCCGACAGCAGGGTCACCAGGATGCGCGCGCCCGAGGCACCGATGGGGTGGCCCAGGGCGCAGGCGCCGCCATGGATGTTGACCTTTTCAGAGGGTAGGTCGAGGTGTTTCATGGCCGCCAGGGTGACCACGGCGAATGCCTCGTTGATTTCGAACAGGTCGACCTCGGCCAGGTTCCAGCCGGTGCGCTTCATCAATTTGTCGATCGCACCGATCGGTGCGGTTGGGAACAGTGCCGGCGTATCGGCGAATGCGGAGTGTCCATGGATGACCGCCAGTGGCTTGAGGCCGCGTTTGTCGGCTTCGGAGCGACGCATCAGCACCAGTGCGGCAGCACCGTCGGAAATCGAACTGGAGTTGGCGGCTGTCACGGTACCGCCTTCGCGGAAGGCCGGCTTGAGCTGCGGGATCTTGTCCAGCTTCGCCTTGGGCGGCTGCTCGTCATCCTTGACCAGGCGCTTTTCCTTACCCTCGGTGACCTCGACCGGGACAATCTCGGCGGCGAAGCGCCCGTTCCTGATGGCTTCCTGGGCACGGGTCAACGACGCGATTGCAAAGTTATCCTGCGCTTCGCGGCTGAATCCGTTGGCCTGGGCGCAGTCCTCGGCGAAGGTTCCCATCAGGCGCCCTTTGTCATACGCATCCTCCAGGCCATCCATGAACATGTGGTCGATGATCCTGCCGTGGCCCATGCGGTAGCCGCCACGGGCCTTGTCCAGCAAATACGGTGCGTTGGTCATGCTCTCCATGCCCCCCGCCACCACCACATCGGCGCTGCCGGCCAGCAGCAGGTCATGGGCCATGATGGCCGCCTGCATGCCCGAGCCACACATCTTGTTCAGGGTGGTGCACGTGGTGTGCTTGTCGAGCCCGGCGCCCAACGCAGCCTGGCGGGCCGGTGCCTGGCCCTGACCTGCCGGCAGCACACAGCCGAACAGCACCTGCTCGACACTGGCGGCATCGACCCCAGCGCGCTCGACGGCGGCGCGGATGGCGGCGCTGCCCAGTTGCGGCGCGGTCAGGCTCTTGAGTTCGCCCTGCAACCCACCCATGGGCGTGCGCACAGCGCTGACGATGACGATCGGATCGTTGGCAATGGTCATGTTCGGTTCTCCTTACTTGGCAGCCATGCGCAGCGCGCCGTCGAGGCGAATCACCTCGCCGTTGAGCATGCTGTTTTCAATGATGTGTCGGGCCAGCGCGGCATATTCCTGCGGCCGTCCCAGGCGCGGCGGGAACGGCACGCCAGCGGACAGCGAGTCGCGCACTTCCTGGGTCATGCCGGCCATCATCGGCGTTTCGAAGATACCTGGGGCGATGGTCATCACCCGAATCCCGAAACGCGCCAGTTCGCGGGCGGCCGGCAAGGTCAGGCTGGCGATGGCGCCCTTGGACGCGGCGTAGGCGGCTTGGCCAATCTGCCCGTCATAGGCGGCGATGGAGGCGGTGTTGATGATCACTCCGCGCTCGCCGCCCTCGTCCGGCTGACCTTCGGCCATGGCCGCGGCTGCCAGGCGCAGCAGGTTGAAGCTACCGATCAGATTGACGTTGATCACCTTGGCGAAGCTGGCCAGGCCGTGCGGCCCCTGCTTGCCCAGCACTTTCTCGGCACCGACGATACCGGCGCAGTTGACCAGCCCGTGAAGGCTGCCGAAGGCGGCGACCGCCGCCTCCACCGCTGCCTTGGCGGCCTGTTCGTCACTGATATCGGCAACCGCGAAACAGGCATTGTCACCCAGTTCGCGGGCCTTGGCTTCGACGGCGGCGGCATTGAGGTCGACCAGCATCACCTTGGCGCCAGCTTCGACCAGCATCTGCGCGGTTGCAGCGCCAAGCCCGGAGGCGCCGCCGCTGACAATGAAGTGCTTATGGCTGATTTGCATGTTGTCTTTCCTTTCAGGCGCTGGCGCGGGTTGCCAGGTGCGCGTGTTGTTTGGCGATTTCCTGGTTGCGCAGGATGAAGCGTTGCAGCTTGCCGCTCGGGGTCTTGGGCAGCTCGCTGACGAATTCAATTTCGCGAGGGTAGGCATGGGCGTACAGACGTTGGCGCACATGCTGGCGCAAGGTTTCCTCCAGCTCCGGGCTGCCGCTGAAGCCCGCGGCCAGCACCACGAAGGCCTTGATCAGCTCGGTACGCTCGGGGTCCGGCTTACCGACCACGGCCGCTTCGATCACCGCCGGGTGTTCGATCAGCGCGCTCTCGACATCGAACGGGCCGACGCGGTAGCCGGAGGTGGTGATCACGTCGTCACTGCGGCCGACGAAACTGATGCTGCCGTCCGCGTTCAACTCGACGGTATCGCCGCTCAGGTAGTACTTGCCGACGAAGGCCTTGGTGGGCAGGCCGTGATAGCCGCCGAACCAGCACAGCGGCGACTGTTCGCGGTCCACCGCCAGAATGCCCGGTTGACCGGCCGGCAGTTCCAGACCTTGCTCGTCCACCACGACGATCCGGTGGCCAGGAATGGAGAAACCAGCCGAACCCAAGTGCACCGGGTGCTGCAATCCATGGTGATTGCACAACACCATGCCCAGTTCGGTCTGGCCGTAGTGATCGTGGATGGTCACGCCCAGCTCATCGGCGAACCAGCGGATCACCTCAGGGTTAAGGGGTTCACCGGCGCTGCTGACCACGCGCAGCCGGCCTTTGATCGGCGTGGAAAACTCGCTGCCCGCGGCGATCAGCAGACGGTAGGCCGTGGGCGAGCCTGCCAGGTTGGTGATACCTAGCTTGTTAATGACCCGCGCGCAGCTTTCGACGCTGAAGGGGCCATCGTAGAACGTCGTGGCGTGGCCCAGCGACAACGGGCCGGTGACGGCGTAGTAAAGACCGTAGGCCCAGCCTGGGTCGGCCAGGTTCCAGAAGTTGTCGTCCGGCCGCAGGTCGATGGCATCACGCATGTAGCCCTGGAAGGCGACGATCGCGCGCAGCGGTACTTCAAGAGGCTTGGCCGGACCGGTGGTGCCCGAGGTGAACATCAGCAGGAACGGATCATCGCCGCTGCGCATGACAGGTTCGCAGTGCTGATCGGCAGCAGCCAGAACCTGATGGAAATCCAGTTCGCCTACCGGCGCTTTCACGGTAATGAGGGTCGGGCAGTCGTTCATCTCATCCAGCTTGCTGCGGTTCAGGCTGTCGGTGACCACTACACGAGCATGGGACTGCTCCAGGCGATGCTCGATGGCCTTGGGGCCGAAAGCCGTGAACAGCGGCTGGTACACAGCCCCCAATCGCCACGTGGCGAGAATGGTGATCAGCAGTTCCGGGGTGCGCGGCATCAGACCGGCGACCCGGTCGCCAGCCTGGACACCTTGTGCCTTGAGGACATTGGCAAAGCGTGCGGCCTGCTGCTGAAGCTGGTCGAAGCTGTAGCGTTCGCTTTGGCCGTCACGGCCTTCCCAGATCAGGGCGAGCCTGCCCCCGCCTGCATGTCGGTCGCAGCACTCGACACAGGCATTGAGGGCTTTGAGGTTGCCGTGCAGGGCGGTATGAGCAACCTGTTCGTAGTTGAACGAACGGACGGCCTCGGCGTAATCGCGCATCGTCAGACTCCTGGATTCTTATTGTTGGAGCGCACCATGGGTCTAACGATGTTGTCGCTGCCGACGTCACTCGGCAATGGCCAAACCGCTCAATCGGGATGAGCGGTTTGGCCGTTTCCAGCAGGATTTCAGTTGGCTGGATCCTGCACGCTCAACGCCTCGGCGCTCAAGCGCAGGACCAATCGATGAACGGCGTCGTCGAACGCTCGCTGGATGTGCGCGACACGCTCGGCGTCCTCGGTGCCCTCCTCCTCCAGTTGCTCCCAGAACGGTTGTTTGACTTGCTGGAACTCGGTGGCGTATTGACGTTCCAGGTGCGCGATCCAGAAATCCCGCTGGCTAATATCGTTCAACAGCGCATCGGTCGCCGATGCCCAGCGCACTTCGGCTGCGGCATTGCTGAGCTGCATCGGGCTGACCCCGGCCAGCTGCTCGAACTGCATGGTTTTCGGTTGTCCTGGAAGATTCAATGTGCGAGCCAGGCCTACGCGATAGGCTAGACTGATCTCGATCGCGTCCACCTGCGCTAACGCGAACTCCCTGGACTGCTCCTCGGGCCACCCAGAGGTACGCAGCCGGTCTACCTCCAAGGTCACCCGCCGTTCCACCTCTTTGCCGGCGATCATCGCAACCCGATCCAGCCTGAACAGTCCACAAGCCAGCTCGAGCAAGGCCTGCTCCTGCCCGCCTGCCGCCGCAGATTGCATCGCCTCAGCCAGCAATACGCGGACTTCGAGCGTGCTGAAGCACGAGATGACCTGGTCGACGCAAGTTCGCACGGCAGCCAGCTCGAACAATTCAGCCCGCAGGGCGGCGTTCTCGCTGGCTGCGGCGATCATCGCCCAAACCCGGCGCGACAGATCCTGCGGTACGTGCTGGAAGTCACTGGTCTGCGTCAGTTCTGCCAGCACTCGGAAGAACGCATCGCTATCGGGCTCGTCCAACAAATCATCCCATTGCAGGCTTCTTGCGGTTCTCGTCGCAGAGTCCGCGAGCTGCAGCCAGGCCGAGCGGGCCAAGCCTGGCGCTTCCGTTGGTCCCGGGGGCTCTACCTGCACCGGGTTGGCAGCGTACAAGCGCTCGCGCTCGGCGACTGGCAGCGCGTTGTTTTCCAACCTGATGGCAAGGCGCACATGCAACGGTGCGAGCAGCAAAGTATCAGGGAGCTGCGCGATCTGGTTGTCACGCAGGTCCGCCGCCTCAAGGTGCAGGCATTGCTCCAGCGCTGTGGGCACGCTGTGCAGATTGTTCCGGCGCAGGTTCAATTCTCGCAGACGCGTCAACTGCCCCAGGCGCAAGCTGATCGAGCCTAGTCGGTTGAAGCCCAAATCCAGGGTGTCCAATTGGGTGAGGCCACTTAAAGCCTGGGCGCCCTCTTCGGTCATGCGAATCCGGTTACGCGCCAAGTGCAGTATGCGCAGCTGGCTCAACCCCCCGATACCCGCGGGCAGGCTGGTCAGGGCGTTGTTGCTTAGGTTCAACCCACGCAATCGGCTGAAAGACCCCAGGAAACTTGGCGGCACGTGTTCCAGTTGCAAACCGACCAGTACCAGGTCGGTGATGTGCGCAAAGTCGGTGTTGGCTGGCAGCGCGGGCAGACCTCCGATATCCAGGCCAACCAGGGTCAGGCGACTGGCCGGTGCAGTGGTGCTCGAAACGCTGTTCTGTGGCCCTCCGAGACGCCAGCTGCGGCGCAGCTCCTCGGAGGCGAAACGACGTGCCCCCCGCTGACGCCCCGCTGGCACCTGCATCACCCATGTCTGCATTGCCCGATCGAGGGCAAGGTACTCCTGGTACTGCCTGATCATCACGGCATATGCAGTCTGCGGCGACTCCAGCAGGGTCGCCACATAGTCCTCCAGTGCTTGGGCACTGTGTGTCGGATACAGTGCGCCCAAGGACTCTAGCAACAAGCGTCGCGAAGGGTGCCGCGCCTCGTCATGCCCGTTGAGCGGATAACCCATACGCCCGTCTGGCAGACGCCGTAGTGAATTCCTCGTAGGTTTTATCTCCCGTGCGCCCAACAACTCGACAAGCGCCTTGTTGTCGGCCGGCAACCAGGCTCGTAGCGCATTGTTGATCTGTTCGCGGGCTTGGGAACCATCCCAGCCCAGGCGCGCCAGATCGTCTCGGGAGAGGTACCTGGCCAACACCTCGCCAATCTCGACAGGGTCGACCTGGTCGACACTCAGTTCGCGTCCTTGCAGGTCGTAGCATTTGAAGCCACCGGCCTGCCTTACCAGAACGGTGGAGATGCACAGTGGATCATTCTGCGGATGAAGCCGCGCCAGCGGGCGTCCGACATCCGAACCTTCGCGCAGTTCGATGTCCACTGTCGTCGACAGGCGCGCATGCTTGCGCAACAACGCAAAGGCCAGCGCAACCGTGTCCGGATGATAGCTGCCCTTGAGGTACAGCCCTTCGCGGGCACGCGTCAGCCGCGCCAGCTGCAAATGCGCTCGGGCCCGCTCGGCAACGGGCAAAGGAATCCGCTGTTCGCTGCGCATCCAGCGGCGCTGCGTATCGGTTGCCTGCCTGAGTACGTCGAGCGCATAAGCATCGGGCAACCCTTTGAAATCCCTCGAAACCAGGTCCAGCAGAGGGTCCATGGCAAGGTATTTGCGCGAGAAGTGATCGAACAGCTGTTCGCGTACCGCTGCGCCCTCTTCGATCAATGCCACGCGTTGCTCCTGCGATGTCAGCCCCTCGAGCCCGAAGTGCTCGACGCACCACTGGAACAGCTCGGGGTCAGCATTCAGCCCTCGATCCAGTTGCTCGAGGAATCCGTCGACACGGGCGTCCACGGCAAAGCGTTCCAGGGTGTCTCGCAGTGCAACCGGGAGCGCCCGCCCCTCGACCAACAGGCCGCGCAGGTGGTCTTGGTCGACATCCGCGACCTTCAGTATCTGCCCGATACGCTCGGGGTCCAAACGGGTTGCCGGTGGCCACAGGCGCCCCAGCAAGAGGGGCGCTCCCTCCCATTCGAGCGGCCGCTCGGATGACAGCCGCCAACCGCGCTCTCCATTGAACGCCAGCTCCGGTCCGAAACCCGATTCGCGCCGTGGATGGCGCAACCGCCACGAACTGCGCCCCGGCACGGGAACCACCTGAAAATACTTGTTATCGTTGTACCACCACTGTCCCAGCGCGTTGGACAACAGGCCATTATCCTGCTCCAGCAAGTCATCCGGCGGTGACGGATCTTCGTAATGGCCGATCTCTGCGGACCATAATCGCGCCCGCCCCTCGCCATCCAGCACGGGCACCATCTGGTCGACGTTGGCGCTGCGTAGGAAGCCGCGGGCGACCAACGTCGTCCCGGCCGCCAGCGCGGTGCCGATCGCCACTGACTCGACCACACCCAGCAGGTGTTCCAGGGCTTCGTGCTGATGGCCCTGTTTCCAGTCCTCGACCCCTTCGAAAACCTCGGACAGAATCTGCCCCACCCAGTGGGTCACCAACACGGCGCCGATCACCGGCACGAACAACCCGGCCAGGCTGACCAGGCCTATGCCGACGGACTCCAGTGTTCGCAGGTGCTCGGCACTGACGCGGGCGTCGACCTGTGCGGTGGGTACTGCCAGAAAACGCGCATTGTCGCGAATTCGCTGCAACTGCTGCTCGGCCAGCACCTTGAATATCTGCTCATCGATTGCCCCACACGCACAGCTTGCATCGGTCTGATCGTCTGCCAGGCGCTTGTTCAGCGTCGAGAGGTAGGCAGCGCGGTCCGCCATCGCAATCCGCTGAACGAAAGCTTGCCGATAGGCTGCATCGCGCAACAGGGCTCCCAGCGCCCAACTGGCTTGCTGCCAACTGCCGAATGCGCGCAGGGGGCACTCAGGATCGCCAGGCAAGTACAGAATCACACCTTCGATGATGAACGGCGGAACATCCCTGAACGCGGGGTTGAGGCGTTGCAACTCGAAAGCCAATGCACCGTCCACACGACAGCCAAGAACCTCCAACGCCCCTGCACGCACCCTATGGCTATGAGGGTGGGTCAACGGCTGACCAGCCGCGAAGCGCCGCAGCATGTTCACTTCATCGGTGGGCAGCTGCCGTTTCAGCGACGCCAACTCTACGGCCAGCCTCAATTGCGTGCGCTTGTCCTCGGCCAGTGCAGCCCGGTAGTCGGTGTCCAACACGCTGTCGAGATGCTGCTGATACTGTCGACCGACATCCAGCGTCCGGCAGATGTCCACCAGTTGCTCGCTGTCGGTGGTCAACACCCGCTCAGCCTGCCCCGTCGCTGGATCGGCGGGGTACACCAGAGCGGTGTGCTCGAAGAACGACTCGCCTTGCTTGAAGTTCTGCATCAGTTTCAGCACTGCCGGCGAACGCACGAAATACGCTTCGTGCAGTATCGGGCCTGAGGCATCGGCGACCAGCTTTCGACGCTCTTCACGCCATTGCGCCTTGCCCAGCTCTACGGTCAGAGAAAGCGACGATTGCAGTTTCTCTTGCAGGCGTTGGGTGACGAATGTATCCAGCGGTTCGAGTCCTGCCAGTGCGACCTGCACCTTGTGCTGGCTCTGCACATGGTGCTCGAAGCAGGTCCGCAGGATTTGCACCTGGGCATACGTGGAGCTTCGGAGCCATTGCGGCAGGAGTTGTGCAATGAAAGCGTCGGTCGCGCGTTCTCGCGGCATATCTTGGGTGGTTTCGATCATGGTGGGTACTGCAGCGATTGATGGACCGCTCACACTGCCGCCACCCGAGGCGCGGCTGAACCGGGAAGGCTACCCACCGAGGCGGCGCTCGCCGCTGCACCCGATGGGTGGCATCCACTGCCTGGCCCAGGCAACGCCGGGCCATTGCGGTGTCATCCCAGTCGCGCCGTTTCGGACCTCAGTTCATGACGGGTCAGTGCCACCCGATGGCGATGCACTGCAGCATCGTGCGCGATCTGAAGGTCGTCCAGGGCGCGCGCGCGTTCGGCCGCTGTTGCCTGTGGATTTTCTGCGTGGTACCTGCCGATGCGAGCCCGGTGCGCCGACTCCAGCACCTGGAAGTCATTGGCGTGACGATTTTCCAGGTAGGACTGCCAGAAGCGGCGTTGACTCAGGTCTTCTGCCAGCTCCTCGATTCCTCCAACCCGTTCGATTCGTTGCCGGTCGCTGAATATCGATTCCTCGGTGATTCCCGGAAGGCTATCGCCATGCATCGTCTGGGGCTGCCCAGGCAAACTCAGCGCCTCTCTGAGCCGCACACGATAGAGCAAGTCGATATCCCGACCATCGACATCCGCCAGGTGCGTGGCACTCGGATCTGCCCGCCGAGCGATGGCCCGTTGCTCGTTCACTCGCACCGTCGCCTCGCGCGAAAGCAAGGCGATAACGTCCAAACGATAGAGGCCACGGCCCAGTGCGATCAGCGCACGCCCCTGCACGCCCTGCACCGCGGCCCGTTCCGCGCGCGCTTCGAACATGCGCACCTGCAAGCGGGTGAACACATCAGCGACACGATTGCGCACGGTAGGCACCTCATCCACCCACTCGAACATCCGCTCGCGCAGCGAAGCATGCTGTTGCAGTTCTTCGAGCAATGACCACACCTGGGTCGCCAGGTACCGGCGTGCCTGAGCGTAGTCAGAGACATACTGCAACTGACCCATCAGCTGAGCGAATGGTCCGCTGCCGCTGGCCCCCATCACGGCGTCCCATGTCGAACCTCGTTCCGACCTCGCGGATTCAGGCAAAATTCCGATCCACAAAGCGCGGATGTCGTCCTGGGACAATCCAGCCTGTGGGGCTTCCGGTATCGTATCGAGTGCGTACAGGCGTATCACCTGCCGGTTGCTCAACAGGTTGCGCTCCACCACGAATGCCTGACGGAAAGATTGCGGCATCTGTAACGTCTCGGGAGCGACTTCGGCCAGCTGGTTGTCTCGCAAGTCCGCTAATTGCAAGTGTTGGCACAACTCGATGTACCCCGGCCAGAGGCTCAGCCGGCAATGCCGTACGTTCAGCTGAACCAGGTGCTGAAGCTGACCGAAAGGCACGTAGAGCACGCCCAGGGGATTGTAGCTGAGGTCCAACCGCATCAACTGGGGCAGGCTGGCGAGCGCCTGGAAAGCCGACAGGGTCATGCGAATGAAGTTACGCGCCAGGCGCAGGGTACGCAGCTGGGTCATGTGGGCCAGTCCGGTCGGAATGGCCAATAACCGATTGCCGCTGAGATTCAGGTTGTTCACGTTGACGAAACTGTGCAGGAAGTCAGCGGGCACCGCGGTGATCGAGCTGTCATTGATGGCCAAGGACGTCACATGATTGAACTGCACCTGCCCAGGCAACGCAGGCAGACTCGCCAACTCGCCAAGACTCAACGCCAGACGCAAGCCACCCGGCTGCCCGTCAGCGGCCGGCACTTGCTCGCCTTGCCCGCGCCAGGCGCGTAGCACGCGGTCCGAGAGCAGTTGCCGACTGGCCTGCCTTGTCGTGTTCAGCTCAGCCGAGACCCACCTGTTCAGTGCCTGCTGCAACTGCACATGATCATCCTGCAGCGCTGCCAGGCCTGCAAACGGCATGTCTTCACCGTGCAACAGGCGCTGCAGTTCCTGTTCAAGCTGGTCATCGTCCAGACCGGGAAACAGCTGGCGCAAACCATTGAGCAACGTTTGCTTCGATGAACCCTGCGCCGCGCCTTGGCCACGCCCGCTCAGCACGTAGCCGACGCGACCATCGGGCAGCCGTTGACCTGGGTTGAACCAGCGAGGCTGGGCAGGCCAACCGAGCAGTTCGATGCACCGGTCGTGGGCGTTCGGAAGCCGCGTGATCAGCAACTGACGTAACTCATCGGCTGGATCGTCGCCTAGGCCCAGCGCCTGCAATTGGGCCGACGACAGCACTGCCGCGATCGCTTCGAAAATGGTAGTCGGCGCCGTTCTCGAAGGTCTCCATGACTGCCCCCGGCCATCGAACAATTGAAAGTGCCTGCCAACGCGCACCAGGCTGATGCGCCCCGTTTTGGGACCCGCCGGATCGAGTTCGGCCAACAGACGCCCCGTGGGCGTTGCCTCGCGCACTTCCAGGTTCAGATCGGCCGGCCTTCCCGGCAGCTGGCGGAGCAAAGCAATCGCCAGCTCGTCGGTTTCCGCGCAGCTGGCGCTGCCAAGGTAAAAACCTTCCAGCGCACGGGTCAGCCGAGCCACCCGCAGCAAAGACCGCGCCTTGCTTGCCATCGCCAGCGACAAGCGCTGCTGCACAAGCGCTATCTCCAACTCGCTTCTGTCAATGCCGCTGAGCACCTGCGGAATGTAGCCTTTGGGAAGCCCGGGAAAATCACGCGACACCACGAGCGCCAGCGAGGAGCTCGACCGTGGCGCGTAGGCAAAGCTCTCGAACAGCCGCCACCGCATCAGCGGCATCTGCTCGATCAACCTCTCGCGCATCCCCTGCTCGGGACCGGCGACTTCATGTTGAGCAGTGCACCATGCCAGCAGATCTTCTTCATCCTGCCCCAGCGCACCACTGTTCAGGTGGCCGATGAAAGCCTCGATCCGAGCGTCAACTTCGAACCGGCGCAGCGTGTCGGCGAGGTTGATGGGTGCAGGTCGGCTCTCCACCAGCAAACCCCGCAGTTCATCCACGTCCATGCCGGCCACCTGAAGAATCTGCCTGGCCCTTTCAGCATCCACAGGGGACGCTTGCGGCCACAGGCAGTCCAGCATGCGCGCGCCATCGTCCCACTCGAGCGGTTGATCCTGTTGCAACCGCCAACCGCGCTGACCATTGTGTTGCACGACCGGACCATAGGCGCTGTCACGCAAAGGGTGGCGAAGTCGCCATGGGCCCAGGGGATCGGGGCGATGCACTTCGTAGTAACGGGTCTGCACCCGCATCCAGCGGCGCTTGCCCTGGCCGTACAGGCCGTCCGGCTGCAGACGCCTGTCTTCGGGCATGGTTTCGTAGGGCGTCAAATCACCAGACCAGAGACGCTTGCGATGGGTATCAAGGGCAATCGGCTCAAGCGCATCCACGAAGGCACTGCGCACCACGGCCACGCCCGCGACCGTGGCAACCGTGTAGGCCAGGGCCTCTGCGACACTCAGCACATGCTCCAGGGCCTCGTGCTGATGGCCTTTGGACCAATCAACGGCGCCTTCGAACACGTCGGACAAGGTCTGCACCACCAACTGTCCAAGCAGCAGCGCCCCCACGACCGGGTTGAACAGGCCTACCAGGTTGACAAGCCCCATGCCCACCGACTCCCAACGCTGAATCCGTCGCCCAGCGGCGGCGGCATCGACCTCAGCCGTTGGCACCAACAATAGCCGCGCATCATCCTTGACCTGCTGCACCTGGGCCCTGGCCAACGTGAGGAACGCATCCTCCACGATCGAGCCTCTGACCAATTGCAGGTCCGGTCGGGCATCCTTCAGGCGCAGATCAAGGGTCTGCAGGAAGGTTGCGCGATGCTCCAGGTGGACTTGCTCCGACAGGCACTGGCGCAAGCCCGGGCGCTGCAGTTCGCTGACCAGCTGCTCGTGCAACTGCGCCAGCGAAGTGAAGCGTCGCAAGGCCTGGTCGGGGGCGCTAGGCAGATAAAGCAGCACGCTTTTTATCACACCATCGAACTCGCGCAGCACGACTAACAATGCATTGGAAAGCGTCTGCCCCAGCAGCTCGACATGATTGACACTGTGTGGAACCGGTTGCCCGACCGTGTGCGGAATGTGCGTTGCGATGTCACGTAGGGCGATTTGCTCCAACGCGGATATTTCCCCCCGCAGCGCGGCGATTTCGATGGCGAGGATGAATCCACTGCGCTTGTCTTCGGCCAGCAGATTCAGATTCTGCCCGCCATACACCTGTTCGACCTGGTCCTGGTATAGCTTGCCCGCGTCCAACGTCCGGCATCGCTCGATGAACGCGTCGTCGGCGGCCACCAGCACATCATTGGCACCTTCCAGGACCAAGCCACTGCCCACGTAGAAGCGACTGTCCGCGGCAAATCCCTGCATCAGCTTCGATAGTGCGGGCGAATGGGTGTACTTGGGTTTGTAGACAAAGTCGGGCCACGCCAGCTGCCCCGCAAAATCGGGAGAAACCGTGACCCAGTGCAGATCGGACACCTGTGTGCCTGGAGGCAGTGCATCGCCTAGCAGGGCCTGGAACTGTCGCTCGGCAAACTGCTGCAACGGAAGCAGTTCATGGGTCGCTGCTCGCAACCGATCATGGCTGGCCTGGTGCCTTTTGAAGCTATCGCGCAGTTTCCTGATCTGCCCGCGCGAGGCTCGCCTCAGCCAGTCCGGTAACTGGGCCTGGATGAAGTCATCGGTAGCGGTCGAAAGCCTTGCTTGTACGGAAGACGCTTGCTGGGAAGGAGGGATAAGCGTCATGGTGGCTCCGATCTGGGCAGAAAGGGGCCATATGCTTGTACCTAACCCACCCTCGGCTGCAGCTGGAAACGCTTCGACACGCACGGCAGAGGTTGATTCATTCGCTCCCGTCTCGGGCTTGGATCAGCGCCCGATAGTGACCTGGGTTGCAGCCGAACCATTTACGGAAGGCCTTGTAGAACGAGCTGCTGTCGGCAAACCCCAGCCGTTCGGCGATATCGCCCAGGCCCGGCTCGACCTGGGCCAACCAGGCAATCGCCAGCTCGCGTCGTGCGCTGTCCTTGAGGCGTTGGTAGGTCTGCCCCTCCTCCGCCAGGCGCCGGCGCAGGGTTGCGCTGGACAAGCACAAGCCACGCGCCAGGCTGTCGGCATCCGGCCAATGTGCCGGGTCGATCTTCAGCAAATCGCTGCGGATGCGCCTGGCCAGGCTGGCCGGATCGCGGTACTTGACCAGAATGTTGCCCGGCGCTTCGGCAAGAAAGCGCTGCAGCTCCTGGGGCGTGCGCCTAAGCGGCAGGTCCAGGCAGTCGGCGGCGATGATCATGCGGGTACGCGGACGGTCGAATTGCAGGTTCTCGGAAAACATCACCCGGTAGTCGTCGCAGAACGGTGGCTCGGCACAGCGCAGGTCGATAGCCAGGATCGGAATCCGCCGCCCCGCCAGCCAGCAGGCCACACCGTGCACGATCATCCAGAAGGTGAAATAGGTGAACGCGCGCCGTGGCAGGTCACGGGGCTCGTTGACGACGATTTCGGCCAGGCTCTGCTGGCGTACCAGGCTCGGTTGCAGATCCTGCAGCATCAACGACAGAAAGCCCAAGGCAATTTCAAGCCCGGCACCGAGGCTCTGCTGAGCCATGGCTGCGCGGGTCAGAAAGGCAAGGCTGCCCATCGGCAAACCACGGGGGTCCATGGCGAAGAACTCATCGTTGCAACGTCGGGCAAGCAGCCGCCACAGCTTGGCATAGGCGTCGGCAGACACCCTCGCCTGCGCCAGCTCCAGTTGTTCCGGCTCGATGCCGGCGCGAAGCAGCAGGCCCACGTCAGGTGACCCAGCGGGGCATGTCTGCAACAAAGCCTCACGTACCAGTTGCATGGAGATCGTGTCTTTTTCGCTCATTGCCCATCCAACCCCAGGAATGCCTTGATCAAACGTAACTCGCGGCGGCGCTCCAGGCAGCCGACCATGTGCCGGTTGACCAGACCGTCGCCAGCTATGGGCCGAGCCACCACCCGAGGATCGTGGGCCACCTCCACCGATGAGACAATACCGATACCCAGCTCGGCCGCGACGGCCTCTGTCACCGCCTCACGACTGTCCAGTTCCAGCAGCACCCGGGGTTGCACCTTGGCTGCCGCACACGCCTGGTCAAACGTGCGCCGGGTGATCGAGCTGGGTTCACGCAGCACCATGATCTGCTTGTCCAGATCGGCCAGCGCCAGCTCACCCGAGGCATGCGCCCAAGGGTGGCCCACTGGCAACAGCGCACAAATCCGTGAATCACCCAGGCCCTGCAAGTACAGGCCATTGCGCGCCTCGACTTCGGTCAGCACGGCCACATCGGCATGCTCGGACAACAGCGCCGCCAGGGTTTCCTGGGCATTGCCCAGGCGCAGGTTGACCGTGATACCAGGGTAACGCGCGCGCAACTGCGCCAGCATGGGCATCACCCGGTGCGGACCGTCGGCAGCGACTTCCAGGCGCCCGGTCAGCAGTTGCCGATTGGCCTCCAGCATCACCTGTGCTTCTTCTGCCAGGCTGAACATGGCCCGGGTGATGGCTGCCAGGCGCGTACCCTCCTCGGTCAGTTCGACCCGCCGCGCCGTGCGCCGCAACAGCGTGATCTGGTAGTGCTCCTCCAACGCCTTGATGTGCCCGGTCACCGCTGGCTGGCTGATGAACAGACGCGCCGCGGCACGGGTGAAACTGCCTTCACGGGCAACCGCGTCGAATGCACGTAACTGGAACAGGTTCATATCTATCGGCCTGACTTATGACTGGCATAACAACAAACAATTTGATTGATAAAAGGGCGAATTGCAACCTAGCACCCGTAGTTTCAGCGCCACCTCTATTGGCGGACCACCCGCAGCTTGTGAGGAACCACGGAATGAGCAATGCCCCGATTCTGCTGACCCCCGGCCCACTGACCACATCGCTCCGCACCCGCCAAGCCATGCTGGTGGATTGGGGCTCCTGGGACCGCGACTTCAACCAACTCACCGCCAGCGTCTGCGAGCAATTGCTGGCGATCATCGATGGCAGCGCCAGCCACCACTGCGTTCCCCTGCAAGGCAGCGGCACCTTCGCTGTCGAAGCCGCCATCGGCACCCTGGTGCCCCGCGACGGCAAGGTGCTGGTGCTGATCAATGGCGCCTACGGCCAGCGCCTGGCCAAGATCTGCAAGGTACTGGGCCGCACCTACAGCACTTTCGAGACCGCCGAGGACCAGCCGACCACCGCCGCCGACGTCGACCGCCTGCTGGCCGCCGACCCCACCGTGACACACGTCGCGTTGATCCACTGTGAAACCAGCACCGGTATCCTCAACCCGCTGCCGGAGATTGCCCAGGTCATCAAGCGCCACGGCAAACGCCTGATCATCGATGCCATGAGCTCGTTCGGCGCACTGCCGATCGATGCCCGCAAGATCCCGTTCGAAGCCCTGATCGCCGCCTCGGGCAAGTGCCTTGAAGGGGTACCGGGCATGGGCTTCGTGTTCGCCGAGAAAAACGCCCTGGCCGCCGCCGAAGGCAATGCCCATTCCCTGGCCATGGACTTGCACGATCAACACCAGTACATGGCCAAGACCGGCCAATGGCGCTTCACCCCGCCGACCCATGTGGTCGCTGCCTTGCACGAGGCCCTGTTGCAGTACAACGAAGAAGGCGGCCTGCCAGCACGCCACCAACGTTACGCTGACAACTGCAAGACCCTGCTCGATGGCATGGCAGCCATCGGCCTGCGCAGTTTCCTTCCGGCCGAGATCCAGGCGCCAATCATCGTCACCTTCCATGCACCGAACGACGCCCGCTACCAGTTCAAGGACTTCTATGAACGGGTCAAGGCCAAGGGTTTCATCCTCTACCCAGGCAAGCTGACCCAGGTCGAAACCTTCCGCGTCGGCTGCATCGGCGTGGTCGGAGCAGACGGTATGCAGGCCGCTGTCAATGCCGTGGCCCACGTGCTGCGGGAAATGGAAGTGCTGGACATCTGACCCGCCCAATCACCTCGAACTCCCAGGAACTCGCGCACATGAACTACAGCAACCCCACCCAGCTGCAAGCCGCCATCCTCGACTGGGCCGGCACCGTGGTCGACTTCGGCTCCTTCGCCCCGACCCAGATCTTCGTCGAAGCCTTCGCCGAATTCGACGTCCAAGTGTCCATCGAGGAAGCCCGAGGCCCGATGGGCATGGGCAAGTGGGACCACATTCGCACTCTGTGCGATGTCCCGGAAATCGCCGAGCGCTATCGCAAAGTGTTTGGCCGCACGCCCACCGACGATGACGTCACGGCCATCTATGAACGCTTCATGCCACTGCAGATCGAGAAGATTGCCGTGCACTCGGCATTGATCCCCGGCGCTCTGGACACCCTCACCGGGTTACGCAAGGATGGCCTGAAGATCGGCTCCTGCTCGGGCTATCCGAAAGTGGTGATGGACAAGGTGGTGGAGCTGGCTGCGCAGAACGGTTATGTCGCCGACCATGTCGTCGCCACCGATGAAACGCCCAACGGGCGTCCTTGGCCGGCCCAGGCACTGGCCAACGTGATCGCCCTGGGCATCGACGATGTAGCGGCCTGCGTCAAGGTCGACGACACCGTACCCGGCATTCTCGAAGGCCGTCGTGCCGGCATGTGGACCGTGGCACTGGTGTGCTCGGGCAATGCCCTGGGCCTGACCTGGGAAGGCTACCAGTCATTGAGCGTGGAAAAGCTGGAGCGCGAGCGCCAGCGTATTCGCTCGATGTTCGCAGGGTCGCGCCCGCACTACCTGATCGACACCATCAACGATCTGCCGGAGGTAGTTGCCGATATCAACCGCCGCTTGGCCAAGGGTGAAATGCCGCAGGCCTCCTGACTGGCTGTTGCGACCCCTATCGGCGTGACGACAGGGGTCCGACCCGCTTTACACAGCGCGATTCAACTTCACCCACGAGGCGAACTTGTCGATGAACCCCTGCAGGAACGGCCGGGTCTTGTCACTGAGCTTGCCAGCTTCATCGAACAGGCTCGCCGCCCCACCGATATAGGCTTCTGGCATCTGCATGCACGGCATGTCGAGAAACACCAGCGACTGACGCACGGCGTGGTTGGCACCGAAGCCACCGATGGCCCCCGGCGAGACACTCACCACCGCCGTTGGCTTGCCCGCCCATGCGCTTTGCCCGTAAGGCCTGGATCCCACGTCGATGGCATTTTTCAGGCAGCCCGGCACCGACCGGTTGTACTCCGGGGTAACGAACAGCACGGCATCGCTGCGACGAATTTCGTCACGAAAGTGTTTCCAGGAGTCAGGCGCCGTGGCCTCGACATCCTCGTTGTACAGCGGCAAGTCAGCGATCTCGACGATCCTCAGGGCAAGGCTGGACGGCGCCAGCTCCGAAAGTGCCCTGGCCACCTTGCGATTGTACGAATCCTTGCGCAAGCTGCCGACGACGACCGCTACCGAATACACCTGGCTCATGGCGATTTCCAACCTTTGCTGGGGAATGGGACGTTGTAGTTATAGATGACCGTTCCTCGGTTCCATGGTTTTTTTTCTTGGCCGCTAAAACTTACTGCGGGCCCGAGCGGTCTATGCCTGCAGACATTTCCCAGGCAATTCAGAGGTTTTCACCCAAATGGCAGCAGTAATGGTCGGTCAGTTCCACGCCCGTGACGCCGAAGGCCGTATCTATCCCGTGCATGAATTCCAGGAGTCCACGCTCCAGGTCGACGGCACCACCCTGGGCGCACCGATCACCACTTATCGCCTGGCCATCGGCGACCGGGTCAACCACCTGGGCGAAGACCGCTTCGAACTGGCGCGCACTGGCGTCGAGATCATTCGCATTCCTTGATGCAGTCCACCGTGTAGATGCCGTTCTCGTGCTGCAGCCCATGCACATCGGCGACGAAGCCAGGAAAGCCGCTGTCGAAAGCGCGGGCGAACACCAGGTAATCGAGAATCGAGCGGGTGGTTTCGGTAAAGCGTTCGCCCGGCATGATCAGGGCGATACCCGGCGGATACGGCACCAGCATCACCGCCGCGACCCGCCCCAGCAGCGCCTCGATCGGCACCGCTTCCACCTCGCCGCGCACCATGCGGTCATAGGCCTGGGCCGGGCTCATCACCACCTCGGGCAAGCGTGTGAACAAACGCTTGAACTGCTTGGCGGTAGCATTGGCGCGGTAGCAATCGTGCAGTTGGTTGCACAGGTCCCTCAGGCCCATGCCCTGGTACCGCACAGGTGCCACCGCCACGACACTGGGCAGGCAAGCGCTCAATGCCGTGTTGCCGTCGTAATGGCGTTTGAACTCGAGCAATTCGGTGAGCAAGGTGCTCCATTTGCCTTTGGTGATCCCCATGGAGAACAGCACCAGGAAGCTGTACAACCCCGTCTTCTCCACCACCAGCCCCCGCTCCCAGAGGAACTTGCTGACCACCGCTGCGGGAATACCATGCTCGCCCAGCACGCCGCCGGCATCGAGCCCTGGCATGACCAGCGTGACCTTGAGCGGGTCCAGCAGCACATAGTCGTCCGCCACTTCACCAAAACCATGCCACTGGGCGCCCGGCTGCAGCAACCAATCCTGTACCGCCAGGCGGTGGATGCCCTCGGCGGTCGTCGGCTGCCAGATACTGAACCACCAATCATCCGCTGCGATGTGTTCACGCAAATTGGCCAGGGCCCGGCGAAAACTCAGGGCCTCGTCGAACATTTCCTGCAACAGTGAACGTCCGGCGGGGCCCTCCATCATGGTCGATGCCACGTCCAGCGAAGCCAGGATGCTGTATTGCGGGGACGTGGAAATATGCATCATGAACGCTTCGTTGAAGCGGTCGCGGTCCAGCTGGCGCTGCGCGCCATCCTGCACGTGGATCATCGATGCCTGGCTGAAGGCGGCGAGCAGTTTGTGGGTCGAGTGAGTGCTGAACACCAGCGGGCTGTCCGCCTCACAGACAGTGCCCATGGCGTAGCGATTGTCGAAGAACTCATGAAATGCCGCATAAGCGAACCAGGCTTCATCGAAATGCAACACCTCGACGCTGGCACCCAGCGCCTGTTTGATCAACCCGGCGTGGTAGCACAGCCCGTCGTAGGTAGAGTTGGTCACCACCGCCAGCTTGATCCGGGCTCCACGGTCGCGCGCAAGAGGGTTGGCCTGGATTTTCGCCCGGATGGCCTCGGCACTGAACTCACTGAGCGGGATCGGGCCGATGATGCCCAGCTCGTTGCGCTCCGGGCACAGGTAGATGGGGATGGCCCCGGTCATGATGATCGCATGCACTACCGACTTGTGGCAGTTGCGGTCTACCAGTACCAGGTCGTCACGGCCAACCATGGCATGCCAGACGATCTTGTTGGCCGTCGAGGTACCATTGATCACGAAGAACGTGTGGTCGGCACCGAAGTTGCGGGCGGCGCGGGCCTCCGCAGCTGCCAGTGGGCCGGTGTGATCGAGCAGCGAGCCGAGCTCGGGCACTGAAACCGAGAGGTCGGAACGCAGGGTGTTTTCCCCGAAGAACTGATGAAACGCCAAGCCTACGGGGGTTTTGCGGTAGGCCACGCCACCGCCATGACCGGGGGTGTGCCAGGAATAGTTCGATTGCGCGGTATGCTGGACCAAGGCTTTGAAGAATGGCGGCAGCAAGCCATCGAGATAATTATGAGCGGCTCGGGCCACTTGCCGTGCCAGGAATGGCACGGTGTCTTCGAACAGGTAGAGGATGCCGCGCAGTTGGTTGAGCTCGCCCATGGCCTCGGCGGGCGCATTCTCCAACGTGACCTGCTCGCCCAGGGCGAAAATAGGCAGGTCCGGGGCACGCAGGCGTGCCAGGCGAATCAACTCGGCCATGTTCTGCAGCAGGTGGGTATTCTCGCCGACACCTTCGGCGGCGACCAGCATGCACGCCAGTCCGTGGTGAGTGGCGGCAACCAGACGGGCCTCGGCATGGTCGGCCGCGGCGAGGATGGCGAAACCGTCCTGGCTCAGCTCCTCGGCTATACCGCGTATACGCTCCCCGGCAACACTGTCGGCCTTGATTGCCCGGTGGACAATGAGAATGGGGAACTTGAGGTCCTTGTACATCAGCTACTACCCCCTTTCGAACAGGTCATGCTGTTCAGGGTAGTTGAGGATCTGGGCAGCCCCTGCAGGCGCCGGCTTGCCGGCAATCAGCCCGGTACGGTCAGCGAATTACCCGGCAGGCGTTTCCGTCAATACCTGCCACATCGCCGGCCCGCCCGCCGACTTGGCGATTGCCGCCAACCGCTCGGCATGGGCTTCCAGTTCCTCGGCAGTGGCCATGATCACCCGCCCCGGCGCGCGCCCGGTAATGCGGCGAATCTCGCTGCCAGCACCGCCCTGCCCCTGCTGATCGTTATCGCCACCATGGCCTGCCAGTGACAGGCTGGTTTGGCCACCCGTCATCGCCAGGTAGACGTCAGCCAGCAGTTCCGAGTCGAGCAAGGCGCCGTGCAATTCACGGCCTGAGTTGTCGATGTCGTAGCGTTTGCACAACGCATCGAGGCTGTTGCGCTGCCCTGGATGACGGGCACGGGCCAGCAACAGGGTGTCAAGGATGGTGCAGTGCTGGGAGATATCAGCGCGGTCGTGCTGCCCGAGCAAGGCGAATTCGTTGTTGATGAAGCCTACGTCGAACGCCGCGTTGTGGATGACCAGCGTGGCGCCCTGGATGAACTCGAAGAACTCCTCGGCCACATCGGCAAAACGCGGCTTGCCGACGAGGAAGGCATCGGTGATACCGTGAACGCCAATGGCGCCCTCGTCACTCTCGCGATCAGGTTGCAGATAGACGTGGAAGTGGCGCCCGGTCAGGCGCCGGCCGATGACCTCGACACAGCCGATCTCGATGATTCGATGGCCTTCGCTCACCGGCATGCCGGTGGTTTCGGTATCGAGAATGACCAGCCTGGTATCTTGCTGCTGCTCCACGCGGAGGGCTCCAACTTGCATCTATGACAAAGGGGCGGATTGTACCCCAGCTCAACCCTGGGTGCGCACTTCGTCGACGCCGCGGTTGGCCAATTGGTCGGCACGCTCGTTGCCGGGGTGGCCGATATGACCGCGCACCCACTTCCAGGTCACCTTGTGACGATTGACTTGCTCATCGAGCTGCTGCCAAAGGTCGGCGTTTTTCACCGGTTCCTTGGAAGCTGTCTTCCAGCCCCGTTTCTTCCAGTTGACCATCCACTCGTTGATGCCCTTCATGACGTACTGCGAGTCGGTGGTCAGCACCACCTCGCATTCGCGCTTGAGCGCCATCAGCCCCTGGATCGCGGCCATCAGTTCCATACGGTTGTTGGTGGTTTCGCGCTCGCCGCCCCACAGCTCTTTCTCGACGCCCTTGTAGATCATCAGGACGCCCCAGCCACCAGGGCCAGGATTACCCTTGCAGGCACCATCGGTGTAGATTTCGACGCTATCGCTCATGTACCACTCGTTTAAAATGCAGTGTGTCGGCCACGCGGGGCCTGTCAGGGCTCGTTGCTCTCGCGGTTGACCTTGGCCATCGGCAGTGGCAGCAACTTGCCCATGGGTTCGCGGCGTTGCTGACGCAGCGGCCGCAGGCCAACCACCATCTTGCGCGCCACCAGCAGGTACACCCCGCCACCGGCGCTCTGCCAGCCCCCGGCCACCCGTTCCCAGCCTGCCAGGCGTTGCTGCCAGGCGGGCGAGGCAAGCGGCGGACGATAGCACCCGAAGCGGCGTTTCTCCAGCGCGAAACCCAGCAGGTTGAGCCAGTCGCCCACTCGCGACGGCGAGATGCAGCGGGCCTTGCGCAGGGCGCCATGGCTGAAGAGATGACGCACGCCCCAACTGCTCCAGGGGTTGATACCGACGATCAGCAGGTGCCCGCCGGGGCGCACGGCGCTGGCTGCCTCGCGCAGCAGCCCGTGGGGCGACAGGCAGAAATCCAGGCCATGTTGCAGCACCACCACGTCGGCGGCGTGCTCGCCGAGCGGCCAGGCCTGTTCTTCGCAGACGATCTCCACACCCGGCAGCGGCGCGCCGAGACGAACGTTGCGCTGAACCTGCGGCGCACTGGGGGGCGCATCGGCGCAGGGGCCGTAGTGCACCAGGAAGCCGCCAAAAAAGCGCCCCAGTTCTTCTTCGAGCAGTTTGTCCTCTTCCTCGAGCATCAGTCGCCCGAGTGGCCCGTTGAACCAGTCACGGGCCAGGCTGATCAGCTCGACCCAGTCCGGGTCGGCCTGGGCAAAGGCTTGGTCGGTCATTGCGCTCTCCCTCGAAGGTTCTCGCACCGCGCCATCGCGGCTAAGATGCCTTCATGTGCCGCTTGGCGATTCGGATCCGCACCATGATACAGATCGATGCTCTCCCCGCTTTCTCCGACAACTACATCTGGTTGTTACAGGATACTGCCAAACGCCGTTGCGCGGTGGTCGATCCTGGTGACGCCGGCCCAGTGGAGGCCTGGCTGACCAGTCACCCAGGCTGGGTGCTGGAAGACATCCTGGTCACCCATCACCATAACGACCACGTTGGCGGTGTCGAGCGGCTCAAGCGCCTGACCGACGCCCGTGTCTGCGGCCCGGCCCACGAGCGTATTCCGTGCCGCGACCTGGCGCTGGACGAGGGCGACCAGCTGACCGTACTGGGCGTGACCTTCCAGGTGCTGGCCGTGCCCGGCCATACCCTCGGGCATATCGCCTACTTCAGCGACCAACCGTCAACCCCGCTGCTGTTCAGTGGCGACACACTGTTCGCCGCCGGCTGCGGCCGCATGTTCGAAGGGACCCCAGAACAGATGCAACCGGCCCTCGCCCGCCTGGCGGCCTTGCCCGAGCGTACCGAGGTCTACTGCGCCCACGAGTACACCCTGAGCAACCTGCGTTTCGCCAGGGCCGTGGAGCCCTCCAACCCGCACGTTCTGCAGCGTTTCGAGGACGTTACCCGGCTGCGCGCCGACAATCGCATCACCTTGCCATCAACTATCGGCCTGGAGCGGCTCACCAACCCCTTCCTGCGTACCGCTGAAACATTAGTTAAACAAAAAGCAGACGAATGGAAGGGACATTCAAACCCCACGCAGGTCACTGTTTTTGCTGCCTTGAGGTCTTGGAAGGACACCTTCTGATAACCTCAAGATATATCGCAAACCGTGGTCAACGGTTGACCCGGGAGGGACCGGTTTCTAGAATCGCCGAAATTTTTCGCCCGGAAACCTGTCCCAGCCGATGTCTTCCCGTAGCCGCAGAACCTCTCATTCCGTCGCCCTGACGCGCCTGGCCAAAATCAGTGCGCTGGCCCTGGCCGCCACCTTGGTGGGTTGCCAGAGCACCCGTCAGCTCGACGAATCCGACAGCGTTCGCGCGCACAACTACCAGGCTCGGATCAAGCACAAGCCTTCGCCACTGGCGGTCAAGCCTGCCGACCAGGCACCCCAGGATGTGTGGGAGCGCATGCGCCAGGGCTTCGCCCTGCAGGACAACATCGACGTCAACCCGCGCATCGAGCAGCAGCGCCTGTGGTTCGCCAGCAACCCGACCTTCCTCGAAAGCGCTGGCGAGCGAGGCAGCCTGTACCTGCACTACATCGTCGAGCGGCTCGAAGAACGCGACATGCCGCTGGAGCTGGCGCTGCTGCCTGCCATCGAAAGTGCCTACAACCCGATGGCCTACTCCCGCGCCCATGCCGTCGGCCTGTGGCAGTTCATCCCGTCCACCGGTCGCCACTTCAACCTGCGCCAGACCAACTTCTACGATGGCCGCCGCGACATCACCGCGTCCACCAACGCTGCACTGGACTACCTGACCCGCCTGCACGACATGTTCAACGGTGACTGGCTGCTGGCCCTTGCCGCCTACAATGCGGGTGAAGGCACGGTCAGCCGGGCTATCGAGCGGAACGAGAGGCTTGGCCTACCCACCGACTACTGGAACCTGCCGCTGCCACAGGAAACCCGCGACTACGTGCCCAAGCTACTGGCCCTGTCGCAGGTGGTGATGACGCCGGAGGCCTATGGCGTGAACCTGAACCCCATCGCCAACGAACCCTATTTCGAAGCCGTGGCGATCAACGATCGCCTCGACCTGTCACGGGTGGCCGCCTTTGCCAACATCGACGAAGACGAACTGATCCAGCTAAACCCGGCGTTCAAGAAGCGCATGACCGTCGATGGCCCCAAGCAACTGCTAGTGCCAACGGCCAAAGCGCAACTGCTGTCCGACAGCCTGAACAACCTCAAGCCAGAACAACTGGTCAGCCTGCAGCCGCGCAAGGCCGTGTTCGAGGCTGCGGTCGCCGAGGCCAAGGCTCCTGCGGCGCGCAGCTACCGGGTCAAGCGTGGCGACAACCTGGCCAGCATCGCCAAGGCCAACCGTGTTTCAGTGAAGGATATCCAGCGCTGGAACAAACTCCCGGGCAATCGCCTGCGTGCAGGCCAGGTACTGGCCCTGCGTGGTGGCAACGCGCCCAGCGCGGCGGGCAACCGTGTAGCGTCGTCGCAGAAGCGTTCCACCCAATACAAGGTGCGCAAAGGTGATTCGCTGTACCTGGTGGCCAAACGTTTCAACGTCGAGATGAAACACCTCAAGCGGTGGAACCCGCGCAGCGGGCATGCCCTCAAGCCAGGGCAGACCCTGACGGTTTACCTGTCGCACTGATGTGCATCGGGTTGCTTGGCAGCTTGTGGGCGCGGGTTAACCCGTGCGGCACGCGACGCGGTGCATGGCACCGGCTTCGCCGGTGATCGCCGGCAAGTCGGCGCCTACCGATAAACGCTGACTCGATGAATTGGCGGGCAATCGGCGGGAGCCGAACAGGCCTTCCGAGACACCCTTTTTCCAACCCCGCCAAGCTGTTACTGTAGCCCGACCAAAGCCCAACGCCTCTGGATCGGATGCCGAATTGATACGTCCCCTCCTGCTGTCACTCAGCCTGGCCTTGAGCTTTCCCGCAGTCGCGATGGTGAGCGAAAGCCACGGATACGCGCAGTTCGGCACGCTCAAGTACCCGGCCACATTCACCCATTTCGACTGGGTCAACCCGCAAGCGCCCAAAGGCGGCACGTTGCGGGCCATGGCATTTGGCACGTTCGACACGCTCAACCCCTACACCTTCAAGGGCTCCAGCCCGGTCACCACACCGAACTTCCTGCAATACGGCATTAGCGAGCTAAACGAACCGCTGATGATCGGTACCGGCCAGTACGACCCATCCGGTGATGAACCGACCTCCAGCTATGGCCTGATCGCCCGCTCGGTGGAATACAGCGAGGACCGCAGCTGGGTGGTATTCAACCTGCGTCCTGAAGCCCGATTCCACGACGGTCACCCGATCACTTCGGCAGACGTTGCGTTCTCCTACCGAACCCTGCTCAAGGAGGGCCACCCGATCTACCGCACCAATCTACAGGAAGTGCGGCGGGTGGATATTCTTGGGCCGCTGCGTATCCGCTTCGTGTTCAAGCGCACTGGCAACCCCTTGCTGATCCTGCGTTTGGGAGAAATGCCAGTGCTGCCTAAGCATTACTGGCAAAACCGCGACTTCAAGGCCACAACCTTCGAGCCGCCGCTGGGCAGCGGTCCATACCGCATCACCCAGGTGCAGCCAGGCCGCAGCCTGGTGTTCGAGCGTGTGAAGAATTACTGGGGCAAGGACCTGGCGGTCAACCGGGGCAAGTACAACTTCGACCGTGTCGAGTACGAGTTCTACCGCGACGCCACGGTGGCCTTCGAAGCCTTCAAGGCCGGCGAATTCGACATCTATATCGAGCACCAGGCCAAGAACTGGGCGAACGGCTACAACTTTCCGGCGGTGCGCCGGGGTGATGTGATCAAGGCGCAAATACCCCACCGCATTCCGACCCAGACCCAAGGGCTGTTCATGAACAGCCGCCGCGCCACCTTCAGCGATGCGCAGGTTCGTCAGGCCCTGGGCCTGATGCTCGATTTCGAGTGGACCAACCGCGCCCTGTTCAGCAGCGCCTACCGGCGTTCGACCAGTTACTACCCCAACAGCGAGTTCGCGGCGACCGGCCTGCCCACCGGCAAGGAATGGCTGCTGCTCGCACCGTTCCGCGACCAGTTGCCAGATAAGCTGTTCACCGAGCCCTACAAGGTCAGCCACACCGATGGCCGCGGTATCAACCGCCAGACCCTGCGCCAGGCCCTGGCCCTGTTCGCCCAAGCCGGCTGGAAGCTTGACGGCCAACGCCTGGTGAACAACAAAGGCCAGCAGTTGCGCATGGAACTGTTGCTGGTTAACCCCAACCTTGAACGCATCCTGCAACCTTATGTCGAAAACCTGGCGAGCATCGGTATCGACGCGCGCCTGCGCACCGTGGACCGGGCCCAGTACAAACAGCGCCTGGACCAGTTCGATTTCGACATGATCCTGATGACCCTGAACCAGACCCTCAGCCCTGGGCTCGAGCAATGGCTGTACTTCCACTCCAGCCAGGCGACCACCAAGGGCAGCAAGAACTATGCTGGGGTCAAGGACCCGGTGGTCGACCACCTGCTCGACACGTTGCTCGCCGCCCGTACCCGCGACGACCAGGTCGCCGCCGCCCGCGCCCTGGACCGTGTGCTTTCGTGGCATTACTACATGATTCCCAACTGGTATCTCGACAATCACCGCCTGGCGTACCGCAACCGGTTCGCTTTCGTCGCCACACCGCCCTATACACTGGGCTTGAACAGCTGGTGGCTCAAGACTTCGGAGAAAGCCCAATGATGCCAACGCATCGACTGCGCCGGCTGGCAGGCAGCCTGTGGCTCGCCTGCCTGAGCCTACCGGCATTGGCCGCGCCACAACATGCGCTTACCCTTTACGACGAAGCGCCCAAGTATCCGGCCGACTTCAAGCACTTCGACTACGTCAACCCGGACGCCCCCAAGGGCGGTACCTTCCGTCAGTCCAGCTTCGGCGGCTTCGACAGCCTCAACCCCTTCATCAACAAAGGGGTCGCCGCCGACAACATCAGCATCATCTACGACACGTTGATGCGCCAGAGCCTGGACGAGCCGTTCACCGAGTATGGCCTGGTGGCCGGCAAGATCGAAAAAGCCCCGGACAACAGCTGGGTGCGCTTCTACCTGCGCCCCGAAGCCCGCTTCCATGACGGCCACCCGATGCGGGCCGACGATGTGGTGTTCACCTTCAATGCCCTGACCAAGCAAGGGGCGCCGCTGTACCGGCAGTACTATGCCGACGTGGCCGAAGTGGTCGCCGAAGATCCGCTGCGGGTGCTGTTCAAGTTCAAGCACGGGAACAACCGTGAGCTGCCGCTGATTCTCGGCCAACTGCCAGTGCTGCCCAAGCACTGGTACGAGGGCCGCGACTTCACCCGCGGCAACCTGGAAATTCCGCTGGGCAGCGGCCCGTACAAGGTGGCCGAGGTCAAGGCTGGCCGTTCGATTCGCTACGAGCGGGTCAAGGACTACTGGGCCAAGGACCTGCCGATCAACCGAGGTTTCTACAACTTCGACGCCATGACCTTCGACGCTTTCCGCGACAACACCGTGGCCCTGGAAGCGCTCAAGGCCGGGCAATTCGACTACTGGCTGGAAATGAGCGCGAAGAACTGGGCCACCGCCTACAACGTACCGGCGGTACGTGAAGGTCGCTTGATTCGCGAAGAGCTGCCCAACGGCAACCCAACCGGTATGCAAGGCTTTATCTTCAACCTGCGCCGCCCGCTGTTCCAGGACGTACGCGTACGCGAAGCGCTGAGCCTGCTGCTGGACTACGAATGGACCAACAAACAGCTGTTCAACGGTGCCTACACCCGCACCGGCAGCTACTTCGAAAACTCCGAAATGGCCGCCCGTGGCCTACCCAGCGCCGATGAACTGAAGATTCTCGACCCTTTGCGCGGCAAGATCCCCGAGCAGGTCTTCACCGAGGCATTCCACAACCCGGTCAGCGATGCCAGCGGCGTGATCCGCGAGCAACAGCGCAAGGCATACCAGCTGCTGCAGGACGCCGGCTGGAAGATCGTCGACGACAAGATGGTCGATGCCCAGGGCAAGCCGGTGTCCATCGAGTTTCTGCTGGCACAGACCGAGTTCGAGCGTATCCTGCTGCCGTTCAAGCGCAACCTGGCCGACCTGGGCATCGACCTGAACATCCGCCGGGTCGACGTTTCCCAGTACATCAACCGCCTGCGCTCGCGCGACTTCGACATGATCGTCGGTGGTTTCCCGCAGTCCAACTCGCCCGGCAACGAGCAACGCGAGTACTGGACCAGCGCCGCCGCCGACAACCCCGGCAGCCGCAACTTCATCGGCCTGCGCGACCCGGCCATCGACCAACTGGTCGAGCAGTTGATCAACGCCGATTCGCGCCAGAGCCTGATCAACCATACCAAGGCACTGGACCGTGTATTGCTCTGGGGCTACTACGTGATCCCCAACTGGCACATCAAGACCTGGCGCGTGGCCTACTGGAACAACGTCGGCCACCCGAACGTGTCGCCCAAATACGACGTGGGCATCGACACCTGGTGGATCAAGCCCGAAGTCGCCCCGGCCACGCCGGATACAGCGGCCCCTGCCGATGAGGCCAACTGACATGCTGGCCTACATCCTGCGACGCCTGCTGCTGATCATTCCAACGCTGTTCGGCATCCTGATCATCAACTTCATCATCGTCCAGGCCGCCCCCGGTGGCCCGGTGGAACAAATGATCGCCAAGCTCGAAGGCTTCGAAGGCGCCACCAGCCGCATCGCCGGCGGTGGCGCGGAGGTCTCGGTGGCCGGTTCCAGCTACCGAGGGGCGCAAGGCCTTGACCCGGCGCTGGTCGCCGAGATCGAGCGGATGTACGGCTTCGACAAGTCGGCGCCGGAACGGTTGTGGATCATGATCAAGAACTACGCCCAACTGGATTTTGGGGAAAGCTTCTTCCGCGACGCCAAGGTCATCGACCTGATTGCAGAGAAGATGCCGGTGTCGATCTCGCTGGGGCTGTGGAGCACCCTGATCATGTACCTGGTGTCGATCCCCCTGGGGATCGCCAAGGCAGTGCGTCACGGCAGCCACTTCGACGTCTGGACCAGCTCGGCGATCATCGTCGGCTATGCCATTCCCGCGTTCCTGTTCGCCATTTTGCTGATCGTGCTGTTCGCCGGCGGCAGCTACTTCGACTGGTTCCCGCTCAGGGGCCTGACCTCGAACAACTTCGACGCGCTGTCCACCAGCGGCAAGATACTGGACTACTTCTGGCACCTGGTACTGCCGATTACCGCGCTGGTGATCGGCAACTTCGCCACCATGACCCTGCTGACCAAGAACAGTTTCCTCGACGAGATCAACAAACAGTATGTGATCACCGCCAAGGCCAAGGGCCTTAGCCGGTCGCGGGTGCTGTACGGCCATGTGTTCCGCAACGCCATGCTGCTGGTGATCGCCGGCTTCCCGTCGGCCTTCATCGGAATCTTCTTCACCGGCTCGCTGCTGATCGAGGTGATCTTCTCCCTCGATGGGCTGGGGCTGATGAGTTTCGAAGCGGCGATCAACCGCGATTACCCGGTGGTCTTCGGCACCCTGTTCATCTTCACCCTGCTGGGGCTGGTGGTGAAACTGATCGGCGACCTGACCTACACCCTGGTCGATCCACGCATCGACTTCGCCAGCCGGGAGCACTGACATGGCCCTGTCCCCTCTCAACCGTCGGCGCTTCGAGCGCTTCAAGGCCAACCGCCGGGGCTGGTGGTCATTGTGGCTGTTCATCATTCTGTTCGGCCTGAGCCTGGGTGCCGAACTGATCGCCAACGACAAACCCATCGCCGTGCGTTACGACGGCCAATGGTATTTCCCGGCGTTCAAGCGCTACCCAGAGACCACCTTTGGCGGCGAATTCCCGCTGGAGGCCAACTACAAGAGCCCGTATATCCGCGAGCTGTTGGCCAAGAAAGACAGCCTGGTGCTGTGGGCGCCGATTCCGTTCAGCTACCAGAGCATCAACTACGACCTAAAGGTCCCAGCCCCTGCGCCGCCTTCGGCCGACAACTGGCTGGGCACCGATGACCAGGGACGCGACGTGCTGGCCCGAGTGATCTACGGTTTCCGCGTTTCGGTGCTGTTCGCCCTGACGCTGACCGTGCTCAGCTCCATCGTCGGCGTCATTGCCGGCGCCTTGCAGGGCTACTACGGCGGCTGGGTCGACCTGGCCGGACAGCGCTTCCTGGAGGTCTGGTCGGGCTTGCCGGTGCTGTACTTGCTGATCATCCTGGCAAGTTTCGTTCAGCCCAATTTCTGGTGGCTGCTGGGGATCATGCTGCTGTTCTCCTGGATGAGCCTGGTGGACGTGGTCCGCGCCGAGTTCCTGCGCGGGCGTAACCTCGAATACGTGCGCGCCGCCCGTGCCCTGGGCATGCGCAATGGCGCGATCATGTACCGGCACATCCTGCCCAACGCGATGATTTCGACCATGACCTTCATGCCCTTCATCCTCACTGGCGCCATCGGCACCCTGACCGCCCTGGACTTCCTCGGCTTCGGCCTGCCGCCCGGCGCGCCTTCGCTGGGTGAGCTGGTGGCCCAGGGCAAATCCAACCTGCAGGCGCCCTGGCTGGGCATCAGCGCCTTCGCCGTACTGGCGGTGATGTTGAGCCTGCTGGTGTTCATCGGCGAGTCCGCCCGTGACGCCTTCGACCCGAGGAAATGACATGAGCGAAGACAACCTGATCGAAGTCCGTGACCTTGCGGTGGAGTTCGTCACCGGCGAGCAGGTCAACCGCGTGGTCGATGGCATCAGTTTCGACATCCGCAAGGGCGAGACCCTGGCCCTGGTCGGCGAGAGCGGTTCGGGCAAATCGGTGACCGCCCACTCGATCCTGCGCTTGCTGCCCTACCCCCTCGCACGCCACCCCGGCGGCAGCATCCGCTACGAGGGGAAGGACCTGTTGCATCAAAGCGAAAAGGCCATGCGCCACATTCGCGGCAACCGCATCGCGATGATCTTCCAGGAGCCAATGACCTCCTTGAACCCGCTTCACTGCATCGAGAAACAGATCAACGAGATCCTGCTGATACACAAGGGCCTGACGGGCAAGCAAGCCACCGCCCGCACCCTCGAACTGCTGGAAATGGTCGGTATTCCCGAGCCGAAGAAGCGTCTGAAGGCCTTGCCCCATGAACTGTCCGGCGGCCAGCGCCAACGGGTGATGATCGCCATGGCCCTGGCCAACGAGCCTGAACTGCTGATCGCCGACGAACCAACCACGGCACTGGACGTGACAGTTCAGCTGAAGATTCTTGAGCTGCTCAAGAAACTGCAGAAGCGCCTGGGCATGGCCCTGTTGTTGATCAGCCACGACCTCAACCTGGTGCGGCGCATCGCCCACCGCGTGTGCGTGATGCAACGCGGACAGATCGTCGAACAAGCCGACTGCAGCCAACTGTTCAGCGCACCGCAACACCCTTACACGCAGATGCTGATCAACGCCGAGCCGAGCGGTTTGCCTGCACATAACCCGGAGGGCGCGCCGCTACTGGAGGTGAAGGACCTCAAGGTCTGGTTCCCGATCAAAAAGGGGCTTCTGCGGCGCACGGTTGACCATGTGAAGGCGGTGGATGGCGTCAACTTCAGCCTGCCCCAGGGGCAGACGCTAGGGATCGTGGGTGAGTCCGGCTCCGGTAAATCGACATTGGGCTTGGCCATCCTGCGCTTGATTTCAAGCCAGGGGGCAATCCGGTTCCACGGGCAGAACCTGGAGCGCTTGAACCAGAAGGAAGTCAGGCCACTGCGGCGGGAAATGCAGGTGGTGTTCCAGGACCCCTTCGGCAGCCTGAGCCCGCGCATGTGCGTGGCGGACATCGTCGGCGAGGGTTTGCGTATCCACCGCATCGGCACTGCGCAGGAACAGGAAGCGGCGATTATCGCGGCACTGGAGGAAGTGGGGCTCGATCCGCGGACCCGTCACCGTTATCCCCATGAGTTTTCCGGAGGCCAACGTCAGCGGATCGCGATTGCCCGGGCCTTGGTGTTGAAGCCTGCACTGATCTTGCTGGACGAGCCAACTTCAGCGCTGGACCGGACCGTACAACGGCAGGTCGTGGAATTGCTGCGCAATCTGCAGAGCAAGTACAACCTTACCTACCTGTTCATCAGTCATGACCTGGCGGTGGTCAAGGCGCTGAGTCACCAGTTGATGGTGATCAAGCATGGACATGTGGTGGAACAAGGGGATGCGCAGACAATCTTCCATGCGCCGCAGCATGCCTATACGCGGCAGCTGCTGGAGGCGGCGTTCCTGGAAGTGGAAGCGGTCGGATAGGTTGCCCGCGAAAAACCAACTACTCGGGGATCAGGAGGCGTACCGCGTCTTCTGCTCGCCGAGCGTGTGGTTTCAGCGCACCCTGCAGAAGGTCACGAGCCTCGGCGAGCTGGCGAAAAAACAGTCTCACTGCGCGTGCCTCAATTGAAGACCCAAAGCACGCGGGTGGGTTTGTCCGTTAGGTTGGCGTAACGAAAACGTGCGTGGGATTGCAACTGAAAGCTGTCATTGGTGCGAAGCGTCACAGGCTCACCTTCGTCCAGCCAAACCGTCAACTCGCCTTCGAGCACGAAGCAGCCCTGCTCCGAACTGTCATCCAGGTATTCCTCCCCGCTGCTAGCCCCTGGTTCGAGGTGGCTGTCCAGCATGGAAAAAGCCCCGTTGATCGTGGGCGAGACCAGCACATCGGTAATACCACCGCCCAGATGCAGCGTACGACGGGCCTCAGGACGGGTTACCCAATCGAGCCCACGGGGTTTGTCCAGGTTGTAAAAGTACGCCGTCGACACACCGAGCGTTTCACTGATCGCCGTCAAGTCCGCCACGGTTGGACGCGACACGCCCCGTTCTACCTGGGAGAGAAAACCCACCGAACGGCCAATACGTTGAGCCAGCTCGCCCAGTGTCAGGCCTTTGAACTTGCGCAAGTCGCGAATGAGTACAGCCAGCTCTTCAATTTCTTCGTGAACTTTCATGCTTGAACCTTGAACGCAAGAACATCGCATGCCGTGATCTTCAATGGGCTCGACAACATGAAGGCGGGTTCACGAGTTTGTGCGAAGTAAACGTACGACCCAAGATCAAGCGCGGCTAAGCAACATAGAAATGATTGGCATGGAAAATACAGGAATGCCTTCACAAATCAAGCCCGCCACCGCGCTTGCTTCAAGGCAGTGAAGCGAGCCCCTCGGCGGGAACCGCTTGGCCCCTACCGAGACGCCCTACCCTCACTGAATGGCCTGGTAGGTCAGGTCCAGGCACTTGCGCGCCTTTTCCACCAGTTCGTCGATCTCTTCGATGCTGATGACCAGTGGCGGCGCGATGATCATGGTATCGCCCACGGCGCGCATGATCAGGCCATTGTCGAAACAGTGCTGGCGGCAGATCATGCCGACCCCTTGGCCTTCGTAGCGCGCCCGAGTGGCTTTGTCCTTCACCAGCTCGATCGCACCGAGCATGCCCAACCCGCGCACTTGGCCCACCAGCGGGTGGTCGGCCAACTCGCGCAGGCGCTTTTGCAGGTAGGGCGCGGTTTCTTCGCGGACCCGCTCGATGATCTTCTCGTCGCGCAGGATACGCAGGTTTTCCAGGCCTACCGCAGCCGCCACCGGGTGACCGGAGTAAGTGAAGCCATGGTTGAAGTCACCGCCTTCGCCGAGCACCTTGGCCACTTCGTCACGCACGATCACACCGCCCATGGGGATGTAGCCAGAGGTGAGGCCCTTGGCGATTGTCATCAGGTCGGGCTCAAGGCCATAGTAATCGGTACCGAACCACTGGCCGGTTCGACCGAAGCCGCAGATCACCTCGTCGGCGACGAACAGGATGTCGTACTTGGCCAGAATTTCCTTGACCTTCGGCCAGTAGGTCTGCGGCGGAATGATGACACCTCCGGCTCCCTGGATCGGCTCAGCGATGAAGGCGGCGACATTGTCCACGCCAACCTCAAGAATCTTCTGTTCCAGCTGCTCGGCCGCCCACACACCGAATTCGGCCTCGGTCATGTCGCCGCCTTCGCCAAACCAGTACGGCTGCGGGATGTGCACGATATCCGGAATCAGGCCGCCCTGCTGGTGCATGCCGCTCATGCCGCCCAGCCCCGCACCGGCCACGGTGGAGCCGTGGTAACCGTTGATGCGGCCAATGATGACCTTCTTGCTCTTCTTGCCCTTGATCGCCCAGTAGTGACGAACCATGCGCACCACGGTGTCGTTGCCCTCGGAACCGGAGCCGGTGAAGAACACATGGTTCATGCCTTGCGGGGCCACGTCGGCAATCGCCTTGGCCAGTTCCAACGCGGGTGGGTGCGCGGTCTGGAAGAACAAGTTGTAGTACGGCAGTTCCTTCATCTGCCGGCAGGCCACGTCGGCCAGCTCGTCACGACCGTAGCCGACCGCCACGCACCACAGGCCGGCCATGCCATCGAGGATCTTGTTGCCTTCGCTGTCCCACAGGTACACGCCCTTGGCCGAGGTAATGATACGCGGACCTTTCTCGGCAAGTTGTTTGACATCGCTGAAAGGTGCCAGGTGATGGTCACGACTCATCGCTTGCCAGGCAAGGGTCTGCGAATTCTTTTCACTCATCGACTTCTCTCCATCAATATACGCAGGCGGGCTGCGCGAATACTTTTCTATATGCGGGATCGGGCAGTTTTCAGGCGGACTTCAACATCAGTTGGCGCAGCACCGAACGTTGCCGGCAGGCTTTTCCAAACGACTGGAAGATCGTCAGGTAATGTGGGTTTTCCAGCACCTGAAACTCCGGGTGCCATTGCACGGCCAGGGCAAATCCCTTGCTGCCTTCCACCGAGATCGCTTCCACCAGGCCATCCGGTGCACGCGCTTCCACCCTTAACCCAGGCGCCAACACATCTATGCCCTGGCCATGTATGGAATTGACATCGATGATCGCCGGCAACCCCATGCGGTCCATCATGCCGCCTGGCTGTATATGCATCGTGTGGCGCGGGCCATATTGCTTTTCCATGGGTTCATCCTTGCCCTCGCGGTGGTCCATGAATGAACCCGTCTCATGAACTTTCTGATGTAAGGTGCCACCCAGCGCAACATTCATCTCTTGGAAGCCACGGCAAATGCCAAGTACCGGAACGCCTGCCGCGATGGCTGCACGCATGAGCGGTAAAGTCGTGGCGTCGCGCACAGGGTCGTGATGAGTTCCCGGTGCACTGGCTGGGCCGTTGTAATGGAAAGGTTCGATATTGGACGGCGAGCCGGTAAAGATCAGCCCATCCACCGTGTCGATTATGTCGGCGGTATCCATCAAGTCAGCGAGACTGGGAATCACGATTGGTAAACCACACGCCGCCTTGGCCGCAGCGCGCGCATACTTCTCGCTGATAATCTGGGTCGCATGCTGTTCAATCATGCGGGTGCATGCTGTGATGCCGATAACGGGCACACGTGGCATATCATCCTCCGGCAAATCAGTGTTGGGAGTTATATTCAAACTTGTTGAATAGAGGGTGCAGCGTCATGACTTGGCTATTGGCACTTACAAGAACCAGCGATATTCGCGAGCACTGATGTCATTGAGAAAATCCAGTTGCTCCTGGTATTTGTTTTCGCAGTAGACCATCACGAACTCACTGCCTAGCCCCTCGTTGACCACCGGATGGTGGCGCATGGCGGCTATTGCGCTCAGGGCATCCTTGGGAAAGTCGATACCGCTCTTGCGGTTGTCGTTCAGTGGCGCAATGGGTTCGATGCCGCGATCCAGGCCATGCTCCATCCCAGTCAGGATGGCCGCCAGCACCAGGTACGGATTGGCATCGGCGCCGGCGAGCCGGTGTTCGATACGCACGTTGCGCGAGTCGGACTCGGGAATGCGAATGCAGGCGTCGCGGTCTTCGAAGCCCCAGCTCGCAACGCTGGCAGCGTTGACCATGGCCCCGTAGCGGCGGTAGGCATTATGGTTGGGTGCGAAGATCGGCATGCAATGGGGAAGCAGCTCCAGGCACCCGGCCACCGCATGGCGCAAGTTGCGCTGTTCGCGACCGGCGAGGATGTTGTTGCCAGCGTCGTCGTACAGACTCACATGCACATGCATCCCGCTGCCCGGGGCGTCCAGGTATGGCTTGCTCATGAAGCTTGCACGATAGCCATGCTTCATCGCGACACCGCGAGTGCTGCGGCAGAACAGCGCCGACCAGTCCGCCGCGCTCAGCGCATCGTCGCTGTGGGAGAAGTTGATTTCGAACTGGCCAGGGCCAAGCTCCGCCGTGATGACGTTTGCCGGCACGCCCTGCTCGTTAGCGACATCGACCATCTCATGCAGTACGGACGAAAATCGCGACAACCGTTCGATATGCATGTTCGGCTGATCATCTTCATCGTCAGTCGCGGTATCGCGCGGGAACCGCGGCAGGCCGTCCTTGAGCTTGCGATCGAACAGGTAGAACTCAAGCTCGAAGGCCACGACCGGGCGGATGCCGCGCTTGGCAAGACGTTCGACCACACGGGCCAGCACTTCACGGGGCTCGAACTCGATAGGATTTGCAGTGCCGTCCGAAGTCATCAGCATCTGTGCGATCACTTCCTTTTCCCAGCGCACCGGTCTCAACGTCCCAGGCACCAGGCGCCGTGCTGCATCCGGGTCTCCATCGGCAAAGCAGTAGTCTCCAATCGGGTAGAGGCCACCCTGGGTGCCCAGCAGTACACAATTCTGCGGCACCTTCAGCGGGGCGCCGGCTGCGACTTTCTCGAGCATGTCCATTGGGTATCGCTTGCCATAAAAGTGCCCGGGAATATCCAGTGCAATCAGGTCGACATACCGTACTTCTGGGTGTTCCGCTCGGAACGAGCGCACTTCAGTCAACAGATCCGGAAAGATGAGACTCATCTTCTTATCCTTGTGATGTGAACGAATTCAATTGAATACCCAAAGCACGCGGGTGGGCTTGTCCGTCAGATTGGCGTAACGCAAGTGCGCGTGGGGTTGCAGCTGGAAGCTGTCGTTTGCCTGGAGTGTCACGGCGTCGCTGTCGTCCAACCACACCGTCAGGTCCCCCTCGAGCACGAAGCAGCCCTGTTCCGAACGGTCGCTCAGGTACTGCTCGCCACTGGTCGCACCCGGCTCGAGAAGGCTGTCGAGCATGGAGAAGGCGCCAGCGATAGTGGGCGAAGCGAGCACATCGGTAATGCCCGAGCCGAAGTACAACGTGCGTCGCTCATGAGGGCGAGTCACCCAACTGACGGCGCGAGGCTTGCTCAGGTTATAGAAGTATGCGGTGGAAACGCCGAGCGCTTCGCTGATTGCGGTAAGGTCCGCCACGGTGGGACGGGTAGCACCCTGCTCGACCTGGGAAAGGTAGCCCACCGAACGATCAGCGCGCTCAGCCAGTTCGCTCAACGACAGGTTCTTGAATTTGCGCAGGTCGTGAATAAGGATCGCCAGGGCCTCAACCTCTTCGTGCATCTTCATCGCTTAGAACCACCGTGAATTTTTTAGACTTATTTTTCATGAAAAAATACATGAAAAAATTCACGAGTCAAGCGACGTGTCATTTTCTGGCCAAGGGCAAGCCCACTCCAATCCTGTAGGAGCCGGCTTGCCGGCAAGAAGCCCGACACTGATGCGCAGTGCAACCTTTGCCGCAAAGCTCAACAGGCATCGCAGAGAGAATGCCGAGCAAGTGCGACGTTTAGCCCTTCCACCCGCTGTAGTCCCAATCCTACGAGTCGTGTCGACCCGCGTCTGACATACCTGGGAATCCCTTTCCCGTAGTGTTTCCAGTAATTGCCACGGCGCAGGCTTCGCGCCTAACCAGCCCATTTCCCGGACTTCGGTTCCGTTCCCTGCCGTGTTCGCGCGACGGACAGCAGTCGTTTTCGCTACGTTTTCCCAAAGGAGGACAGGGATGTTTGCCGCCGCGAACCAGACCCATTTCAGCTTGCACATCGACGGCCTGGAGCACGATTTCCAGGTCCTCGCCTTCGACGGCACGGAAGCCATCAGCCAACCCTACGCCATCGACCTCGAGCTGGTCGGCGAGCGCCCCTCGCTGGACCTGGAACGCCTGCTGCACAAACCCGCCTTCCTCCAGCTCGACGACAGCGGCCGTGGCCTGCACGGCCTGAGCCCTCCCGCCAACCCGGCCAAGCGCCCGCTGGGCAGTGAGGTGCTGGCATGAGTGGCGAAACCAAGCAACGCGAAGCGCAAGTCGCGGTCGCCCC
>NZ_AUEC01000036.1 GCF_000425785.1 Pseudomonas taiwanensis DSM 21245
TCACTGCCGTTACTGGCCCGAAACAAACGTAGGAGCGAGCCTTGCTCGCGATGCGCCGCGCGGGCGGCGCTCGATTTGCGCCCCCCACAAATCCCAAGCCAGCCCCAAGAGCAGCCCCACACCTCATGCCTGTTCGTCAGCCGGACGCGCCCCCTCCTGCACCAGCACCATACTCTGCGGCGAAGACAGGGAAATCCCTTCGTCACGCAAGCGGCCCAGGATGGTGAACAGCAGATCACTGCGCGTCCCCGACACCTGGCGCGGCCCCGCTACATAGCCACTGACCGCGATCACCATGCCGCTGGCCGTGAGATCCTTGAAGGTCACCGAACTGGCCGGCGCATCCAGAATCGACTCGTGCTCGCGATACGCCGCCAGCAACAACTCACGCACCCGATTGGCATCGGTCTCCAACGGCAGGGTCAGGCTGATGCCGACCACACCCAGGGCATTGCCCATGGTGACGTTACGCACGTTCTGCGAAATGAACTGCGAGTTGGGCACGATCACCGTCGAACGGTCAGACATCTGGATTTCGGTGGCGCGCACGTTGATACGGCGAATATCACCCTCGACCCCAGCCAAGCTGACCCAATCACCCACCTTGACCGGACGCTCGGTGAGTAGAATCAGGCCAGATATGAAGTTCTGCACGATCTGCTGCAAGCCGAAACCGATACCAACCGACAGGGCACTGACTACCCAGGTCAGGCTGGTCAGGTTGATGCGCAAGGTCGACATCACCAGCATGGCCAGGAACAGGAAGCCCAGGTAACCGACCAGGGTCACCAGGGACGCGCGCATGCCGGCATCCATGTCGGTCTCCGGCAGCAGGCGCTCGCTCAGCCAACGCTTGACCACGCGGATACCAAACAGGCCGCCGAAGAACATCACCAAGGCCAGCAGGATGTCTTGCGGCACGATGTTCAGGTTGCCCAGCACCTTGCCGCCCGTGCCATCCCAGTCGCCCAAGCTCAACAGCAGCTCGCCCGGGCTGGTGCCCGATGGCATCAGCGCCAGCAACAACGCCAGGAACAACAGCGCGGTGCGACCGATACCGGCCAGGATAGTGCTGGCCTGGGCCTGGTGACGCGGCGCAAGGCCCAGCGCCGAGGCCAGGGCCAGGCCGCCAGGCTGGCGTGGCGACAGCAAGGTTTCGCAGAGGTCTCCCAGGAATGTGGTCAGCAGGTAGGCGCAGGTGGCGACCACGCTGATCCACAGCAACTTGGCCGTGAGGAAATAGGCCAAGGTCAGGTAGCCGGCGAGCAGCGCCAACAGAATCAGCCCCACCCACACCACGATCACGAAGGGTATCAACCCGGCCAAGCCGGTCGGGCGCTCCAGCTCATGCTTGCGCAGGGTACGACGGTAGCGCAGCAGCGCTGCCGAGAAGATCAGCGCCACCACCAGCGCGGTCAGGCCGTTGGTGGCGACGGTCAGCGCCAGACTGGAGCCGATCACGCTGTTGATGCGCTCCTGGGTCAGCATCACCATCAGCGCCAGGGCCAGCAGCTTGGGGAACCAACCCAGGGCACTGGCGACTTCGTCGTGAATCGGCGGCAAGCGCCAGGACGGGCGCTGCAGCATCAACATGGCGCGGCCCAGTCCCGAAATGAAGGCGCTGAACACGACCAGGGTGAGAATATGATTGGTCAGGCTGGCCAGGTCCGCGCCCAGCTCGGCGCTGCTCTCAAGGCCCCAACGCAGCAGCGAGACGGAGCCTGCGATGGTGCCGAGGGTGGCCAGGCTCACACTCAAGGCCAACGCACTACGCCGCAGACGCCCTTCCGGCAACCAGCGGACCATGGCATCGGCAAGCAGACGTTCGAGTACGCGACGGACCAGCGTCCAGACCAGAATCGCAGCCACCAGACTGGTGATGAACAGCCAGCGATGCTCGGCGCTGAAGGCACTGGCCACCGCATCGGCCGCTTCGCTGCGCAGGTCGCGAAGGCGCAGTACGTCCTCTTCGGTGGGGCGGATCAGCGTTTGCCAGAAAGCCGGGCTCAGTGGGCTGGCAGCGCGACTGGTGACCTGCGAGTTGAACTGGCTGCGGCGCAGGTTGACGATCTGCGTGGACAGGTCACGGGCCGACTGGGTCAGCTTGGTGGCTTGCTCCTGCTCGGCGAGCACTGCCTTGTGCTCGGCTTCGAGCTGCTTGCGCTGCTGGGCAAGGCTCTGGGGTTCATCGGGTTGCGCGGGGCCGATGACCTTGAGCTGGTCGTCGAGTTTCTGCACATCGGTGGCCCGCTGAGAGCTCAGGACATCGGCTTGACGCTGGACCTGAATGGCCGCTTGGCGCAGCTGCGACAGCAAGTCATCGTTGGCGTTGCTGGTCACGCCCTGGCGAATGAAGTCGAGCCGTTCGTTCAATTGGTCAAGGCTGGCGTCTTCAGCCAACACCGGCAATTCACCGCCCGCCAGGTTCGAAACCGGCGTAGCCGGTGCCGACCAGGCTGGGGTGGCCAGCGCCAGCATCAGGGCGATTACGCCCAGGCAATAACGGGCAAGGCTTACACGCCTCATCGAAAATTCCTCTTCACAACGCGATTTGGCGGGGGATTCTACGCTGCTCCAGGCAATCAGGAGAGTGCCGTTTCTCGCGTCAACAACTGGACCTTGCGCTCCACTCCCCAGCGGTAGCCGCTGACATCACCGTCGCGGCGCACTACCCGATGGCACGGAATGGCCACCGCAATGCGGTTGGCGGCGCAGGCCTGCGCCACGGCGCGCATTGCCTTGGGCGCGCCAATGCGCTCGGCGATGTCGGTGTAGCTGACCCGGCTGCCCGCCGGAACTTCGCGCAGGGCCTGCCAGACCCGCTCCTGGAAGGCCGTGCCCTGGACGTCCAGGGGCAATGCCAGGCCGATGGAAGGGGCTTCGACGAACCCCACCACTTCAGCGACCAGTCGTTCGAATTCGCTGTCGCCGCCGATCAGGCTGGCCTTGGGGAACTGGTCCTGGAGCTCATGCAACAGCGCTTCGGGGTCGTCACCCAGCAAAATCGCGCAAATACCCTTCTCGCTTTGCGCCACCAGAATCGCCCCCAGTGAACATTCACCCAGCGCGAAGCGAATCGTCGCGCCAGCGCCGCCAGCCTTGTAGGCCTTGGGCAGCATGCCCAGGCGCTGCCCGGCGGTTTCGTAAAAGCGGCTGTTGGAGTTGTAGCCGGCCTCGTAGATGGCCTCGGTCACCGAGCGTTGCTCATCGCCCAGTTGCTCGCGCAAGGCGCGGGCACGAAATGCGGCGGCATAGGCCTTGGGAGTAAGGCCGGTCTCGGCCTTGAACAGGCGATGCAGGTGAAAAGGGCTGACGGCCAGTTGCGCGGCAAGCTGATCGAGGTTGGCGGCACTGTCGCCAGCTTCGATCAGGCGACAGGCCCGGGCGATCAGCTGGGTGCGCCGAGCCGCTGCAGCGTCATGGTCGACGCCGCAGCGGCGACAAGGTCGGTAGCCGGCCGCTTGAGCCGCTGCGGCATCGTCGAAGAACACGACATTCTCACGCTTGGCCATGCGCGATTTGCAACCAGGGCGGCAGTACACCTGGGTGGTGCGCACGGCATAGACGAAATCGTCGGCGGCTGCGCTGTCGCGGCTTTGAACGGCTTGCCAGCGTTGGGCATCGGTGATGTAAAGGCTCATGATTTCCTCTGTCTGTTCTTGCCTGCCGCTGGCTTTCAAGCCCGCCACAGGTACCACGCAGCTACCGTCCGATAGGGGCTCCAGGCGCCGCCGAGCGAGCGCAGCTGTGCGGGCGTCGGTGCCTTGTCCCAGCCTTTGAGCCGGCGGTAACCCTCGCGCACGCCGAAGTCGTCCACCGGCAGGATATCCGAGCGCTCCAGGCAGTAGATCAGCAACATTTCAACGGTCCAGCGCCCTACCCCACGCAAGGCGACCAGACGCTCGATCAACGCATCGTCGGTCAGGCTCAATGCTTCCTGCCGGTCAGGAATCACGCCGTCCATCCTGGCCTGTGCGATGCCATGGATGGTCGCCAGTTTGCTGGCAGAAAAACCGCATGCACGCATCGCCTCCGGCGTGGTCGCCAACAGTTGGCTCGGTTCCGGAAACGCCACATCGGGAAACAACGCCAGCAACCGCGCCAGAATCGCCTCAGCGGCGCGGGCATGCAGTTGCTGGTAGGCGATGGCCCGCACCAAGGCTTCATATGGCTCGCGTTCCGGTGTGGCCTGGTGCAAGCACGGGCCGGTGGCGGCAATGTGGCGTGCCCAGTCAGGGTCGAGCGATGCCAGGTAGTCGGTGGCCTCACTAAAGGCTTCGGGTGAAAGGTCGGCCAGAATCATTGGGGGCTCCAGAGGTCCGCTGCGGGTCCAGCTTAGTTCAACCGTCGATCAGGAAAACGCCGGATCTTGCGCGGCTAATTCCGGGACTGCCATTGCCCTGCGCCCAGATCCCCGCATAGAATTGAGAACCATTAACAGTCGCACCTCTTTCACGAGACCGGGCCTTCGTCACGATGCAGATGAACGACACGCTCAAGCCTACCGAGGTCGCGCTGCTCTATCAGTCGCACCATGCCTGGCTTCGCGGTTGGTTGCGCAGCCGGGTCGGTTGCCACGAACACGCCGCCGACCTGGCTCAGGACACCTTCGTGCGCCTGCTGCGTGCGCGCCAGGTTTCACCGCTCAAAGAACCCCGCGCCTACCTCAGCAGTATCGCCCGGGGCCTGATGATCGACCAGTTCCGACGCCGGGCATTGGAACGGGCCTACCTGGAAAGCCTGGCCACCCTGCCAGAGGCGGAAATACCCAGCGAAGAGCACCGGCTGGTCATCCTCGACACCCTCGAACGCCTCGACCGCGCTCTGCAGCAGCTCAAGCCCAGGGCGCGCCAGGCCTTCCTGTTGGCCCAGCTCGATGGCCTGAGCATTGCCCAGATCGCCCTGCGCCTGGACGTATCGCGTGCCACCGTCGAACGCGACCTGGCCAAGGCCCTGGGCGTTTGCTACCGGTTACGCTATGCCGACCTCTGACAGCACCCCGAATCAAGCCCAGGTCGACCAGGCCATCGACTGGCTGGTGCGTCTGCGCTTCGACACCCCCTCCCCGCGCACCCGGCAACGGTTCCAGCAGTGGTTGGCCAGCCATCCGCACAACGCCCATGCCTGGGAACGCGTCAGCCACCTCAGCGATGAACTGGCCGGGCTCCCCAGCGAACTGAGCCGCCGTACCCTGGAGGGCAGCCAGCGCATCAGCCGGCGCGACCACCTCAAGCTGCTGGCCGTTCTGGCGGTCGGTAGCAGCCTGGGCTGGGCCGCGCGCGAGCCCCTGGGCTTGCCGGCGCTGTTGGCCGACACCCACACCAGCACGGGCGAACGCCGTCAACTGCTGGGTAGCGATGGCAGCCGTATCCAGCTCAACACCGCCAGCGCCATCGACCTGCGCTACAGCGACACGCAGCGCGAACTGAAGCTGGTGCATGGTGAAGTCAGCCTGGCCTGCAACGCCAACGACAACCGTCCGTTCCTCCTCGGCACGCGGATCGGCGCCTTGTCCACCCGCGACGGGCACTTGCTGCTGCGGGAGAACGACCAAGGTGTATTGCTCGCCGTGCGCAGCGGCGAAGTGACGATGTTCCCCGATTCGAGCGCACCACGCCGGGTGCAGCCCGGCGAAGTGCTTCAGGTTGCTTCGGCGGCTAGCTACGCGCCGGCCACCCTGTATGCCGATCCGTGGGGCTGGACCGATGGCGTGCTGAGCGTGCAGCAGATGCCGCTTGGCGAGTTCGTCGCCGAACTGTCGCGCTATCGCCCTGGCTTGCTGCGCTGTGCGCCTGAGGTGGCGGGCCTGAAAGTGTCCGGCACCTATCAGTTGGCGGACACCGAGCGAATCCTGCTGCTACTGGCGCGCAGCCTGCCTGTGCGCGTCGTTTACCGCACGCGTTACTGGGTCAGCATCGGCGCCGTGTGAAAAAACTCAAAAAATAATGAGGTGGAATCTCATTCTCGTCCGGCCTGAAGGAACAAAAGCCCCAACAGTGGTCTGTGAAACCTTCAGGAGCCGTCCATGATTCACCCGTGTTCCCCTCGTAACGACAGGTTGCGCCATGCCGTGCGCGCCGCGGTGTTGGGCCTTGGCCTGGGCGCTGGCCTGGCCGCTTCGGTGACGGCATTGGCTGCACCGGCCAGCCAGCGCCAACAACTGGACTGGCGCATCGCGGCGGGCCCATTGGCACCGGCACTGGACCAACTGGCGCGCCAAGGCGGCCTGAACCTGTCGTTCGATGCGAACAGCCTGCAGGGAAAGACCACCCAAGGGGTGCAAGGCCGTCATGACGCCGCCCAAGCCCTGTCGATCCTGTTGCAGGGCAGTGATGTGCAAGTGCAGCAGGAAGGCGACAACAGTTTCCTGCTGATCCCGGCCATGGACGTGGGCGACGCGCTGGAGCTCGGTGCCACCAGCATTTCCAGCAATCGCCTGGGCGAGACCACCGAGAACACAGGCTCGTACACCACAGGCGCGGTCACCATCGGCAAGATCCCGCAGTCGTTGCGCCATACGCCGCAATCGGTGAGCGTGGTCACTCGCCAGCGGATCGACGACCAGAACATCACCAACCTGACCAACCTGCTGGAGCAGACTCCCGGCGTGGTGGTCAACTACACCGACAGCGAGCGGGTCCAGTATTTCTCCCGTGGTTTCCTGATCGATGCCATCCAGTACGATGGCGCCACCGTGGTGCAGAGCAGTGGCGGCGGCTCGTTCATCCAGAGCGATTCGGCCTTCATCGACCGTGCCGAAGTATTGCGCGGCGCCACCGGAATGCTGCGTGGCGCGGGTAACCCATCGGGGACCGTGAACCTGGTGCGCAAGCGCCCGACCCATGAGTTCCAGGCTTCCGGCACCGCCACCCTCGGCTCATGGAATGCCCAACGTTACGTCGCCGACATCTCCGGCCCGCTGACCGACACTGGCAACGTGCGTGGCCGAGTGATCGCCGTGCACGACGACCGCGACCTGTTCCAGGACTCGCGCATGGAGCGCAAGGAGGCCTTCGGCGGCTCCCTGGCCTTCGACCTCGATGACAGCACCACGCTGACCACCGGTTTCGAATGGACCAAGCTCGATGCCACCGGCGCCTGGGGCAACCTTCCCGCCGACTATGACGGCTCGCCCCTGCCACTGGGCCGCAGCACCTACCTGGGTGCCGACTGGAACCGCTGGGACCGCAGCAACCTCAACACCTACGCCGAACTCGAACACCATTTCGACAACGACTGGACGCTCAAGCTGATGGCGCTGCGCAGTCATTTCGAGCTGGATGACAATGGCTTCAAGCAAACCTACATGACGCGCGCGCCCGCTCGCTTGAACCCCACCAACAACCCTTACCTGATGCAGTACCAGGTGACCGAGGGCGATGGCGGCGAAAGCCTGCAAAACAACCTCAGCGCCACGCTCAACGGCCCGTTCGACCTGTTTGGCCGCACCCATGAGCTGATGCTCGGGGTCGAACGCATTCGCAACGACTCCTATGCCTCCGGGACCAATCGCGTGGTGTACTCCGACGTGGTCGATATTCGTGACTGGGACCCCAGGACCAGCCTCGACGAGCCGACCATCACCGATATCCCCCACCCGGTGCGCACCCGCACGACCCAGCAAGCCGTGCACGCCACCTGGCGCATTTCGCTGGCCGACCCGCTGACCGCCATCATCGGCGCGCGGGCCAACTGGTACGACTACGAGCAGGAGAACAATGCAGGCGCCAGCGGCAAGTTCAGCGTCGACGAAAAGATCGTGCCTTATGCCGCGCTGATCTACGACCTGAACGACAACTTCAGCGTCTATGCCAGCTACACCGAAATCTTCAACCCTCAGACGGTGGTGGACAAGAACAACAAGGTGCTCGACCCGATCGTCGGCGAAGCTTATGAAACAGGCATCAAGGGCGAGTTTTACGATGGCCGCCTGAACACCTCGCTGGCGTTCTTCCGGATCAACCAGGTGGGTACGCCCATCGACGACACGTCGGTCCCGATCGGCTGCAACGGCAGCACCGGCTACTGCAAGATCGCCTCTGGCAAGAGCCGCAGCGAGGGCATCGACCTGGAAATCTCCGGCGAAGTGCTGCCAGGCTGGCAAGTTACCGGGGGCTACACCTACAACACCACCGAATACGTGAAGAACACCGCCCAGACCAATGGCGACGCGATCCGCACCACCGACCCCGAGCATATGCTGCGCGTGTTCACCAGCTACCGCCTGCCAGGCACGCTCGATGCCTGGACCATCGGCGCCGGTGTGCAGGCACAAAGCGACATTTATTCGCAAAGCGGCAGCGCGAAGGCCACCCAGGCGGGTTATGCGGTGTACAACGGCCTGCTCAAGTACCGTATCAACGACAATTACTCGGTGCAGTTGAACGCCAACAACCTGTTCGACAAGCATTACTACCGCCAGATCGGCACTACCGCGACCGGCTACTACTGGGGCGACCCGCGCAACGTGTCGGTGACCTTGCGCGGAAGCTTCTGACCTGGCCTGCAAGACCTGATCGCTGACGCCTGCAGAACCTGCAGGCGCCGCCTTGCCGGCGACAGGTCCATCAATCAGCGAGCGCCCGCAGCTTCCCTGCCCGTCGGTACGACTGCCGGGCGAAGCACACGAACATACCGGCCATCAGCGCCAGCGCCATGGGCAAACCATGCGGTGCAACGTCCATCGCCGCGCCACTGACCAGCGGCCCGACCAGGCTACCGACACCCCACAGCAAGCCCACACTGGCATTGGCCGTCACCAGGTCCTGCCCCTTGAAGCGCTGCCCGATCAGCACCAGCGCCAGGGTGTAGATGCCCCCCGCCACCGCGCCCAGCAACACCAACAGCGGCCACAGCAACCAAGTCATCTGCAGCAACCACGGCAGCGCGATACCGATGGACATCGCCACCAGCCCACAGACCAGATGCAGCCCGGTACGCTCGACCCGGTCGGCAAGCCAGCCCAATGGCAGCTGGAAGACCATGTCGCCAGCGAACACCACCGTCACCATCAAGGCTGCCACGCCCACGGCAAAACCATGGCTGGTGGCATACACCGGCAGCAACGACAGCACCACGGCATCGAAGAACGAGAAGAACAGCACCGCCACGCACAGCGCCGGGGCGACGCGAAAGAAGCCGGCCAGGCCGAAGCTCTTCTCGCCTTCGTCGCCATGCTCGACGTGATCGTTGGGTACGGTGAGCAGAATGCACAGCAAGGCCAGGCCATAACAGGCGGTGACCACCCCGGTGATCCACGGGCTGTTGGCACCGATGATCGCCAGCATCGCCGGGCCCAGCACCTGGAATCCGGTGAAGCTGGTGGCGTACAGGGCCATGATCTTGCCGCGGTTGTGGTCCGGGCACAGTTCGTTGACCCACGACTCGCCCAGGATGATGGCGATGCCCATGCCGACACCCAGCCCCAGGCGCAGCAGCGCCAGCCACAGCATCGAGTCGAAGGCCCACTCCAGCAAGGCGATGCTCAGCGTGCACAGGCTGAAGCTGAGCAGGTAGATGACGCGACGGGTCAGGTGCCGGCAGCAGGCATCGACTAGGAACGCCGAGAGCATCATCCCCGCAGCGGGAATGGCCGAGATGATGCCGATCTCCAGGGTTCCGGCACCTGCTTCATGCAGGCGCAACGACACCAGCGGCAGGCTGGCCCCCAGGCTGAAGCCCACCACCGAAACGGCGAACAGAAGGCCCGCCAGCAAACGCATGTTCATGTACCACTCCTTGCAAACCGAAAAGACGCGCAAACGCAGGCGCCCAGGCGCACACCGGGACGGTGGACGACGCAGGGGCGCGGATCAGTTCAGTGCAGGGTGTGGCGAGAAGGTGAAGGCGAACAGCACACTGCGCCGACGCTTGAGCACCGTGTCGCTCGGCCACGCGCGACGCATGGCCTGAAAGGCAGGCGGGCGTGCATGAGGGAGGCTTTGGGTACGGCGCATTGCTGAGACTACTACGCAGGTGTGTCGAAAAAAGAGGCGGCACTCTAGGCCAAGGCGAGTTGGTTCGTCAAATACCCAGGTGGGAGAGGCCTTGTGTCGCGAAAGGGCTGCAACGCAGCCCCAGCGTTCTCAACGCTTACCGGTATTGGGCAAGAACACCGCCAACAACCCGAACAACGGCAGGTACGAGCACACGCCATACACATACTCGATACCGCGCAGGTCAGCCACATACCCCAGCAGCGCAGCGCCAATTCCACCGAAGCCAAACATCAGCCCGAAGAACACCCCGGCAATCATGCCCACGCTCCCCGGCACCAGTTCTTGGGCATACACCACGATGGCCGAGAACGCAGACGCCAGGATGAAACCGATCACCACACTCAGCACGGTGGTCCAGAACAGGTCGGCATAGGGCAACGCCAGCGTGAACGGCGCCACGCCCAGGATCGAGAACCAGATCACCGCCTTGCGCCCAATACGGTCGCCGATCGGCCCGCCAAAGAAGGTGCCAGCGGCCACCGCGCCAAGGAACAGGAACAGATGCAGCTGCGAGCTGGCCACCGACAGGTCGAATTTCTCGATCAAGTAGAAGGTGAAGTAGCTGGTGAAGCTGGCCATGTAGAAATACTTGGAGAACACCAGCAGGCCAAGCACGATCAGTGCCGCGATCACCCGCTGGCGCGAGATGCCATGGGCGGCCTGCACCGCCTTGCGCGCCTTGGCCTGACTGAGGTGGTCCTTGTACCAACGGCGCAGCATCAAGGTCACGCCGAAGAAGAACAGCCCCGCCAGGCCGAACCAGGCGACGTGACTCTGGCCGAAGGGAATGACGATGGCCGCTGCCAGCAACGGACCGAATGCAGAGCCTGCATTACCACCGACCTGGAAGGTCGACTGCGCCAGGCCGAAGCGTCCCCCCGAGGCCAGGCGGGCGATCCGCGAGGTTTCAGGGTGGAAGGTCGAGGAGCCGATACCTACCAGCGCCGAAGCCAGCAGAATCATCGGGAAGCTACCCACGAACGCCAGCATGACGATGCCCACCAGGGTACACAGTGTGCCCATCGGCAGCAGATTCGGCGTCGGCCTGCGGTCGGTGAAGAAGCCTACCCAAGGTTGCAGCAACGACGCGGTGATCTGGAACGTCAGGGTGATCAGGCCAATCTGCGCGAAGCTGAGGTCGTAATTGGCCTTGAGCATCGGGTAGATCGCCGGCAGTACCGACTGGATCAGGTCGTTGATCAGGTGCGCCAGGGCACAGAAGGCGATGATGCGCATCACCAGCGGATTGGCGTGGGAAGCCGAGCCGCTGGCAGAGGCGGTTGAGGCGCTGCTGGTGGCCATGAACTGGTGTCTCCGTCGGCAGGTTGGGATCCGATTATCAGGAAACGAATAGATACATAGCTACCTTTTTATCACCCTATCGGCGCACGCTTGTAAATGGTTCTCAATATATTTAGCATCCTCACGCTCTATCCCTGTATTCGTTGGGCGAACCCGCCCTCTTCGTGAACTGATCGACACCATGAGCCCGATGCCAGCCCAGCAGACCCAGCGCGAGGCCCAGCAACAAGCGCTGGAGTGGTTCTCGCGCATGCGCCAGCCTGGCTGCGACGACATCGAGCGCCGCGAATTCGCTGCCTGGTGCCAAGACCCGCTCAACGCCCATGCCTATGCCGAACTCGAGGCCCTCTGGCAGCACCTGCAACCACCACAGGTTCGCCCGCGCCCCCTGCCGGCGAAGCCCCGTCGCAGTCACCTGGGCAAAGCGATGGCGCTGTTGTGCCTGTTACTGGCCGGCGCCCTGGTCTACCTGTACTGGCCGTTGATGCAACGCTGGGGCAGCGAACTGCATACCGAGGCCGGCGAACGGCGCAGTGTGCGCCTGGCCGACGGTTCGACCCTGCACCTGGACAGCGCCAGTGCGATGAACGTCGACCTGCGCAGCCGTACCCGCCAACTGCAGCTGGTGCAGGGCCAGGTCTACCTGGAAGTGATGCTCGATGGCCGGGCCATGGACCTGCAGGTCGATGACGCGCGCATCCAAGTGTTCGGCAGCCGCCTGATGGTGGCGCGCCGCGCGGACCACGACGAAGTGGTGGTGATCAACGGCAAGGCCATGGTCATTCAGGGAGGGGACCAACGAATGGTCTCTTCGGGCGAGCGCGTGACCTTCAACCAGGCACGCATCGACACGGTGCAGAAGGTCGACATCGACCGCGCTACAGCCTGGCGCAGTGGGGCTTTGCGCGTCACCGACATGCCGCTGGGCCAGGTACTGGAACGTCTGGCCGGCTACCAGGGTAGGCGCGTGTGGTTGATGGACCAGCAGGCCGCCTATCGGCGCATCAGCGGCGACTTCAGCCTCGACCGTGCGCAAGACAGCCTGGACAAACTCGCCGCCGCGCAGCGATTGACGCTCAACGGCCTGCTTGGCCACTGGCTGATCGTCCGCTGAAACCGGGCTTTGCGGCTAAGTTTTTGAAAGCGTGCAAATTTTTTTTGAAATGAGTGTTGACACAGGGTCATCACAAGGGAATAATGCGCGCCATCGGCTACATAGCTCAGTTGGTTAGAGCATAGCATTCATAATGCTGGGGTCCGGGGTTCAAGTCCCTGTGTAGCCACCAAACAAGTGAAAGGGCTTACCGCAAGGTAAGCCCTTTTTCTTTGCCCGCGACACATCTCCCCGCTCAGCGCACACCGCTGATTGCAACCGCCAGCCCCAGCCCGATCAGCGCTACACCTATCATTCGGTCGACCATCCGCTGACGCTCGATCATCGCCCTGCGCAAACCTTCACTGGAAAAGAACACCGCCACCAGACTGAACCAAGCCCAGTGGGCGAACGACATGAACGCGCCGTAGGCAAAATCCAACTGCAATGCACTGCCCGGTTTCACCACCTGGGTATAGGCGCTGATCACAAACAGCAGGGTCTTGGGGTTGAAGGCGTTGGTCAGAAAACCAGTGCGCATGGCCTGCAGCATACCCGCACGACTGCTGCCACCTTCAAGACGGATCCGGCGGGTGTTGGTCAACGACTGGTAACCCAGGTAGATCAGGTACCCCGCCCCCAGCACCTTCATCCCCATGAACAGCGTTGGGCTGCGGCTGATGATCACCGCGATTCCCAGCACCGTGTACAGCACATGCACCTGTACGCCCAGGGCGATACCCAAGGCGGCGGCCAAGCCCGCCTTGCGGCCCTGTGCATAACTAGTGCGCGTGACCATGGCGAAATCAGCGCCAGGGCTGATGACTGCCAACACGGTGAACACGGCGATAGCGACCAATTCATTCACGGAACAACTCCTCGATAAGCGATGAAAATGCACGGATGCGCGATTATCGAGGCCTGATGCCCTGGCGAAAAATCGATTTATAGTGAAGGAAATCTGATAGTTTTCCTGTCAGATTTTTATGGCCTTTCATGAGCAACCGTCCTTCTACGGGGTCAGCGCCAACCTTATGAAGGGTGATGCATACGCCAAGGCGCAGGAATGGATAACGACCCTTCGATGAAACTGCCCCCACTCAATGCATTGCGTTACTTCGACATCGCCGCCGAAACCGAAAACTTCGTGCGCGCCGCCGAACGCCTGCATGTCACCCATGGCGCCGTCAGCCGCCAAGTACGCCTGCTGGAGGAAAGCCTGGGCATCGAGCTGTTCGAACGGCGCAACCGGGCCATCTTCCTCACACCTGCAGGCCGCGCGCTGCACGGCACCACCCAAGCCATCTTCGAGCAGCTCGAAGGCGCGGTGCAGCGCCTGCGGCAGCAGGAAAGCAACAACGTACTGGTGCTGTCCTGCGAGCCCACCATTGCCATGCGCTGGCTGATCCCACGCCTGCCCCGCTTCCACGCCGCCCACCCCGACCTGCAACTGCACCTGGTGGCAGCGGGCGGCCTGCCGGACTTCACTCGCGGGGGCATCGACCTGGCCTTGCGCCGCGACGACTTCCACTGGGACCACACGCTGCACAGCCTGAAAATCTGCGAGGAATGGATCGGCCCGGTAGGCCACCCCACCACTGCTGACAACCAGCGCCTGCTGCACAGCGGCACTCGCCCCAGCGCCTGGCCGACCTGGCTGCGCCTGAGCGGCCAGCGGCTCGGGCACACCGAGCGCAGTGACTACGAACATTTCTACCTGTCGATCCAGGCCGCCAGCGCAGGCCTGGGCCTAGCCATCGCCTCAGCCCTGATGGTGCAAGACGAACTGGAAAGCGGGCAGCTGAAAGCCCCCTTCGGCTTTCTGCGCGACGGCTCTGCCTATCACCTGCTCAGCCCCCATCCGCTCAACGCTGGCGGTAAACGCCAGCGCTTCGCCCAATGGGTGGCCGATGAGTGCCAGCGCGGCCTGACTCAACTGGGCTTGATGCAGAACGACGAACCGGCACCACCATCCCCACCCCAGGTGCGATAGCCTGCGGTGTCGATGTGGATACGCCCCGTCGGATAGCGCCCCAGGCCCATGTTCCAAGCCTGGCCATGCTGTTGCCAGAAGCGGCATAGCGGCTGGGGATCAGCCCAGCGCGGCAAGAGGATGTCGACCGCGAACGCACGGGTATGCGCACTGCCCACAGCGCCACCCGCACAGGCATTGAGGCCTGGCTCGCGGTAGGCCGAGACCACCTCGTACTGACGCAGGATGCCTTGCTGGTCGAGGGTCTTGAGCAGCGACAAGGTGGAGCGCACCGCCGGCCAGTGACTGATTGGCGGCACGGCGAAAGGCGACGCCCGGCATACCCGCCAGTCCGAGGCCGAGCGCAGCAACTGCGCGATCGGCACCACACCGTACAATCGGGCATCGACCAGCATCTCGCGAAACGGTCGGGTCTGATGATCCCCCGCCCATTGCGCGAACATCCACACGTCCCGCTCATCGGCCTGTGCCACGCCGCCCGCCATCGCCGCCATCAACACCCAACCTGCCCTTCTCATCGCCACGCTCCCTGCCCCAGTATTAGCACCGGCCGCCGGATCGGGCGGCAATGACAAGGAGTTAAGCATGCACAAGATTGCCTTATCGAGCCTCGCCGTCGTCGCCTTCAGCAGCCTGGCCCTGGCTGACGCGCATATCGACCTGGGCGATAGCCAGCGCGTCACCCGATTGTTCGCCTACCCCAACAACTGCAACGTGGTGTGCTACCGCAACTGGTCGCTGGAACAGACCGTCGAGCACTACCTGACCCAGAGCGTGCGCCGCGACGGCTATGCCGATGCAGGGGTGCACGTCAGTCGCGACAACGACAGGCTGTACGCCACTATCAGCAAGGTGCCCGCCAACTACGTCGCGCCACTGCGCCAGCTGCTCGACAGTGGTGAGCTGGCCTACGATGGCGCCACACAATTGAACAAGGACGGCAAATGGTCCTACGACTGGTACCTGTTCCTGCCGCTGGGCATGGCCCTGCAGAACCGTCGCAGCATCGAGCTGCTGCACTTCCCGCCTGACTATTCGCTGACCCAGGCCCAGGACTACCTGCGTTCGAACACCACCGACCGCTGGGCCGAACTGCTGACGTTCAACGGCGTCGCTACCAGCCAGACCCCGGCCTACCAGACCATCATCGACATCGCACCCATCGCCGCCCCCGCCAGCGCTGGCGAGTCATTGAAGGACACCTATAGCTACTTCAAGGACTACCAGGTCCGCATGGTCCGCGAGATGACCCTGCAAAACCCCGCCAAACCCCTGCCGATGGTCGCCTTCGGCGCCCCGGTGCGCAGCTGGATCCAGCAGCAGTACGGACCGCAGGTCGGCGTACTGGGCCTGGTCGGCATCAGCCCGCAAAAGGGCACGACGGTGCCGGTGCTGGGGGCCAACCACCCCAGTGCGATCTGGTATGCGGCGGACAAGGCCAGCCATGGTGGCGATCAGGATGCAGCCGATACGGCCGGGCTGAAAATGATGGGGCAGGACCTGACGGCGGCCTGCTGGCAGGCCGGGATGGGGCGCAACCCGGCGGCAGAGCCGAAACTGACACTCGAGGCCTGTGCCACCAAGTGGCAAGTCACGCAGAAGAAACAGACGTGCGAGCTGTTCTTCCGCACCGTACGCAAGTACACGCCGGAACAAGCAGCGGCGAAATGCAACAGCGCGGCGGTGACCCGATCGCTTCGGGACCTGAGCAAGCCCGTCGAGGCGCTGCCTCCAGCGCTGTGATCGACATACCGGCCTCTTCGCGGCGCGAGCCCGCGCCCCCAGGCTTCACGCCACGATCGAGGCCGGCTCAGGCCTGACCCAGGCTCACTCTTCGAGCAGGGTACAGGCCATCACCAGGGCATCTTCGCGCCCACCGGCGATCGGGTAGTAGTCACGTCGGCGGCCAATCTCGTTGAAGCCATAGCGCTCGTACAAGCGATAGGCCGACTGGTTGCTGGCCCGCACCTCCAGGAAACACTCCCGGCCATTGAGCTGGTAGGCACGTGCCATCAGGTGCTCCAGCAGGCGCAGCCCCAGGCCACGGCCCTGGTTCTCCGGCTTGACGGTAATGTTGAGCAGGTGCGCTTCGTCGATGATCACATTGATCACGCCATGGCCGACCTGCTGCTGGCCATCGAACATCAGCCAGACTTCGTACGACTTGAGCGCATCCTGAAAGATCCCACGGGTCCAGGGATGACTGAACGCTGCATATTCGATTTTAAGCACGGCATCCAGATCCGCCTCGGTCATCAGGCGGAAGCTGATCGAGTCACTCATTCAACGCTCTTCCAGCGCGCCATCAGCTGGCGCATCGCTTTCCAGACGTCCGCCTTGCGTTGCGGCTCGTCCATCAACAGTTCAAGGCCCGGCAACGCCCAGGCATCGCCCAGGCCTTCGACCTTCAGTACTTGGTAATACGCATCGGCGTCGGCATTGGCGGCAAAACGCAGCGCCGGCATGCCGACCAGCCAGAGGCAGGCGCCCGGCACTTCTTCGAGGCGCGCCTGGAGGAAGCCCTGGACGAAGTCCCGAGCGGCATCCGGGCCCTGATCCATGTTGCCGCGCACCAGCAGCGGCCAGCGTACCGGCTCGCCGATGATCTGCGGCGCATCGGGCAGACCGGCGGCACGCAGCATGTCCTTGAGCAGCAGGTAGGACGGATCGCGGCTCTGGAACGGTTGGCCGGTGGCCAACTCGATCAACAGCAGGCAACCGCCAGCGCGCAGCAACTGCAGCGAGAATCGTGGCGGCGGCACCGGAGCCGGACGTGGCGCCGGGGCGGCCTCTCCGGCCTCCACCGCCTTGGCGACAGGTTTGGGCGCACTGCCCGGCCGCGGAATTTCGATCTTCGGCCGCTCGACGGAACGGGCCTGGGGCGCAACCGGCGTCTCGCTGGCGACAGGCGCGGATGGCCTGGCTTCGAACTCGAGCGCCTCCACCGGCACCTGTGGCAATAACAGCTCTGGGCGCGACGGTGCGGCGAACGGCAGTTCGGCACGCGGCAGCCAGTGCACCACTTGCATGGCGGAGAGGTAGGCGCGGCGGCGGGGTTCGGTCAGCAAGGCACGGGTATCCGGGTCGAAACAGTGGGCCATTCTAACGTTGTTGGCAGGCATGCGCTGCAACTGGTCAGCGGATTTTTGTCGCCTGACCAGGGCCATCGCAGGTAAACCCGCGGCCACAGGTTTCCCCTGCATTTCGACTAGGCCGCAACACCTGCAGGCGCCGGCGTGCCGGCGAACTGGCCAGTGAAACCCCCAGAAAAGCCAGGGTTATCCCTCATTACAGACCAAGGGGTGAAATCCTCCCCCAAGGATGCAGTACAATCGCCCCCTTTTATTTGGCAACGAGTCGACGCCAATGATCGAACCCAAGCGCGTCCTGCGCGCCCTAGCCGAACACTGGGCCTTGATCGAGCCGCTGTGCGAGCGTTTCGACCAGGGCACCCTGAGCCTGGTCGAACTGCGCCAACAGCTGGCCCGCCAGCAGGTCGAGAGCACCCCGCAGGACATCACCCAGCTGCTCGACGTGTGGATCCGCCTGGATATCCTGGTCCCGGTGGCCAAGAGCCCGAACCGCTTCGAGCTCAACGCCCAGATCCACGACTTCCTCGCCTACCTGCGCCGCGAGCACCGCCTGGGCCTGTGCCTGGAGATCGAGGCTTACCTGCGCCACCTCGAACGCCTGGCCGGACATATCCAGGACGCTTTCGACAACCGCGACAGCGATGACCTGGCGCGCCAGTTGCGCCTGCTCGACATGCGCGTGCGTGACGTCCTCAAGAAGCTCGACAACGACGAACAGGCCCTGGTGGCCGTGGCCGAGCGGGCCAAGACCAGCAACCGCCAGATCCCGCTGCGCCAGCGCTATGCCGAGGTCCTGGCGACCTGGGACGAGTACGTCGAGCCAATGATCCAGTTGGTCAACGCCGACGGTGCCTTCGAACAGGGCGTGCGCAAGGTCGAGACCGTGCTGCTGAAACTGCTCGGCGAGCAAGCCCGCCTCGGTCACCTGGTCGACGACGACATGCTGCTGCGCACCCATGCGCGCATTCTGGAAATGCAGACCAGCGCCCAGCTGACGCTGCGTCATGCCCGCGAATTGCTGCTGCCGCTGCGCGAAGAAGCACGTCGGCACAACGCCGTGACCCGTGGCGCGGCCCTGGCGCTGTCGGTGATCCGCCGCAAGGGCATCGACGCCGTGCCCCACGCCGCCATGCCACTGTTCACCCGGCCGCAGAGCACTTTCCTGGGCAGCGCCAGCCAGGTCGAAGCGTATGTCTACGCCCTGGCCCGTTTCGAGCCCAAGCCGGCGCGCTTCCCCAAGGCGCACAAGACCCAGAAAGGCCCGCTGCCGCGCGCGCCACGCACGGTCAAGGAAATGCTCGAACGCTGCGAAGACGCCCTGCCGCTGCCCGACCTGATGGTCTGGTTGTTGGAGCAGGAGCCCGAAGGCGCCACCGACGAATTGCTGTACTGGTTCTCGCGCCTGTCGCGGGAAAAACGCTTCAAGCGTGAGCGCCTGGAACGGCGCGAGTACACCACCCAAGAACACCTGGTCAGCCTGCGCTCGTTCGCCCTGACATCCAGCCGCGAACCATCGCCTGAAACCAACGCGAGCCCAGCCAATGCATCTTGATCTTTCCGAACTGTCCCAGCTCGCGCCGATCTTCCGCGAGCTGTTCAAGGGCTTCCACGTCAGCCGCCGTGACCCTGAAATGTACGGCCAGCTGTCGAACTTCCAGGACCAGTACCGCACCCTGTTCAAGGCCCTGGGCTTCGAGCTGGTGTGCGACACCCGTGGTTTCTACTACTTCGTCCCCGAGCAGGCCGCCGCGCAGGTCAACAAGACTGCCCAGCGCTTGTCGCTGTTCACCTTCATCCTGGTCGAGCACCTGGCTGACCAGGGCCGCGACCCGATGGCCGTGCTTGACGGTGGCAGCATCGGTCGTGACGAACTGCCCTCGCTGCTGGACAAGTACCGCGACCTGTTCCTGCAGGCCGAAGTGCAGACCGTCGACGAGCTGGAAGAAAAGATCATGCGCCGCATGACCCAGCTTGGCTTCGCCCACGAGGAAGGCGGTATCTACCGCTTCCTGCCGCCCATGCACCGTTTCCTCGACGTGTGCCTGTCGGTCCAGCAGGACCGCGACCTGGCGGCCAGTCTGCACAGCGACTTGCCACTGCCGACGCCGGTGCTGGTCGAGGAAGAGAGCCCGGAAGCACTCAACCGCACCGACGACCCGCTGGATCTGGCGCCGTTCGACGACGAGGAAAGCGAGGAACAGGCCCTTGCCCGGGCCATCCGCGAAGAGCAACAGGAGAATGAAGCATGAGCCAGGAACGCTACGGCATCCGCCGCTTCGCACTGCTCAACACCGCCGGCTACAGCCTCGGCCTGTTCCCGCTGGAACACCCGCTGTCGGTCTACGGTGCCAACAACCTGGGTAAATCAGCGTCGATCAACGCGCTGCAGTTCCCGATCCTGGCGCGCATGTCGGACATGAGCTTCGGCAAGTACAGCCTCGAACAGTCGCGTCGCTTCTACTTCGCCAGCGACACCTCGTATATCCTCTGCGAACTGAACCTGCCCCATGGCCCCCACGTGATCGGCGTGGTCGGCCGGGGCCCGGGCGGCGGCTTCGGCCACCAGTTCTTCGCCTACAAGGGCGAGCTGGACCTGGCCCATTACCAGAAGAACGACACCTGCCTGCGCCAGAAAGAGCTGTTCACCAACCTCGAGCGTCTGGGCCTGAAGGCCTACGAGCTTAAGCCGGACGAACTGCGCCGGCTGCTGGTCGGTGGCCACACCTCGGTACCGCTGGACCTGACCCTGATTCCGCTGCGCTCGACCAGCGAGCAGAGCCTGAAAACCTTCCGCGCACTGTTCATCAACCTGCTGCACATGCGTGAAATCACTGCCGCCAAGCTCAAGCAGCTGTTCCTCGATGCTTTCGAGCACAGCCTGCGCTCAGGCAGCGTCGACTACATCGCCGCTTGCGAAGAGGCGTTCCGCGATGTGCGCCGTATGGAGCAGGACTACAACGCGCTGGTCGCGGCCGGCCCACTGGTCGAAGCCCTGGCCGGCGGCGTGGCCCAGCGCGACATCCTGCGCGGCAAGCTGCACCGCCTCTCGCCCCTGCTCGACAACCTGCTGGGCACCTGGCAGGACTACGCCATGGCGCGCAAGGAAGAGCTGGTCATCCAGGCCGAGCACTACCGCAGCGAGCAGGACAGCCTGCAGAACGACCAGCGCAGCGGCACCCAGGAATTGATGCGCCTGGAGCGCGAGATCACCGGTATCCAGCGTTGGCTCGGTGAGCTGTCGGTGCTCAAGCACCGCTTTGCCCTGGTCGATGACGTCAAGGTCCTGGAACAGCAGCTGCTGGCGGCCAAGGACGCCCACGACGAGCTGGCCGGTGCCCTGGCCCAGTCGCGCCAGTTCTCCGCCGAAGACCTCGACGAGCGGGTGCGTGACCTGGAAAAACGCCTGAAGCAGGTCAAGCAGCAGCTCGAGCACGCCGACAACAACAGCTACGCCCGCCTGCGCGAGGAGTTCTCGCAGCAGGATGTCGACCGCCTGATGCGCCTGTTCAACGGCGCGCTGTTCAGCCTGCCGCTGGGCGAGCGCGGCATCGAGCTGGACGACAGCAACCTGTGGGTGAAGTCCCTCGAAGCCGTGCTCGATGGCTTCAAGGGCGAGCGTTTCGAGGCCCCTGGCCTGTCCATCGACCTCTCCCACATCGAACCGCCAGCCCTACAGGCCCTGGCCGACCGCGCCGCCCTGCGCGACCAGAAGGACCGACTGGAGCGTGAGCTCAAGCAGCTCAAGACCCAGCAGGCCGTCGCCGCCGACCGCTTGGCTTCGAAAGCCCAGACCGAAGCCCTGTACCAGCAGGTGCTGGATGCCCAGAAAGCCCTGGAAGACTTCCGCCGCACCGAGACGCTGAGCGCCGAAGAGCCCGAGAAGATGGAGCAGTTGGCGCAACTGGAAGCCGCCCAGGACGAACTCAAGCGCTCCAGCGACGCCTTCACCGAACGCGTCCAGCAGCTGTCGGCCAAGCTGCAACTGGTCGGCCGCCAGATCGCCGACCTCGAAGCCAAGCAGCGCACCCTGGAAGACGCCCTGCGCCGCCGCCAACTGCTGCCCGCCGACCTGCCCTACGGCACGCCGTTCATGGAAGCGGTCGACGACTCCATGGACAACCTGCTGCCGTTGCTCAACGACTACCAGGACAGCTGGCAGAGCCTGCAGCGCGTCGACAACCAGATCGAGGCGCTGTACGCCCAGGTTCGCCTCAAGGGCGTGGCCAAGTTCGACAGCGAAGACGACATGGAGCGCCGCCTGCAACTGCTGGTGAACGCTTACGCGCACCGCACCGACGAAGCCCTGACCCTGGCCAAGGCACGCCGCGCCGCAGTCACCGACATTGCCCGGACCCTGCGCAACATTCGCAGCGACTACGACAGCCTCGAGCACCAGCTGGCTTTGTTCAACCGCGAGATCAACCGCCGCCAGGTCTCCAACCTGGAGAGCTTCCGCGTGGTGCTGGCGCCGAACAAGGAAGCGCTCAAGCACATCGACCAGATCATCCACAGCGCCGGCCAGTACGAGGAGGGCGAGACTCTGTCGGTGTTCGACCTGACCCAAAGCGCCGAGCAGGATCACAAGAACGAAGAGGCCAAGGAGTACCTGGCGCGGTTGGTGGCGGCCAACCACAACCAGCTGGGCCTGAAAGACCTGTTCGAGCTGGCCTTCGAGATCACCAAGGTCAACAGCCAGCCAGTGATCCATGCCGACATCGACGGCGCCGCCTCCAACGGCACCACCATGACCATCAAGGCGCTGACCAACATGTACCTGTTGCTGCACCTGATGGACCGTGACCTGGCCGGCCGCATTCGCCTGCCCTACTACCTCGACGAGGCAGCGGACATCGACGAACGCAACCAGGCCGCGCTGCTGGAGACCAGCCTGCAGCTGGGCTTCGTGCCGATTCTGGCGAGCGTGAAGCCGCAGGTATCGGCGCGAGTTGCGATCGACCTGGAAGGTGGCAGCGGGCCGAATGGCATCTACATCGACGAGGCGGACTGGAAGTTCATCAGCCGTCTGGATGTGGAAAAGGCGATCGTGCGTGAGGATCAGGCCGAAGAGTTGGCCTGATTCGGTGTGACGGGGCCGCTTTGCGGCCCCTACGCGGGTTTTGCACACGCCCCAACGGCAGTGGAGTGCGTGCAGGAGCGGGTTTACCCGCGATGGAGGCCAAAGGCCTCCCAACTACATCAATGCGCCCAAGGCAGGATCGGGATCGCCGTCACCGCATTCTGCGGGCTGCCTTCGATCATGCGGTCGCTGTACACCAGATACACCAGCGTATTGCGCTTCTTGTCCAGGAAGCGCACCACCTGCATGGTCTTGAACACGAGCGAAGTGCGCTCCTTGAACACCTCCTCGCCATCCTTCAACTCCCCTTTGAAGTTGATCGGCCCAACCTGGCGGCAGGCAATCGAAGCTTCCGCCCGATCCTCGGCCAGCCCCAAACCACCCTTCACACCGCCTGTCTTGGCACGCGAGAGGTAACAGGTCACCCCCTCGACCTTAGGATCGTCGAACGCCTCGACCACGATACGATCGTTCGGCCCAAGGAACTTGAACACAGTGGACACCTGGCCGATTTCCTCGGCGCCGGCGAGCACGGGCAGCGCCAGCGCCGCCACGGCTACAAACCGCTTGAGCAATCTCATACCAGCACCAGGTTGTCGCGGTGCACCAGTTCGGGCTCGGCAATATAGCCAAGCACGGCTTCGATGGCGTCGGACGGCTGGCCAATGATCTTCTGGGCCTCCAGTGCACTGTAGTTGGCCAAGCCACGGGCGACTTCAACACCATCCGGGCCGACACAGACCACCATCTCGCCACGGCGGAAGCTGCCCTGCACGGTCTTCACGCCCACCGGCAGCAGGCTCTTGTTGGCCTCGCGCAGCGCCTGCACGGCGCCTGCGTCGAGTACCAGCGTGCCGCGCGTCTGCAGGTGGCCGGCCAGCCACTGCTTGCGCGCGGCGAGCATGCCGCGCTCAGGTGACAGCAGCGTGCCCAGGCGTTCACCGGCCTTCAGACGGTCGAGCACGCGCTCGATGCGCCCACCGATGATGATGGTGTGCGCGCCAGAACGGGCCGCCAGGCGCGCGGCGCGCAGCTTGGTCTGCATGCCCCCACGGCCCAGGGCACCACCGGTACCCCCGGCCACGGCATCGAGCGACGGGTCATCGGCGCGGGCCTCGTAAATCAGTTGCGCCTCGGGGTTGTTGCGGGGGTCGGCGTCGAACATGCCGTCGCGGTCGGTGAGGATCACCAGCAAGTCGGCCTCCACCAGGTTGGCCACCAACGCCGCCAGGGTGTCGTTGTCGCCAAAACGGATCTCGTCGGTGACCACCGTGTCGTTTTCGTTGATCACCGGTACCACGCCCAGGTCGACCAGGGTGCGCAAGGTGCTACGGGCGTTCAGGTAACGCTTGCGGTCGGACAGGTCGTCATGGGTCAGGAGAATCTGCGCGGTGTGCTTGCCGTGCTCGCCGAAGCTCGACTCCCAGGCTTGTACCAGGCGCATCTGGCCGATGGAGGCCGCGGCCTGCAGCTCGTTCATCGCGCTCGGTCGCGAGGTCCAGCCAAGCTGGCTCATGCCGGCAGCCACGGCCCCGGAGGAGACCAATACCAACTCCACGCCCGCTTCGCGCAGCGCCACCATCTGCTCGACCCAGACAGCCATGGCGCCGCGGTCGAGGCCCTTGCCATCGGCCGTCAGCAGCGCACTGCCGATCTTCACGACCCAGCGCTTGGCGCCTGTCACCTTGCTTCGCATCTTCTCTTCCAACCTATGTCGAATCTGTAGATACCGTAGATACCAAAACGCCGCTTGAAAAAGCGGCGTTTAGTGTACTGCAACCGGTCAGTCGCGCACGTAAATGATTTCCGGACCGTCTTCGTCGTCCTCGAAATCATCATCCCAATCGTCATCGTCGCCGATGTCGTGCACGCTCTTGACGCCGGTGCGACGCAGGGTACGGGCGTCGTCCAGGGCCTGCAGCTGAGCACGGGCTTCGTCTTCGATACGCTGATCGAGGTCGGCCAACTCTTCGGCGTAGGCCGGGTCGTTCGCCAGGCGATCGGCGCGCTCTTCGAGGTAGCGCATCAGGTCGTGGCTGAGCTGCTCGGTACCCTGCTTGGCGATGGCCGAGATCATGTAGACCGGCCCCTCCCATTGCAGGCGCTCGATCACGGCCTTGGCCCGCTCGTCGCGCTCGTCGTCCATCAGCATGTCGCACTTGTTCAGCACCAGCCAACGCTCGCGCTCGATCAGCGACGGGCTGAATTGCGCCAGCTCGTTGATGATGACTTCGGCAGCATCGGCAGGGTCGCTGTTGTCCAGCGGTGCCAGGTCGACCAGGTGCAGCAGCACGCGGGTACGGGCCAGGTGCTTGAGGAAGCGGATACCCAGGCCAGCACCGTCGGAGGCACCTTCGATCAGACCGGGGATGTCGGCGATGACGAAGCTCTTCCAACGGTCGACGCTGACCACGCCCAGGTTCGGCACCAGGGTGGTGAACGGGTAGTCGGCGACTTTCGGCTTGGCGGCCGAAACCGAGCGAATGAAGGTGCTCTTGCCAGCGTTTGGCAAACCGAGCAGGCCAACGTCGGCCAGCACTTTGAGCTCCATCTTCAGGTCACGTTGCTCGCCCGGCTTGCCCGGCGTGGTCTGGCGTGGCGCACGGTTGGTGCTGGACTTGAAACGGGTATTGCCCAGGCCATGCCAGCCGCCCTGGGCGACCATCAACTTCTGGCCCGGAGCGATCAGGTCACCGATCACTTCCTGGGTCGAGGCGTCGATCACGGTGGTGCCGACCGGCACCCGCAGGATCAGGTCATCGCCCTTCTTGCCGGTGCAGTCGGTGCTGCCACCGTTGGAGCCGCGCTGGGCTTCGTGGTGACGGGTATAACGGTAGTCGACCAGGGTGTTGAGGTTTTCGTCAGCCACCATGTAGACCGAACCGCCATCGCCACCGTCGCCGCCGTTGGGGCCGCCGTTCTCGATGAATTTCTCGCGGCGGAAGCTCATGCAACCGTTACCGCCGTCACCGGCCTTGACCCGAATGGATACTTCGTCAACAAACTTCATTCAAAACCGCCTCTCGTCGGACGACGAGCTGAATACTAAAAAACCTGAGGCTCTTGCAAAAATGAGCGCGGCGGCCCCGTACGACCGTAGAAACCAACGCCGGCAGCCCATACAAACAGCTTTGCAAGAGGCTCACCACAAACGAAAAAGCCCCGTCGCATGACGGGGCTTCTGGAGCGACGTCGCGATTAGGCTGCGACGATGCTCACGTAACGGCGGTTGAACTCGCCTTTCTTCTCGAACTTGATCACGCCTTCGATCTTGGCGAACAGAGTGTGATCCTTGCCCATGCCAACGCCGTAGCCGGCGTGGAACTGGGTGCCGCGCTGGCGGACGATGATGTTGCCGGCCTTGATGACCTGGCCGCCATACATCTTCACGCCAAGGCGTTTCGATTCTGAGTCGCGACCGTTACGAGTACTACCACCAGCCTTTTTGTGTGCCATGGTTCAATTCTCCAATAAATTCAGGGGATCGAGGGGATTAAGCCTGGATACCGGTGATTTTGATTTCGGTGAACCACTGGCGGTGGCCCATACGCTTCATGTGGTGCTTACGACGACGGAACTTGATGATGCGGACCTTGTCGTGACGGCCTTGCGAAACGACTTCGGCTACAACTTTAGCACCAGCGACGACTGGAGCGCCGATGGTGACGTCGTCACCATTGGCAACCAGCAGAACGCGATCGAAGGTCACGGATTCGCCAGTAGCGACTTCCAGTTTTTCGATCTTGAGGAATTCACCTTCAGCGACTTTGTACTGCTTGCCGCCGGTAACGATTACTGCGTAAGACATGGGTATTTCTCCGATAATCCTGCTCACCCAGCGCTTTATATGATGAGTATTGGCTGGCATGGCTGCATGGGGCTGGAACGGCCCTGTGCAATTGCGTAAGGCAGGTGCTGCCCAGGAAGTTAGGGTGCGCGATTGTACGCAACCCAGGTTTTGCTTGCAAGTGCCGCCCCAGGCCCGCAGGTACCGCGCCTTGACACACCGGGACCCGCGACCTAGCATGCCGCGCAACCTCAATGGAGCAGCCGATGCAACCCCAATCCTTCTACCGCGCGGTGGCTGACGATTTCAGCGCCGTCGACGAGATCATCAAGAAGCAGCTGACCTCGCGCGTGCCGCTGGTATCGAAGATCGGCGACTATATCACGTCCGCTGGCGGCAAGCGCCTGCGCCCCCTGCTGGTGCTGCTGTGCGGCAAGGCGCTGGGCCGTGAAGGCAACGACCTGCGCCTGCTGGCCGCCACCATCGAGTTCCTGCACACCGCCACCTTGCTGCATGACGATGTGGTCGACATGTCCGGCATGCGCCGTGGCCGCTCCACCGCCAACGCCCTGTGGGGCAACGCACCGAGCGTGCTGGTGGGCGACTTCCTTTATTCGCGCTCGTTCGAAATGATGGTCGAGCTGGGCTCGATGCCGGTCATGAAGATCCTGTCCCAGGCCACCCGCGTCATCGCCGAGGGTGAGGTGCTGCAGCTGTCGCGCGTCCGTGATGCCAGCACCACCGAGGAAATCTACATGGACGTCATCCGCGGCAAGACCGCGATGCTGTTCGAAGCCTCGACCCACAGCGCAGCGGCGCTGGCGGGCGCCACCGAGGAGCAGCGCGAAGCACTGCGCACCTTCGGCGACCACCTGGGCGTAGCTTTCCAACTGGTCGACGACCTGCTCGACTACGAAGGCGATGCGCAAGCCCTGGGCAAGAACGTCGGCGACGACCTGGCCGAAGGCAAGCCGACCCTGCCGCTGATCTACACCATGCGCGAAGGTACGCCCGAGCAGGCGGCCCTGGTGCGCAAGGCGATCCAGAAGGGTGGCCTCGATGATCTGGAGCAGATCCGTGAAGCGGTCAGTGCATCGGGCGCCCTCAAGTACACTGCCGAGCTGGCCCGTGACTACGTCAAGCGTGCCATTGCCTGCCTGGAAGTGCTGCCTGCCAGCCAATACCGGGATGCCCTGGTCGAGCTGAGCGAATTCGCCGTCGCACGCACGCACTGAACACCGCTTCGCCCTCCTTCGCGGGTAACCCGGCTCCGATGCTGTATCGGGAGCGGGGTTACCCGCGAAGGCATTTGTACGGACAGAAACACTTGCCGCACAAAACCTTATACAATATGGGCCTTTAACCGTCCGTCTGTTTAAGGAACCGAAGTGAGCACTCTGCCACCCTGCCCCAAATGCAACTCCGAATACACCTACGAGGATGGCACCCAGCTGATCTGCCCTGAGTGCGCCCACGAGTGGTCGGCCAGCGGCGAAGCCGAGGCCGCCAGCGATGACGTGGTGAAAAAGGATTCTGTCGGTAATGTCCTGCAGGACGGCGACACCGTTACCGTCATCAAGGACCTCAAGGTCAAAAGCTCCTCCCTGGTCGTCAAGGTTGGCACCAAGGTCAAGAACATCCGCCTGTGCGACGGCGACCACGATATCGACTGCAAGATCGACGGCATCGGCGCGATGAAGCTGAAGTCCGAGTTCGTGCGTAAGGTCTGATGACGCGCCTGTCCGGCAATTGGCGCTTGCTATTTAGATAATAAGAATTATTCTCATTGGAACCGCTATCCAAGGAGAATAGCCATGACTTATCTGATCGACGCCTGGCTGGACCGCCCTCACCCCTACCTGCGCATACTTCATCGCGAAACCGGCGAAGTGTGCGCGTTGCTTGAAGCAGAAGCGCTCGATGAACTGCGTGACCAGGGCGACCTGGACATGAGCGGGTTGAATTCGAGCGAGCCGATGGTGCTCAAGGAGCTGGTGCGAAATGTGTTTCTGTTCTGCTATGCGCGGGCGTTGCGCCCCGGTGGGACAGACTGGATGTGAAGCTCGCAGGTCTTTGAGTATTCGCGGGTAAACCCGCTCCCACAGGCCCTGTAGGAGCGGGTTTACCCGCGAATGGCATCAGCAGGTCTTACAGAACGTCGAGCAGCTCGACGTCGAACACCAGTACGCTGTGCGGCGGGATGCTGCCCACGCCTTGAGCGCCGTAAGCCAGTTCGCTCGGCACGTACAGACGCCATTTGCTGCCAGCGTTCATCAGCTGCAGGGCTTCGGTCCAACCCGCGATCACACCGCCCACCGGGAATTCAGCCGGCTGACCACGCTCGTACGAGCTGTCGAACACGGTGCCGTCGATCAAGGTGCCGTGGTAGTGGGTACGCACGTTGTCTTCGCGGGTCGGCTTGGCGCCTTCACCTGCGGTCAACACTTCGAACTGCAGGCCCGAAGCCAGGGTGGTGATGCCTTCACGCTTGGCGTTCTCGGCCAGGAATGCCTTGCCTTCGGCAGCGGCGGCTTCAGCCTTGGCGGCCGCTTCGGCTTGCATCACTTCGCGGATGACTTTGAAGCTGGCCGACAGGTCGGCTTCGCTGACGCGGCTTTCAGCACCGTTGAAGGCGTCGGTCAGGCCGGCCAGGATCGCTTCCAGGCTGACGCCGGGTGGCGGGTTGTCACGCAGCTGGCCGCCCAGCTGACGGCCGATGCCGTAGCTGACGCGAGATTCGTCGGTGGTCAGGTTGAGTTCGGACATTGTCGTGCTCCACTGCAGGGCGCAGTGAAGCCGCGCCCTTGATGAAAAGGGCGAGCAGCCTAGCACACTGGGACGCTGCGAGCAGCTACCAGGCCGAACGCTGGGAAATCGGAACCTTGAGGTCTTCTTCAGGATGGGTGCCCATGCCGACCATTTCATCCTGGACGGACCAGTGCACCAGGTTCATGGAGACCATCGGAATGGTTTGCAGCAACTTGCGCGCATCCTCCACCGAATGCACCCGCAAGCGTTCTCCCCGCGTGTCGGACAAAGGATGGGCATGCCCCTTGACCCGAGCCTCGAGCAGGTAATCGCCACCTTCGATGGCGATCAGGTTGACTTCATCGACATGGCCGGCCCTGGCCTCGGAATTGAGCTGATGCAGGTTCATGAGAGCACCTCGCAATGGGAACCACGCATGACTGCTCATTTTTTGTACGGAAAAGGGCAATACACAAGGCATTACCGCCGCCGCTCGTCCGTTAGTGTGCATTTGCCGTGGGAGCAAGGGCGGCTCCCACAGCGCCAGCCGTCAATGCTTGGTGACTTTGTCCAGGTAACCCATGACGAACGCCGAGATGACGAAAGTCATGTGGATGATCACGTACCACATCAGGTAGTCGGTGGAGATGTTCTGCGCATCCATGAACACCCGCAGCAGGTGGATGGAGGAGATCGCCACGATGGACGCCGCCACTTTCATCTTCAGCGACGAAGAATCCATCTTGCCCAGCCAGTTGAGCTTCTCCTTGCTTTCGTCGATGTCCAGCTGCGAGACGAAGTTCTCGTAGCCCGAGATCATCACCATCACCAGCAGGCCGCCAACCAGCGACATGTCGATCAGCGACAGGATGACCAGGATCAGGTCCGCCTCGGCCAACGAGAACACGTTGGGCAGGACGTGGATGATTTCCTGGAAGAACTTCAACGCCAGGGCGAGCAAGCCCAGGGACAGGCCGAAATAGATAGGAGCGAGCAGCCAGCGAGAGGCATACATCGCGTTTTCGAGAATACGTTCCATGGAGGGATTGGGACTCGTCAGGTGACTAAAAAAGCGAGGGCGAGTATAGCCAGCCACCTGTGACAGCAAAAGCCTTGGGCAGTTGCGCGAGCCAATCGCCAGCGCCTTCCGAAACGAGCAGCGGCGGCGGCTCAGGTTTCAGGATGGAACTGGTAATCCCCAAGGTTGCGACAACGCTCGCCGTTGATCCGTCGCAACTGCGCCTGCAGGTGCAGCGCCCAGATCTGTGGATCGTGCGCCACCTGATACCCGTGCAAGGTCAGGCTGTCGACGATGGCATGGAGCACCGACTCGGCCACCGCGGGCCCATGGAACGGTCCCTGCGCCTTGATGGCCGACGGTTGTTCACCGGCCATGCCGGCAGCGAACAGCAGGGTCCACATGCCGTTGTCACCGGCCAGTGGGCGAATGCTGCATTCAATGCGGGTCACCAGGCCCAGGCACTGGCGAGTAAGGCTGAGGTTGCGCATGGCCGCGTCCCCTCCAATGAGCCCTGTTCAGCCTGGAATCACAGGCTGTTTCCATCCTGAACCCTGATACCGTCCTACGTTCCAGCATAGAATAGCGACGGAAAAAGATGGAAAACCGGCGCTGAACGGTAGCACATCGCCTTCAGCGCCGTTTTCTTGACTCAAGCCGGCTTGGCTTGGGCAATCATGTCCTCCAGACGTTCTTTTTCTGCCTCTTTGATGTCTTCTTCGCTGATCATCTCGGCGATTTCCCGCAGGCGCTCCACCACCCGGGCATTGACGCTGCCTTCGGTGAACTGGCCCTTGTCGTCCAGTACGCCGGCCTCCTCACCCACCAGCAAGCTCAACGCCTCGTCGGCCTGGCTCACCGCGTAGACGTGGAACTGCCCGGCCTCGACCGCCTGCAACACCCGCTCGTCGAGCATCAGCGTGGCGACGTTGGCCCGCGGGATGATCACGCCTTGGTCGCCCGTCAGGCCTCGGGCATCGCACAGGCGGAAGAAGCCTTCGATCTTCTCGTTGACCCCACCCACAGCCTGCACTTCACCGAACTGGTTGATCGACCCGGTGATGGCGAAGCACTGCTTGAGCGGCGTGCGCGACAAGGCCGAGATCAGCGTGCACACCTCGCCCAGCGAAGCACTGTCGCCGTCGACATAGCCGTAGGACTGCTCCAGGGCGATGCTTGCCGAGATCGCCAGCGGGAACTCCTGGGCGTAGCGGCTGCCGAGGTAACCGGTGAGGATCATCACCCCCTTGGAGTGAATCGGCTGGCCCAGGTTGACCTCGCGCTCGATATCGACGATGCCGCTGCCACCGGGGTACACCGTGGCCGAGATCCGCGCCGGCATACCGAACGCCGAGTCACCGACCTCCAGCACCGTCAGCCCGTTGCACTTGCCGATGGCCGCGCCCTCGGTGTCGATCAAGATGATGCCGGCGAGCATGTCGTCCAGCACCCGCTGCGAAACCCGACCGGTACGGGTGGCCTTGGCCTTGAGCGCACGTTCGATGTGCCCCGCGTCGGTCATGGTGTCGCTGGCCAGCTGGCGAATGAAATCGGCCTCGCTGACCAACTGGAAGAGATCGCCGATACGCGCCGACAGCCGCGACTGGTTTTCCGCCAGGCGGGCGCTGTAGGTGGCCAGGCGTGCCACCGCATCGCTGGTCAGCGGCGCCATGCCCTCTTCGTTGGTACGGGTACGCAGCAACTGGGCGAACTGCTCCAGGTTCTCGTCGACCATGGGCATGTCTTCGTCGAAGTCCACCAGCACCCGGAACATCTCCTGGAAGTCCGGGTCGTGGTCCTGCAACGCGTAGTACAGCTGACGCGAACCGATGATCACCAGCTTGACGTTCAGCGGGATCACCTGCGGCGTAAGGCTGACGGTGGCCACGCGGCCCAGTTCGCCCAGGGGCGACTCCATCTTCAGCTTGCGCGATTGCAGGGCGCGCTTGAGCGCGTCCCACACGAACGGCTCACCCAGCATTTTCTCGGCTTCCAGAATCAGGAAGCCGCCGTTGGCGCGGTGCAGCGCACCGGGGCGCAGCTGGCGGTACGAGGTGTACAGGGCCCCCTGGTCGGTGCTGTATTCGATACGGCCGAACAAATTGTCGTAGGTCGGGTGCGGCTCGAACACTACCGGCGCGCCGCCATCGGCATGGTGGCCGACCACCAGGCTGGGGGCGTATTGCTCTTCCAGCAGCTTACGCGCGGCGGCATCCGTCTTGCTGTCGTCGACCAGTTGCTCGACCACAGTTCGCAGCAGGTTCAGCTGCATGGACTGCAGGTAGGCGCACACGGCCGCATTCTCGGCGTACTTCTGCGACAACGGCGCCAGCAGCGGCTGCAAGGCCAGGGTGATGGTTTCTTCGTTGAGCTGGCGCAGCTGGTTGTTCGACTCACGCTTCCATTGCGGCAAGCTGGCGAGTTCTTCGTTCAAGCGCTCTTCCAGCAGGGCGATGTCTTCGTGGAACTGCTCGCGAACCTCTTCTGGCAACTGGGCGAATTCGGCTTCATCCAGTGCCTTGCCGTCGGCCATGGGGGTGAAGGCGACGTTGCTGGCGTCGCGGTACAGGGCCACGTCCTTCTCGAGCGAGGCACGTTCGATCACGTCCAGGGCGCGGTCATAGCGCTGGTTGAAGGCGCGGTCGATGGCGCCTTTCTTCTGCTGGTAGGACGGGTGCTCGAACACCGCCGGGAAGGTGGACAGCAGGTTGTCGATCAGCCCCCCCATGTCGGCGATGAACTCGGCGGCGCTGCCCGACGGCAGCTCCAGCGCACGCGGCTCGCGGGTGTCGTCGAAGTGGTTGACGTAGACCCAGTCGGACGGGGTCTGCTGACGCTTGCCCTCGGCCTTGAGGTAGCGTTTGACGAACGAGAAGCGGCCAGTGCCCGGCTCGCCCATCACATACACGTTGTAACCAGGGCGCGGCATCGCCACGCCAAATTGCAGGGCCTCTACAGCGCGCTCCTGGCCCAGTACTCCGCGAAACGGCTCCAGATCGTCGGTGTTGGTGAATGCAAACTGCTCGGGGGAAAAACGCCGGGTCAGGGCTTCGGGCGCGAGACGCAGGCGCGCAGCGACAGGATCGGGCATTGTGTTTCCTTACTTCGGCGGGCGGATAGCAGCATTCTGGCGCTGCCCGCGCGCGCCTTGCAAGGCTCGGCGGGACTTTATGTCGCAGCCGCATCGCCCACCGAAGGCAAGCAAATTTTTCGCAATCAGCGACGCAACCTTTAGATCGTGCCTAAACTCCAAGCTGCGCGGGTGGGTGAAAAGCTTTCCCGACCTGGCAACCGAGTTGCCAGATAACCCTGACCCTTGGTTTAGACAAAGAGAACAAATGCTATGAAACGGATTCTTCTGGGTACTCTGTTCACCGTGGTCTCCATCAACGCCATGGCCGAAGCGCCAGGTGGCCCGAACTGCGGCTGGGGTAACCTGCTGTTCGAAGGCCAACGCGGCACTCCGGCGCACTTCCTGGCCTCTACCACCAACGGCACCTCCGGCAACGCCACCTTCGGTATGACTTCCGGTACCAACGGCTGCTCGACCAAGGCGGCACTGACCTATGGCGGCAAGTCGTGGTTCGCCATGAATGGCATGATGAACGAGCTGTCCGAAGACATGGCCAAGGGCCAGGGCGAAGCCCTGACCACCTATGCCGTGGTACTCGGCGTGGCTCCGGAAGACCGCGGCTACTTTGCATCGGTCACCCACCAGCACTTCGACCAGATCTTCAGCAGCGCCGACGTCACTGCCGAGACTGTCCACAACAACACCCTGGCCGTTCTGAAGAACGACCCACGCCTGGCCAAGTACGCCACCGAGGCCTAAGCGCAGCTGCTCCCGCCCCTTCTCGGGGCGGGTTTCGCCTTTTCTTTCGGCATCGTTGAGAAGTAGTTGCCCGACATGCTCAAACGCCTCGCTTACCTGGCGCTGGTTGCCTGCGCCCCTGTTCATGCCATGCCTGCGCTGGAACAAGGCCGTATCCAGCAACTGGCCAATACCCCTTACTGGATTGCCCTGGGCCATTACGAAACCGCCAAGCTCGGCGGCTGGCGCAGCTATGTCGACGATGACGCGTTCTTCCTCGCCGAGGACGGCGCGCACCACCCCGACCAGGAGCTCAAGGCCACCGTCGAAGCGCTGTATGCCCCGGCCAGCCAAGGCGACAAGCACGCCCAGTGCGTATTCCCCGCCCGCACCCGCTGGCTGCGCGAGCAACTCGACCTGCAAGACCTGCCGCAACCGGACTGCCAGGCGTTCAAGACCTGGTACCAGTCGATCGACCCGCACAGCGCAGCGTTGATCTTCCCGGCGGCCTACCTGAACAGCCCATCGTCGATGTTCGGCCATACCCTGCTGCGCATCGACCAGTCCCACACCCGCAGCGACGACACCACGCTGCTGAGCTATGCGATCAATTTCGGCGCCTACATCGAAGGCAGCGACAACAGCATCCTGTATGCCTGGAAAGGCCTGATGGGCGGTTACCCAGGCCTGTTCGCGCTGATGCCTTACCAGGAGAAACTGTCCGAATACCGCAGCCTGGAAAACCGCGACCTGTGGGAATACCAGCTGGACCTCACGCCCGAAGAAACCGGGCGCATGGTCGAGCACGTGTGGGAACTCAAGCAGATCCAGTTCGATTACTTCTTCTTCGATGAAAACTGCTCCTACCGCCTGCTCGAACTGCTGCAAGTGGCCCGCCCAGGCCTGGACCTGACCTCGCAGTTCCCCCTGACCGCCATCCCCACCGACACGGTCAAGGCCGTCAAGCAGTCTGGTTTGGTCAGCAGCATCAACTACCGCCCCTCGCGCGAGCGAGAACTGCTGGCCCGGGCCGAGCCCCTGGATCACGACGAAAAGCGCCAGGTGCTGGCCGTCAGCGCCGACACGGCACAGCTGCAAAGCCCTGGGTTCACCGCCCTGCCCCGCGAGCGCCAAGCCCTGGTGCAGGATGCCGCGTACCGCCTGGAGCGTTACCGCGCCAACGGCCAGCAACGCGACCCCGCACAGGCCAAGCGCAGTTTCGAGCTGCTGCGGGCGATCAACCGCAACCCGCCGCCGGCGCTTGAAATAGAGCGACCCGGCCTGCCGGAGGATGGCCACGACTCGCGTACCTGGCAACTGGGCGTCGGCACCCGCGAGGACCGGGCCTTTGCCGAGTACGGCCTGCGCATGGCCTACCACGACCTCAACGACAACGCCTACGGCTTCCCGCTGGGCGCACAGATCGAAATCCTCCAGCTCAAGCTGCGCCAGTACGAAGGCAACGACTGGCAGGTGCAGCGCCTGGACCTGGCCACCATTCGCTCGCTGACGCCTCGCAACGCGCTGCTCAAGCCGTGGTCATGGCAGGTTGCCGGTGGTCTGGAACGGGTGCCGGGCAAGCATGACGACGAAGTGCTGGTCAGCCACGTGAACGGCGGCGCCGGTGGCACCTGGCAGTTGTCCGACGGCTTGCTGGGCTTTGCCCTGGGCACGGTGCGGGTCGAGCACCATAACGACTTCGCCCCGTTCATCGCCCCGGCAGCGGGCTTCAATGGCGGGCTGTTGTGGCGCAATGGGCTGGGCAACATGACGCTGGAGGCCAAGGGCGATTACTTCACCCATGGCGAAGTGCGGCGCAGCGTGAGCCTGAACCAGCAATGGGAGATCAGCCAGAACCTCGGGTTGCGCCTGAGCGCCTCGCGGGCATTCAGCCACCTGGCCACGGCGCAGAATGAGGTGATGCTGGAGTTGAAGTGGTATCACTATTGAGTCCTCTCAGCGCGCCTGCAGGCATCGGCTGGCCCTGCAGGCGCGACTTTACCCGCGACCAACGTGACCCAACCGACTCTTTGACACTGTTTTGACGACTCCCCGACAAAACGCCACCTAGACTTTCCACGATCGTTGGGAGGTGTTGTGGATATGTCGCGGTACTGGTTTGGGTTGTGCATCGCCTTGCTGCTGACAGGTTGCGAAACCACCCATGAGCAAATGGTCAAGCAAGGTTATCCCCCCGCCTACGCCGACGGCTTCCAGGATGGCTGCAGCAGCGGTCGCCAGGCTGCCGGGCTGATGGTCGGCGATTTTCGCAAGGACGTGCCCCGCTACCTGCACAACCGGCAGTATGAAAGTGGCTGGGACGATGGCTTTCGCCAGTGCCACGCCATGCAGGACAGCGAAGACCTGCGCCAGTACCGCGAGCGCTATTGGGATGAGCGTGACCGTGAATGGCAGCAGGAGAAAGACCGCGACGCGGGACGTGCCTATCGGCGCAACTAGGTCGCAAACGGACATCCCCCGAAACCACTGACCTGTCACCATGGTCCCCTGCATAAGGAGGCCCCAGCATGAGCCGAGCATTCGTCAACGAAGACCAGGCCGCCGCCCAGGCAGACCCGCCGGTAGAGCGCCTGGTGAGCGAGCAGCCCAACTACGTCACTGCCAACGGCCTGAACCAGCTGCACCAGCGGGTGGCCGCGCTCAATACCTTGCGCAGCGAACTACAGGCTCAAGGCGAGCGTGCCGACCAGCAACGCCTGGCCGATACCGAACGGGACCTGCGTTATTTCAGCGCGCGCGTACAGAGCGCGCAGGTGGTGCCTGCCGCGACCTCGCGCAGCAAGGTGCAGATCGGGAGCCGAGTGACGTTCGCCGATGAGCAGGGCCAGGAGCATTCGGTGCAACTGGTCGGGGAGGACGAGGCGGATGCCAGCCAAGGGTTGATCAACTGGGGCTCGCCGCTGGGACGGGCATTGTTGGGTTCAGCGCCTGGGGATGAAGTGTTGTGGCGACGGCCAGCGGGGGATCAACTGATCGAGGTCGTCGACATCGAAGGCGAACGGTAGGGGCCGCGCTGCGGCCCCCGGGCCTGCGATCAGACCACGCCTTGCGCCAGCATCGCGTCAGCCACTTTCACGAAGCCTGCGATGTTCGCGCCTTTGACATAGTTGACCTTGCCATCGGCCTCTTCACCGTAGTGCACGCACGCATGGTGAATCGACTGCATGATGTTGTGCAGCTTGCTGTCCACCTCGCCGGCGGTCCACAGCAGACGCATCGCATTTTGCGACATCTCAAGACCCGACACGGCCACGCCACCGGCGTTGGACGCCTTGCCCGGCGCGTACAGGATACCGGCGTCCAGGAAGATATCCACGGCTTCGAGGGTGGTCGGCATGTTGGCGCCTTCGGCTACGCAGATGCAGCCGTTTCGCAGCAAGGTGCGAGCGTCTTCGCTGTCCAGTTCGTTCTGCGTGGCGCATGGCAGGGCGATATCGCACGGCAGGCTCCACGGTGTCTGGCCCTTGCGGAACTCCAGGCCGAACTGGCTGGCCAGCTCGCTGATGCGGCCGCGCTTGACGTTCTTGAGCGCCATCAGCGCCTCCCACTGGGCATCGGTCAGGCCCGCTTCGGCGTACAGCGTGCCTTCGGAGTCGGACAACGAGATCACCTTGCCGCCCAGGTCCATGACCTTGCGCGCCGCATACTGGGCAACGTTGCCGGAACCGGAGATCGCCACGCGACGGCCGTCGATGCGCAGGTTCTGGCGCTTGAGCATTTCCTCGGCAAAGTACACGCAGCCATAGCCGGTGGCTTCCGGACGAATCAGGCTGCCGCCGTAGGTCATGCCCTTGCCGGTGAGTACCGAGGTGAACTGGTTGGCCAGGCGCTTGTACTGGCCGAACATGTAGCCGATTTCGCGTGCGCCGACGCCGATATCACCGGCCGGCACGTCGAGGTCGGCGCCGATGTGGCGGTAGAGCTCGCTCATGAAGGCCTGGCAGAAGCGCATGACTTCGGCATCGCTCTTGCCCTTGGGGTCGAAGTCCGAGCCGCCCTTGCCGCCGCCCATGGGCAGCGAGGTGAGGGAGTTCTTGAATACCTGTTCGAAGGCCAGGAACTTCAGCACGCCGAGGTTCACCGACGGGTGGAAGCGCAGGCCGCCCTTGTAAGGGCCAATGGCACTGCTCATCTGGATGCGGTAACCGCGGTTGACCTGGACCTTGCCCTGGTCATCGACCCACGACACTCGGAACAGCACCGCGCGCTCCGGCTCGACCATGCGCTCGAGAATCCCGGCCTGCAGGTAGCGAGGGTTGGCTTCGAGGAACGGCCACAGGCTGCGCAGCACCTCTTCCACCGCCTGGTGGAATTCGGGTTGGGCCGGATCGCGCTGTTTCAGGCGCGCGAGGAAATTGTCGACGGATTCGATCATGGTAGACATCTCACCAAGAGGGATTGGGCTTATTGGTTTTTTCTGGAATGTACCAAGAAGCAATCGCACTGGAACAGGGCGAAATGTCGTTTTTATGAAATTTTTTGGTGCGTATTATATAACTGTATACAAAATAGCCCTTCGGCGGCGGTCGCTCCGCGGCTACCCCACCCCCACAAGGAGCCTGCAAGTCCTGAGGTTAGCGCCGCATCTCCAGTAGCAGGAATGCCCGCGCATGAAGCCAACATCGCTTCCCAATCAGGCACAAAAATGGGGCCGCTAGGGCCCCATTCTTGTGCATCAAAAGACCGGCTTACTGGGCCAGTTTCTTGTGGCGTACACGGTGCGGCTGGGCAGCTGCGTCACCCAGGCGCTTCTTGCGATCGGCTTCGTACTCGGTGTAGTTACCTTCGAAGAACACCACGTTCGAGTCGTCTTCGTACGCCAGGATGTGGGTCGCCACACGGTCCAGGAACCAACGGTCGTGGGAAATCACGATGGCGGCGCCTGGGAAGTCCAGCAGGGCTTCTTCCAGCGAACGCAGGGTTTCGACGTCGAGGTCGTTGGACGGTTCGTCGAGCAGCAGGACGTTGCCGCCCTCTTTCAGGGTTAGCGCCAGGTGCAGACGGCCACGCTCACCGCCGGAGAGGTCCTTGACGAACTTCTGCTGGTCGCCACCCTTGAAGTTGAAGCGGCCAACGTAGGTGCGAGACGGGATCTCGTAGTTGCCGATGCGGATCATGTCGGAACCGTCGGAAACCTGCTGGAACACGGTCTTGTTGCCGTCCAGGTCTTCACGGCTCTGGTCGACGCAGGCCAGTTGCACGGTTTCGCCGATCTCGATGCTGCCCGAATCTGGCTGTTCCTTGCCCATCAACATGCGGAACAGGGTCGACTTACCGGCACCGTTACCGCCGATCACGCCAACGATGGCGCCCTTGGGCATGGAGAACGACAGGTTGTCGATCAGCACGCGGTCGCCATAGCCTTTGGTGACGTTCTTGAACTCGATGACCTTGTCGCCCAGGCGCGGACCGGCCGGGATGTAGATCTCGTTGGTCTCGCTGCGCTTCTGGAATTCCTGCGACTGCATTTCTTCGAAGCGTGCCAGACGGGCCTTGGACTTGGACTGGCGGGCCTTGGCGCCTTTGCGCACCCACTCCAGTTCCTCCTTCATGGCCTTCTCGTGGGCGCTCTGCTGCTTGGACTCTTGCGCCAGACGCTCGGACTTGGCCTCCAGCCAGCCCGAGTAGTTGCCTTCGTACGGGATACCGGCACCGCGGTCCAGTTCGAGGATCCAGCCGGCGACGTTGTCGAGGAAGTAACGGTCGTGGGTGATCGCCACCACGGTGCCGGGGAAGTCGTGCAGGAAGCGCTCCAGCCAGGCCACCGAGTCGGCGTCCAGGTGGTTGGTCGGTTCGTCGAGCAGCAGCATGTCGGGGGCCGACAGCAGCAGGCGGCACAGCGCCACGCGGCGCTTCTCACCACCGGACAGGTGCTCGATGCGGGCGTCCCAGGCTGGCAGACGCAGGGCGTCGGCGGCGACGTCCAGCTGACGCTCCAGGTTGTGGCCGTCGGCGGCCTGCAGGATAGCCTCCAGCTTGGCCTGTTCGGCGGCCAGCTTGTCGAAGTCGGCGTCGGGTTCGGCGTAGGCCGCGTACACTTCGTCCAGGCGCGCCTGGGCGTCCTTGATCACGCTGACCGCTTCCTCGACCACTTCACGGACCGACTTGGTCGGATCCAGTTGCGGCTCCTGCGGCAGGTAGCCGACGTTGATGTCAGGCATCGGACGGGCTTCGCCGTCGAATTCCTTGTCGACGCCCGCCATGATCCGCAGCAGGGTCGATTTACCCGCACCGTTCAGGCCGAGTACGCCGATCTTGGCGCCTGGGAAGAACGACAGGGAAATATTCTTGAGAATTTCCCGCTTCGGCGGCACGACCTTGCTCAGCCGATGCATGGTGTAGACGTATTGAGCCAAAACCAAGCCCTCTATCAGATAGGTAAAGACATCGACGTACGCCCCGGCCTTGTGACCAGGGGGATGTGTTTACGGGGGTGTCATTGAACAAAGTCGACCATTCTACGCCAAGACGCGGCATTGCGCAGGGTGGTCGGATGGTGGGATGAAGTTGCAGGGATCGAGCGCCGCTTCCAGCGTCCGTGACGGCCCTTTCGCGGGTAGAGCCCGCCCCCACAGGTTCGATCGTTTGCCGGACCGCACCCGCTTGGGGGCAGCCCATTGCTGTGGGAGCAGGTTTACCCGCGCATTGGCCCTTACCGGCTCGATAAGGGTGTCAGACGTGACGCTGCTTGGCCTTGCCCCGCGGCAAGCGGCAACGGTCGCCCTGCTCGGCAAGACGCGCGGCCCAGGCGGCCTTGACGCTGAAGCCACCGCGACGGGCAGGCTGCTCGGCGGCCTTGGCCGGCTTGCCGACCGGCGCGCTCACGACCTTGGCGGCTGGCTTGGCAGCGACGGACTCGACGGCCGGCTCTGCAACCGCCTTGGCAGTTTTGCGCAGCTCGGCCAGCGACGGGCTCTTGCTCTTCGGCGCGCTAGCCGCGCCAGATTTGTCCAGCGAACGCTGGCAAGACTTGCAGGATACGTCCTCGGTCACGGCAGTGCTGACAAGGGTCTGACTGCTGCGCCCGCAGGCGGAATCGAGGCCATTGGTGGAATAGTGGGTAACCAAAACCGAACATCTCCGATGCGTTGTCATTGAAGCGGCCGGCATTCTCGCACAGGTTGCAGGGGCTTGCCGAACCCCCCCAGCGGGCGACGACCGTCGGCACAGGACAGCAGCGCTGGCACTTTGCCATAATGATTGGCATGCTAGCCCCTTTCCGGTGTCCCGCCGTATAGTGCGCCACGCCAGCACGGCCACGGCCTTGCGGCACACACCGTGCATGATCAAACCCTGCCATCGCCAGCCCAATTGCAGGACCACCGCTTGACCGATCTCACACACTCGCCCTCGCTGCGACCTGCCTCCTCCGCTCCGGCTGCGTCCGTGCGCGGCTCGGTCAAAGGTGCGCTGGCCCTGCTGGCCCTGGTTCTGCTGGGTTTGCTGCTGTGGCAGCTGTTCGCCCAGTTCCATCACACGCAGGCGGAGCTGCGTCAACAAAGCCTGGCGACCAGTGCCGACCTGGCGGACCACCTGGGCCTGAACATGGCGCTCAAAGCCCAGGAGGCTGTGAATGTGGTCCAGCCCTATGTCAAAACGCCGATGCCCGCAGCACTGCCCAGCCTGCTGCAAACCCTGCGCGAACGCCTGCCCGAGCTGCGGGAACTGGCCTGGCTCGATGCTGCCGGTAACGTGCGCGGCGACAGCCTGGCGGGCAGCCCAGACCGCCAGTGGATTGACGAGCTGGTCGAACTGGCCAAGGGCCGCGCCTACTTTTTCTCCAACTCGGACGATAACCGTACCGTCTACCTGCTGTTGCGCCAGTCGACCGAGCAGGATCGCGGTTACTGGCTGCTGCGCCTTGCGCCCTCCTACTACAGGACCCTGACGATTCACCTCGATGGCGTAAGCCACCCCTTGTGGCTGCTGGAAAACAGCCGCAGCGGCGATATGCTGGAGCGCCATGCCCCGGTGCAAACCAGCAATGAGCCGTTGCAAAGCGTCATGCTGGCTTTCATCGACAACAGCGCATGGCAGTTGCGCGGGCTGTTCGATGCCGGCCTGGCCCGGCAGAAGCTGCTGCCGGCGCTGATCGGCAAATGCATGCTGGTGCTGTTCTGCGCGCTGCTGCCGGTGCTGGCATTGATCAACATGCGCCGACGCCAGCAGGCCCTGCAGGAGGACCGCCGCCGCTACCAGGACATCTTCGAGGGCACGGGCGTGGCCTTGTGCGTGCTCGACCTCTCCAGCCTGCCCGGCCAGCTCGACCGCTACCACCTGCGCAACCTGGCCGCGCTCAAGCAAAGCCTGGCGCTGGACCCGAACCTGCGCCGCGCCCTGCTGCTGGAACTGAAAATCACCGAAATCAACCAAGTGGCGCGCCAGTTGCTCAATGTCGACTGCAACGAAGGCGCCTGGCAGCGCCTGATCGACGGCAGCGGCGATGGCCGCGACAGCGTTGGCATGCAACTGATCGACGCGCTGATCGAACAGCGCCCTGTGCTGGAACTCGAAGTCCGCCTGCCCGCCCCGCTCGGTGGAGAACTGCACCTGTGGCTGATGGCCCGCCTGCCGCAGCAGCGGCGCAACTACCAGGCGGTCATCCTCAGCATCAGCGACATCACCAGCCGCAAGCAGGTAGAGCTGTCGCTGCTCGAACGCGAAAGTTTCTGGTCGGACGTGGTACGCACCGTACCCGACCAACTGTATGTGCAGGACGTCTTCAACAAGCGGATGATCTTCAGCAACCGCCACCTCGGCCAGACCCTGGGCTATGACCGCAGCGAGCTGGCGCAGATGGGCGACCGCTTCTGGGAGCTGCTGCTACACCCCGAAGACGCCGAACACTACAAGGCACTGCTTCAGCATCAACGCGAGACCGGCCACAGCGAGTCGCTGCATTGCCAACTGCGCTTCCGCCACCGCGACGGCAACTGGCGCTGCTATGAGATTCGCGAACAGGTGCTGACCCGCGACGCCGATGGCGTCGTCACCCGTATCATCGGGGTGGGCAAGGACGTGACCGTGCAGATCGAGGCCAGCCAGTCTCTGCGCGACAGCGAACAACGCTACCGCATGCTCGCCGAGAGCATCAGCGATGTGATCTTCTCCACCGACAGCCAGCTGCAGCTCAACTACGTCAGCCCGTCGGTGCATGCCGTGCTGGGCTACCGGGCCGAGTGGATCTTCGAGAACAGCTGGCAGTCGATCGTCGCCAACCCGGCCCAGCTCACCGGCATCTATAGCCTGATGGAACGGGTCAGCAAAGCCATGGGCGACCGCGAACAGCTGGCGCAGCTGCGCAGCCAACTGCCCTCCCAGCTGTTCCTGTTCGACTGCCTGCGTGCCGATGGCCGCAAGATTCCCATCGAACTGCGCCTGGTACTGGTGTGGGACGAGCACGAGCGCTTCGAGGGGGTACTGGGGGTTGGCCGCGACATCAGCCAGCAGCGCCGCGCGGAAAAAGACCTGCGCATGGCCGCCACGGTATTCGAGCACTCGACTTCGGCCATTCTGATCACCGACCCGGCCGGCTACATCGTCCAGGCCAACGAAGCGTTCAGCCGCGTCAGCGGCTATGCGGTGGAGGAAGTACTCGACCAACTGCCCGGCATGCTGACCGTCGATGAGCAGCAGGAAGGCCACCTTGCCTACGTGCTCAAGCAATTGCACCAGCGCGGCAGTTGGGAAGGCGAAGTGTGGCTCAAGCGTCGCAATGGCGAGCCGTACCCGGCATGGGTCGGCATCACCGCCGTGCTCGACGACGAAGGCGACCTGGCCAGCTACGTGTGCTTCTTCACCGACATCAGCGAGCGCAAGGCCAGCGAGCAACGCATTCATCGCCTGGCCTACTACGATGCCCTGACGCACCTGCCCAACCGCACGTTGTTCCAGGACCGCCTGTACAACGCGCTGCAGCAGGCCGATCGGCAGAAGGCCTGGGTGGTGCTGATGTTCCTCGACCTGGACCGCTTCAAGCCGATCAACGACTCCCTCGGCCACGCCGCGGGCGATCGCATGCTCAAGGACATGGCCCTGCGCCTGCTGGCGTGCGTCGATGACGACGACACCGTGGCGCGCATGGGCGGCGACGAATTCACCCTGTTGCTGCAACCGCGCGCCACCCGTGAAATGGCGCTCAACCGCGCCATCCACGTGGCCGAAAACATCCTCGCGAGCCTGGTGCGGCCGTTCGTGCTGGAAAACCGTGAGTTCTTCGTCACCGCCAGTATCGGTATCGCCCTCAGCCCGCAGGACGGCAGCGAACTGAGCCAACTGATGAAGAACGCCGACACGGCCATGTACCACGCCAAGGAGCGCGGCAAGAACAACTTCCAGTTCTACCAGGCCGAGATGAACGCCAGTGCCCTGGAGCGCCTGGAACTGGAAAGCGACCTGCGCCATGCCTTGGAGCAGAACGAATTCATTCTGTACTACCAGCCGCAGTTCAGCGGCGACGGCAAGCGCCTGACCGGTGCCGAAGCGCTGCTGCGCTGGCGCCACCCCACCCGTGGCCTGGTGCCGCCGGGCGATTTCATTCCGGTGATCGAGGAGCTGGGCCTGGTGGTGGATGTGGGTGACTGGGTGCTGCGCGAGGCCAGCCGCCAACTGAAGGCCTGGCACAAGGAGAAAGTCCGTGTGCCGAAGGTGTCGGTGAACATTTCCGCACGGCAGTTCTCCGACGGCCAACTGGGCACGCGCATCGCCACCATTCTGGAAGAGACCGGCCTGCCGCCGGCGTGCCTGGAGTTGGAGCTGACCGAAAGTATCCTGATGCGCGAGGTCAACGAGGCGATGCAGATTCTCGACAGCCTCAAGAACCTTGGCCTGAGCATTGCCGTCGACGACTTCGGCACTGGCTACTCGTCGCTCAACTACCTCAAGCAGTTCCCCATCGACGTGCTGAAGATCGACCGCACCTTCGTCGATGGCCTGCCCGAAGGCGAACAGGATGCCCAGATCGCCCGGGCGATCATCGCCATGGCCCATAGCCTCAACCTGGCGGTGATCGCCGAAGGCGTGGAAACCCATGAGCAGTTGGAGTTCCTGCGTGAGCACGGCTGCGACGAAGTGCAGGGCTACCTGTTCGGACGGCCGATGCCGGCCAACCAGTTCGAGGCGCAATTCAGCAACGAAACGCTGTTCATGTTCCAGTGATCCGATGCCAGCACAGAGGCGGCGGGAAACGGACTTTCGAGTCAACTCACGCCCCCAGCCAGCCCAGACACGGCGCGGGATCCAACATGAAGGCCATTGGTCCGCGACTTGATGCCACTTCATATGCCAGGCGCGAATCAATCGGTTAGAATGCCCCCCCAATTCACCCCGATCCTTGAGGACCGCCATGTTCAGCCGTGATTTGACCATTGCCAAGTACGACGCCGAGCTCTTCGAAGCCATGCAGCAAGAAGCTCTGCGCCAGGAAGAGCATATCGAGCTGATCGCTTCGGAAAACTACACCAGCCCGGCAGTCATGGAAGCCCAGGGCTCGGTCCTGACCAACAAGTACGCCGAAGGCTACCCAGGCAAGCGCTACTACGGTGGCTGCGAATACGTCGACGTGGTCGAGCAACTGGCCATCGACCGTGCCAAGCAGCTGTTCGGCGCCGACTATGCCAACGTCCAGCCGCACGCCGGTTCCCAGGCCAACGCTGCCGTCTACCTGGCCCTGCTGTCGGCCGGTGACACCATCCTGGGCATGAGCCTGGCGCACGGTGGCCACCTGACCCACGGTGCTTCCGTGAGCTCTTCGGGCAAGCTGTACAACGCCATCCAGTACGGCATCGACGCCAACGGCCTGATCGACTACGACGAAGTCGAGCGCCTGGCCGTCGAGCACAAGCCGAAGATGATCGTTGCCGGCTTCTCGGCCTACTCGCAGGTTCTGGACTTCGCCCGCTTCCGCGCTATCGCCGACAAGGTCGGTGCCTACCTGTTCGTCGACATGGCCCACGTTGCCGGCCTGGTTGCCGCTGGCGTGTACCCGAACCCGGTTCCGTTCGCCGACGTGGTCACCACCACCACCCACAAGACCCTGCGTGGTCCGCGTGGCGGCCTGATCCTCGCTCGCAAGAACGAAGAGATCGAGAAGAAGCTGAACTCCGCCGTCTTCCCAGGCGCCCAAGGCGGCCCGCTGGAGCACGTCATCGCGGCCAAGGCCATCTGCTTCAAGGAAGCCCTGCAGCCTGAGTTCAAGGCCTACCAGCAGCAAGTGGTGAAAAACGCCCAGGCCATGGCCAGCGTGTTCATCGAGCGTGGTTTCGACGTCGTTTCCGGCGGCACCCAGAACCACCTGTTCCTGCTGTCGCTGATCAAGCAGGAAATCTCCGGTAAGGACGCTGACGCCGCGCTGGGCAAAGCCTTCATCACCGTCAACAAGAACTCGGTACCGAACGACCCACGTTCGCCGTTCGTCACCTCGGGCCTGCGTTTCGGCACCCCAGCCGTCACCACCCGTGGTTTCAAGGAAGCCGAGTGCCGCGAGCTGGCCGGCTGGATCTGCGACATCCTGGCTGACCTGAACAACGAAGCGGTCATCGATGCCGTGCGTGAGAAGGTCAAGGCCATCTGCAAGAAGCTGCCGGTTTACGGCAACTGATTGGCGATTGCCTGATGTGAAGAAGCCCGGCCTCGTGCCGGGCTTCTTCGTTTCTGCGCCCTGTACGGAACCCGTTCCGCGTGGGCTCGCCCGGCAAAGCCCCCTAGCCTGAGGCCTCCCCAACCTAGTGGAGCCTCCCATGACCGATCACGTCGCACACTCGTTCACCGCCACCCTGGAAGTGGCCGAGTCGCCCATCAACACGCTCGGCAGCATGACCACAGGGCAGGTAGCCCTCGACAGCCCACAGCAAACGCCAGGGTATGCCGTGCAAGGGAACCGCACCCTTGGACTGCTCAATGGCTCGGACGCCGACTGGCAGCACGGCCAAGAGCTGGGGCTGGTCAATTTCGACAAAGGCGAGCAGCCGGTCGCGCTGGTGCTGTATTTCCGCCATAGCGACGCCGGTTATCGGCTGTACGTTCGCAGCGGCCCCCACTTCGGTGAAGGGGTGTTCACCACCTCCGACGGTTTGGTCAATGTCGAACCCATTGGCAGCCAGGACCCGGCGCTGTGGACTTTGACCGATGTGCAGCTGGGCGAGCCGTTCGATGTCACGCAACTGGAAGAAGGGCGTCGGGAAATCCAGTTGGTCAATGCCAAAGGGCATGGCCTGGAGATCCACAACCTGTATCCAGTGGGTGGGTTCCTGGCGTGCCATCAGGCTGCGGAGCACAGCACCGTGAGCCTGGTGATCAAGGCGCGTGGTGTGGATTGGGCGAACCTTGGTTGAGCGTGTGCTCATCGCCGGCAAGCCGGCGCCAACAGGCGGCATGTCACCTGCGGGCGCTGGCTTGCCAGCGGCCAGACCCGCACAATAGCCACGCCTTGCGTACCCGCGATCACAGGACCTCGCCTTGACCAGAGAGCAACTCGAAACCCAGCAGATTCCGATCTACTTCGCCACCGTCGCCGTCGCCCTCACCTTCGGCCTGCTGGCCCCCGACACCGCTCACCCTCTGCAAGCGCTGGTTACCCCGGCCATTGCGGTATTGATGTATGCGATGTTCCTGCAAATCCCCTTCCTCGACCTGCGCCAGGGCCTGGGCAACCGCTGCTTCATGGCCGCGCTGCTGCTCGCCAACTTCGTTTTCGTCCCACTGCTGGTCTGGGCGACTACCCGGGGGTTGGTCGAGCATCCGGCAATTCTTGTCGGCGCCCTGCTGGTGCTGCTCACCCCCTGCATCGACTACGTCGTGGTGTTCACCCACATTGGCCAGGGCGATTCGCGCCTGACCCTGACCGCCACCCCCCTCCTGCTGCTGTTACAACTGGTGCTGCTGCCGGTTTACCTGACGTTGATGCTCGGTGCTGGCGCACGGGTGACGATCGCCATCGCCCCGTTCATCGAAGCCTTCGTACTACTGATCGTGCTGCCGATGGTACTCGCCGTGCTCACCAGCATCGGCGCCCGTCGCTCCCGTGCCGTGGCGACATGGAACGACGCCTGGGCGTGGATGCCGGTGCCGGCGATGGCGTTGGTACTGCTGGTGGTGATCGCTTCGCAGATCACGGTGGTGATGCGCGACTTCGACAGCCTGTTGCCGGTGATTCCGGTGTATATCGGCTTCATGCTGCTGGCGCCGGCCCTCGGCTTGGTGTCTGCGCGACTGTTCCGCTTGCCAGTGGCCGAGGCGCGCTCGGTGACCTTCAGCGCATCGACCCGCAACTCGCTGGTGGTGCTGCCTCTGGCATTGGCGCTGCCCGAGGAAATACGCGCATTGGCAGCGGCTGCCGTGATCATGCAGACCCTGGTGGAACTGGTGAGCGAGCTGATCTACGTCAGGGCCGTGCCACGGCTGGTGCGGTGAGCCCAGCTCGACGCCAACTCAGGCCACTGCCGGTGTGGCACCGCCCTCCCGCCAGGCAGCAGGCAATCCACGAAAGCCTCCAGGCAAACCGATGCCTGGACACCCGGGCCTCAGCGATCCGCGCCCCGATGGCCGAGTGCGGGCGTACGTTGCCTGTACAGCAGCCGCCCGCCCTTTTCAGCTTCAGGCCAGATGGCGTTTCAGCTCGGCGATGTGCTCCGGGCCGATGCCACAGCAGCCACCGATCATGCTCGCACCGCGCTTGCGCCAGTCATTGGCCCAGGCCAGGTAGCCGGGCGGGTCAAGGTCTTCGCGCAGTTCATCGAGGCCGTCGTTGGCGGTGGCTTCCTTCGGCTGCGGCGGGAAGGCATTGGCATAGGCGCCAATGACGATATCGGCAGTGTGTCGCTCGATCACCGAGCGCGCGACATCCACCGCCGCGCCAATCACCTCAGGCTGGCTGCAGTTGAACAGCACCGCGTCGGCCCCCAGGCCAACCACGGCTTCGATGGCATCGGCCACCGGCTCGCCGGAACGCAGGCGCGGGACGTCGTCGACTTCTTCGTCCTGCAAGGTGAACGAGACCCAGAACGGCTTGCCGTCTTCCGGCAGGTGGGCATGGATGGCCCGCACTTCGGCAACCGAGCTTTGGGTTTCCGCCAGCCACAGGTCGACATGCGGGGCCAGGCCCTGCAGCAGCGGGGACAGCAGTTCCTCTACTCGCTCGGGCTGGAACAGGTCTGGGCGATACGAGCCGAACAGCGGCGGCAGCGAACCGGCCACCTTGACCGGATGCGCCCCTGTATCGGCGGCGTGACGTGCCAGCTGGCCGGCGATCGTGGCCAGTTGGCGGCCTTCCTTGGCAAAACGCTCCTCGCCGATGTGGAACGGCACCACCGCATAACTGTTGCTGGTGATGACCTGGGCCCCTGCGGCAATGAACGCTGCGTGCACGCCCACCACCGCTTCGGGCGCCTCGCTCAGCGCCAGCGCCGACCACTCCGGCTGGCGAAACGGCGCGCCACTGCGCTGCAGTTCACGGCCCATGCCACCGTCCAGAATCACCATCGCTCGCTGTTTCATATAACTACTCTGAAGGTTCTTATGAATAAAATTCATTATGAGAGGAACATTTATAACTATTAAATACCCTTTATCTCCTTTGTCCAACATTTCAGGTATGTACATGCGATTTTCTACTCTGCTCGGTGCGGGCCTCGTGCTGCTCGCGACTGCTTCCCAGGCCTTGGCCGGCGCCACGCTGGAGCGGGTCGAATCGCGCAAGGAACTGGTCAACGTGCTGATGGAGAGCTACCCGCCGTTTTCTTTCCTCAACGACCAGAACCAACTGGACGGTTTCGACGTGGATGTCGCAAAGGCCGTGGCAGACAAACTGGGCGTCAAGCTGCGCCTGGAAACCCCTTCGTGGGACGTGATCGCCGCGGGCCGCTGGAGCGGCCGCTACGACATCTGCATCTGCTCGATGACGCCGAGCAAGGCCCGCGCCGAGGTGTTCGACTTCCCGGTGGAGTACTACGCATCGCCGGCGGTGATCGTGGTCAACGCCAAGGATGACCGGATCCATGGCGCGAAGGACCTGGACGGCCGCAAGGTAGGCCTGACCAGTGCATCGAGCTACGAGAGCTACCTGAACAAGAACCTGGTGATCGAAGGCAACGAAGACAAGAAGATCGAATACCCCTTCGACTTCGTGCAGATCGCGCCGTACGACACCGACAACGTTGCCTTCCAGGATTTGGGCCTGGGCGCCGGCGTGCGTCTGGATGCCATCCTCACCAACCTGGTGACAGCGCAGCCGCGCCTGGATCAGGACAAACGCTTCAAGCTGGCCGGCGCCCCGCTGTACGAAGAGCCGAACTCGGTGGCCATCGAGAAAGGCGACCCCGAGTGGGATGCCAAGGTGCGCCAGGTGTTTGCCGAACTGAAGGCTGATGGCACCCTGGCCAAGCTGTCGCAAAAATGGATTGGCGCCGACATCAGCAAATGAGCACCTTCCCTCCCTCCCCCAAGCCCGTGGTGAAGGCCACGGGCGCCGGCCTGTTCGGCTTTCGCACACGGTTACTGCTGACCTGGCTGGCGCTGTTCGGCCTGTTCGTCGCGTTTTTCCTCAGCTTCGACCTGAAATTCTCGATCATCCTGGAGAAGTTTCCGAACCTCGCCGGTTTCAGGCTGGGGCCCAACGGCTTTCTGCAAGGCGCGGCACTGACCTTGTTCCTGTGCCTGTGCTCGATGGTGGTGTCGGTGCTGTTCGGCTTTGCCGCCGCCCTGGCCCGCTTGTCGAACAGCGCAGTGCTGGTGGGTGTCGCCAGCTTCTATACCTCGTTCTTCCGCGGCACACCGCTGTTGATCCAGATTCTGCTGATCTACCTGGGGCTGCCACAGCTGGGCTTGGTGCCGGGCGCCATCAGTGCCGGCATCATCGCCTTGTCGCTGAACTACGGCGCCTACCTGAGCGAAATCTTCCGCGCCGGCATCCTCGGCGTCGCCCGGGGGCAACGTGAAGCGGCGCTGGCGCTGGGCATGCGCCCACGGCAGATCTTCTGGCACATCGTCCTGCCCCAGGCCATGCGGGTGATCATTCCGCCCAGCGCCAACCAGTTCATCTCGATGCTCAAGGATTCATCGCTGATATCGGTGATGGGGGTGTGGGAGGTGATGTTCCTGGCGCAGTCGTATGGGCGGTCGAGCTATCGGTATCTAGAGATGCTGACCACGGCGGCGGTGATCTACTGGCTGCTGTCGATCCTGCTCGAACTGGTACAGGCGCGGCTGGAGCGCCACTATGGCAGGGCTTATCAGCGCTAGCCACCGGACACTCCCCCCCCCCAGGGGCGCCGAACGCGCGATCAGATCGAACGCTGGTTCACGCGCGCAGAAAGCGGTTCGGCGCTTTCCTTACGCTCGGAATAACGATCGACCAGAAACGCCGCACGGTCGCGCAGCAGCACGGTGAACTTCACCAACTCCTCCATCACGTCCACGACACGGTCGTAATAAGGCGAAGGCTTCATGCGGCCCGCATCGTCGAACTCTAGATACGCCTTGGGCACCGATGACTGGTTGGGGATGGTGAACATGCGCATCCAGCGGCCCAGCACCCGCAGCTGGTTGACCACATTGAACGACTGCGAGCCGCCGCACACCTGCATCACGGCCAAGGTCTTGCCCTGGGTGGGACGCACGGCCCCAAGAGCGAGGGGAATCCAGTCGATCTGCGCCTTGAACACGGCCGACATCGCGCCATGACGCTCTGGCGAGCACCACACCTGCCCCTCCGACCACAGCACCAGCTCACGCAGCTCCTGCACCTTGGGATGCTCGACCGGCGCATCGTCTGGCAGGGGCAGGCCAGAAGGGTTGAAGACTCGCACCTCGGCACCGAAATGCTCCAGCAGGCGCGCCGCTTCTTCGACCAGCAGGCGGCTGAAGGAACGTTCGCGGGTCGACCCATAAAGCATCAAGATACGCGGCTTGTGGTCGCTAACGCGGGTTTCGGCAGGCGGCGCCTCGAACAGGGAAAGGTCCAGATTGGGGAGTTGCTCAGACATAGGTCCTCCTGGAGCAGGCCAACGCGGTCCAGCGTGCGTGGGCAGCGGCGGCATCGGTCGCTCCTCTACGTGGTAACAGGCTTCAGAGGCTCAGGCGCAGGGCCAGGGCCGACAGGGTGATCAACAGCACCGGCACCGTCAGCAGGATGCCGACCTTGAAGTAGTAACCCCAGGTGATGCGCATACCCTTGCGCTCCAGTACATGCAGCCACAGCAGCGTGGCCAGGCTGCCGATGGGGGTGATTTTCGGGCCCAGGTCACAGCCGATGACGTTGGCGTAGATCATCGCCTCGCGCACCAGCCCCTCCACCCCGCTGGCATGGATCGACAGCGCGCCGACCAGCACGCTGGGCATGTTGTTCATCACCGACGACAGCAAGGCCGAGAGCAAACCCGTACCGATGGCCGCACTCCACAGCCCCTGCCCGGCCAGCCGTTCGAGCAGCATGCTGAGAAAGTCGGTGAGGCCGGCGTTCTTGAGCCCATACACCACCAGGTACATGCCCAGGGAGAAAATCACCACCTGCCAGGGCGCCTCGCGCAGCACACGGCGGGTGGAAATTCGGTGACCACGGGCAGCCACCGCGAACAGAATCGCCGCACACACCGCCGCCACCGCACTGACCGGCACGCCCAAGGGTTCCAGCACGAACAGGCCCGCCAACAGCACCAGCAGCATCCAGCCACCGACGATGAAGGTGGCACGGTCATGGATAGCGGCCTTCGGCGCTTTGAGCGCCGCCAGCGAATACTGCACCGGCAGGTCGCGGCGGAAGAACAGGAACAGCACCAGCAGCGTGGCGGCCACGCTGGCCAGGTTCACCGGCACCATCACCGACGCATATTCGGCAAAGCCCAGCCCGAAGTAGTCCGCCGAAACGATGTTGACCAGGTTGGACACCACCAGCGGCAAGCTCGCCGTGTCGGCGATGAAGCCCGCGGCCATGACGAAGGCCAGGGTCGCAGCCGGCGAAAAACGCAGGGCCAGCAGCATCGACATGACGATGGGCGTAAGAATCAGCGCCGCACCATCGTTGGCGAACAACGCCGACACCGCCGCCCCCAGCAGCACGATGAAGGCGAACAACCGGCGCCCATCGCCACCGGCCCAGCGCGCCACATGCAGCGCCGCCCACTCGAAGAAACCGGCCTCATCCAGCAGCAGGCTGATGACGATGATCGCGATGAACGTCGCCGTGGCGTTCCACACAATGGCCCAGACCGCAGGAATGTCGTGCAGCGATACCGCGCCGACCGCCAGGGCGATGATCGCCCCCAGGGCCGCGCTCCAGCCTACGCCGAGGCCTCTGGGCTGCCAGATGACCAAAATGAGGGTGAAGATGAAGACAGCAGCAGCAACCAGCATGGGAGCGACCTCGAAGTTCAGCAGCAAGCGCTGGCGCGCACGGGGCGGTCATTCATGTTCTGCAGGCGCGAGGTGTTGTCCTGCAGCCACGCGGCGTTGGCCTTGAGCGTAACCTGCAGCATCTCGTGCACCCAGGCGGGCAGTTGCGGGTTGAGGCGGTAATACACCCACTGGCCCTGGCGGCGATCCAGCAACAGACCACTGCTGCGCAGTTGCGCCAGGTGGCGGCTGATCTTGGGTTGGCTGTCGCGCAAGGCGCACATCAGCTCGCAGACGCACAGCTCGCCGAGGCTGGCGATCATCAAGGTGGCGCGGGCGCGGGTCTCATCGGCCAGGCTTTTGAAAACCTCGGTGGGCGCGATCATGGGGGCTGCCTTTTACATATGGATAATCGAATATACGGATTTCCATATGCAAAGCACAACCCCCAAGGGCTATCAGAAGCGGAAGCGCTTCATCATGTCGTTCAAGCCAATCGACAGGCTGGCCAGCTCCTGGCTGGCGCTGCTGATCTGACTGGCGCCGTCGGAGGTTTGCAGCGACAGGTCACGGATGTTCAGCAGATTGCGATCGATCTCGCGCGCGACCTGCACCTGCTCTTCAGTGGCGCTGGCCACCACCAGGTTGCGCTCGTGGATGGTGCTTGCGCCCGAGGTGATCTCATCCAGGGCCTGCCCGGCCAGCTCGGCCACTTCCAGGGTTTCGCGCACCTGCTGGCTGTTGCTCTGCATCGAGGTCACCACACGGGCGGTGCCATTGCGGATGGCGTTGACCATTTCTTCGATTTCCAACGTCGAGCTTTGGGTACGCGCCGCCAGCGCCCGCACTTCGTCAGCCACCACCGCGAAACCACGCCCGGCCTCGCCCGCCCGCGCCGCCTCGATGGCAGCGTTGAGCGCCAGCAGGTTGGTTTGCCCGGCAATGGCCCCGATCACGTCCAGCACCTTGCCCACCTCCTGGGACTGTTCGGACAGCTCGCCGATCTGGCGGCAGGCCTCGCCGACATTTTCGTTCATCTTGTCGATCGAACTGATGACCTGCCCTACCCGCTCGCGGCCCAGGCGCGCGGCGTCTTCGGACTGGCGCGACACCTCGGAGGTGCTGACGGTGTTGTGCGCGACCTCCTCCGCCGCGGCGCTCATCTCGGTCACCGCCGTGGCCGCCAGCTGGATCTCGTCGCTTTGGCGATTGAGGTCGCTGGACGTCTGCCGGGTGATGGCCGACATCTGCTCACTGGCCGCCGCCAGTTGCTGGGACGAGTCGGCGATCAGACGCAGGGCATCCTTGAGGCTGTCCTGCATCGCCGCCAGCGCCGTCATCAATTGCGTCGCTTCGTCACGGCCATCGGTGCGCACCACCCGGGCCAGGTTGCCACCGGCGATGCCCTGGGCCACGTCGATGGCCTCGCGCAGCGGGCTGACGATGCTGCGGGTCAGCAGCCAGGCCAGGCCAACCGTCAGCACCACCACCAACCCCAGAATCGAGTAGGTGAGGTACAGCGCGCGCTGGTATTCGGCGCTGGCATCGGCGGTGTAGCGCGCAGCGACATCGCGGCTGGATTTCACCAGCGTGTCGTAGAGCTCGCCGATACGGTTGGAAATGTCCTGCATCTCACCGCTGAGCATGGCCTGCATCTGCGGTACCTGGTTCTGGTCGGACAGCAGTTTGTACTGGTCGATGAGCACACGGTACTTGCCGATCAGTTGCTGCATTTCCACGAAAGCAGGTTGCGCCGAGGGCGGCGCCACGGCGCCGAAGTCCTTCATCCCGGCGTCCAGCAGCCCCTTCAACTCCTCCAGCCGCGCCAGCGTCGGCGCCAACTGCGCCGGGGCACGGGCCAGGGTCATGCGCATGGTGATGACCCGCAGGCCCAGCATGTGGCTGCGGATCTCGCCCAGGTAGCGCGTGCCGGCGTTGGTGACCTGCTCGGTGTACACCACCGCTTCGCGCATGGAAGAGATTTTGTTGATGGAGAACAGGCCCAGGAAGACCACCAACACGGCGATCAGGCTGAAACTCAGGTAGGAGCGAGTGGCGATGTTGAGACTGCGTACGGACATGGCAGGTTACCGGAGGCTGGTGGACTGCTCGTACGATCGGCAGGAAGCGCGCAGTGTTTACCTCGGGTTGGTGGGCTTTGTGCGGTGATCGAACACAATTATCGGGCGGGGGCGCTGGTGGGGTGAGGCGGCGCGCAATGGGACTTGGGCACACGCTGGCTTCGGTCGGTGTCGCCTGGGTTTGGCCGAGCCAGCATGGCGGTGGTTTTTTTATTCGGTTGGAGGGTGTGTGCCGGTGTCGCTCTGCTGGAGGACTTTTCCGCATTGCTCACTGGCCAGGCGGCTGATGATCCGGATGGCCTGGTGGATGCCAGCGGTGTTGCGGAAGCTCAGGCGTGGGTTGTGTTCGCATTCCAGCATTTCGTCGTGCTGGACCAGCGCTTCGCCGAGGAGTTCGAGGGTCCAGGCGTAGCTTTGCAGGTTGGAGAGGCGTTCTTGGTCAGTCATGGGGCACCTGCTTGGGTGCGGGGGTGGGTTGGGTGTGGATGGGGTAGAACGTTGGAGGGGTGTGGGCCGGTTTGGGGCGGCGGCGGAGAGCGGATGCGAGGATCCTTATCGGATTTTTGGTGGGCATGCATGAGACTCCAAGTTTTGGTTGGAGCTACCACGATCCTTCCTACGGGATTGGGTGGCAGCTGTGTATGGGGTAGGAATACCGGGGAACTTGGGAAACCCGGCCAGGCCGAAGCCCGCCCACACACAGCCGCCATTACACAGCACGGCAGGCACAAAAAAAGCGCCAGCTGTGGTGCAGGGGGCGCCTAGTGCGTGCGCCAAGTTTACCAACGGGTTCCTACGCCCGGTCACGGAATTTGCCGCGACTTAGGAAATTTATCCTTGCGGCTTGGATGGGACAAGGTTTAAAGCTGTAGGAAACGTCTCTGATTTTTATAGGAAAGGCGTCGATAGTGCTGGATTGTGCGGAAAATGGTGATTTTGTCGTTTGGCGGTGGGGCCGAAGGCGAGCAAATCTGTAATGGACTAACTGTGGCGGAGACAGACGGACGGTTCTTGGGCGTGAGGGGCCGGTTTTCGCGGGTATGGAATTTGGTGGATTTCTTGACGTACCTAATAGGGTATCTATAAACAAATCAGCTAGTTATGGCTTTCGGTGGAATCGAATCGGGAGCTGGGGGTAAGAGCTGCGCCCGCCAAATGCTAGGCTCCGTCTGAAATCCCAAGAAACTGAAATGTGGCCCCGGAACAGCCGGGGTTCTGTACAGTCGCCGGCCATCTGCGGAAAGGAATTCTGTGATGGCAAAGCGTTAT
>NZ_AUEC01000037.1 GCF_000425785.1 Pseudomonas taiwanensis DSM 21245
CACTGAACCGGCGAGAGCTCAGCGACCGGTCGAAGTAGCCGATGATGTAGGCGTCGTGCAGCTTGCAGAAGAACTGGCCGATGGTCAGGCCATCCCACATGCCGCCCCAGTAGGCGTGCCAGGTCTTGTCGTAGCAGCTGACGGTGATCTTTCCCTTGCAGGGTGCGAAGTCTTCGAGGTAGACGCTGATCGGGTCCAGGCCTTCGGCGCCGGTGATCAGCAGCTTGGTGACTGTCGAGGTCTCGACTTGCATTGCGGTACTCCATGCATGCGCCGCCCTCCGTGGCCGGATGCGGCATGGTGGCAATTTGGTTTTGGATGGGGTATTACGGATGACCGGTATAGTGCCGATTGATTTGGAGGTCAGTTTGAGCGAGTACAAAACCACGGTTGGCGAGCTTCGGCGACAGCTTGCTTGCTATCCTGATGACGACGAAGTCATATTCGAGGGCGGGTTAACGCTGGGGCGGGTTAAGCGCCGCGGCCCTGACCTGGTGAGTATCGAATTCGCTGAGGTTCAGGCTTATTTAGATGCTGAATACAAGGCTGAAAATCCAGACGTCATGGTGGTGTTCCTCAAGCCTGAAGACTGATCACTAATCGCAAATTCTGAGGACCTCGCGCGCCCGGAAAATCTCAAGCTTCCGCGCCACAGCTGGTGACACCGTGATTTCGTGGCGCGGAGGTGTCAGCAGCGGAAGAGCACCGCCCGGGCCCAGCCCATGCAGGTGATGAATCATCAGCGTCATCGCCTCGCCCTGTTCCTCGATCCCGGCCCACTCCATCAGTTCCAGCAGGGCCTGTTTAGTCCCTGGTCGAACCTTCAAGCGCAGGTCTTCTTCCTGCAGCTTGGCAGCCTTGGCGCGGCGCTTCTCGTCGCGGGCCTGCTGAGACATCGCCATACGGCACCTCCTTCAATCCGCTGGGCGGTAGGTTGAACTGATCACGCCGCCTTGTTCTTTGCAGCGCGTTTCGGATTTTTCTGTTCAATCTCAAGATCCATGTCGTTCCAGCCGGCCAAGAACCAGGCCCCATGGAACGTGTGATAGGCGAATGGGTTGGCCATCTTGCCGCCACCGTTTCGGCGGCATTCCCGGCCAAGGTAGTAGACGCTGGGGTGCTCGCCGTGCTCGTTCATGGCCTACCCCTGGCGCCGCTGAACTGGAAAATCAATGCCGAACTCATCGAGGATCCGCACAAGCCGACAGTTGCCGATACCCAGCTCAGACGTGGTCCGGCATCTGGACTTGCCAGCATCACGCATGGCAATGATCTTGTCGGCCAGGTCGCGATCCTCCTGGCTCGGTTCGGCATTTACCTTCGCCGGTCTGGCTGACTTAGTCGGGTTGAAGAATCTGAATCCTCCCCGCGCCGCTACGCCCCATAGAGCGGTCTTGGTTTCGCCCAGGAGCTCTGCGACCTCACCACAGGTCATGGTCTTGGCGAACTCTTCGATCTTGGCTGTACGGGCCTTGGCGCGGCTTTTGCGCTCGCCGCCGCGCTCCTGCTTGATTGGCTTGGCCGGCTTTGGCTTTGGTTCGGGATGCTTGCGCTGCCGAAATGGCACGTATTCGAAGCCCTCCAGCACGACCAGCTGGCCGCCAGATGCGAAGAAGGCAGCCTTCGCTGCCTCCAGGTCGATTGATTGGTCCATGGGCGCCTCACTTGATGCGGATCGAGCTCTCGCCGCGCTCAAGATGCGCCCAGCCTGGCTCGGGGATGAGTTCGTGCTCGCAGTCTTCGCCTGCGGCCATGCGCTTGCGGACAGCTTCGTTGTGCTCGCGGTCGGCCTTGAGCTTGGCGGCGATGGCGTTCTTGTCCGGTGCGATTTTGGTCACCACCGACGTCAGCTCATCGGGTACCGCCTGCTCGTTATCGACGATCACCTTTTCCTTTCCGGCTACCAGGCTGATGGTGAACAGCGGGCGCTTGATCGACTTGATGTTTGCGGCATCCATGTTCCGGCGCAGGTAGTCGGTGATGGCTGTCACGCTGTTGGCCTTGATGCGCTTGAGCTCGCTCAGGCGGTTGATCTCGGCGTCGATCGCGCCAATGTCGCCCTCGATGTTGCGGCGCAGCATCACGATGCTGTCGGCCTTAACCTCGAATTCGCCCTGGATACCGGCCATGGTGTCCTGAATGGCCTGCTTGAGACCTTCGTCGTCGGTGTCACACATGGCAGCCAATTCGGCCATCTGACCGGTGAGTGCGTAGAGCTGGGTCATGCTGCGGCCTCCTGCGGTTTGCCGGCTTCGAGGTTCTTCAATTCAAGGGAGATACGGGCGGCGCCTTTCTCATCCTTGCGGCCGATGAGCTTGCGCACGGCATGGTCGTGGATCTTCTTGCGCTCATGCGGCGTCACCGCCCTCTGCATGGTCTCGATCGTGTCCTTGATGAAGTCCAGGCGCTGTTGCTGTTGGCGTTCGATCTCGGCCTGACGGTCCTCGGCCTGTTCAATCGCCTGCTCAGCCTGTAGTTGCTGGACGTAGTTCACGTCATCGAACATGCCCAGGAACACGTCCGCGCTGAAGCCCAGCATGGACAGGGCTTTCTTGATGGCGTCGGTCAGCGACTTCTTCGGCGCCTCGCCATCAGTGGTCATGCCGTACTTGGTCTTGTACTGGTACCGGGTGCACCCGTACTGCTCGACCTCGCCGCGCTGGCCGTCCTGCATGAACCAGAGCTGGATCTTGACGGTGTGGCCGATCTCCCGGCCCAAGCAGATTCGCTTGTCGCCTTCACCGGAAAACACCTCGTGGCCGTCGTCGAATCGCTCTTCGAGGACCTTCCAACCCCAGCCGATGCCAACCGGTCCGAACACTTCGGTCGCCTTCATGACCATCGCGGTGCCGTTCAAGCTTGTGATCTTCTGGCCGCCGACCTCGGCGTTCTTGGTGTAGCGGGTATCGGTGGTCTGCACCTGCTCCCAGATGCGCATGTTGGTAGTGGACATTGGAAAACCTCGCGCCAAGCCGGCGCCGTCAGTTGAAAGGGGAAATGCCAGGTCACCCAGGCACGGGGTACGTTCCAGGCACTGGCTGCGGTGGATGGTTGCGCGCTCTCGCCGCTTACGCTCCCGAAGGGGTACGGTTATCCCGAAGGCCCGCCGTGCTCGGGTGCGTGTGATTCAGGAAGTGATGCAGCCGGCCCAGGCGCTCGCAAGCATCCAGGCGGTGCAGATGAGTAGCGTGGTGAAGCTGCCGCGCCAGAATGCCCAGCGGCGGGCTTGCTGGCGGGTCACGATCGGACCTCATAGGCCAGCGTGCACATGCCGCAGAGGTAGGCCCGGCCCGACCAAGCTGCCGGGTTCTCGATGTGGGCCAGGCGCGCCTGGTTCATGGCGTCCTCCATGGTCAGGCCCTTGAACACCATCAGGATGCGGTCATCTGGCACGGCCTGGGCAACCTCGGCCACCTGGTCGTCGATGATCGACGGGAAGATCGGCGTAGTCATGCAGCCTCCTTGCGCCGAACGGCAATATGCCGAATGCGCTCGCAGTAGTGTTTGAACTCGTTTGAGTCGATGACGAGGATGGAGAAGTAGGCGACGACCATCGTCTCGGCCTTCGCATCCTCCACCGGGCCTGAGCCCGGCAGAAGCATCGTCTCAATCGCGGCCTCAATGGCGCTGGTAGCGATGCTGTGAAGGCTCATAGCCTTGCCTCGTCGGCGTCGTAGCTCAGGCCCTGGTCGACGTACTGCTCAAGCATTGCCTCGGCGATCTCGTACAGCTTGCCGTTTGCGTGATTGCTCTGGCCGACGATGTCCTCGACCATGCTTTTCACCGGGCCGCCGGTCAGGGCCTGTAGAAGAAGCTGGGCAAGGGCGGTGATGTCGTCCTGCTCTGCTTCCTGCAGCGACCGAAGGTGCTCGGCGACCTTGGCCACGAACTGCTCTTGGCGCACGCCCACCGGGCCGCCAAAACGCTGCGGGATCAGAACATCGCAGCCGCCGACCAGCTCCTCGGCCTTGCTCTCGATCCAGTTCTGCGCCGCCTCCTGATACGCAGAGTCGTCATCCGGCTCAGCATGGTCATACCGCCATTGTGCTGCTCGAAGTGCGCCCATGGCGTCCTCCTAGTTGGTTGTGCGGCCGCATTGGCCAGACGTCAGGCGCGGGTGACCAAACCCACCGTGAAAGGTGGCCTGGCGCCTGCCAATGCGGTCGTATGTGAAGGGAAGGGGTGCAGGCGGGAGGCGCTTCCCTCCATGCGTCGAGTCTGGCCAGCTGATGCCCTCGGACTCGCCTGCAAAAAGGGTGTTACTGGTCAGCCTTGAGGTGGGCGATTGCCACCCGGTAGGCCGCTGCGTTGTCACGCTCAAGCTTGGCTTGCTCGTGATTGCCCTCGGCCTCGTTGATCGGCGCGTTGGTTTCGCAAACCTGAGCGCTGACCTCCAGCTGGGCGATAGCTGCTGCGTGCTTCATGGGGTTCTCCTGATGATGCGGGGTGCATCGGACTGGGCTCGTGAAGGCTGGGCAATCGACCGGTTATCCGCGTCGAGGTGGCCACCCCGCTGTTTGCTTACAGCTCATCCGAGCCCAGTCCGATGAACCCTGCGATGGGGAGCAGGGCATCGGGCAGTTAACGACAGGCTGTCGTGGCGCTCTCAGCCTTGGCCGTGGCGCTTGCTTGCTGCTCGACCAGTTTGCCTATCAGCACTTTTCGATCCTCAAGCGAAAGGCTCCATGCTGCGTAGTAGATGCCTTCGTCGATGGTGCCGTCGTACTCCATGGTGGAGTTCGGATCCCAGAGCTTGTACTTGATGCGGTTGGTTGGCCGCTTCGCCATCGTCTTGCCCTCCAGGGCGGTTGATTTCCCAGATGCCACTCATGGAATGGCACCTGGTGAAATCCCGGCCTCGCTACTGGCGACAGGCCGGGGTATTGCGTCAGCGGTGGTCGCTCGAGCTCAGCCGCCGACGGCCCTGCTCTCAGTTCGGTTGGCCTTGAGCTTCCCTATCACCTCGCGTCGATCGGCCTCGGCGGGGTGGTCGCTGGGTAAGGTGTTCGCTACACGACTGCCGACTGCAGCTCTGCGGCCCGCTGGGTGGGGCAGTCCGTCGTGGGGTGCCGGTCCGTGTTCCGGCTGGTCTATCTACTTCATGGGCAGGTTCCTCCTCTTGGTTAATCGCTGCTCGCGCTGTGCCAGGCACCGACGCCCGTTCTAAGGGCATCCCGGCAGGGAGCGTTTGCAGCGCAACCCTCCATCCGCTTTCCGTGGCCCGGCCAATGTTCCTGCCGCGCTGACGTTCCGCCTGATTTCGAGCTGGCCAGTTCCAGAGCTGGCATGGGGATCGAATTTGTTGCTCGCGCTGTGCCGTTGCCGGGATCGATCCGCGAGGTTCCCATCAATGTGAAAGAGCGGCGGCCTGTGAGGGCCTCTGCAGTCCCTCGTGAGTGACTGCTGTGTTGAGGCAAATATCACGCAATGTGTTTTTTATGTCAACACGTAATGTGATTTATTTTTTCGAGGCCGTGTTGAAATTCTTCCAAGCGAAGCGTGTTCACCTTTCACAAGGCGTGATGTATGCTTCGCTTAATACTGGATGGATGTACAGTTAACGGAGGAAGGAAATGGCCAAGCAGAAGAAGTCGGCGCCGCAAGCGCGTCAGGAAATGACCGGGCTGGAACGCCTGGGGCTGCGGGTCTCATCGATGATCAACCACCCGATCGCGCAGGCTCAGCGCTGGGTGACTATCCATCGCCTGGACACGGACGGTGACATGGAGTGGGAGGAGGTGATGGGCCTGCTGGCCGAGACGCCGGAACTGGACCTGGCGTTCAATGACGACGACAGCGTGACGGTTCGGTGGGAGCCGCAGAGCGCAGACGATCGAGACGACCTGGTCGCGGAAAGGGATTGGGAGGAGGAGAAGGCGGAGGAAGAGGCGCCTTTCTGACGAGCACAAAAAAGCCCGCGCTATGCGGGCCTATATGAGACTTGAGGACGGTTACTTTGAGAACTTCACCTCAGTCGCCAAGGCCTGCTTGGCAGCCTGGTAGTCCGCCTTCGCTCGGTGATCAGGCATACGGTAGGGACTCATCGAGGATAGGTATGCGGACCATTTAGCGTACAGGTCCTTGCTCAGCTCAAGTTGCTTGGCAGGCACCTTGGCGCCTTTCAGTCTGGCCACGGCCTCATTGCCCTGGGCGTGAGCGAACTTAACGCACTCCATGAAGGAACCGGTGTACTCAGCCTGCAGGTCTCTTAAGCCGTATCGGACGGCATCCCACCCAAGCATTGCCTCCAGGTCGCACTGAAACGCAGGCATGTCGAGCTGGCTGGCGAAGTTGGTGGCCTCGGGCGAATCCTTGTCGTAGGTGTACGGTCGCGGCTTGAAGACGTGCGGCTCCTTCTTGGCTGGAGCCGTGGCGTATCCAGAGGATGGCGACTGAACAGGTGCGCAGCCGGCGAGAACGGAGGCAGAAATCAGAAAGGCGGCTAGGGTGATGCGCATGACTCTCTCCTTGAGTAAAGCCGCCATCCTACCACTCTGGCCCTGAGGCATCACGCGGGCATCAAAGCTATCCGGCTTTGCCTCGCAATTAGGTCGGCAGCGACGGACTGTAGGGCTATAGGCATTTGTATGGCATATTGCCGTCTAAAATTGCAGGGATCGAGCCATGAAATCACCAAGCTTGTTATTCATATGCGCAGCGCTTGCTGGCTGTGCGTCATCCAGCATGGTTCCCATAGATATTATCAGTGAGCCATCTGGGGCACAGATTGACGTGAACGGGGTAACGGTCGGGACTACTCCTGTCCGCGTGCAGCTCGCGTGCACCAAAAAATGGGTAGGCGTGATGAATGCTCCGGACGGATGGGCGTACGACAATGCTGTCTATGAGGTGAAAGCTATTCCCATGGCCGGGGCAGGGGCTGTTCAGTCTAAACGCATCAATTCCTGCGAAATTAAATCCCAACCTGGTCGCATGAGATTTGACCTTGCAATAGAAAACTACGCTCCAACGCAGCGCGTTGAGGTCAGCACAAAGACAACCTCAAGTGGTCTTGATGAAACCCTCCGCTCACTGAAATCGTTGAGGGATCAAGGTCTTTTGACGGAGAAGGAGTATCGCGACAAGGTTGATATCGCGATAGGCGGTCGGTAGCGGTCTCGTAGGCAACAAAAAGCCCGCTCAGTGGCGGGCTTGTCATGCTCTATGTAATCATCAAAACTTGGCGCCTGATTGCTTAATATAGGCCAGGAAGTCGATGACAGTTGTCGGTGGTTTTTTCAAAGAACATACCGCAGGGATTTTGTATTTCGAAAGGGCTTTAGGCAAGCTTATCTGTACAGCCTCATTTGAAACAAGAGGTAGGCCGTTGATCTCTGCAGTTGCGATGATTATTAAATCATTTTCGCCAACACCGACTCCATAGCGGTCACCTTCTATGCCAAGAAGCGATTTTAGCTTGGCGGCGCATTTGAGAATTGCTGTGTTGGGGTGCAAAATGCTCAGATTGGCATCCTTTAGCCACTTGCCGCAGTCAGGAGACTTTGATGATGTCTCTTCAAAGGCTACCAATGGCATCGCAATGACACCCGATGATATTTGGGCGGCCACCCACTCCCACAATCTTGGGAAATGTTTTTCCGGATAATTGTCCCAAGCATAAATCATAGAAGAAGCATCAAACGCCCACATAGAATCCCTTAAGGCTATCTATATCCCTGATCTTAATTCCATCTAGGTAACTGCTGGCCTTGGCTAGGCTAATGTTCTTAGCGTTTAGTGAGTCAAGAACAACTCGTACAAACCTATCGCCAAAAATGTGCTTCGGTTCGCGATGCCTGTACATCCTGGTGCCGCCAACGTCCTGTTCTGGGATGCGCAAGGCAGCCCTATAGCGTCGGTAGTCTTCGTATTCGCTTGCGCGCAAAAGCCCCTCGTCCAGAAGCCGGCGAAGAATGACCTCGCCACTCACGCCCCATGCTTTTCTTTGCGGTTCCAGCCAGTAGTCGTATTCATCAGCAGACTCTGGCTTGTCTTGCATTTTGATTTTAGTTAGAAATTCATCTGGAACCAAAATCAACCCAGCAAATTCATTAGCCTCTCGCTCTTGCCCGCTCGAATGATGCAGATCACAATTGTCGTCAATTGAGCTTATCTTGTGGATAAGTACATGACTTAGCTCGTGCATGAGCGTAAATGTCTGCAAGGTCTCATAATATTGTTTTTTTACAAATATCAGCGGGCATTCAGCGTCGTACAAAGAAAATCCCAGAACCGGATTATCTTTAGCTATTTGCCATTGCCCGTGATAACCATTGCTTCGAAAAACTAATATGCCTTTCGACTCAATCGCTGATCGGTATTGGTCGAAAGTGCATTGATTTTTTAGACCAAGCCAGTTTCGAACCACAATTGAAGCTTGCTTGAGGTCGCCGGGGAGGGCCGGGGAAGAGTATTTCGGGGCGTATTCGCTATCAACATCTTCGAGCAAGTCTAGATAGATATCGCGTTGACGCTCGGCTCGCTCAATTAGTCGGCGAAGTTTATTGCCTATCTCAGGCTTCTGATTCGCAATACTGCGGAAGGCAGGCGTATGCACAGCATCAGGGTTGGCGTCTCCTTCCTCCATGAAGAAAAGGACTCCACGCCCAAAGTAATCAGCGATCCGCTTAAGCTGGGCATAGGTAAGCCCCCTTTCTCCAGCAGACGCTTTAGATAGGGTTGCCTCTGCCACGCCCGTTTCAGCGGCCAGCTCATGTAGCGTTATGCCGTTGTCATCGCAGCACCACGCGATACGTCCATGATTGAATTCGATGCGATCCATCTACCCACCAACCAGTTCAGGTCCCATGCCTTTCAGTCTATCGGACAGCTTGTAGCTATCATAATTTAGCCGACGGCTGCCATCCGTCATCGAATCTGAGATGCTCCATGACAATCTTCGGTCACTCCGACAGCTAGTGCCTTGGCCAAGCATGCCTAAACGCAGCGCTCAATCCTTCCCGCCTTCACCTCGTCCGCATACCCCACCAATCGATCTGCAAGTTCATGCAGTTCGCCAACGCGCTTCATCGCCTCAAGAAACTGAGCTTCCTCGCCACCTTGGGCTTTGTGGAAGATTTCCAGAGCGGCGTTTTCCAGTGCAAAGGCCGCATCTTTCAGGTCTCGGCGCAGCTGCCGGTTGGGTTTGGTTAGGGGCATGGCTATACCAGATGTGCGTTCCAGACTAGCAGCACCCTGGCCTGGATGTAGGTCATGTCCCGGCGGATCAGCCGATCCTTATGCCGCGGATTGTCCGAAATCATCTCGTAGTGCTCCTCATCAGCCACCTGCAGCCGCTTGATGTACAGCAGATCATCCCAGACGAAGAGGTATATCCCGTCGCCCACGAACTCGCGGACGTTGATGTTCACGATCAGCGGGTCGCGGTGCTTGATGGTGGGCTCCATCGACTGGCCCCAGCCGGTGACCACCTTCAGGTGGAAGTGCTCTTCGAATTCAACGCCCAGCTCACGGAGATGGCTCGGGCTGACGCGGATGTCCTTGAGCAGCTCTGGAAAGTCGTGCGCGCTCTGACCGCCGCCCATCGATGCCCGGACATCGTAGTGGGCAATCCACACCTCATCACCTACAAGGCCTGGGCGGGAGAAGTCAGCCTCAATCACGTTTGACGGTTGCGGCTCCTCAGCTGCTGCGAGAAGCCGACGGCGCGCCTCTTCGGAAAAGCCTTTTCCGCTCTTTGCGAGCATCTGCTTCACAAGATCGGCCATGCTCCGCTCAGGCGCGGCAGTTGGATCAGGCGCCGGCGAATTCAGGAGCAGCTCGGACTGGTCCACGCCCAAGGCTGCTGCCATCGAGGCGATATCCGCCAAGGTAGGCTCGCGAGTGCCGACCTCATAGTTACCAACCCGGGATTGCGATTTCCAGCCGCAGGCCTCAGCAAGTTGGGCCTGGGACATCCCTTTGGCTTTTCTCAGGCGCTTGATGCGCTGGCTCAATGATTCGTTCATGCGCGGAATTTCATCACGAAACGAAATACCCGGCTTTCACTTATTGTGATTGCAATTAACACGATACGTGTTTATCCTTCGGTCATCAATGGAGGAAGACCGTATGAACCAAGTCCGAACGATCCGCGAAAGGGCTGGCGTTACCCAGGCAGCGCTGCGCCGTCAGCTCGGCTGGAATCAGTCCCGCCTGGCGAATTACGAATCAGGCCTCAGGAATCCAGGCCTTCAAGAGGCGCGCCAAATCGTGGAAGCGCTGAACGTCCTGGGCGCCAGTTGCGCCCTTGATGATGCGTTCCCGCCGGCACAAGTCGCCGCCTAACCAATTCCAACTGCAAGGAGCTACTCCCGCATGTACGCCAACCGCAATCACCTGCATGACCGCGAGATCAAGGTCCGGGTCGATGAGGACACGTTCGAACTGATTCAGGCGCTGGCCAAGTTTCACCGCACCCAGCGCGCCGTGCTCTGTCGTGAGTTGCTCGAAGCTCAATTGGCCGCCCTGGCTTCGGAGAATACCGGCGATCAGCACGTGGCCTGAAGGCCCTTAGGAGGGGCCCATGCCTATCGAACAGATCGGCTTGGACCAGGAATTGACGCATCAGCTTGAGCAGGAAGCGAAAAGACGGGGCGTCAGCCCTGAAGAACTCGCGGCAGAGCTGATCCGAAAAGAGCTGGCAAGCCGAACGAAGCCTCGCAACCCAAGAGGCAATGTGAAGCCGTTTCACGTCAGGTTCTGACCAGGCCCTGATAAGCCCGAATTGCGGGCACAAAAAAGCCGGGATTGCGGCCCGGCCTTTTCAACTGCATATGACTGGAGTCGATTATGCATATCCAACCACCAGATGTACAGGGCCTCCAGAGGCCCGCGCCACAAAATGCAGCCAGCGGTTTCGTGGCGCGCACAATGTCGTCCAAGGAGATTGCCAGCTTGACTGGCAAACGCCATGACAACGTCAAGCGCGATATTGTCGCCATGCTGAAAGACCTCAAGGTCGATCCCCTCAATTTTGAGGACATCTATCTCGACGGGAGAAACCGAGAGCAGGTGCAGTACCTGCTCGACCGTGAGCACACCGATTGCCTGCTGACCGGCTACAGCCCGGCCCTGCGCATGAAGGTGATCCGCCGCTGGCGTGAGCTGGAGGGCCAGTCCGAAGCCCGCCAGGCCGTGACGGCCAATGGCACCAAGGTGATTGGTGAAATCGCCATCATGGAGTGCTTCACGCGCCTGCTAAAGCCGGCTCCATCGAGCCAATTGGCCATGCTGACTAAGATCGCCGAGAACAACGGTCTTGACCCGCAGTTTCTGCCGAGCTACGCCATCGACTCGCCACCGGATGCCACAGCCTGCAGCTCGATGCCGACCATGGCTGTGACGGCCCTACTCAAACGCCATGGCGTGAACAAGTCGGCCCCCGCCTTTAACCGTGCCCTGGCTGGGCTTGGCTTCCTCCAGGCTCGAACCCGGCAGAACAGCAAGCGCGAACCTGTGTGCTTCTGGTCCGTGACTGATAAGGGCCTGCGCTACGGCAAGAACATCACTAGCCCTCAGTGCCCCCGAGAAACGCAGCCGCACTGGTACATCGATCGTTTCGAAGAACTCGTCGACCTGGTCGGCGTGGGAGCCAAGTAATGGCCGGAGACTGGATCAAAATGCGCGTAGATCTTCAGACTCATCCGAAAGTTTTCCGCATGGTGTCCGCATTGCGTGCGGACAGGTTGCGGGTGATCGGCGGACTGCATGTCGCCTGGAGCATCTTTGACACCCATTCTGCTGATGGTGTGCTGCACGGCTACACCACGGACGCTATGGATGCGGTGATCGGCTGGCCAGGCTTCACCCAGGCCATGGTTGATGTCGAATGGGCGGACATCGATGAGCATGGAAGCCTTGTCATGCCTCGCTTTGACGAGCACAACGGGGCCAGCGCAAAACGCCGTGCAAACGACAGTGAGCGAAAGCGTGAATCGCGGAAAGCGAATTCTGTCCGCAATCCGTCCGCAAGTGATGCGGACAAAATGCGGACCAGAGAAGAGAAGAGAAGAGAAGAGAAAGAACAAGATCAAAAGCCTTCGTCATCGAGCGATGACGGCGACCTGTTCGCTCGGTTTTGGAAGCTTTACCCGCGGAAGGTGGGTAAGGCCAATGCCGAGAAGGCCTGGTCGAAGCTGAAGGTCGACGCCTTCCTTTTCGAACGCATGGCCAGCGCGCTGGCTGCCTGGGCGGTTTCGCCGGACTGGACCAAGGACGGCGGCCAGTTCGTCCCGCATCCGGCCACCTGGCTGAACGGCAAACGCTGGGATGACGAGCTGCCGGCGCCCGGAAATGTCCACCTATTCCCGTCCCGCCGCCAGAGCAATGGACCAGATTTCAACGACACGACATGGGCTGATGACCTGGGGGCGCTATGAGCACGCCGAACGCTCCCGCGAGTGTCACGCATATCATGGCCACGGCCCGCAACCTGCCAGCCGAGGCGCATGCTCCGGCCAAGCAGTTGGACCCAGGCACCACCGAAGTGGTCAACGCCCTGTTCAAGGAACTGCAGGCCATATTCCCGGCATGGAAGCAGGCCTGGCCGGACGATGACGCGCTGAAGGCTGCCAAGCGCAGCTGGATCAAGTCCTTCGTCGCGGCTGGCATCAACACGCTCGAGCAGATCCGCTTCGGCATCCAGAAGTGCCGGGTGCTGGGAACCGACTTCGCCCCGAGCAGCGGCAAGTTCATCAAGCTGTGCCAGCCGACCCCGGAAGAGATGGGCATTCCGACGCTTGCGCGGGCCCTGGCAGAGGCGCTTGAGAACTTCCACCCCAGCAGGGCAGGTTCCCGTGTTTGGTCGCATGCAGCGGTGCGCTACGCGGCCCTGCAATGCGAAGCGCAGAACCTGGGATCAATGGAGGTGGAGCGGGCTGAGAAGGTTTTCGCTCGGGCCTACGACATCACGATCCGCATGCTGGTCGCCGGCGAGCCACTGGGCGACATCGCCACCGGCATCGGTCACGACAGCCAGAAGAGCCTGGTCGAGCTGGCTGACGAGTACGCGAATCAGCGCCAGGTCCGCCTGCTGGAGATTCAGCAGATCCCATCGAGCGCCGCCGCATGCCGTGCACACCTGCTAGCCAAGTTGAACATCAAGCGCGCCGGTCAGCCGGCCGGGGAGGGGGTTTGATCACGAAGGTGTCGGCAAAGGAAAGTGGTTGGCCTCTCACTCGCACATACACACTTCCGCAAGGTTTCCGGGAGCTTGAGGCCGGTGCGCCAAATTCTATTAATCTGGATTTCTTCGATCAAGAGGATAGGCATGGCTGAGTTCGCCATTCGAAGTTCTCAGGACCTCAACCGCGTCTATGGCGCCCTGCATGCCATAGATCTGACCAAGCCCAAGGTCATCGTCATCAAGGACGAAAAGCGTCCAGACGTCTGCAATCGGAAGATGTGGGCCATGCTCCGCGACATCTCCCAGCAGGTGGAGTGGTACGGCCGCAAGCTGACCGACGAGGACTGGAAGCACATCTTCAGCGCGGCGGTACAGAAGCAGGACGCAGTGCCGGGTATCGACGGCGGTTTCGTCGTCCTGGGCGTCTCTACCCGCAAGCAGTCGCAGAAGTGGTTCAGCGACCTGTTCGAAGTGATGCATGCCTTCGGCGCCGAGCACGGCGTGCGCTGGACTGAGCCGGATCGGTGGGGAGGGCAGTATTGATGGATCTCAAGAAATGCGAATGCCATCGCTGTATTCAGGAGCACAAGATCGGCATGGAAGGCCCGTGCGGATGGGTCCCGCTCTCCTCGACAAAGATGATTCTCTGCCCGGTGTGCGGCTGCAAGCGCTGCCCCCATGCGAGCGATCACGACCTGGCGTGCACCGGAAGTAATGAGCCAGGCCAGCCTGGGAGCGTGTACCAATGACCGCCCTGAAAACACCGAAACCGAAGAAGTGCAAGGCACCAGGTTGCGGCAAATCCTTCAAGCCGACCATGACCACGCAGAAGGTGTGCAGCATCGCCTGTGCCAAGGCCATGGCCAAGGACCCGAAGCTGCAGAAGATCGCGGCCAAGGCCATCACCAAGCAGGCCCGCCAGGACCTGCAGGAGCGCCGGGAGAAGCTGAAGACCCGTCGCGAGCATATGGCCGAGGCCCAAACCGCGTTCAACGCCTACATCCGCGAGCGCGACGCCGGCCTGCCGTGCATCAGCTGCGACTCGCTGCCTAGCGACCACGACCTCATCACCGGCAGCCGCTGGGATGCCGGCCATTACCGGTCTGTGGGCGCCTGCCCGGAGCTGCGGTTCGAGCCGCTGAACGTCCACCGGCAGTGCGTGAAGTGCAACCGGAACCTTTCGGGCAACGCGGTCGAGTACCGCATCCGGTTGGTTAAGCGCATCGGCGCCGACCAGGTTGATTGGCTCGAAGGGCCTCATAAGCCCCAGCGCCTAACCATCGAAGACCTGCAGGCCATCAAGGCCCTGTACCGCCAGAAACTCCGCGACCTCAAGAGGGCAGCAGCATGAACTGGACACCAACCGACAGCGCCCAGCTGCTGATCCTGGGCATGGTCATTTTTGGCGGGTATGCGCTCGCGCGCGCCACTGTCATCACAGCCAAGCGCAAGCGCAAGGAGGGCGGCCCATGCAACTAAACAGCGCGCGTCAGGCCTGGCATGACTGCCTTTACACGGCGTGGGATAGCCAAGGCGCATTCATCGAACAGCTAGGCCTATTGGGCACCATGGTCCAGACCACGGAGAAGCAGCGGAAGGCGAGCCATGCTGTGCACCAGGCCCTGGCCGGTGGGGTGCAATCGGCGATCAGCAAGCTGCCTGGGCGGATCAAGGCCTTCGGTAACTTCATGTACTCGCCTCGGCTGGATGCCGACACGCAAGAGGATGTAGAGGAGGCCGTGTTTGTCATGGTGCAGCAGCGTTCTCCGCGCATGACCGCTGCCAAGCGGGAGAAGCTGGAGTATGTGGTGAAGGGTGTCATGGCCCGGTACCGGTACATGCATCAGGGCGGCCAGTCTGCCAATGACGATCCACTGGCGTCGCCGGAGGGATTCCGGGCTTGGCTGGATGCCCACTACGGTGTCCGACTCGAGTCCTCGAACTGGGAGCGCGACTGGGGCGGTTTCGTCAGCCTGGCTTTCGAATGCTGCGAGGATTTGGACAAGCAGGCCTTAAGCCCGGTAGCAGCTGCAATTTACGAAATGCGAAGGGCCGCTTGAGGCCCTATTGCGTTCCCGTGCGGCTGATGGCATGATCTCGCCATCCTGATAATTTTGCCTTTGGCAAAAACCAAGATGAACCCGGCCTTGCGCCGGGTTTTTTGTTGCCCGATGGGGGAGCTGGGACCCACTGCCAATGTGGCCTGAAAGGGATAACTGGACGCGGATAAGCCGGTAGTGCCGCGATGCAGAAAACGCCGGCAGCCCAAGAACCCGCACCTCACATGCTTCGCGGGTTGCTTGAGGATGATTCGACGAGGCCGATGCAGCAGGGTGTCGGCGACGATGAGGCCTATGGCTGACAGGAGGGGGAAGACCCTCACAGATTTCGTTATGTGCTGCTCCGCACGCTTGCCCGGTCCTTCAGTAGGGCCTAAAAAAGCTGCTCAAAAAAGCGCGATAGCATTTTGCCTTGTCCGATTAAAGTTTTTGCCATCCCTTACGACACACTGGAGATGGATTGACAATTTTCGGAGTCTAGGATGGGTTTTTTCGACAAGGTCAAGGAGCTTGCGCTCAAGGCAAAATGCGGAGTCGGTATTCACGGAGGTGAGTACACCAAGGCGAGCGGTGGCCCGGGTTGCTTGTACGAAAAAACATGCCCCGATTGTTTCGATCACCTGACCAAGCATAAGCATGAATACGGTGATTTTTCGTACAAAAACCACCACACATGCACGATGATTCGCCATTGTGTCCACTGCGCGCACGAAGACGATAAGGTGAAGCATGAAGGCTTTGCCGAGATGGGGATGGACGACTTCTGCAAAATTAAGGAGAAGTGCATCAGATGTGGTTTCACGCAAGTGAAGAAGGAGAGCCACACTTGGACTGAGGTGTCGAGAACTGATACCCACAAAAGAATGGAATGCTTCCGCTGCAAAGCAAGTGAGACGCGGCCACTATCCCGTCACTAAAGCTTTGCAACTAGTCATCTCAAAGCCCAGGCACTGACCTGGGCTTTTTCGTTCCGCCCAATTTTGAGCGCTGTTTTCCACGCGAGCCTGCGCCTGATTAGGGCCTCAAGCGGGTCTTTTTTCTAGGAACCAAACATGGCCGAACCAGCAAGCACGACTGCCGGCGTCCTGCTGGTGAAGTACGGCGTGATCATTGGCGGCTTCGCAGGAGCGATCCTCTCGCTGACCTTCCTGCGCGGCCTCACCCGGGGCCAGGCGGTCGCCGCCTTCTTCACCGGCTTCGCATCGGCAGTCTTCTGCACCCCGCTCGCCATCAGCTACTTCAGCCTTGGCACAAGCGGAGAAACCCAATACGGCGTGGCCTTTCTGATAGGCCTTCTGGCAATGAACATCATCCCGGCGCTGAAGTCGCTCGTGGGATCGTTCGGAGCCAAAGGAGCTACCTGATGAGCTCGACCCTGATTTCAGTCCTGATCGGCGCCAATGCCTTCCTGAGCGTGCTGGTGGTGATCGCTGCGTGCGACTACCTGCGCCGCATCCGCCCAATGGATCACCCGCTAATGGCCGTCGCGTTCTACCTGGTGGCCATCGGCGCCTTCGGCTCGTTCGTCCTGGCCATGAACGGTCATGTGCCCACAGTGTACGGCGTGATCCTCAAGCTCGGGATCGTCCTGTACGCGGTCGCTCGACGTGGCCATGTGTTTCAGCCGGGGTAGGGCGCCACAAATTCGGGATGCGCCGTTTCGTAGCGTTTCACTCTGAGCGCAGCAGGGGGAATAGCTCGTCCGGATTGCGTGAGTCGGCGTTCATCTTGTCACACGCAGCTGCGGCGTCAGATCTGTTTGTGAAGCCAAATTTCAGCCTGGCCTTTTCCTGGTTGTCATAGATATCAAATCCGCCCGAAGTTGTGGCGGAGTAGAACCGGTTACCGATTTGGAAGGACTCGCCTTCTATTGGCACAGCCGGAACGATAACGAATCTTAGTTGCATATTTTGTGCCTCCCCAGGCAGATAACTAAGTATTAGTCCCGCAGAGGGAAACCATCAACATGACTCATCGAGACGATTCGATGACGGGTCGTGTCACTCGGATCCGCCACGAGCTACCGGTCAGTAACGAGATCAAGGCTGCTGTATCCGGCCTAGATGCTGCGCTGGCGGCTGCAATTGACGTCGCAAAGACTGCCGGGCTTCCGCAAGGATTGATCGTCGGCCTGCTGCATGGCCATGCCCACGCCGAGACGCACAAGATGGTGTGCAAGTGAGTGGAGAAACGGCCAGGCCCATGCCGCCACCTGCATTGCTTGAGCTGACCGATCTATCGATGCTCGGTACCAGGCTTAAGCCAGCGCCTGAGGTCGGCGAGTGGGTACAGGCTGCGATCCTCAGTGACACAGGCGATCTGCACAATCCCGACCATGCCCACTTGATCGACGCACCGCTGCGCTTTCTGTGGGCGTCCGCCTGCTTCGAGAGGCAAGGTCGAACCGTGGTAGGTCAGGCCGAACAGCTGATGTTCCGCGCTGGCGGATGGCAGAAGGCTCGGCAAGAGCAGCAAATGATCGACTGGTTCGGCGAGGTGCCGGGCTTCGTTATCACCCTGGCTGCCGATTACTGCTCCCAGTGCTCCGACACCGAGTTCTGCGCTCTGGTCGAGCACGAGCTTTACCACATAGCCCAGAAGCTCGATCAGTACGGCGCGCCCAAGTTCACCCAGGACGGGCTGCCCTGCCTGACGCTGCGTGGCCACGATGTGGAGGAGTTCGTCGGAGTGGTTCGCCGCTACGGCGCCGGGCATGACGTACAGCAGCTGATCGACGCTGCAAGCCGGCCGCCTGAGGTGGCCAAGATCAACATTTCGAGGGCCTGCGGAACCTGTCTACTGAAGTCGGCCTGATTTTTGGACAGGTTTGGACGGATGAACGCCTATGGCAGCCCTATCAAGTGAGGTGAAGGTCTTCGTGATCCAGGCCTTGGCCTGCTTCGATACGCCTTCTCAGGTGGCCGAGTCGGTCCAAAAGGAATTCGGATTGACCATCACCCGGCAGCAAATCGAGTCGCACGATCCCACGAAGGTTTCTGGGAAGGGGTTAGCTGCCAAGTGGAAGCAGCTGTTCGAAGACACTCGCAAGCGCTTCCGCGAAGACATCACTGAAATTCCGATCGCCAACAAGGCCTACCGTTTGCGCGGCCTCAATAGGATGGCTGACAAAGCCGAAGGAATGCGGAACCTGGCTCTGACGGCGCAACTGTACGAGCAGGCGGCCAAGGAATGCGGCGACATGTACGTCAACCGCAAGCTCGAATCTGAAAAGCCCCTGGGCTCCCAGGCGGACCAGCAGCACGCCATTGCTGAGTACAAGCTGGAGCCAGACGAGAATGTCCCCGCTACCCCGTACCTATGACCCGCCGGTGAAGCTGACGCCGAAGCAGGCGAACATCTACGTGTGGGGCTTTCAGCCTGAAGCGCGCTTCCGTGATGCGGTGTGCGGGCGTCGATTCGGCAAGACCTTCCTCGGCAAGGCAGAGATGCGCCGCGCGGCCCGGCTGGCTGCGGAGTGGGGCGTGAGCGTCGAGGACGAGATCTGGTATGGCGCGCCGACGTTCAAGCAGGCCAAGCGGGTCTTCTGGCGCCGGCTGAAGCAGGCCATCCCAGAAGCCTGGCGCGCAGCTCGACCGAACGAGACCGAGTGCTCGATTACCCTGAAGTCCGGCCACATCATGCGTGTGGTCGGCTTGGACAATTATGACAACTTGCGGGGCTCCGGCCTGTTCTTCGTCCTGGTGGACGAATGGGCGGACTGCCCGTGGGCAGCCTGGGAAGAAGTGCTCAGGCCAATGCTCTCGACTTGCCAGTACACGATTCCTCAGACCGGGGAGTCGAGGAAGGGCGGGCATGCGCTGCGGATCGGGACCCCGAAGGGCTTCAACCACTGCTACGACACCTACCGTGACGGGCAGCCAGGCGGCGAACCCGATCACAAGAGCTGGCAGTACACATCGCTGCAGGGCGGCAACGTCCCGGCCGACGAACTCGATGCTGCCCGCCGCAAGATGGACCCGCGCACATTCCGCCAGGAATACGAGGCCGGGTTCGAGAACTATGCAGGTGTCGTCTACTACACCTTCGACCGCGCCGAGTGCCGAACCAGTGAACGCATCAAGCCCGGCGAGGCGCTGCACATCGGCATGGACTTCAACGTTATGAAGATGGCCGCCGTAGTGTACGTGGTCCGGGACGGCATGCCGCTGGCGCTGGATGAGTTCCATTCGGTGCGGGATACGCCCGAGATGATCGAGAAGATCAAGGTTCGCTTTTCCGGTCACAGCATCTCCGTGTATCCAGACGCCAGCGGCCAGAACACCAGCAGCAAGAACGCCAGTGAATCTGACCTTTCCCTGCTCAAGAAGGCCGGCTTCACCGTGGTGGTCGACTCGCAGAACCCCGGCGTCAAGGATCGCATCAATGCGGTCAACGCCATGTTCCTTAACACCTACGGTGAGCGGCGCCTGAAGGTGAACATCGACCAGTGCCCGCAGCTTACCCAGTGCCTGGAGCGGCAGACCTACACCGACAAGGGTGAACCGGACAAGGACCCCAAGAAAGGACACGACCACATGAATGACGCCGCCGGTTACTTCATAGCCAAGCGGTTCCCGATCAAGACTCAGTCCGCCGGCACCCGCCGCATCGGAGGTTTGGCGTAATGCCTGTTCAATCCACCAACCCAGACTACGACGCTCACATAGAAGAGTGGCGGATGATGGACGACGCCCTGGAGGGTGAGGGCGCCATTAAGCGCAGCCCGCGCAACCTACCCAAGCCCAGCGGCATGGTCGAGGCTGAGAAGCTGGACGGCCAGGGCAATGCGTACCTCTACCGTAACTACACCGACCGGGCCCAGTACGAACACTGGGTGCGCGATTCGCTGCGCTCGATGATGGGGCTGGTCTCGCGGCTGATCCCCGAGGTTAAGCTGCCCTCGGGTCTGAAGGGCCTGGAGGACAACGCCACGGCAGATGGTTTCGGCCTGACCCAGCTGTTCCTTCGGATCGTGCGCCAGGCCATTTCCCACGGCCGGGTGCCTCTGGTGGTCAACATCGATGACCAGGGCCAGCCGTACTTCGCCACCTACGCAGTGCGCAACGCCATCAACTGGGACACTGCCGACCAAGGCGGGCGGCAGGACCTGGTGCTAGCGGTTTTCCGCGAGTTCAGGCGCAAGGAGCAGGACCGCTACGGCCACGAATGCGAGACGGTCTACCGTGAGTTCTACATGGACGGCGCGGTTTGTCGCACTGGCGTGCGCAACGAGGCCGGCGAGCTGATCGAGGACGATCGCCCGTTGGGTACCGTCGACGGCAGCAACAACCTAGTGCGCGGCCTGGGCTACATCCCGGTGATCTACTGCGGCTCCACCGACAACTCGCCCGACGTGGATGAGATCCCGCTGCTGACCATGGCCCGCGCCGCGCTGAAGTCGTACCAGCTCAGTGCCGACTACTTCACCGCGCTGCACCAGACCAGCCACCCGCAGCCGTGGGTGTCCGGCCTGGATGAAAGCGTCGAGCTCAGCGTCACCGGCCCATCGGCGGCATGGGACCTGGGTCCGAGTGGGGCGTGCGGCTATCTGGAGTTTCAGGGCGCTGGCATTCAGGCCGTCCGCACGGCGATGGAAGACCAGAAGAACGCCGCCCTTGAGGCGGGCGCCAAGGTTATGGATGTCTCCGGCACGGAGTCGGGCGAGGCCCGAAAGACACGCCAGAACGACCAGCACGCCACGCTACATAGTATCGTCATCACCGCCGCGGCCGGCATCGAGCAGGCCCTGCGATACGCAGCGGAGTGGACGGGCTACAACCCGGACGAAGTCGCGTTCAAGGTCAAGCCGGAATTTGTGATGCCAGTGGTGGACGCACAGGTGCTGGCTGAGCTGCAGAAGAGTGTCATGGCCGGCACCATCAGTGCCGAGACGTATTGGCAGTATCTGACCACTGGAAAGCTGCCCGAGCACCCCTATGACGAAGAGGCCGAACTGATCGGCGACGACCGCGGCGCAGCTGGAATTGACCTGGACCATGAAGATGGCGACGAAACCGGAGCAAACGGCCGACGAGAAGCTGCTGGAGCAGGTCAGCCGCCACTCGGTGCTTCTTGAGCGGCTCAAGGCTGGCGAGGTCAAGAAGTTTGAGACCGTCCTGCGGCGGGCAGATGCCCATGTCCGCGACCAGCTCACCCGCAAGGAACTGACCACCTACAGTCGCAGCCGGCTCGAGGAGTTTCTTGGCCGGGTGGGTGGCAAGTTGCTGGAAATCTACAAGGCCTTTAGCGACCGGATGCAGTCCGACCTGGTGGATATCGCGCAGTACGAAGCTGCATTCGAAGGCCGCAGCCTGGCGAAGGCGCTGCTGATCGATGCGGCTATGCCAGCCGACTCCCTGATCCGGGCGGCGATCAATACGCAGCCTCTGCAGGTGGCCGGGGTGGATGGTGGCAAGCTGCTCAAGCCCTTCCTGAACGGATGGACCCGCACTGAAGCGGACAGGGTCACCAACGCCATCCGGATGGGTGTCGTGCAGGGCCAGACCAACGCCGAGATCACCCTGGCGGTGCGCGGTACCGCGGCGCAGAATTTCACGGACGGCATACTGGCGGTCACGAACCGGAGCGCCCGGGCTGTAGTCCAGACCGCAGTCCAGCATGTGGCCACCACAGCGCGCATGGAAACACTCAAGGCGAACTCCGATGTCGTGCCCGGGTACCGGATCGTCGCCACCCTAGACCGGAAGACCAGCGTGCAGTGCAGGAGCATGGACGGCCGTGAGTTCGAGATGGGCAAGGGGCCGGTGCCCCCATTCCACATCCACTGCCGGACCACCATCACGCCAATCACCAGGGTGTCGGCGCTATTTGGGCAAGGCGCCACGAGGGCAGCAGTGGGCGCTGCTGGCGGCGGGCAGGTCTCGGCAAGCCTCAGCTACTACCAGTGGCTGAAAACGCAGCCAGCGGCCTTCCAGGACGCTGCGCTGGGGCCGGTGCGCGGCAAGCTGTTCCGAGATGGTGGGCTGACTGCCGAGCGCTTCGCTGCCATGCAGCTGGACAAGAACTTCAAGCCGCTGACACTGGACTCGCTCAAGGAGCTGGAGCCTCTGGCGTTTGCGCGGGCTGGTTTGGATTGATCGACTGCGCAGCTACGGTATCGTGTCTATCCACTTAAGGAGATGCGCATGCTGACAGCTACTAATCCTAGGGAATATTTAACTGAGAGTTTCATCGGTACGGATGAGGGTTGTGGAATTTTCATCCCTGCAAACCGCATGCTTTACCAGTTCGTGCGTGATAATCCCAGCAATACCGATCCGGCTCAGATCGCATCCAAAGCGCTCATTATCGGCCGAAGCTTGGCTGCCTCTGCCGAGCGTCGGGCTGTGAAGGATGGCCCTATCCCATCTGGCTCGTTCTACCACGCGCTTGCAGATACCATTTCTAAATCCATGGTTGAGGAACTGCTTCAGCTTTTGCCGGAGGACAGTGCTATTTCGCGATCTTCAATCACTGAGGTGGTGAAGGTGCATGCCCGACTTTGTGAGGCGGTTACAAGCCTCACCGGCCGAGACTGCAGCAGCTTCGCTTCCAAGTATCTGCACTTCCATCGACCCAACCATTTTCCGATGATGGATTCTAGGGCGCGAGAAGCTCTCAAGTGGGTAGCGCAAGAGGAAGAATGGGTGTTCGCTTTTACCACTGCCGGTTCTGCAAAAAACTACCGTCAATATGTGAGCATTTATCTGGACGCTAAGGATCTATTTGAAGGAGAGCTTCGGAAACCCTTAAGCCTTCGCCAGATGGATAACATCCTTCTCAACAGATACGACAACTGGATCTAAACCAAACCCGCCAAGGCGGGTTTTTTTATGCCCGCAAGGTGGGCCCATCAATCCCCAGGGGATAGCCACATGCCTTTTGACTTCGACCCGGCCGCCCACGGCCTCACCCTCGACGACAGCCAAACTGCCGCGCTGACAGCAGCGCTGGGCGGCGAGGTACAGAAATTCCTGGATGGCGAGGTCGCGGGCCTCAAGTCCAAAAACACTGAGCTGATTGGCTACAACAAGACCATCAAGGCCGAGCTGGACAAACTTAAAGGTCAGTTCGACGGCCTGGACATCGAGGCGGTCAAGGGCCTGCTGGCAAAGGCCGGCCAGGACGAAGAGACCAAGCTGATCGCCGAGGGCAAGCTGGACGAAGTGATCAGCCGCCGCACCGAGCGCCTGCGCACCGATCTGGACAAGCAGGTCAAGGCCGCCAACGAGCGTGCGGACAAAGCCGAAGCCTTCGCCGCCAAGTACAGCGACAAGGTGCTGGCTGACTCCATCCGCGCGGCCGCCATCAAGGCCGGTGCGCTGCCTGAGGCTGCCGAGGACATCATCCTTCGAGCCCGAGGCACCTTCAAACTGAGCGAAGACGGCGAGCCCATTGCCACCGACCTTGACGGCGAAGTCGTGTACGGGAAGGACGGCAAGACCCCGCTGTCTCCCCTCGAATGGGCGGAATCGCTTCGCGAAACCGCATCACACCTGTGGCCAAGGGCCCAGGGAGCCGGGCAGACCGGCGACAACGGTGGCAAGGCCACGAAGAAGTGGGGTGAGTACACCGAGACCGAACGCGCAGCGATGGCTCGTGACAACCCCGAAGCATTCAAAAAACTCCAAGCCACCCGAGGAACCTAACTCATGCCAACCACCCGACTGTCGGACATCTTCGTTTCCGACTACTACGGCACGCTGGAGCCGGTGAACTCTCCAGAGAAGACCGCCGTCTTCGAGTCGGGCATCATCACCCGCTCGGCCACCCTGGACGATATCGCCAAGAATGGCCAAGGCACCTCCGAGATCAGCTACTGGCAGGATCTCGACGCCGACGAGGCGCCGAACATCTCCAACGATGATCCTGACGACCAAGGCGCTGTCGGCAAAGCTGAGCAGGGAAGCATGCGTGCCCGCACCCTGTACCTCAACAAAGGTTACGGTGTCTCCGACCTGGCTGCCGAACTGGCCAACTCCGAGCCGATGCAGCACATCCGCAACCGCTTCGGCACCTACTGGACCCGCCAGTGGCAGCGTTATCTGATGGGCGCCGGCCGCGGCATCATCGCAGCCAACATCGCCCAGAACGGCGGCGACATGGTCAAGGACTCGGGCGCCTCGATCAGCGCTAATGCCTTCCAAGACGCCGCCTTCACCGCCGGCGACGCCGCCGACATGTTCGCCGCCATCGGCGTGCACTCTGTCGTCATGAACCAGATGGTGAAGCAGGACATGATCGAGTATCTGCGCGACTCGCAGGGCAAGATCATCCTGGCGACCTACCTGGGCAAGCCGGTGTTCATGGACGACGCCCTGACTTACGCGCCGGGCCAGTACCTGTCGCTGTTCTTCGGTCAGGGTGCTTTCGGCTACGGCGAAGGCGATCCGACCAAGCCGGTCGAACTGGAGCGCAAACCCAGCGGCGGCAACGGCGGTGGCGCCGAGGTCCTGTGGGAGCGCAAGACCTTCATCCTGCAGCCGGCCGGATTCAGCTGGCAGGGCAGCGAGAACCGCAACCTCAGCCCGACCGCGGCCCAGTACGCTGCAGCAGCAAACTGGAAGCGCGTCTTCGACCGCAAGCAGGTTCCGTTCGCCGCGGTCATCAGCGGCACCGCCACCCCTTGACGCATGATGCGGGGCGCCGGCCTGGCGCCCTGCGCAGGAGATCAGCATGAAAGTCATCTACACCAACACCCCGGGCACCGAGCGCGGCACCTGTTATCGCCGCCTGGACCAGTTCTTTGGCGTGATCGACGGCGCTACCTCAGTGTCCGTTCAGGGCGATGCTCCGCACATCGGCGAGGCGTACCAGCGCCAGGGCATCAGCGTCACCGAGATCGAGGAAGGGCTGCGCTTGGACGGCCCCACCGTCGCCCAATGGATGGCAGAGGGCTACAAGGCGTCGGCTTACCCACCGAACGGCTATGCCCCGGTCAGCAGCCAGGCCGAGATCGACAAGGCGATCGAGGAGGAGGAGGGCGGCGACGAGACCGACCCTCACAAGATGAAGGTGCCGGAGCTCAAGGAGTGGCTGACGGCGCAAGGCATCACCTTTGATCCGGCCCTCAACAAGCCCGAGCTGCAGGCCCTCATCCCTTCGAAGGAATAAGCCATGACCGACTTCATCACCGTCGCTGATGTTGACCAGGCGCTCGGGCAGGGCTGGGCAGGTGACGATGATGCGGTCATCGCCGTTGCCATGGCCAACGCCTGGCTCACGGCCAAGATCAAACGGGCGGTGCCAGATCCGGTGCCGGACGCCATCGTCAGTGCTGGCGCGCAGGTGGCCAAGCTGGCCGCAGCCGGCAAGCTCTACAAGGATACCCAGCGCGAGGTGCAGAGCAAGACCGTATCGGCCCAGGCCGGCACCTCGACCAGCAAGACTTACGTCGCGGGGTCTGTCGATCGCTCGGCGGGTGAAAACTTCGCCCTCGACCTCATCGATCCCTGGATCCGTCGATCCGGCACCGTAATGCTCAAGAGGATCTGACCCATGGGCATGCGCGAAGAACTCCAGGCCGAGCTGGCGGAAGCGTTCGACGATCCAGATGGCCTGGCCGATGCGGTGAAGCCCGTTGCAGGGAGTCGCACTGTCAAAGGTGGATATGACCCCGAGATCGGAGGCACCGTCCCTGCCTCGACCATCCATTACACCGGGCGCGGCGTGTTCGGCAGCTATCTGGCCAAGGAGATCGACGGGACCCGCATCCAGACCGAGGATGTGAAGCTGTTGGTACTCCAGAGCGAACTATTCGAGGGGCAGACCGGCGCTGTCACCGAGGCCCTGGCAGCGCCCAAGATCGGCGACCAGGTGAGCGGATACCGCGCCCTCAACGTGTCTGAGGACCCTGTCCAGGCCACTTGGACTATCCAGCTGAGGAAGTGATATGGCGCGCGGTTCTCACATGGCCCAGCGGTACGGTGGTCAGCAAGGCGGCTTCGCCGAGGCTATCCGGGCATTCGCCGAGCAGGCGGAGCAAGTCCTGGACGCCACCTTCCGCGAGATTGTGATCGAGATCGGCAGAAGCGTGATCCGTATGTCGCCGGTCGGCAACCCGGAGCTGTGGGCGGCCAACGTGGCCCACCGGGCCAAGGCCAACAAGGCTGCCGACGACTACGACTTCAAGGTCGCGGTACGCAACACCCTGATCAATCTGATTCAAGACAACTTCACCAAGGCCGGTAATCTGCGCAAAGGCGTGAAGTACGCCAAACCCCTCACCAAGACCGAGCGCGAGCAGAATTTCGCCACCAATGGTCTGGTAGCAGGTCAGGGCTACGTCGGCGGACGGTTCCGCGGCAACTGGCAGCTCTCAATCGATTCGCCGGCGACTGAGGAGCTCGACCGAGTAGACCCGTCGGGTAGCGAGGCTATTACCGCGCTCATCACCCAAGTGCAGGCCCTGACGATCGGCCAGACCGCGTACATCGTGAACAACCTGCCGTACGCCATTCCGCTCGAGTACGGCCATTCGTCGCAGGCCCCGGCCGGCATGGTCAGGGTGACCCTGGCCAATTTCCAACGCATCGTCGACGAAGCCATCAGGAACAACCGCGTATGAGCCAAGCACGTGCCAGACAGGCCATCGAGATCAAGCTGATGGCTTGGGCCTCGGCGCGCCCAATCCGGGTCGCGAACTTCGAGCAGGCCTTTGAGGCTCAACCAGGTGAAACCTACCTGCAGGCTTTCCAACTGCCGGCTGGCACCACCTGCCGCTACCTGGGCGGCGAGGCCTACGAGTACGCCGGGGCCTACCAGGTCAGCATCGTATGCCCGGCGGGCGAGCCACTGTCTACCGCTGAGACTCTAGTCGGTGAGTTGTCGAGCCTGTTCCGGGTGGACTCGGCGCTCAGCCGCAACGGCTTTGAAGGCATGGTCACCGAGCCAGTTGACCAGGGCCCAACCATCACCGAGTCGGCGACCTACACGGTGTCGGCCAGCTTCACCTACCGCGGTGTCGCGGACCAACCGCCCGCTGGGGCATAACCAACCGCCGCCAGGCGGGCAACAACGAGGAAACACTTCATGGCCGCAAAATTCCCGCTGCCGAACGGCTCTGTGCTGGAAATCGCCAGCGTTTTTGGCGCCGCCGTCGCCTTTACCGCCCTGACCAACGCCGCGCCACCGGTGGCCACCTCTATCGGTCACGATATCGTGAATGGCGAAGTACTGCTGGTCAGCTCCGGTTGGGCGCTCATCGCTGACCGCGCCGTAAGTGCCGCAAACGTGGCCGCCGACAGCTTCGCCTTGAAAGGCCTCAACACCACCAACGTGGACAAATACACCCCTGGGGCCGGCGTAGGCTCGGTGCTCCCTGTGACCGGCTGGGCGCAGATCTCCAAGGTGACTGCGTTCACCTCGGCCGGTGGTGAGCAGCAATACCTCACCGTGGGGTATCTGGAAGATGACGATGACCGCCAGTTCCCGACCAACCGCAACCCGATCACGCTGTCTATCACGGTAGAGGACCAGCCGTCCGCCGCGTATGTCGCGCTGGTTGAAAACTACGGTGACAACAAGGAACTCGTGGTCGTGCGTCTCAAGCTGCCGGGTGGCGACCAGATCCTATACCCAGGTTACGTGAGTATCACAACCAGCCCGACCATGGACCGAAATAGCCTGATGACGCGCACCATCAGCATCGCGCTGTCGGGCCGTCCCATTCGCATCCTGGCCGGCGCGTAAGGAGCCCTCATGGCGAAGATCAAGATCGCGCAGAATCCCACGTTTGTTGCCGTGGTGCAGGTTCCGCGCATTGGCGCCGAGCCGGCGCCGGTCGAATTCCAGTTCCGCTACATGGACCGTGTGGCCCTGTCGGCAATGTTCGACCGCTGGAACAAGGCGCGTGATGCCTGGGCGGAGAAGGCACAGAAGGACGGGGCGACGTGGGAGGAGGTCACCACGGGTGAAATCGCCCTGCAAGCTGAGCAGCTGGGTGAGATCGTCACAGGCTGGGACCTGGAGGACGATTTCAGTTCCGAGGCTATCGCCGACCTGGTGCGCACTTGCACCGGGGCACCGAAGGCGGTAATCGACGCTTACCAGGCTGCCTACAGCCCGGCCCGACTGGGAAACTGAGGGCGGCGGCCCGGGCTTGCTATGAGCGCGGCCCGTCCGCTGAGCAACTGGCGGCGCTGGGGCTGACCCTTGATGACATCGCGGAGGAGGTAGTGGAGGTCTTGCCGGATGCCTGGCCTGCCTTCCGCCTGTTCGATGCGCTGGGCACACAGTGGCGGGTGGCTTCGGGCGGCCCGTCCGGCTTGGACTACACCGCTATTCCTGCAACCGCCTCAATGCTCGGCATCAAGCGCCGCGACCTCACCGACATTTTTCCCGATCTCCGCGTCATGGAGGTTGAGGCCTTGGCCGTCATGGCCGAATCGATGGAGTAGATCATGACCACCATTGCCTCTCTCGGTCTTCAGATCGACTCCGGTGATGCCGTCGAGGCCAAGGACAACCTCGATAAGCTGACGGACGCCGGCAAGCGCAGCGAGGAGTCGGCTGGACGAACCGGGCGTGCCTGGGAGACTGCCTTGGGCAGCCTGCAGGGTGACACCCGGCAGATTGTGCAGGAGCTGCAGGCGCTCAATGTCAAGCAGACAGAGTTGGCGCAGCAGATGGCCACCGTGGGGCGCGCCGTTACCAGCGCTTCCACGGCGTTCAGCAGCGCCGCGGCGAACATGGGGGCGTTTCGGACCGAGGCCGCGCAGGCTGGCAAGGTGCAGGAGGCGCTCACCAGCGCCACGGATGCCGGAGCCCAGGCCGGCCGGCGCGCTGCCGAGTCCGCCGACGAACAGCAGGCCAGGATTCTGGCCGTAGCCAAGGCCTCGTTGGAGGCCAGCCAGTACGTTCAAACGCTCAACCGGGCGACCGAGCACAGCGCCGAGGTCACCGCCCAGGCGAACGCCGTTCTGTCCGACAGTGCCAGCCGCCAGGCAGCCATCAATAGCCGGGCCCAGGCCCTAATCGCTACCGAGGAGCGCCAGGCGGAGGCCGCGAAAAAGGCCGCCGGAGCGTATCGTGAAGAAGGTCACGCGCTGGAAGAGCTGCTGGGCAAGATCGACCCGACCGTCGCAGCAATGGGCCGGCTGGACCAGATGGAGCAGAAGCTGAAGGGCTTCCGCACCAGTGGCGCGCTCGATGCGGAGACCTTCGGCGAGTACCAGACGAAGATCGACCAGGCGCGCACCGCCTTGGGCGGCGCCGATGCCGCGCTGAACAAGACCGGCATGTCGGCCAAGGCCACGGCTGCAGCATTACGCGGCGTGCCGGCGCAGTTCACCGACATCGTGGTGTCCCTGCAGGGCGGCCAGGCGCCGCTCCAGGTATTACTGCAGCAGGGCGGGCAGCTAAAGGACATGTTCGGGGGCGTGGGCCCGGCCGTGAAGGCCCTGGGCGGCTACGTCATGGGCCTGGTGAACCCGTTCACTGTCGCCGCAGCTGCCGTTGGCGTGCTGGGCTATGCCTACTACAAGGGCAGTGAAGAGGCAGTAGGCTTCCAGAAGGCCTTGATCACCACCGGCAACGCGGCAGGCACTACTGCTGACCGGTCGTCTGGGATGGCTGCTCAGGTATCGGCCACGGTGGGGACCACCGGCGCCGCTGCTGAGGTGCTGACTCAGCTGGCCGGTAGCGGAAAGGTTGCCGCCGGAAGCTTTGTCGAGATCACCGAGGCTGCGCTTGAATGGCGGGATGCTACAGGCCGCGCAGTGGAGGAGACCGTCGCAGAGTTTGTAAAGATCGGCAAGGACCCGGTCGCAGCGGCCAAGGAGCTGAATGAGCAATACAACTTCCTCACTGCTTCCACCTACTCGCAGATCGTTGCGCTTAAGGAGCAGGGCGACACCATCGGTGCAGCGAAGCTTCTCACCGATACGTACGCCGACACCATCAAGGAGCGTTCAGGGCAAATCACGGAAAATCTTGGGCTGATTGAGAAGGCCTGGAAGGGAATCAAGGCCGCAGCTGCTGGAGCGCTCGACGCAACGTACAACGTTGGCAGAGAAGTGACTCTGGCACAGCAAATCGAGGCGCTCGAGCGCAAACTGGCGGATCCTCAATCCTATAGCGCCATTCCGATAATCGGGGAAGACAATCCGAATCTGATGGAGCGCGGCACCACCCGCGAGGAGGATGAAAACCGGCTACGTACCTTGCAGCTCTTCCGTAAGGAGCAGGAAGGCATTGCAAAGTCGAAAGCGGACGAGGCGCGCAGCCAGCAGGCCGCAATCGTCGCAACAGACAAAGTAGACGCCCTGGAAAAGGCCGCTTGGACGAACGCTGAGAAGCGCGCAGAAAAACTGAAGGAATACCGGAAATCGCTCGAGGCAATCCGGCTAAAGAACCCCGATGATGAGCGGCTGAAGCCGGAGCGAATTGCACGGGTCGAAGCCGACATTGCCAAGCAGTTCAAGGATTCTGCCGGGCGGACCACGTCAGTCGACCTCTCCGGGTTCAACGACCAGAAGAACGCGCTGAATGCCATCCTGACCGAGTACAAGAACCACCAGAAGGAGCTGGACGCAGCGCAGAAGGCCGGTCTGATCTCGCAAGAGTCGTACGCAGCCCAGCGGGCCGTAATCATCGAGCAGCAGAAGGCCGAGGTCACGAACGCCTACGAGGCCGAGATCACGGCATTGGAGGAGGCCAAGGGGCGCAGCAGTACCAGCGCCCAGCAGCGAATCCAGCTTGACCAGAAAATCGCGGATGCCCGCGCTGCCATGGTCAAGGCGCAGAAGGACGCCGACACCGAGCTCTCGGTGCTGGCAACCAATGAGCAGGGCCGGCTGGCCAAGCAGGCCAGGGCGGTGCAGACCTATACCGATGCCCTTGACCAGCAGGTCTTGGCGCTGAGGCTGCAGGGGCAACGTTCAGCAGACGGCCTTGGTCTCGGTGATCGGCAGCGCGGCCTACAGGACCAGCAGAACGGTATTACCGACCGGATAAACCAGCAGCGTCTGGACTTGGCCAACCAGTATGGCGATGGCTCTCGCGGTATGAGTCTCGATGAGTACAACCAGAAGCTGGCAGCGCTGAGCAAGACCGAGAAGGACCTGCAGGAAACCACGATCGCCAACTACGACCAGATGACGGCCGCACAGGGCGACTGGCGCAAGGGGGCATCGTCGGCCTTCCAGAATTACCTAGACCAAGCACGGGATGTCGCCGGGCAGACGAAGTCCCTGTTCACCAACGCCTTCAGCTCGATGGAGGATGCGATCGTAAACTTCGCCATGACCGGCAAGTTATCGTTCACCGACTTCACCAAGTCGATCCTTGCTGACATGGTCCGGATCGAAACGCAACGCGCTGCCTCGGGTCTCCTGGGCAGCCTGGTTAGCTGGGGTAGCACGGCTGTTTCTGCGTGGTTCGGCAGCGGAACCACGTCCGCGGGATCGACACAGGCCGGCTACGCCCCCGAGATCATGGATAGCTTCGTCTCCGGTCAGCGCGCGGCCGGCGGTCCGGTAGCTGCGAATTCGCTCTATCAGGTCAACGAGCTGGGGCCTGAGCTGCTCAATCAAGGGGGCAAGACCTACTTGATGATGGGTGACCAGGGCGGCTCGATCACTCCACTAGGCGCTGGACCCACTCCATCCCTCGCCGCGGCGAGCAGATCGGGCACGATGATCAGCGTGTCGGCTCCGGTCAGCGTAGCCATTGCGGATCGTAGCGGCGAAGGCATGGAGCTCGATCAAACGCTCCTCCAGCAGAATATGCAGAAACAGATGCAGCTCGCTGCCGAGAAGGCTGTTTCAGACTCTTGGCGCCCCGGCGGCGTGAGCTACCGAAACACTAAAGGAGGGCGCTGATGGCAATCGAGACGTTCAGCTGGCCGACGCAGCGCGGCGAAATGCCGGACATCACTTACCGTGTCCGCGAGTCCAAGTTTGGCGGCGGGTACCGGCAGGTGGTGGGCGACGGCCCCAACAACAAGGAAGACAGCTATCCGATCACCGTAACCGGCACGAAGGCCCAGGTCCGCAAGATCATGGAGTTCTTCGATCGGCACGGCGGCGCGAAGGCCTTTCTGTGGTCCACTCCGCTCGGTGATTTGGGCCTGTTTACCTGCACCGATCCTAAGCCCACGCCCGTGGGTGGCGGTCGGTTCAAGGTCTCCGCAACCTTTGAGCGGGCATTCCACCCATAAGGACGTCGCATGTCACTGATCAAGGACATCCAGACCCTGGAGCCTGGCAGCGAGGTACTGCTGTTTGAGCTGGATGGCTCGGACTTCGGTGCCGATATTCTGCGGTTCCACGGGCATGCAATACCGCACATCTCCGAGGAACTGGCAGTTGCCGGCGCAAATGCCGATCAACTGCCGGCCAAGTCTATCTGGTGGCAGGGCAACGAGTATGGCGCCTGGCCCATGCAGATCGAGGGCATCGAAGCGAACTCGGACGGTACCGCCGTGCGCCCCACGCTGACCGTGGGCAACGTCAACGGCCGGATCACAGCCCTGTGCCTGGCCTTCGACGATCTGCTCGAGTTCAAGCTGACAATGCGTCATACCATGGCGCAGTACCTCGATGCGGTGAACTTTCCGGCAGGCAACCCGGATGCCGACCCAACCGAGGAAGCCATCGAGGTCTGGTACATCGACCAGAAGGTGTCGGAGAACGGCACCACGGTCGCTTGGGAGCTGGCTAGTCCTGGGGATGTTGGCGGCGAGTCCATTGGGCGGCAGATGACCCAGCTTTGTCACTGGGCAATGACAGCCGGCTACCGAGGTCCGAACTGTGGTTACACCGGCCCCTACTACGACCTCGACGGCAACCCGACGGATGACCCGGCCAAGGACCAGTGCAATGGCTGTTTGGACTCTGGCTGCACTGTCCGCCACGGCCAGGGCAACCAATTGCCTTTCGGAGGCTTCCCGGCTGTTTCACTGATTGCTCGGAGTTGACCATGCGCAAACACATCCTCGCCGCCGTGCAAGCGCACGCAGCGGCTGAGTATCCGCGCGAGTGCTGCGGTCTGCTCATCGCCGTGGGACGCGCCCAGCGGTACATCCCGTGCGACAACACCGCTACCGATCCTACAGAGGAGTTCCGGATCTCACCGGAGCAGTACGCGGCTGCAGAAGACCAGGGTGAGGTGATCGGCATCGTGCACTCGCATCCAGATGCCACCAGCAGGCCTTCGTCCCGCGATCTGGCGATGTGCGAGGCCACGGCGCTGCCCTGGTACATCCTGTCGTGGCCGGAGGGTGACCTGCGCACCGTTACGCCCACCGGTCACGCACCGCTGCTCGGGCGGCCGTTCGTGCACGGCGCTTGGGACTGCTGGCAGGTCTGCGCGGACTGGTACCAGCGTGAGTGGGGCCTGGCTTTCCCGTCCTACACCCGAGAAGAGGGCTGGTGGGAGCAGGCGGACGGCCCCAGTCTCTACGAGCAGGCCTATGAGGCGGCGGGCTTCTACCAGGTCAGCCAGCCGCAACGCGGCGACATGATCGTCATGGCCGTGGGCCGCACAGCTCACCCGAACCACGCTGGCATTTACCTGGGCGCCGTCGCTCAGCTGCCGGGGGAAGCGGCGGAAATCTTCGGACCAGGCCCATTCATGCTGCATCACCTGCTTGGCAGGCCATCGGAAATCATCGTATTCGGCGGGCCATGGCTCGACCGGATGCGCCTTGTGTTGCGTCACCGGGACGCGAAGTGAAGCGGCAAGGCCGCAGGAGCAGAAAATGCAAAAGAACAAAGATCCAAAGGCTACCGAAACCCTGTTTATTCTTGGTGATGATGGCCGGCTCTACATCAGTGGCGCACTGATTTACCAATCGGCCATCACCAAAGCTCAAATCAAGACTTGATTACTTCTGCATCTTAGCCAGCTCTTCCGAAGAAACGACAATCGGCAGTGACTGGCCTGGGAATGCCTTCTCAAAGATCTGCAGCGCATATTGATCGCCATAACCCTGCTGCTGGCAGGCAAGTACTGCAGCGCCGAGCCGAGCAAGCGTATGTTCCGGAGCGATGGCGGCCTGTGAGTGAGCCAGGGCCAAGACTACGGTGGTGAGTTGGTTGATGACGTCTTCGACGGATACTTCTTGTGCAGACAATTTGACCTCCTAGGTCGTCATGCCCCAGTCCATGGGCTTTCCGGCAATGGACCGGGGCGGTTCATTGGAGGTGCGACACTACTATGGCGCAGTGATGGCGCGTTACTGGTTTTCCATCCACGCTGGATGGTCGGTCAGGCTTGCCTAGCGGTTTAGCCAAAGACGGCGTTTTGCCAGTGGTCCTCTGAAACAATAGCTATTGGTGCCCCGGCTTCACGAAGCTCTACAGCCTTGAGGATCTTTGTTCCATACGATGCATGGCGCCACTGTTCGTTACCTATGCTGCCAACGATCAGGTAATCCACCTTCTTGCTGATAGCTCCGCCCAGAATGCCACCCCGATCAGCAACTAGCTGCTGGCAATCCTTTCGCGGGCCGAAGGCCATGATCCCAGTAAAAACGAAGTTTTTGCCTTCAAAGCAGAGCGAGGGCGGAGGAGCGCAGAAGGGTAAATCGGTGGGGCGCGAAACAACAACTGAGGCGGAAGTCGCGGACGAGGCCAGTTGGGAGGAAACCCCTCCGAGCCCTCTCAGAATATCCAGCAGGTCGGCGGACTCGTCTGCATCCAACTTACCGTCAGCCAGCATGTAGCTCAGTCGACGGTAGAGTAGGTTGATCACCGGGTCATCCAAATGAGCAAGGTTATGCTCTATCCAATCCTTAAGAAAAAAGGCCTCTTCCTGGGTCACCACATTGTCAGCAACGAGCCCGGCAGCCAAGCCTGCCAGGGCGTCTGCACTGCGTCTGTCGATTCTTTCGGCGTTGAAGTAGCGACTTGCTGTGAACTCGTTATGAAGATCTGTCATCAAAAAGGCCTCCTTGCTCGCTTGGTGGAAGGCACAACGCTACTACGCCCCGCTCCAAGCCGCGTACTGGCTTTCCGTCCAGGGTGGATGGGTAGACAGAAGTGATGATGGCAAATTGACGCACTTGCAGGTGAGCATTACATTCAACGCCCAATCAGGGTCAAAGGTTTTCTGCCTTGGCCAAACCAGCAAAGGAAAAGCGTAAGTGGCCAAATTCATGTGGGTCGTGACCATCATCATGTCTGTGATCGGCGCGATCATAGGCTTTACAGGGATGCATACTGCAACCAGTGCTCCGCAGGAAGCTGCCGCTGCGGCAATGGGCCTAGCATGGGCCGTAATCCCATATTGCATCGCCAAGGCGTTCACTGAGCTGCGATCTCTCTGATGTCGAAGCAGCGAACAGAGGCCCAGCCCCCGCGCTGGGTTTTTGCATTATCAACGGATTCATTTTCCATCGTCCGTCGCAACGGCAAGGTCACTAGCGAGGAATGCACCCAACGTGCTGCAAAGGAGTAGATGCCAAGCTCGCTTCTTTTCGTTTTCCTCGACGCGCTGGATAGCTTTTTCCCGCTCGTGCGCATGCATCTGCTGAACGGCCTCTGCCCAGTGCTTAGCTACGTCTCGCGAAACCTGGTGATCGTCCTCGCTCATCTCTGCGTCCCTCGTACGGAAGCCTGAGAGAAGTGAGAAAGGATAGTCCAGATGACTAACTCAGTCGGCCTCGTCTAGCGATGAACACTGCCTGGCTGTGATAGATTCCCGACATTAACAAGGAGGGATCACATGCGATTTTTGATCGGCGCGGTGGGGCTGGTGTTGCTGGTGGGGTGCACAACACCTGAGGATTTGCTCAAGAACAGTCCTACGATCCAGGCGGAAACGTCAAAAACGCCCAAGGCATATGCGTTGTGCGTCTTGCCTGGTTGGCAAGAGCAACAAGCTGGCGCAACAATGAATGAAACGCTGACGGGCTACCGATTGATTTCTTCAGCAGAGTCGATCGGACAGACCAACGAGTTGCTGGAGATTACTCAAAGCCCGCGCGGTAGCGAGGTAAGGCTTTATCAGCGGATGCCTGGTATGAGCATAGGCAGATCAAAAATCACTTCGTCCGTGAAAAACTGCCTCTGAATCTGATTTCAAGCAAAGAGCCGCCACCTGGCGGCTTTTTTTCGTCTGGAGAAATGTATGACTCAGGAGATGACCGTTATCGAGTTTTCAGGCGCCATGCGTAAAGCCCTAGGGCGTCAGCATCGACGGCTTCTGGAGACTAGCAGCGTCCGAGAGTTGCTGAAGGCGCTAACGATCACGCTACCAGGCTTCAAAGAGGAGGTTGATCGCCTAGCTCGTCTGGGAATGAACTTTGCAATTTACCGAAATGGTAAGAATGTTGGTGAAGCCGAGTTCGGTCGTGGCGGAGCCAAGGTGGTCAAGATTGTTCCTGTCGTTGCTGGGAGTAAGCGTGGCGGGGTGTTGCAGACAGTAATCGGTGCGATATTGATAGCTGCCTCGTTCATTCCAGTCCCTGGATTCCAAGCCCTTCTGCCCGTGGGGGTGGCAATGGTAGCCGGTGGCGTCATCCAGATGCTCAGCCCACAGGCCAAGGGCTTATCGCAGAGTGCCGCCCCCGAGAACCTGCCGTCATATGCCTTCGGCAGTGCCAAGAACACCACTGCCAGCGGCAACCCTGTCCCGATATGCATCGGCAAAAGGAGGTGGGGTGGTGCGATCATCTCAGCGTCGATCTATGCAGAGGATAAATCGTAGGTAGCGCCACTGGGGAAGAGGCTGATAGCATTTTGACTTCATCCATCAGCAATCACTAAGGCAGCCCCAGTGTACGTATACAAAATGGTCCAGGTACCCCCGAACGTTGAAGTCCAAGCTAAACAGCATAAAGGCAACGAGGCCGCCTCTTATCTGCAGTCTGTTGTTAACAAGCATGCTGAAGAGGGTTGGGAATTTTACAGGGTCGATACCATTGGGGTGGCGGTGAAGCCCGGTTGCTTTGATGCTCTCTTCGGGAAAAAAACTGAGGTTTCAAATTACTATGTGATCTCTTTCCGCCGCCCTGCATGATCACCACCGCCTCCATATTGCTGATACGGCTCTATCAGCGTGTTGCTCCCCAACGCTTAAGGTCGGCATGTCGCTACGAGCCGTCATGCTCCAACTACGCGCTAACGGCCATTAGAAAATATGGTGCCTGGCAGGGTTGGAAGTTAGCGATTCGGCGAATTTACCGATGTAAACCACCCTACGGGGGAAGAGACTTTCCCTGAACCACCCGCTTCGGCGGGTTTTTTATTGCCTGGAGGAAAGCATGGGCGCAGCAGCTCACCTGGATATTGCCGGCGCCAAGGGCGGAGAAAGCAAGCCGAAGACCCCTGTCGAGGCGCCGGACAGCCTTCAGTCGACGAACATCGCGAAGATCCTGCTCGCCGTAGGCGAAGGTGAATTCGATGGCACCCCGACAGCCCGTGATATTTACCTCGATAACACCCCGATTGTGGACGCCAGCGGCACCGTCAACTTTCCGGGCGTGAAGTGGGAGTGGCGCCCCGGAAGCATTGATCAGAGCTACATCCAGGGCATCCCAGCCGTAGAGAACGAAACCACGGTTGGCGTTGAGCTGCGCAGCGACAGCCCATGGGCGCGAGCCTTGAGCAATATTCAACTGTCCGCCGTGCGCCTGCGCTTCAGTTGGCCGCGCCTGGCCAAACAGGATAGCGAGGGCAACACGAACGGCTACCGGATCGAATATGCGATCGACATCGCCACCGATGGCGGCGCTTACGTTGAGTCGCATCGAGGCGCGGTGAGTGGGAAAACCACCAGTGGCTACCAGCGTTCCGTGCGAGTGGACCTGCCTGAGGCAACCACCGGCTGGATGATGCGCGTCCGTCGCATCACTCCGAACGCGAACAGCGGAACCATCGCCGACACGATGAACATCGCTGGCTACACGGAGATCATCGACGAGAAGCTGCGCTATCCGAATACTGCTCTGCTCTACATCGAGTTTGATGCTCAGCAGTTCCAGAACATCCCGACGGTGACCGTCGACTGCCGGGCTAAGCGCTGGCCAGTGCCTTCGAACTACGATCCAGATACCCGCACCTATACCGGTGTGTGGGACGGCACTTTCAAGCAGGCCTGGACCAACAACCCGGCATTCGTGACCTATGGCCTGTGCGTTGAAGACCGTTTCGGCCTGGGTAAGCGCATCAAGTCGTGGATGGTCGACAAGTGGGAGATGTACAGGATCGCCCAATACTGCGACCAGTTAGTGTCGGATGGGCGCGGCGGCCTGGAGCCGCGATTCCTGTGTGACATGAACCTGCAGGGCCGTGCAGAGGCTTGGACACTGCTGCGCGACCTGTCGGCGATCTATCGCGGCATGGTGTATTGGGCCCACGGCTCGCTGTTCATGCAGGCGGACATGCCGCGTGCGCAGGACATCGACTATGTCTTCACTCGCTCGAATGTCATCGACGGTAATTTTGACTATGGTGGCGCCGAGCGCAACACCCACTACAGCCGCGCCCTGGTCAGCTACGACAACCCGGCCAACAACTACGACACCGACGTTATCCCTGTCACCGACTTGGCGCTGCAGCGCCGGTACCGCGACCGACCCATCGAGATCTCGGCCATCGGTTGCACCCGTGCATCCGAAGCCCAGCGTCGCGGCAAGTGGGCACTGCTGAGCAACAGCCAGGACCGCACCGTCACCTTCAAGACGGGCATGGAGGGTCGTATCCCGCTTCCTGGCTACGTCATCCCGGTGGCAGATGAGCTGGTAGCGGGGCGGCCGAATGGCGGCCGGATCTCGGCAGCAGCGGGACGGGTCGTGACTCTGGACCGTGACACGCCGATCAAGGCTGGCGACCGGTTGATCCTGAACCTGCCGAACGGGACCGCCCAGGCCCGGACGGTCCAGTCGGTCAGTGGCCGTGCCGTCACGGTGACCGTGGCCTACAGCGTTCAGCCTGAGCCGGAGCTGCAATGGGCCATCGATTACGACGACCTGGCGGTGCAACTCTTCCGCGTGCTGAAGACAGTGCGCACCCAGGAAGGGGAGTACGAAATCACGGCGTTGGAGTTCAACCCCAGCAAGTTTGCTGCGATCGATACCGGTGCCAAGCTGGAAGAGCGACCGATCAGCGTCATTCCGGTGACCACTGTGCAACCGCCGGCCAGCGTCACGCTGACCTCGGCTTACGCAGTGGATCAGGGCATTGCCGTCAGCACCATGACCATCAGCTGGCCCGCAGTGCAGGGTGCGGTGGCCTATGACGTCGAATGGCGCAAGGATGACGGCAACTGGGTCCGCCTGCAGCGCACCGGCACCACCTCGGTTGATGTGGTTGGCATTTACGCTGGCGCCTACTTGGCCAGGGTTCGAGCCGTCAGCTCGTTCGACATCACGTCGATTTGGCGAGACTCCAGCTTGACCGAACTGAAGGGCAAGGAAGGCCTACCGCCCTCGGTAACATTCCTCACAGCCACCTCTCTGCTTTTCAGCATCTCGCTCAAATGGGGCATTCCACCAGGTGCCGAGGACACCCAGCGCACGGAACTCTGGTACAGCCAGACGAACGACCTGGGGGCAGCGACCAAGCTGGCGGACCTGGCTTACCCGCAAACTGAGTACGTCATGCAGGGCTTGGCTGCTGGTGTATCGTTCTTCTTCTGGGCGCGCCTGGTGGATAGAACCGGAAATATTGGCCCGTGGTACCCGTTGGGTAGTGGCGTGCTTGGTCAGTCTGGGTCGGATGCAGGCCCCATCCTCGACCTGATCAGCGGCGAAATTGACGAGTCCATGCTTGGCCAAGAGCTCAAGGACAAGATCGAAGGTCTTCAAGATCAGATTGATGCCCTTGACGGGTTGAAGGCTTACGACAAGGGCTTGGCCTATACGAAGGACCAGATGGTGGTCGAGGATGGCCACATCTATCAGGCTAAGATTGCTGTCCCTGCCAACGCTTCGGGAGCAAACGCACCGCCAAACGTGACCTATTGGATAGACGTCGGTCAGTCGGTTACCACGGCCAATGGCCTCGCTCAGCAGGTCAGCACCAACACGACCAAAATCGCCGAGGTCGATGGCAAAGTCACTGTGGCTGCCGAAAGCCAGCAAGTGCTCAGGGCGTCTTATCGCGACGACAGTGTCGAAGGCGACCTTGCCGCGGCGATCAACCAGTGGAACTCGACCGCTGCCTTTGCTGCTGAGGTGAAAGCAACGGCTACGCGGGAAGAGGCGATTGTCCGGAAGACCGAGACACTCGAAGCGTCGATCGGCCAGACGAATGCTGCTGTGCAGACCGTCAGCCAGGCCCAAGCCACGGCGGATGGCAAGGCCAGCACGATGTGGGCGGTCAAGATGCAGCTCAACGCTCAGGGCCAGTATGTGGCGGCAGGCATTGGTCTTGGCATCGAGAACGGGCCGGCCGGGTTGCAGAGTCAGTTCCTGGTGTCGGCTGACCGTTTCGCTGTAGTCAACGGTATCAACGGCACGCTCTCGTCGCCGTTCGCCGTGCAGGGTGGACAGGTGTTCATGAACGAGGCATTCATCGCCGACGGCACGATCACCAACGCCAAGATCGGCAGCTACATCAGCTCAACCAACTATGTGGCGGGCCAGCAGGGCTGGATCCTTAACAAGTCCGGCACCTTTGAAATCAACGGGACAGTCGCAGGGCAGGGGCGCTTGCTCCTGAATAACCAGCGCCTGCGGATATTCCATGCCAACGGCAACCTGGCGATTGACCTCGGAGTGAACGTATGAGCACTGGCCTGAAGGTCTATGACCCTAGCGGCTTGGTGCTTCTCGACATGACGAGCTCGATCAGCCAGATGATGGGGTATGTCGACACGGGAGCGGCCAATGGGTCGCTCTCGATCCCATTGCCTCCAGCCGGCAAGGAGCTGTTCTACGCCATCACCGAGCTGTCGGCGCAGAACAAGTATCTGGGAAAGCGCCCAGGGGTGACCCTGACCGTTGGAGCCTCCAGCGCGACCTTAGCCTGGCAGTACTCCTACGCCGGCGGCTGGGGGTTCTATTCGCTGAACTGCCGCATTCATTACGGATATCACTAAATGTCAGCAGGTTTGAAGGTCTTCAAGGAGGACGGCAGCCTTCTGTTCGACACGGAGAAAATCACGTATGGCCTGCTGAAAAGCGGGTACATGACGCTGCTGGTCAATTGGCCACGTCTGGACTACAGGTCGGCAAACCTGCCGCCCAATGAAAGCAGCAGCTATGCCGAGTCGTCCATCACCGACGCCATCCATGGGTTCAGCGTTACAGGCGCAGTGGCGCCGATTGTCTTTATCGTCGGCTCGGGTATCTCCTGCGGGTCTTCTCGCTCGGGCGACACCACGACCTTCTACTACATCGGCGCGAGTCCTTCGACGAAGTATTACTACTTCGACACGATGCGGGACACGCTGAGTGGAGCTGGCCTGAAGTGCTACGACGAAGCGGGCACGCTGACCTTCAACTCGTTGCAGTACCCGCTCAATATCGTGGCCACGGTCTCGGCTCCAGCCCCACCCACGCCAACGGTCGTCAATGGGACGGCCAATTACGGCGTACCTTTTGCTGGCGCGACGAAGCTCGCAACGCGCTTCATCAACTCCGGTCCTTATTACTGCGTGGCTCGCGTGTTCATCTCGGTTGGCTCGGGGGAGTTCGCAGCAGCTACGACATTCTCCAGATCGTTCGGCCAGGGGCGCATGGATGGAATGTCGGCGCCCGGCAGCCCGTTTCCCGCACACAGCTACCAGCAAGCCCATATGGACGGGGCATATGGGGCTTCTGGCGGCATCTACTTCATGTCGTGCGATGCCGCCAGGACCACGATGTATTGGGGCGCGCCAGTCACTTACAACAGCTACTACGGCATTCCGACGGATAGGTATCCAGAAGCCCTGGTTATTAAAACGGACAACTTACCGTTCCCTTTCAATTAATTGTTGGAGCAATCCATGCCCTGGTACAGAACTGGCACCGTGGTGATCGCGGCTGGCCAAAACACGGTGACCGGTACCGGCACCAGCTTTTCTGCAAACGCCCGTGTGGGTGATGCTTTCTTAGGCCCTGATGGGAATTGGTACGAAGTTACGAACATTGCCAGCGCCACGGTGCTGAGCATTCTGCCAGCCTATAAAGGCTCGACGGTCAGTGGTGGTGCGTACGCTGTGGTACCGGTGCAGGGGTACGACAAAAGTCTCCGGGACGCCATTAACGCGATTGTCCAGCAATGGGGGGCAACGTTGGCGGGCCTGGGTGCCGTCTCGACCGAGAACGTGTTGCCGGTATCCAAGGGTGGTACAGGCGGAACGACCCAGGCAGATGCCCGCACAGGTCTGGGTCTGAAAAAGGCTGCTGTGGCTGACATTGTAGGAACTGTCAGTCAGAGCGGCGGCGCGCCTACTGGCTCGATCATCGAACGTGGCAGCAATGCGAACGGTGAGTACGTGAAGTTCGCTGACGGCACAATGGAGTGCTGGATGAGCATCAGTGTCACCGACCAAGCGATCGACACTGTGTACGCGGGTGGTGTGTACCAAGGTACCCGCACATGGTCGTTCCCAGCATCCTTCTCAGGCGTACCGGTTGTGACGCCGGGGGCATTCCGCTGGGGTTCTGCCGCAAACTGGTCCTCTCTTGCAGGAACGCCAAGCGGGTCCACGGCTACCTTGCGGGGTTTCGACATGGTGGCAAGGGCCGCCGGTACTGCAGTTCAAATTTCCGCTCATGCCATCGGGAGGTGGTTCTGATGATTATCAAGCTTTCCCCGGTTCGCTCTGACGCCCAGCTCTCGGTTTTTAAGGCCGGCGATACTCTGGAAGTGAACGGCGTAGCGCTGGATTTCTCGCGACTGAGTGATGGGGCAACCCTGCCTGCCGAAGCCGTGGGGTGTGAATTTGTGGCCGGCCCGGTCGAGCGCATAAATGGCGATTTGGTGCTGACACTCATGTTGCCGCACTCCGCCGATGCGCCCCAGGCCGCGCGCTTTCCGGTTGACCTCTACCCAGCCGACGGCCAAGTGCAGCTTCCGGGCCTGGAGCTGGGCGAGCGTCTCGCTTCGACTGATGGCGTAATCGATTGGTCGCAAGCGATCACAGCCGAGGCCAAGGCCCAGGCTGCCGCCGATCAACTGCTCGCCACGGTAACTGCCGATCTCGCCCAGCGCCGCGCCGTCGCTGACGCCGTCATCGCTCCTCTGCAAGACGCTGTCGAGCTCGAGGAGGCAACTGAGGCGGAGGTCGCGTTACTGAGGGAGTGGAAGCGGTACCGCCTGACCTTGATTAGGCTGCCCGAGCAGGAAGGCTACCCCACCAGCATCGACTGGCCCGCTCCGCCGGCCTGATTCACCTAGACCCCACCGCCCGCCATCTGGCGGTATTTTTTTGCCTGGAGAAAACCCATGATCATTCCCCGCGGCGTCCGGAACAACAACCCCGGCAATATCGACTTCAACCCGCGTAACGCCTGGCAGGGCCAGCTGGGCTTAGAGGTCGGCGTGCCCAAGCCTCGCTTTGCTTGCTTCGACACGCCAGAGAACGGCATCCGAGCCTTGGGCAAGCTGCTCATCAACTACCGGGGCAAGGACGGCATGCCTGGTGTGGGCGGGAAGGGCATCGATACCGTACTGGAAACCATCAACCGCTGGGCGCCTGCCAACGAAAACGACACCAAGGCCTATGCCGCGGCTGTGGCCAAACGTCTTGGTGTAGGCATCGTCGACCCGATCAACATCAAGAACCTGGCCACGCTGCGCGGGATGGTCGTCAGCATCATCATTCACGAGAACGGCGCCAACCCATACGACGCTGCGGTGATTGATGAAGGCGTGCTGAGGGCGCTGGTGTGAAGACCCTTGTGATCAGACTGGGACTGCTTGCGCTGGTGCTGGCGTCCTACTGGGGTGCCTATCAGCACGGGCGATCGGTAGAGCGGGCCGAATCCGGCTTGGTATCAGCACAACGAGATAGCGGCGACCGGCTGGCCGAGGTGCTAGGCGAACGCGGCGCCCGCGCGGAAGAACAGCGACGCGCCACGGCGCAAGAGGAGGCGAAAGCCCATGCTCAGAAAGAACGAACAACTGCTGATGCTGGTGCTGTTAGCGCCGATGCTGCTGGCCAGCGGATGCGCGGCGAAGCAGCCAATCTCGCTGCCACCGTCAGTTGCCTCGGCACGGATACCGTCGCTGTCGCCCGAGGCCAGGCAGCCACCCGCGCCGCCATGGTGCTCTCCGACCTGCTCGCACGGGCTGATGCTCGAGCGGGAGAGCTGGCGAAAGCTTATGACCGTGCCCGAGTAGCTGGCCAGCAATGTGAGGCGGAGTATGATGCCCTGATCAAGAAACCGAGCAGGGCGGTGAAAAGCACCGTTGAGAAGCATCTCCACTGAGATGTTGTCCAATAACCCATGCATGATGAGTAACCCTCGCGGCATGGAGACGTGATGGATGCTATGGGCTATTTGTCGTTTGCCTTGAAGATATTATAAATAAGAAACCTGTATCGTTAGAGATGAATTGGCTTTTCCAATCCCAACCTCTCTTTCAGTCTGGTAGTATGAAGCGGTGAAACTGTAGGAAGCACTGGCACCTATCGGTGGTAATAATTCATTGTCAGTGGCGAAGTTTACCGGCTGTCCGTCCTTGCGAATTTGAATACCAAGACCTGTGACGCTGCCAGGGTCCAGCATCATGATGCCATTTTTCTGATCCAGCCAGCCGGGACCTGGGATCATATCATATTTAACTTTATCGATTCTTCCAGAGCAGTTTCTCAGTTCTACGGTGAACTCTACGGGTCTGCTGGTGGAGCTGACCCCAGCGAAATCGGATAAAATGTACTCCCCCATGTTCACATCTGTAGTGGATAGTTCGCAACTTCCAGCTTCAACTACCAATTCCGAGTCTAGGGATGCTGTAAAAATTGTAAGTTGGCCAGCTATATAAGTGGCAAATTGTCCGGCAGGAATGGATGTGGATTTCTTAATGGGACCAGTTTTGTATATTTTAAGAGTGAATGGAGGCGGAAAGAAGTAATCAACGGTAGTGCTAGGCTCATACGGATAAGTCAGCACCTTATTTAATTTATAGCCAAAGCCAGTATTGCCGAAGGGGATTATGCCATTGGCTGGTAGGTCGCCATTGGCACTTTTCAACCCTATACTATCCAGGCTGGAGTTGCATGTAAATATTGCAGTTGGCGCGGGCGCAGAAATGCTTGCTACCTCTGTTCCTATAGCAGCATTTTCAGGCACCGATATTGGATCTTTTGTTCGGAAAGTGATGGTTTGGTTTGATCCGCTGAGGAGGGTGCAAGATGACCACGCCGAATTGGCGATGAACAGAAGTGCGAGTAGTGCTCGGGATAGCAGGGCTTTTAATTTCGTCGGCAAGATGGCTTGGTGGTAAATGTCAAAAAAACCTGGGCGCTCTGGTTCTATTTTCGTATACATACTATTTATTAAGGTTTGTCAGCTAAATTCTGGAGGGGCGGTGGATGGCCAATCTATTATTTCTAGATTTTGTTGGTTATATGCTAAGTGCATGGCTGGTAAAATTACACCGCAAACCTGGGCTAGTGGAATCAGACAATTCTGATACGTCTGCGCTTTGAGCTTTTGTATACAGCATGGTGCAGTTCATGCATTGCCGTGCTCGCATTGAGTGTTTTTAGGGTTGACTCAATTTTGGGAGTAGGAGGCGTACGGGTAGGGTTAATGGGTATGTATGGCTATGATCAAGGGAGATGACGATGAAGCGCACGATTGCCGGAATTTCAAAAGCTGGTGAGCAGCTGATTCAGCAGGCCATTGATGCCATGCGGAAGTACCGCGAGGCTCAGGATTACGGGGCACCACCCGTAGAGGTGGAGCGCCTTCGCCTGCGGGCGGAGTCCCTGCTTGAGGCTGTTTCCGACTACCAATCGCGAGTGATTGCCAGGGCGCGTGGTAAGAATCTGCCCCCCTTTGCATTAGGCGCTGTCTGCGGTGCATCGGAGATTTACCGGATTCAGCCGCCGCCCGCGCCACCATTGTGCTCTCCGACCTGCTCGCACGGGCTGATGAACGAGCGGGAGAGCTGGCGAAAGCGTATGACCGAGCCCTAATAGCAGGGCAGCTCTGCGAGGCGTCCTATAATGCGTTGACGCTTTACCATAATAAGTAGTTTTGCTCGGAGCTCATAAATAACTCATTATGAAAGTGGCACTTGAGTTTGCTGTGCCGGGTGTTAGAGTTGTATGGGGCGTCGGTAATACGCCGCTTTCAATGGGATTTGAACGCTGCCTCCAGAGTTACTGGTATAGTCTGTAAATGTCATGACTTGGTCAAGCTTGATAGGTTGGTCATTTCCATCAAATAACTGAATGCCGATGCCGCGAGCAGTCGAGTCGGGGGTTAATTCGACAATTCCTGCGTCGGCGTCAATTATAGGGGTGTTGGCTTTTAGTGTATATTTTATTGTGTTGATTTCTTTTGGGCAGTTGAATAGATTGATATTGTATGAGACAAGGTTTGGTGTGGTTGAATCTACGCTGCTCACGGTGTTTGTTGTCCCCATATTTACTTGCACGTCTGGGCTAGAACAAGAGGCTGCTTGCTGTGTAAGTGTTAGATTTACATTGATTTTTATTATGTCTAATTGATCTCTTCTGTATGTGCCCAAGGTTCCATTTAGAACTTTGGTGGTGTCGGTTATCTCTCCTGTTTTTGTTAAAGAGATGTTCCAGGATCCACCAGTTATTAGGTCTCCGGTCGTTGTGGTAATTCTCTCATTGTAGCTTTTTTCACCAACTGACCAAGAAAGGCCTGTGCCGGGTATTTCAAATAAAACCCCTTTTGTGGCGTGATTACTAAGGGGTGGGTTTGCGATGATTCCAACGTTACTTGGTCCTGTACAATGATAGCTTCCCTCGTTTTTTCCGGAGCCCAAAAAACTCTCATATACCATTGTTCCGTTGGGTGTGTCTCTAGGTATATTGAGGTTTATTTTGCTGGTCGAAAAATTCATGATTAACGGCTTAAAACCGGGATTGGCTGTGCATATCGCAGCTTCTGAAGGTGCGCTGGCAATAAATGCGGCAGCTAGGATGATATGGCGCGATTCATACGAGGGCATGGTTAGTTGGGGCTCTTTACGAAGTTCCAATTGAACTCGGGGTGCTCGTGCCTAAGTTGATTGTGAATTTTGTTGAAGTAACTGCTTGTAAAATATTCTTTGGGTGTTGCGCTTTTCTCGCAATGAATGGGAGTACACGCCGTAACTGACATCAAAGCTCCTATGAATAAAGCAGCGAGTGATTTATGTTGCGCGCGTGCGTGCTTTCTGGTCGGCTTCAAATTATGCATGATGGTTGGTAGGTAAAGTTAATCGGCGCTACATGCTATGAGGGCGAGCGCCAATTATGAGATCAGACGATTCTGATAAGTCCGCGCAGCGTGACTGACCGATTGCCCATTCTGCTAAGCTCTGAAGCTCGGTGATTAACGTCTGAGCGGAGCGGTAGCATGGACAAGCGCAGCTTCATTGGGATGGTTGAGGCCGGCGAGCCGCTGATTCAGCAGGCCATTGATGCCATGCGGAAGTACCACAAGGCTCAGGATTACGGGGCGCCACGCGAAGAGGTGGAGCGCCTTCGCCTGCTGGCGGAGTCCCTGTTTGAGGCTGTTTCCGACTACCAATCGCGAGTGATTGCGAAAGCTCGCGGCAAGGATCTACCGCCTTTGCATTAAGCCGCTGATCGACATTTGCCCGAAAACGCACCGATGTATACGATGCTGTATCTATATACAGTATTGGTGTCGGTGAGCTATGTACTTCCTCGTTGTTCGTCGCCGAGTACGCGGCGTGGCAATCCCTGCGGACCAGCTTCGCAAGGTCAAACCCCTGAAAGCTGACATCCACATCGGTGAGCATCATTCCGAGGTGCTTGGCCGGGTGGCTACCCAGGCATGGGTTTTCAACCCGACGCCGAGCGGCGACATCATCCCGCGCCTGCTCGATGCCAAGGTCAACGGCATGGCCCAGCTCGGAATGAACATCAATGGCGTCGAGGAACTCGACGGTGTGGTCTACGCGCAGTCTTGGTGGTGCCGGGCGGAGGGGGCGTATGGCAACTAGCCTCCCTCCGGCCTGGCTGACCGAGCTGAACGACCAGGCCGCCCTTGTGGCTGATCCTGATTGGCGCGCAGCAGTACTTAATGAGATGGCCTATGCCGCACGCCGGCGGCGAGAGGTCGATGACTGCGACCTGGTCGACATGCTGGAGATCGTTGAGTCGGCCAGGCTGTGGGCTCTGGATGGCTCCGATCTGTGAGGAGTTATATAAAGGAAGGGAAATGGTCGGCAGAACACCGCGGGCGGGCTGGCCAGGGCCAGTGACTTTTGAAGTGACATCGTTGGGATGCGTCCGTACCCGTGAAGCCTCGTTGCAGCGAAAGCAGGGCCGGAAATCCTGTGTTTTCATGCCGTTACGCAGGCTCGGCATGCATGGGGTGCAAGGGGTCGAGTGTTCGAATCACTCCGTCCCGACCAAAAATCCCTAAAAAATCCAGTCACTTAACGGTGACTGGATTTTTTTATGCGCGGCTCTGCGCAAAACTTGCGCAAAATGGGCGCAAAACTATCCGGCGATTTTACCAATATCCAGGTCGGCTTCGACTTCGGACCACACCACATCTTCGTGTCCTTTCTGGTAATTCCTGGTCATGCCTTCAGTTGTATGTCCGGCGATTTTCTGACCATCTTTCCCAGCCCGTTTGTATAGGTGAAGGGAGAGGGCGCGCACTTCATGAAACCCTGGCATCTCCTCCTCTTTGAGGTCTTGATAACAGCCGGCGGCATCCCTTGCATCCTTGAAGGCACGGGTGAGAAATCTCTCATCGACCTTCGTCCAGTGATCCTTCCCTTCACGTTTCTTCTTCCGCTCAGGGCGTCGGTGCACCAAGTACGGAGACAGAATGTCGTCCCGGCAACGGCTCAGCACTTCGCCCAATTGGTCGGTGACTTTGATCTTCAGCCAGCCAGCGTCCGAAGCCTTCTCCGTTTTGCTCTGCACCACATACAGATAACCATCACGCACGTCTTCGAACTTCATATCGAGGATGTCGCCACGTCGTTGCGCAGTAATGAGCGCAAGATCGATGGCATTTTTCAGCCAGCGCGGGGACTTATCGCGAATTGCTTTCAGACCTTCTAGCGTGTGCCGCTTGCGTTGCTTCTTCTCGATCTTTGGAATCGTGTTGGCTGCAGGGTTGTCCGGGCACAGACCTTTGGCAGCGGCATGGTTGAATAGATCGATCAGAATTGCTCGCGCTTGGTTGCTTGCCCGTGGGGTTAGCGGCTCAAGGAATTCTGCAATCATCCTGATGGTGATCTGGTCTATTGGTCGCTCGGCGAACTCTGCCCGGATTTGCTTGAACCTGACGGCGTATAAATCAAGCGTTGCTTTTGCTAGCTCGCGAGGCGGGAGTACGTCTCGCTCATAGGTGACCAGGAACTCGCCCAATGTCACCGAGCTTTCGCCGAGAACCTCGGCTACCAAGTCACCACCACGCAGGAATGCGGTGTTGAGCTGGGCGGCCGCATCGATGGCGCGGCCCCGGTCTGAGCCGAACTGAAACCACTTCCCGTCGGTGGGGCGCCGATACCGATACGTGCCCCGCCGAGCGTCGAAGTAGAGGTTCATGGGTAGGCCTTTATTGGTCTTGTTCCTGGGTCGAGGAACCATCACGCGACTCCTTTCAACACCATATCAACCAAGCTGTTGCCGGTGGTCCGCTGGTAGGCAGCCCAGTCGACGTACCAAATGTTGCCTATCCGTTCGCCCGGAATCTTGCGGTTGCGGAGGTAGTTGCGAATTGCCTGGGAGCACAGCGGAGTGCCGTTCTCGCCCCATTTTCGCCGCTGAGACTCGCTAATTTTGATCAGTTCTTTCTTCATTATGGTCTCCACGCCGCCGGTGGCGGCCAAATGGTTCGCAAAAATTGCACTTACCCCTTCGACGCAATGTATGGGTGCTAGAATCCCATTAGTGTGTTCTTTGGGGTGACCGCTATGGCGTTAGTGCTAGAAAATGGAAGTCATGTAAAATTTATTGATTGCGTGTTCGATGATGTCGACGTGGCAGTTGAGTTGATCAACTCAACTGATGTGCAAATAAGAAATACAACTGTTACCGGTAGGGCGGTTGTGAGAGGTAAGCATTCTCGCGGGCTGCTTTTTTCGGGAATTGAGCATACGTATCGTCCAAGCAGAACTCACATTTCAGTAGCTGTACAGAGGGCAATTTATGGCAATGTTTGAACTCGAAGACTCAGATCGGATAAATATTGAAGGGTGCAAGAGCGATAGCGAAACGCTCCTGAAAGGTGCGCGACTTAAGGATGTGACTGCTGTGGATTGTGAGGTTCAACAAAAGGCAGTCCAAGAAACTCCAAATCTGAAAGCTGGTAAATTACTTGGCCTTTCAATCGGATGGGCTATGACTATTGTTGCCGGGGTAATAGTCGCGGCGATATCGACATGGCTTGGGTTGTCTTGAGGTTACTGACTTCTGGGCGTAAGACTAAGAATCTTTTCCTGGGAAGTCCTTGTATGTCAGTACCAGGATCACGGAATCAGCTCCTTCGGTATCTGGACGATATTGCCGAGCCTGTGGTTGACAAGGCCCCGGCAGAATGCGACCAGCGCGGTTGGCCCGTAGCACCAGACTCTGGCGCCGGCCGGCCCGCCTGCGTAGCAGACATCATCGGGCAGGCCAGGAATGTGCTGCGATTTTCCGGAGTGCTCATCGATCAGCAGGCCGCCCTGGCTCCAATCTTTCGACGGCTGATAGAGGTTCGTCCAGCAGCCCCCCTCGGGTGTGTCGTAGATGCAGCTCACGCCTTGCTCGCTCACCTTGATCTCGCCGGCGGCTGTAGCCTTGGCCACCGCCCAGTCCAGAGGCGCGCCGACCAGGTTGGAGACCCTCACTTGGATCAGGTCGCTCATGCTGCCTCCTGCATTGCTTTGCCCACTTCAGCGGCAACCTCAACAATTGCCCGGCGGGTAGCTTTCGGGTTACTGATAGGCGTTATGTCCCGAGATGCTTCAACAAAGTCACCTCGGCACCCTGCGCGGTATGACTTCCAGACGCGGCCAGGGTGAATGGGCATCTCCAGCTCAAGAGCGAGGCTGAATGCTTGGCCATCGTGGTGCAGCGGCTCCCACACCGTCCAAAGGTCGTTGCCGCGCCTGACCCAAAGGGTGTAGTCCTGCCAAGAGGTCTAGAAGCCTGCGGCCTTGGCGGCGAAGGTCAGCAGCTCCCGGTCTTCGGCGCTCACTACGGTTACGTCGATCATGGCGCCACCTGGCTGGGGTAGGGCGGCTGTGTGGAAAGGGAGAGCGAGCCCAGCAGCGGGAGCCTCACCCATGCGCCGAAGTGGCCGCAGCCGATTCGGTACTTGGTGCCGGCCGCCATCGAGGGGCCGAATGCCGGAAGACAAAGCGCCTTCTTGGGCTTGCGCCACCACACCGCCCAGCGCCAGTAGCCACACTTCAGCGCCCAGCTCGCGACAACAGCCTCCTCCCTTCCGCCGTAACACCAGCGCAGTCCAAGAAACAGTTTTCCGATCTTCACAGCTGATACCTCTCATCAATCCAGCGCCCAGGCGCCAGAGCGGGTGTAGGTTCGGGTTGGGTTTCGTGCGGGGAGAGCAGGCGCTCGTTGCCGGCCTGCAGCTGGCTGTCGGGGGTGCAGCTGATGCCGACCCCATTCAGCAGGTAGCAGGTGACGCCGTGCTGGCTGTCGTGCTGCACGTCGATGACGTTCTCGGTTGCGCTGGCGCCGGTGGCCAGCAGCAGGAGGCAGAGGGCGAGGCGGGTCATTGTTGGCTCACCTTTTCGAAGTGGAAGACGACCTCGGCCCCGGTCTCGGCGATAGGGCCGTAGGCCTTGGCCAGGCGTTAGATGGGGTGGTACTGGTTGAGGCTGTTGACGTGGCCGGCCAGCCAGCGGCGCCAGTCCTCCAGCTGCATTCGGTGCTTGCTCAGGTTGCAGGGCACACAGGCCGGCATGATGTTGGCCAGGTTGTGGTTGCCTGGCCGTAGGGCTGGGACTGTCTTCGCTGCTTCGCCTGTGTTGCGGACGACTGGCTCGAAGTGATCTGCGTGCCAGCGCTCGCCCAGATCGTTGCCGCAATAGGCGCAGCGGCCGCCGTACTTCATGCAGACCTGCTCGCGCTCAGCTTTCTTGAGGCGCACGGGTACTCCTTGGCCGCCATATCGCGGCATTGAATAGGGGGGAGAGGGGTTACAGCTGGATGGAGTACAAATGTGCTCCAGGCGTCAGGCGGGCTCTCGGGTGGTGTTCGGCTGAATCGCGAGACCCCTGACGGCTTCGCTGTAGATGTACTTGATCTTGTCCCACGGGATGATATGGCGCTGGCCGTACTCACCCTCGCCATCGCATATCTCGCAGCCTTCTACCGGCTCATCCAGTTCGCGGCATTCCGGGCATTCCTGGGTGACCTCCAGCTTGAACTCACCGAGCAGCAGTGCCTTGGCGCCGTTCTCGGCCGTGAGCCGCTTGGGCATCAGGCAGTATCCGTCAGGGATGGATACCAACGGCCCAACAGGGACAATCGGCAGCCCAGTCGCCGCCGCATCCCGCTCTGCCTCTTCTTTGGTCCACCAGATGGCAGTACCAACCATCCAGGCTATTGGCTCGGGGTGGGGCTTTGCGGCGGCGCGCTTGTTCCACTCTTTCACTGCATGGTCATGGCCTGGCTGATCCTCGCCTTCGTGCTGCTGGACTCCGACTGGCCCGCTAGCAAGGCAGGCCGAATACTTATCGACTCGGCCTTGGCAGATAACGACAGAGGCATCGCTGTCGAGTTGCTCAACGAAGGCGTCTTGCTGACCGCAAAACGGGCACCGGCACAGCTTCGTGGCTTTCTCGGTGTTGCTGGATCGGTTTTCTTTAGACAAGCTGGCTCCTCCTCCGCTAACACGGCTTGATATTTTTCAGGTTGGTTTGCTTTTGGGGCGAAAAATGTTGAAATGTGTGAGGTTAGTTGAGTTATTAAAAACTGTAAGGGTGCCCATGATTGCTAATGATGAGAAACTTTTTCACTATACGGATCTAGGGGCGATCGCTTCGATTGTAAAGAGTCGAAAGTTGTGGCTGACAAATATAAGTTATTTGAATGACACGGATGAAATGAAAAATGGGGCTAGGTGTCTGTTAAATCAGTACAATAAACTGGCGGCAGAGGAAGATCAGCCGCCAGAACGAGCATTTGCAACAGGGTTTCTCGCAGTTGCTCTGGCAAGAATGAACGCACAAGAAGCTGATCACTCGGTTTTCACTTGTTCGTTTAGTCGGGCGCCTAATTTGTTAAGTCAGTGGCGAGGTTATGGGAATTTTGCCGTTGAATTTTCAAGGGCACAACTTGAGAAAAAGCATAGACTTTTGGATTGTGTATATAGCGACGTAAAAAAGAGGGCGGAGGCAAAAAAGGTTGTATCAAACTTGGTAGCTGCCTTTAATGATGTTGCTACAAATGGTACGACCATGGAGAAGGCTGGTGAGGCGGCGGATGAATTGAGTGTTAGTGCTGGGAGATTTAAGAATAAGCACTTTTCTGCAGAGAAAGAGGTTAGGCTGGTAGTGGCGGGAGCTCATGAGTGTTCGGAGGTTATGTATCGATCTCGGGGCGAGTACCTGGTTCCGTATTTGGAAGTTGAAGTGTCGCCCGAAAGCATCGCTGCAATCCATATCGGTCCTATAGCCGATCAAGCTTTAGCTGAACGCTCTATCAAGTCGTTGCTTAGATCATGTGGTTATATAGGTATCCAAGTCGTTAAGTCTGATATCCCATATCGAGCCTGATCCCACGTTTTATAATTTTCCTATATTGATCTATAAAGGATCTATAGTCGGCTATAAACTAGAGCTGGCGGGCAGCGCCGGAGGTTCAGGCGGCTTTTCGCTTGCTCAGCGCCGCCTTGTAGCTGGCTTTGGCCAGGGGCGCTGTGGGGCACCACTCGCCTTCAATGTCTCGGTCGCAGGAGCCTCGCCAACCGGAACGCGATCGGTACATTCGGTACTGCCACTGGCCTTCATGCTTGCGCTTCTCGCGATGAGGCCGGTTGATACCCAGGAACTCGTGGAAATCGCAGTTCCACTCTTCGTCGTAGTACCGGTCGTAGTTGGTGCGGCGCGGTGGCTTGGGCAGCGCTTCAGCCATCTCGCCATACTCGATGCCGTCCACGGGATGGTAACGGCTTGGATGGCGCTTCAAACTCTCGTCGAGGGTGACGCCAGGCTTGCCGTAGGCAATCACGCGGCGGCCGATGCACGCCGGGACCTGGTAATACTGCTGCACGTACTCGCAGGGTGTGCCGATCATGGCTTTCTCCATGCATGCGCCGCCCTCCGTGGCCGGATGCGGCATGGTGGCAATTTGGTTTAGGATGGGTTATTTAGCACTTCAGGATTAAGGAGGTCGATGTGCTGAAAAAGCTTGAATGGTGGTGGCCGGTGATCACCTTGGCCTACTTCTCGGTGATGATGTGGTGGGTTATCCAGAAGTGGGATGAATTTTCTTCGTTGAAGTTAAACGAACTAGGTGATTTCTTAGCAGGCGCGTTCGGCCCACTCGCATTTTTATGGCTATTGCTTGGAATAGTGTTGCAGGGGCGAGAACTTAAAGCCAGTTCTGAGGCGTTGAAAAAACAAGGAGAAGAGCTTGCAGAGAATGTGCGGCAGCAGAAAGCTCTAGTAGATGTTGCTGAGAGGCAGTGGCAAGCACAATTGGAAAGCCATGAGAATCAGGCGAAACAATTTCAATTGCTGGTTGAGCCCATATTTCAGCTCTACTCGACTACCGGTGGATTTTCGAATGGTGAGCGATACAGAGACTTTTCGCTCACCAATATGGGGGTGGATTGCCAGCGTATCGAAGTGTTCTTTAGGCCTGAGTCCGTAGAGGATAAACAGCTTGTTTTCAAACAGGCGGTGCTTAAGGTTGGGCAACTAGCTCAGTTTTCACTTTCGTTTCCGAACGATGTTATTCCGGGGAAAGGGATGATCCTTGTTCGATACGTGAACCGAGTCGGCGGGATGGGGGCTCAAAGCTTCAAATGCCTTTTTGAATTGAGTGATGATGGTGGTATCGAGGTGAAGATTGAAAAATTTTTTGTCTGAATAATTGAGTAGACACTTTCTACTAATCGGCTTGCCGGAAGATTGATGTGTTGCTGGCGCCGGCAATGCCGGACGCGGGCGGTGATACGCTTCATTTGCGGGCGCGGACCTTTGGGAAGTCGATGTTGTTTCGCTCGATGATCTTCACCAGCGTTCCGTAGTTGAGCTCAAGCTGCGTCGCCACCTGGGCGCGATGCTGACCCTCATCCCGCAGGGCGGAGATTCGCTCGACAAGCTTCAGCTCCTCGATGCGCTTTTCGTTCCGTTGGATCTGGCGCTGAACCTCTCGTTTATCCACCTCGGGGTTCTTGCTCTCGGGCCGGCGGAACACGAAGTTGCCCTCGCGACCTGCTCGGAACAGTGCCTGCCTGGAGTAGCCGGTGGCTTCCTGCACCTCTTGGCAGGTCATGGTCCTGGCCATCTTGCGGATCTCCGCCAGCTGCGAGGCGCGCCGGATGACACGGGGATCTTCCTTCTTGGCAGGCGCGGCCTGGATCGCCTCGATGTCTCGATGCGCTGGGCGCGGCACCGGCTCGTAGCCTTTCACCTGCTGTACGGCCCCGCCGTCGAGGAAGAAGCTGTCGATGCTCGCATTGAGCTGGGCCAGCACTGCATCGCGCTGGCTTGGGAGTGGTGCGCCGTTCATTGCAGGCCTACCTTGCTGGCGGCGCCTGCCTCCATTGCATCCACGAAGCGAAGCGCGGCCCGGTAGCTGAAGGCGAAGCCCTGGACGGTGCCGGTTTCGATCTCCACCACATCCCAGGTGCCGCCCTTGTTCGGTAAGCGCTCCATGAACCCCACATTCAAAGCGCTTACCTGATCCCCGATGCTGTGCTCCCGATTTCTTTCTGGAGCTCGCCGACCATGATGCGACCCGACGCCAAAGTCGAAAAAGTGTACCTCTACCCCAAGCCTGTCGACTTTCGAAAATCCATCGATGGCCTGGCCGCGCTGATCGAACTCGATATCAAGGTGGCGGTGTTCGACCCAGTGCTTTTCGTCTTCCTCAACAAGCCGCGCAACCGCGTGAAGATCCTGTATTGGGAACGCAACGGCTTCTGCCTCTGGCTCAAACGCCT
>NZ_AUEC01000038.1 GCF_000425785.1 Pseudomonas taiwanensis DSM 21245
CCTGCCTGCCTGCCTGCCTGCCTGCCTGCCTGCCTGCCTGCCTGCCTGCCTGCCTGCCTGCCTGCCTGCCTGACCCTGTCTCTCTGTCTCTCTACTTGATCGATTCCTTGACTTCTTCCATCTGTCGCTGCTTGGCAAGCAGATCTGGGGGCGGCCGGGTGTTGGCATCCGTTGTGAGGGAGCGCACCTGTTCCGCCTCTGGCGCCTTTATATAGAAGGACGCAGACTCAAGGTGTGGCGACCGTGTGGTCGGGATGGTGATCGCAAGGAGTGTGGTGCGAGTGATTTCTGAGTTGAAGGATGATGATTTCCCGGCAATCTACGAGTCCCTGGTGGCCTTGCTCCCCGATAGGCCGTGGGTGAAATGGGTGTCGAGCTTGGAGCATCAGCTTGGCGAGGCGCCCCTGATGCGTTCGTTTCTCTGGAGCCGGAACATCATTGCCTACGGGCTGAGGGAGTTTGATTGTCACGGGCTGCAGCCGCCAACCTCAGAGTCGTGGGGTGCCATCAAGGGTGCGCTGATTTTTGCGTCGCAGGTCTTGTTGCTCTGTCGGCAACACTCATCTGGTGGCGGCGCGGAAAGTCGGGGAAAGCTTTTGGGTCGGGTGCGGCATGCCATCAAGGATCCAGATGGTATGCGTGGGCTTCGCTTGGAGCTCATGGTGGCAACGCACCTGAGTCGGCAGGGTTGCGAAATTCAGTGGATGGAAGAAGACGTGGGGGTTGGTACCTTCGACTTGCTCGCCAAGCTTCCTGGTGGTGCTTCGGAGGAATCAGGTGATGCTTCGGAGGAGCCGGGTGATGTTTGGGTGGAGGTCGAGTGCAAGAGTATTTCTGCTGACCGGGGAGAGCCGCTGACAGAGGAAGAATTCCACCTTCTGGTCGGCCCCATCCTCCAGCTCATTGAGCCGCGTTTGCTCCAAGTGGAGCGCCATTTTTTTGGCATCTCGGCTGTCTTTACAGACAAGCTGCCCAAAGGGGCGGCGCGAGGGGCGGTCGTCGAGGCTGTGGCGAGTGCAGTTGGCAAAGCGAGATCTGGAGAGGAGGCATTTGAGGTGCCAGGCGTTTGCCTGGTGCGAGTAGTTCTCTCTGATCTTAGGGAGGTGGTAGTCAAGGGTGAGGGGCTTGCGAGGGGGGAGGCCTACGCGCTCGCCGATCATCTGATCGGAGCGGGGAACGGTTTTCGCTTCATCAAGGGGGTTGGAGATGAGTGCTACCTTTCGATTGATTTTCAGACCGCGCTCCCGAGCAATTTCGAGGTCGGGCTCGGCAGTGTTGCAAAGCGGGCTGTTCGTAAGCAGATGACTGGTACGCGCCCGGGGTGTTTGGTTGTCGGGGTTGAGCGTCACTCCGGGGCTTCGCTCGAAGAGGTTTCACGCCAAGAGTCCGGTGAGTTGGCGCAGAGGGCTACCAAGCTGCTTCGTGATAGCCCGCACCTTGCTTCAGTCGTTTATGTCAGTGCGCCGATCTTGGAGCGGGTTGAGGCTGCGGATGATGGTTGGAGGTGTGCAGGGGGATTGGCAGTGCTTGAAGGCCAGGGGGAGGGACTTATTTCTGAGGGGGAGCTCAGTCGCACGTATGTGTTCGACAATCCTGCTGGTCATTACCCGCACCTTCGGCTCAGTCGGCTTTTCGGGGTTGGCTGAGCATTGAGTCTGATTTGGGCTGCACTAGACTGGTGTCAATCGCGTCCTGGCCTCAGCACACCTTCAAGGGCGTGTGCCTCTCTAAGGGTTTCCCCGATGAGTCCGCTGCTGCTATTGGGGGGCTTTGGGTGGGCGCTTACCGCGCCTGCGATTGATCCAGTCGAAGGTGCTTGGCCCTCTGTAGCCGTTGTGGTGCCGGGGCTTGGGGTGACTGAGGGGCGGGTTGCTAGAAATAGTAGGGCTTGGGGTGGGGTGATAATACCAGTACAACAAGAAGCTGCTTCGGGAAATCGACCGCCGCGTACGCTACCTGCGCAAGCGCCTTGAAGATGTAAAGGTGGTGGATTACTCGCCAGAGCAGGAAGGGCGGGTATTCTTCGGGGCCTGGGTCGAAGTGGAGGACGTCGAGGGCGACACCAAGGCATTCCGTATCGTCGGCTACGATGAAATCTATGATCGCAAGGATTACATCTCCATCGACTCGCCGATGGCCAGGGCACTGCTGAAGAAGTCCGAGGGCGACGAGGTGGTCGTCGCGACGCCGGCTGGCGAAGCTGTCTGGTACATCACCAAGATTACCTATTCCACCCCCTGACGTGGGTCCGCTATGGCCAGCAGCGGACCTTGCCGTGGGCATCCGGGGTTTCAACTTTCTCTGAGGACGGCCAGCGGGCTGGCGTTCAATGCCCGTCGCGTGCCCAACACGCCCGCGCCACCCACCAGCAGCGCGCCGGCCAGCGGTAGCACCAGCAGCCAGGGGTGCGGGCTCCATTGCAAGTCGAAGGCATAGCGATACAGCACCAGCGTGATCAGCTCGCACCCCAACGCCGCGAGCGTGCCACTGACAGCGCCCAGCAAGCCGAACTCGATGCGCCGGGCCTTGACCAGCAGCGGTCGCGGCGCACCCAGTGCACGGAGCAATGCACCCTGGCGGATGCGCTCGTCCAGGGTCGCCTGCAGCCCGGCGAACAGCACTGCCAGGCCCGCCGCCAGCACGAACGACAGGACGTATTCGACTGCCAGGGTGACTTGGGCAAGGATACTGCGTAGCTGCTCAAGCAAGGCATCGACCTGGAGAATGGTCACCGCCGGAAATGCCCGTGACAGTGCCACTACTTCAAGGTCGTGGCCAGGCCCCAGGTAGAAGCTGGTCAGGTAGGTGGTCGGTAGCCCTTGCAACGTGCCAGGCTGAAAGATCATGTAGAAGTTCGGCTGGAAGCTGTCCCAGTGCACGCTGCGCAGGCTAGTGACCCGGGCCTGGCGCTGCTGGCCGCCGATGTCGAAGGTCAACAGGTCGCCCATGTGCAGCTTGAGGCTGCTGGCCAGTTCGGCTTCGACGGAAACACCAGGAATCTGGTCGACGGGCGGCGGAACCTGCCACCAGTTGCCGGCGGTCAGCGTATTGCCCTCGGGCAGTTCGGCGGCCCAGGTCAGGCTAAGGTCGCGTTGTACCGCGCGCTCGCCCGCCGAGTCCTTGCTGACGACCTGCTGCACGGGTTGGTCGTTGATCCGGATCAGCCGCCCCGGCGTGACCGGGTAGAGCGGCGCTGTGCTGGCGTTGACCTGACGCAGACGTTCGGCGAACGGTTCGCGATCGTCCGGCAGGATATTCAGGGCGAAATGGTTGGGCGCGTCCTTGGGCAATTGCGCTTGCCAGGTGTCGAGCAGTTCGGCGCGCAACAGTGCGACCAAAGCCATGGCCAGCAGAATCAGGCCGAACGCCAGGGCCTGGCCGGCGGCGGCCATGGGGTGGCGCAGCAGTTGGCCCAGCCCCAGGCGCCAGGTCAGGGGGGCACCGGCCAGCAGCCGCCTGAGGCTGCGCAAGCCCAGCAAGAGCAAACCGCCGAGCACCAGTGCGGCAAGCAGGCCACCGCCCAGCAGGGCGAACGTCAGCAGCAGGTCGAGGCTCAGGCGCCACATGATCAGACCCAGTGCGAGCAAGGCCGCCCCGTAGACCAGCCAGCTGCTCGGTGGCACGGGCAGCAGGTCACGACGCAACACCCGCAAAGGTGGCACTTGGCCGAGAGCGGCGATCGGGGGCAGGGCGAAGCCGGCCAGGGCCACCAAGCCGGTGCCGATTCCCGCTAGCGCTGGCGTCAATCCACCGGGTGGTACAACGCTCGGTAACAGACCTTCGAGCAGGCGGAACAGGCCTAGCTGCGCCAGCCAGCCGAGCAGGGCGCCAGCCAGGGCTGCGGCAAGGCCGAGCAGGGCCAGTTGCACGCAATACAGTCCCAGGGCCTGCCGGCGGGAAAGCCCCAGGCAGCGCAGCAGCGCGCTGGCGTCCAGGCGTCGTGCCGCGTAACGGCTGGCCGACAAGGCCACCGCCACGCCAGCCAGCAGCACCGCCACCAGGCTGGCCATGTTCAGGTAACGTTCGGCCTTGCCCAGGGCGCCGCCGATCTGCTGGTTGCCGTCGCGGGTATCGCGCAGTCGCTGGTTAGCCGCCAGCCCGCCTTCGAGGGTCTGGCGATACTGCGCCAGGGCCGGGCCTTCGCCGCGCCACAGGTCGCGGTAGGTCACCCGGCTGCCGGGTTGGATGACCCCGGTGGCGGGCAGGTCCGCGAGGTTCATCATCACCCGGGGTGTCAGGCTGTAGAAGTTGTTGGCGCGGTCCGGCTCGTAGGTGAGTACGCGGCTCATGCGCAAGGGTTTCATACCCACGTCGATACTGTCCCCAATCGACAGCCCAAGTGCCGCCAGCAGACGCGGCTCGACCCAGGCTTCACCGGGGGCAGGGCCGCCACCAGGCGCTTCTTGCGCATAAGGCGCAGCGGCACTGCGCACCTGCCCTCGAAGCGGATAGGCGCTATCGGTGGCCTTGATGCTGGACAACTGAATGCCGGCGTCACCGCCCACCACACTGGTGAACTCGACCACCTGCGCATGGCTCAGTCCCAGAGATCGCCCGGCGTCTATCTGGTCCTGGCGGGCGGGCGAGCTACCCTGCAACACCAGGTCTGCGCCCAGGAACTCGCTGGCGCGCAACAGCATGGCGCCGTTGAGGCGGGCACCGAAGTAGCCAATGGCCGTGCTGGCGGCCACGGCGACCAGCAGGGCGAAGAACAGCACGCGCACTTCACTGGCGCGGGCGTCGCGCAGCAGTTGGCGCACGGCCAAGCCGCACAGGCGGGAAAAGGGCATGTGGGTCATCAGACCTCCGCAGCGGCCACCAGGCGGCCAGCGTCCAGGCGGATCTGGCGGCGGCAGCGCTGGGCCAGGCGCTCGTCATGGGTGACCAGCACCAGGGTGGTGCCGCGTTCCTTGTTAAGCTCGAACAGAAGATCGCTGATGCGCTCGCCGGTATGGCTGTCCAGATTGCCGGTCGGCTCATCGGCGAACAGTACCGCCGGATGCGCGGCAAATGCCCGGGCGATGGCTACCCGTTGCTGCTCGCCACCGGACAGTTGGCGAGGCGTGTGGCTCAGGCGCTTGCCCAGGCCGACGCGTTCGAGCAAGGTGCGGGCTTGTTCGCGGGCATCGCGACGACCGTCGAGCTCCAGCGGCAGCATCACGTTTTCCAGGGCGTTGAGGCTGTCGAGCAACTGGAACGACTGGAACACGAAGCCGACATGCTCGGCACGCACCCGTGCGCGCTGGTCCTCGTCCAGTGGCCCCAGGTCCTGGCCTGCGAGGATGACCTTGCCGGCGCTGGGGCGGTCCAGCCCGGCGAGCAGGCCGAGCAGGGTCGACTTGCCCGAGCCCGATGCACCGACGATGGCCAGGCTGTCGCCCTGGGCGAGATCAAGGGAGAGGGCATGGAGGATGGTCAGGTCACCTTCCGCGCTTGGGACCACTTTGCTAAGGTTCTGCGCAACGAGAATGCTGGGGCCCATGGAGAATCCAATGCGAGTGTGGTGGTTGAGTGCCGGTCTGGCGCTGTTTTGCCTGGCCCAGAGCGCGGCAGCGGGAACACTGCTGGTTGTTGGCGATAGTATCAGCGCCGGTTTTGGGCTGGATAGCCGCCAAGGTTGGGTTTCCCTGTTGCAGCAACGCCTGAAACGCGAGGGTTTCAACGATCAGGTGGTCAACGCGTCGATCAGTGGCGATACCAGTGCCGGAGGCCAGGCGCGGCTGCCGGCGCTGCTTGCAGCGCATAAGCCGACCCTGGTGGTACTGGAGTTGGGCGGTAACGACGGGCTGCGTGGTCAGCCTCCGCAGCAATTGCAACAAAATCTTGCCTCGATGATCGACCAGTCCCATGACGCGGGCGCCAAGGTCGTCCTGCTGGGCATGCGGTTACCGCCCAACTACGGGGTGCGCTATACCACGGCCTTCACTCAGGTATACGAGCAATTGGCAGCGCAAAAGAAGGTGTCGCTGGTGCCGTTTTTCCTCGAAGGTGTGGGGGGTGTACCGGAGATGATGCAGGCGGATGGCATCCACCCGGCCCAGGGCGCCCAGACACGCTTGCTGGAAAATGCCTGGCCGGCGATAAAACCCTTGCTGTGACGCTTTTAACGGGGCCGGCTTTCGGCTAATGTTGCGCCCCCCGTTTCGAGAGCCCCCAATGCCGCGTCCTGCCTGGTCCTTGTATGCCTACCAACTGATCGAGCCCGACGAACAGCTCGACCTGTTCGCGTGCCAGGAAATCCGCGTTCATCTGGTGGCCCGTCAGCTCGAGCTGGGGGTGCCCGTGGATCGCACACTGTGTGGCGGTTTGCTGCCGGCGCAACCACGCTGGTCGGGTGTGCAGCGCTCGATCTATCGCGACAACCGTCTGTGCACGTTGTGCCGGGCAATTCTCGAGGCCCAGCGGCGGGGGATGCGCCCCGTGTGGCCGGAACTCTGAGCACCTTTTATCATCTGAAACGCATGCAGCTCGTCAATGCCTCCCGTTCCCAACAGGGCGGGTGTACAATCGACTGTCTTGACCCATCTTTCGAAGGATTTACCGGATGTTGCCGCGCTTTCCCGCCGTCACCCGTAGCCTGTCCCTGGTCGCCCTGCTGGTAGCTGGGCCCGCCGTCGCGCTGGAGCTGCCCTTGCCGCCACCCGGTGAAGACGTCGTCGGTCAAGTGCAGGTCATCAAGGCCAAGTACGAGGACACCTTTGCCGACATCGGCACGGCCAACGACCTTGGCTACCTTGAAATGATCGCCGCCAACCCGGGTGTCGACCCGTGGCTGCCGGGCGCCGGTACCGAAATCATCCTGCCGACCCGTTATGTGCTGCCGCCAGGCCCGCGTGAAGGGATCGTCATCAACCTTGCCGAATACCGCATGTACTACTTCCCGAAAGGGCAAAACGTCGTGCACACCTTCCCACTGGGTATCGGCCGGGAAGGTTGGGGGTCGCCGATCGCCAACACCAAGATCACCGCCAAGACGCCCAACCCGACCTGGACACCACCTGCTTCGATCCGTGCCGAGCACGCTGCCGATGGCGACATCCTGCCTGCGGTGGTGCCAGCAGGACCCGACAATCCGCTGGGCCCGTTCAAGTTCACCCTGGGCGTGCCGGGTTACCTGATCCACGGTTCGAACAAAAAGTTCGGTATTGGCATGCGTACCAGCCATGGTTGCTTCCGCATGCTCAACAACAACGTGTTGGAGTTGTCGAAGATGGTGCCGGTGGGTACGCCGGTTCGTATCATCAACGAGCCTTACAAGTTCGGTATCAGTGGTGGCAAGGTCTATCTGGAGGCTCACACGCCGTTGGACGATCATGGCAACCCATCGGTGGTCGACAAGCACACCGCGGTCATCAACGCGTTGCTCAAGCGTGAAGACCTGGCCAACAACCTGCGCATGAACTGGGACATGGTGCGTGACGTAGTCGCCGCGGAAGATGGCATGCCGGTTGAAATTGCAGTGCCGGTCAACAACCAGGGTGCGGCACCGATGGTGTCGAGCATCCCGGCTGAACTGCAGTAAAGCCGTTTCGCGATGCCTTTAGGGCCTGCCTTAGTGCAGGCCTTTTCGTTTCTGCCGCAGACAGGCAGGTAAAAACGACAGGCAATAAAAAAGCCGACCCACAAGTGGGTCGGCTTCTCAACAATCCGTGAGGATTATTACTTGCGGCTGGCTTTGTCCAGCATACGCAGAGCGCGCTCGTTGGCTTCGTCAGCGGTCTGCTGAGCCTTCTGAGCGGCTGCCAGTGCGTCGTCAGCCTTACGGTAGGCTTCGTCAGCACGAGCTTGAGCGCGAGCTGCTGCGTCTTCAGTCGCAGTCAGACGAGCTTCGGTTTCTTTGGATACGCTGCTGCAACCGGTAGCCAGAACTGCGGCCAGAGCCAGAGCAGAGAATTTCAGAACGTTGTTCATCGTGTTCCCCTTCAAGGACTTTCTATTAAATAGCCATCTCTCGGAAAAGAGAAACTGGCCGGCGTACATAGTACCCATTACTTGTAGTAAGTAAACTGACTAAGCGCAAGAACTGCAAAAAAAATGTTGGCGAAGGGGTAGCCGACAAGATTTGTAGGGGATTTGTGAAAAAACCGTACAGGTGACGCAAGCGTTTGTAGCGTGGGAACTTTTTTGTTGAACTAACGGTGACTTTAACTGTCGGTTGACGTCTTAAGCCCAAGAGCATCCGGCTGCTGTTCCGGAGTCCAGGGTGGGTGGTTCGCCGTGGAGTTCCGAGCTTTTTAATCGCTCCCACCTTGAGCAATCCTGCCTGCGGCGCCTACTATTTGTGAGTGCCCAGCCGACCGAACGATTGCAATCGCCTCGAGGTCCAAGGGGCAAATGGTGGCGTAGAGGTTCCTCCGCCGGATAAACCATCATCGGTTAAGGTAAGGGCCTGCCATAAAGGCCTGTGAGGAGTAGTGATGAGTGAAGCGCTGACTATCCACCATGACCAGGCCGGTCATCAGTTCGAGACCAATGTGGACGGTCACCGTGCCTATCTGACGTACATGGACCTGGGCAAGCAGACGCTGGACATTTATCGCACCTTCGTGCCGAACGCCTTGCGCGGCCGCGGTATTGCCGCAGCGCTGACCGAGAAGGCCCTGGAGTACGCCGATCAGATGGGTTACACGGTGATCCCATCGTGCTCTTACGTCGAGCGCTACATGGAACGCCAGCAGCGCCATTCGAGCAAAGTCTGATACCGGCGCTGGACGCCAGATACGAAAACGCCGGGCGATGCCCGGCGTTTTCATTGGGCGTGGCTTAACCGCGTTTGCGCTGCGGCAGCACATCCTTGAGTTTGGCGCGCATGCTGCGCAGGGTCTTCTCGGTGGCACTCCAGTCGATGCAGGCATCGGTGATCGAGACGCCGTACTGCAATTCGCTCAGGTCTTTCGGGATCGACTGGCAGCCCCAGTTCAGGTGGCTCTCGACCATCAGGCCGATGATCGACTGGTTGCCTTCGAGGATCTGGTTGGCGACGTTTTCCATCACCAGAGGCTGCAGGGCCGGGTCCTTGTTGGAGTTGGCATGGCTGCAGTCGACCATGATGTTGGCCTTGATCTTGGCCTTGGCCAGGTCCTGTTCGCACAAGGCGACGCTGACCGAATCATAGTTCGGCTTGCCGTTGCCGCCGCGCAGTACCACGTGGCCGTAAGGGTTGCCCTTGGTGGTGACGATGGATACGCCACCTTCCTGGTTGATGCCGAGGAAGCGGTGAGGCTTGGAGACCGACTGCAAGGCGTTGATGGCCACGGTCAGGCCGCCATCGGTGCCATTCTTGAAGCCCACTGCCGAAGAGAGGCCCGAGGCCATTTCGCGGTGGGTCTGGGACTCAGTGGTGCGGGCGCCGATGGCCGACCAGCTGATCAGATCCTGCAGGTACTGCGGGGAAATCGGGTCGAGCGCCTCGGTGGCGGTCGGCAGGCCCATTTCGGCCAGGTCCAGCAGCAACTGACGACCAATGTGCAGGCCATCCTGGATCTTGAACGAGTCATCCAGGTACGGGTCGTTGATCAGGCCTTTCCAGCCGACGGTGGTGCGTGGCTTCTCGAAGTACACGCGCATGACCAGGTACAGCGTGTCGGAAACCTCTTCGGCCAGGACCTTCAGGCGCTCGGCATATTCATGAGCCGCCTTGATGTCATGGATCGAGCAGGGGCCTACCACGACGAACAGGCGGTGGTCCTTGCCGTCGAGGATATTGCGCACCACTTCGCGGCCGGCAGTAACGGTCTGCAGGGCCTTGGCGCTGAGGGGGATTTCCTTCTTGAGCTGATCAGGGGTGATCAAGGTCTCGTTGGAGGCAACGTTTAAGTCATCGATCGGTAAATCAGCCATCGTGTTACTCGTCAGGTCACGGGTGCCGGCCGCCAGCAATCCCCGTGCGGCCCAGCAGCAAGAAAATTCGCAGCGGGGAGCCGAACCTTAGCGCGTTAAGGGGGGCGCGACAATGGGCTGAGTCCCGTCGTTGCGGGGTTTTTCCCCAAAGCCCTGGGCGCCTGATGGTGAATCAGGTGCTTCGCATCGACAAACCGGTGTAAAAATGCTCACCGTCCTTTACCTGGAGTCCCCCTATGCATTCTCGCAAACCGCGTATCGGCATCATCGGCAGTGGCGCCATCGGTGGCTTTTATGGGCTGATGCTGCTGCGCGCCGGCTTCGATGTGCACTTCTTGTTGCGCAGTGAATACGACGTGGTGCGTCAGCAGGGGTTGAGGCTCGACAGTGCGGTACACGGTGAGGTGCGGATGGAGGTTCAGGCCTATGCTGACGTCGCGCACATGCCGCAGTGCGATTGGCTGCTGGTGGGAGCCAAGGCAACCAGCAATCTCGAGCTGGCACCGCTGATCATGCAGGCAGCTGCGCCGGGCGCCCGCGTGGTGTTGCTGCAGAATGGCCTTGGGGTTGAAACGCAGCTGCGCCCGGCTCTGCGCGACGACCTGCACCTGCTGGGTGGCTTGTGTTTCATCTGCGTCAACCGACAGGCACCGGGGCTGATCCGACATCAAGCCCTGGGGGCGGTCCACCTGGGCTATCACAGCGGGCCGGCCACGGACGGCGGCGAGGCGATCGTCGAAGAGGGCGCCGGATTGTTCCGTACAGCGGGAATCGACTCCAAGGCCATGAGCAACCTTGACCAGGCGCGTTGGCAGAAGCTGGTGTGGAACGTGCCCTACAACGGCCTGTCGGTGCTGTTGCGGGCCAGCACTACGCCACTGATGGCCGACGCCGACAGCCGGGCATTGATTCAGGCGCTGATGGCGGAAGTCGTCCTGGGCGCAAAAGCGTGCGGGCATGCCTTGCCTGAAGGTTACGCTGAACAGCTGTTTCGCATGACCGAGCAGATGCCTGATTACTGGCCCAGCATGTATCACGACTTTGCCCAGCACCGCCCGCTGGAGCTGCAAGCCATCTACGCCGAACCGCTGGCCCAGGCGCATGCCGCCGGCTGCCGCCTGCCGAACATGGAAATGCTCTATAAGGCCCTGGCATTCATCGACCGCGACAGTCGCCGCACCTGAGCCTGCCCAGGCGTGCAGCCCCGGTGCGCCGGGCGGCGAAGCGAGGCTGCCCGGCGCTGCTAAGCTGTAGCTTGCTCTGCCTTAGCGGCAGTCGAGGAGGTCGAATGATTCGTTCCATGTTGTATGCCACCGACCTCGGTGTTTACGCGCCATTCGTCATGCAGCATGCCCTGGCCCTGGCGCGAACTTTCAACGCGGAGCTGTACGTGATCCATGCAGTGGAGCCGATGGGGCAGTTCGCCGAGTCGCTTCTGCAAAGCTACCTCGACGAGCAGACCCTGGATGAGCTGCACAGCGAGGGCGTCAATACGGTCATGGCCAACATCGAGCAGCGGGTGCTGGAGAATTTTCGCGAGGAACTGGGGGAGGCGGCGGACCTGGCGGTGATCAAAAACGTCAGGGTGCGCCAAGGTGATCCGGCCCAAGTGATACTCGACCAGGCGCAGCGCCTGGCGGTCGACCTGCTGATTTTCGGTAGCCACAGCCAGGGGGCAGGTGTCGATGTGCCCCTCGGGCGCACGGCGGTTCGCTTGCTGCAGTTGTCGCCGGTGCCGGTGTACATGGTGCCGCTGGCTCAGCATTTGGGGCGTAGGAAATCGTGACCGTGACGGTAGGAATCTTTCCTGAGGCGTGTAACAAAATAGTTCTAGATTTATTTCGAGAACCACTAATATAGTTATATCTCGTCGCTGCCTGCTGCCGGTGACTTACCGCTGATCCGAGGGAAACCTATGAAGCTTCAACAACTGCGCTACATCTGGGAAGTGGCGCACCATGACCTCAACGTCTCTGCGACGGCACAGAGTCTGTATACCTCCCAGCCCGGGATCAGCAAGCAGATCCGCCTGCTCGAGGATGAGCTGGGTGTCGAAGTCTTCGCCCGCAGCGGCAAGCACCTGACCCGCGTTACGCCCGCAGGTGAGCGCATCATCAACACTGCAGGCGAAATCCTGCGCAAGGTTGAGAGCATCAAGCAGATCGCCCAGGAATTCTCCAACGAGAAGAAGGGTACGCTGTCCATCGCTACCACTCACACTCAGGCACGCTATGCGCTGCCGCCAGTGATCAGCAGCTTCATCAAGCAGTATCCGGAAGTTTCCCTGCACATGCACCAGGGCTCGCCCATGCAGATTGCCGAGATGGCCGCCGACGGCACCGTCGACTTCGCCATCGCCACCGAAGCCCTGGAGCTGTTCGGCGACCTGATCATGATGCCGTGCTACAAGTGGAACCGTTGCGTGGTGGTGCCGCAGGGCCACCCGCTGGCCAAGTTACCGAAGCTGACCCTGGAAGCCGTTGCCGAGTATCCGATCGTCACCTACGTATTTGGTTTCACCGGCCGCTCCAAGCTGGACGAAGCGTTCAATCACCGTGGCTTGACGCCGAAGGTGGTGTTCACCGCCGCTGATGCCGACGTGATCAAGACCTATGTACGATTGGGGCTGGGCGTGGGTATCGTGGCCAAGATGGCTGTGGACAGCAAGCTCGACAGTGACCTGGTGGCTCTGGATGCCAGCGAGTTGTTCGAGGCCAGCATCACCAAGATTGGCTTCCGTCGTGGCACCTTCCTGCGTGGCTTCATGTGCGACTTTATCGAAAAGTTCGCCCCACACCTGACCCGCGAGGTAATGGCCAAGGCCATTCAATGCCATAACAAGCAGGAACTCGAAGAGCTGTTCGACGGCGTCGAGCTGCCCGTGCACTGATAGCGACAGGCAATGAAAAACCGGCTCAAGGGCCGGTTTTTCTTTGCCTGTGGTTCAGGCCTTGCTGATCAGGTTGCCAGCGTGCAGCCCGCATTCCTTCTGGGTCGACTCTTCCCACCACCAGCGACCTTCGCGTTCGTGCTGGTTCGGCAGCACTGGACGGGTGCAGGGTTCGCAACCGATGCTGATGAAGCCGCGCTCATGCAGGCTGTTGTAGGGCAGCTCCAGCATGCGGATGTAGCCCCAGACTTCCTCGCTGGTCATCTGTGCCAGCGGGTTGAACTTGTACAAGGTGCGCTCGGGGGTGGAGAACGCCGTGTCGATTTCCACTACCGCCACCTGGCTGCGGGTGCCGGGGCTCTGGTCGCGACGCTGGCCGGTGGCCCAGGCGCTCACTGTGGTCAGCTTGCGTCGCAGCGGTTCGATCTTGCGGATGCCGCAGCACTCGCCATGGCCGTCCTTGTAGAAGCTGAACAGACCTTTTTCCTTGACGAACGGATCCAGTTTGGCGCGGTCTGGGCTGAGAATCTCGATCGGCAGGTTGTACTGTTCACGTACCTGGTCGATGAAGCGATAGGTTTCCGGGTGCAAGCGGCCGGTGTCGAGGCTGAACACCTTGACCTGCTTGTTCAGCTTCCAGGCCATGTCGACCAGGACCACGTCCTCGGCGCCGCTGAAGGAGATCCACAAGTCGTCGCCAAAGTGTTCGAAGGCAAGCTTAAGGATGTCCTGGGGGGACTTGTTGGCATAGGTCGCGGCCAGGGCGGCGACGTCGAAGGGTTGGCTCATCAGGCGGTTTCCATCTTGGCTGTGGCGCTGTGCGCTCGTAGTGATGTGATGGTAACAAAAAACGGCGGGGCAGACGTCCTGCGTGACAGCCGTCCTGGTCACGTCGCTGATGGGCGAAAGCGCACGCACAATTACATCCCTTGCAGGGTCTGCATCAGTACCCGCACCTTGGCGATCGACTCTTCGTACTCCGACTGCCAGTTCGAATCCGCCACGACGGCGCCGCCGCCCCAGCAACAGGCTTGGCCGTCCTTGATCAGCAAGCTGCGAATGGCGATGGAGCTGTCCATTTCGCCGCGCACGTCCACATACAGCAGTGAGCCGCAATACAGGGCGCGGCGGGTGGGTTCGAGTTCGTCGATGATCTGCATGGCGCGGATCTTCGGTGCGCCGGTGATCGAGCCGCCGGGGAAGCTGTCGCCAATCAGGTCCAGGGCATCTTTGTCGTCGGCCAGGCGACCGGTGATGCTGCTGACCAGATGGTGGACGTTGGGGTAGCTCTCCAGGCTGAACAGCTCGGGCACGTTTACCGAGCCGATCTGGCAGGTGCGGCCCAGGTCATTGCGCAGCAGGTCGACGATCATGAGGTTTTCCGAGCGGTCCTTGGGGCTGTGACGCAGCTCTTCGGCGTTGCGCAAATCTTCGGCCGGGTCGGCAGAGCGCGGGCGGGTGCCCTTGATTGGCCGCGTTTCGACCAGTCCTTGGCTGACCCGGATGAAGCGCTCCGGAGAGAAGCTGAGCAATGCGCTGCCGTCGGCCAGTTGCTGGAAACCGGAGAAAGGCGTTGGACAGGCTTTGCGCAAGGCTTGATAGGCGCGCCATGGATCACCCTGGCAGGGTGCACGGAACCGTTGGGTCAGGTTGATCTGATAGCAATCGCCAGCCTGAATGTACTGCTGGACCTGGTCGAAGGCAGCTTTGTATTGCACTGGGGTCAGATCGCCGGCCATTGGGGCGAGCAGCTTGAATTCGGGGTGCTCGATGCCGGCAGGGGCTTGGAACAGGTCCATCAGCCGGTCCCGCTCGCCAGGCGCCAGGCTCGGGTGCAGGACCAGTTGGCTGGTGCCAAGCTGGTGGTCGGTGACCAGTGCCCAGGCGTACAGGCCCAATTGGGCATCGGGTAGGCCCAGGTCGTCGCGGGCCTTGGCGGGCAGGTGCTCCAGGCGACGGCCAAAGTCGTAGCTCAGGTAACCGATCAGGCCGCCGGCGAACGGCAGTTCGACACCTTCGGGCAACTCGGCCCGGCCCAGTCGTGCCAGTCCGGCACGCAGGCGCTGCAGGAAGGCGCGTCCCGTCTCGTCAGGGTGTGCTTGCAGGTGCTGCATGGGCCAGGCACTGATCAGGTCGAAGCGACCGCGTTCGGCACCGGGGCGGGCGCTATCGAGCAGGATGGCACCGGGCGCCTGTCGCAGACGTGCGAAATAGGCTGCGGGGTCGGGCTGATAGGGTAGGGGATGTAGCGTACAGGTCGGCATCAGGATGGACGGCGATGACAAAGCGAGGAGGGCGATTGTAGACCTGAGTGGGGTATGCGCCTAGCGTTGGTGCGGCATTTGTGTGGCGTGTCGCGGCCGCATCGCCGGCAAGCCGGTTCCGACAGGCACCGCGACGATCGCGGAGCGCTGTGGGAGCCTGCTTGCCGGCGATTGGCTGGTGCCGTCAACGCTGATGAACGTGCCCGAACAGCCCTTGGGCAACGCGCACGCGCTGCTCGGCATCTTCGGTTTCGCCATTCTTGGCCAGCGCTTCCAGGTGCGCCTCGATGGCGTGGGTGCGCTGGGTCAGGCCGCAGTCGTTGGCGATCTGGATGTTCAGGCCAGGGCGGGCGTTGAGTTCGAGAATCAACGGCCCCTTGTCCTGGTCCAGCACCATGTCTACGCCGATGTAGCCCAGGCCGCACAGTTCATAGCAACTGGCGGCCAGCTTCATGAAACCGTCCCAGTTCGGCAACTGCACGCCGTCTACCGCGTTGGTGGTATCGGGGTGCTTGCTGATGATCCGGTTCAGCCAGGTGCCGCGCAGGGTCATGCCGGTGGCCAGGTCCACGCCTACACCGATGGCGCCCTGGTGCAGGTTGGCCTTGCCGCCGGACTGGCGGGTCGGCAAGCGCAGCATGGCCATCACCGGGTAGCCCATCAACACGATGATGCGAATGTCCGGCACGCCTTCGTAGCTGATGCTTTTGAAGATCTGGTCCGGGGTCACCCGGTACTCGATCAGCGCGCGGTCGCGGTGGCCACCTAGCGAGTACAGGCCGGTCAGGATGCTGGAAATCTGGTGTTCGATTTCCTCATGGCTGATGATCTTGCCCGAGACCGTGCGGTAGTTGTCCTCGAAACGGTCGGCAATCACCAGGATGCCGTCACCGCCGGCGCCTTGCGCCGGCTTGATGACGAAATCGTTGCGCTCGCCGATGATCTGGTCGAGCTTCTCGATTTCTTTTTCGGTTTCGATGATGCCGTACATTTCCGGCACATGGATGCCGGCGGCCAAGGCACGTTCCTTGGTGATGATCTTGTCGTCGACGATCGGGTACAGGTGGCGCTTGTTGTACTTCAACACGTAGTCCGCGTTGCGCCGGTTGATACCCATGATGCCCCGGGCCTCCAGGGCTTTCCAGGTCTTGATCAGGCCGAGCATCAGGCGTCAGCCTTCTTCAGGAAAGCCTTGAAGCGCACGAGCTCGGTCAGGCGGTAGCCGCGGTAGCGACCCATCGCCAGCATGAAGCCCACCAGGATCAGCAGTACCGCCGGGAAGGTGAAGACGAAGTACACCAACTCAGGCACGGTCATCAGCAGGTGCGCGAGCGAGGCCGCGAACAGAGTGCCGATGGCGACTTTCATGGCATGGCCGCCGCCACGCTCTTCCCAAGTGATCGACAGGCGCTCGATGGTCATGGTCAGGATCACCATCGGGAACAGGGCGACCGACAGGCCGCGTTCCAGGCCCAGCTTGTGGCTGAACAGGCTGATGGCGGCAATCAGCACCACCACGAAGGTCAGTACCACCGACAGGCGCGGCAGCATCTGCAGCTTGAGGTGTTCGAGGTACGAGCGCAGCGACAGGCCCAGGGCGGTAATCACCGTGAACAGGATGATACCGAAGCCCAGCTGGGTCTCCCGGAAGGCCAGGGCGATCAGCACTGGGGTGAAGGTGCCCAGGGTCTGGATGCCGATCAGGTTGCGCAGCACCAGGATCACCAGCACGCCGATCGGAATCATCACCATGATCATGAAGGTCTGCTGGGTCTGCAGCGGCAGGCCGTAGAGCGAGTATTCGAGAAAGTCGGCGTCGGTGTTCTCGTCGGTCAGCTTGGCCAGGCGGATGGCGTTCATCTCGCTGTTGTTCATGCTGAAGGTGACGTTGGCTTTCTTGCCGCCATCGACGGTGATCAGGTTGTCATCGCCGGTCCACCACAGCAGACGGTCGCTGGGCAGGCCCTGCTCACCGGTGTCCGGATTGAAGTACAGCCAGTCGGTGCCGTTGAAGCTGCGCAGCCACAACTCAGGAGTTTGCGGGGTATCGGCGACCAGGCGGATGGTGTGGACCTTTTCGATCGGCACGTGGGCGATCGACAGCAGCAGGTCGATGACCTGGGCTTTCTTCATCGCCGAGGTGTCGCCGGCAAGCAGCAACTTGACGTTGTCGTCGTTGAGGTTGTTGACCCGTTTGATGGTCTCGCTGACGAAGGTCTCGACGTCGGCCGAGTGCTGGCGGATCGGCGCCATCAGGGCTTCGGCGGCGATCTTCTCGGGGCCCTCGACGGCCAGGCTGTCACGGAAGGTAGGGCCTTTTACCGTGGTCTTCTCTTTGCTATAGCGCTTGGTCAGCACCAGGCGGTAGTAGAGCGTCTGGTTGCCACTGGCGCGGCGGGCCGACCAGGTGACCTTGCGGTTGCCATCGGCCCGGTTGACGCTCACCCCATAGTTGTTGGAAATGAAGCTTTCATTGAGGCTGACGTAGTCGCGGTTCAGCGGCGGCACGAACATCTGGACCTTGACCGGGTCCTTGGCGCTGGCCACGAACTCGACCTTGGCGTCGATGTTCCAGAGGTCATCGGTTTCGTCCTCGGTCACCGGTATGCCGAGGAAGAAGATCTGATAAGCCGTGACCGCCACGCCCAGCAGCACCAGCACGGTGATCAGGACTTTCAAATGGAGGGTAAGAGAGCGCATCGGGATTACTCTGCTTTAGGAGCTTCGGTGGCACAGGCAGGTTTGCCGGCCGCGTATTTAAGGCTTGGGTCGACCAGTGCGTCGAAGTGCTTGAGCGCCTCGGAGCCGATCAGCAGCGGGAACTGGAAGGCGCTGCGGTCGGTGAGGTTGACTTCGATGGTGCGAAGGGTCTGGCCCATGCAGATTTCGAGTTCGATGACCGGGCGGGCCGTGTAGGCCTTGCCGGAGTCTGCATCATAGTCGCCGGCACGTCGCTTGATCTTGCTGACGCGGGCCAGGGGGCGCTCGATCGGGTGCGAGTGGGCGGCATCGATGGCCAGGTAGAAACGCACCCAGCTTTCGCCATTTCGCTTGAAGCGCTTGATGTCGCGCGCGCTCAAGGATGCGGTCTTGGCGCCGGTGTCGAGCTTGGCGGCCACTTCCAGGTCGAGGTCGCCCAGGCGGGCGTATTCGTTCAGACCATACACGGTCTTGCCTGCCGCCTGGCCAAGGGCCGGCAACAGGGTGAGGCATGACAGCAATAAAACGGGTGTAAGTCTCATAATCCTGGCGCGGTGCTGTGCAGGGTTCGGTGTAAGGCGACTGGCAACTACGGCGCAAGCTTCCTCGTTCATCTGTCAACAACATGAATGGATGACAGACACGCAATCCATACTCCGTTGGAGGCGCGGCATTCTATCACGACGATGTCTTGACGCCAGCGCGTCGCAATCAGACAGCGCTGGGCTTGGGTAAGTTCGTTCTTAGACGATTGTCGACAATATTCATTTTGTCTTTGACTGCTTGCGCCTGATTCGCTAGTTTCTGGCGAAGTGACTAGCAAGGTGTCAACAATATGCTGGACCTTTCCATCGACAGCCCGGCAGTGAGCGACGAAACGGAAACCTTGTCCGAGAACGTCTTCCGCCGTATCCAGGCCGCGATCGTCAAGGGCGAGATCGCCCCTGGCAGCAAGATCTCCGAGCCTGAACTGGCGCGTACCTATGGCATCAGCCGCGGTCCGCTGCGCGAGGCCATCCACCGTCTGGAAGGCCAGCGCCTGCTGGTGCGTGTGCCGCACGTGGGGGCGCGGGTGGTTTCGCTCAGTCATGCCGAACTGATCGAGCTTTACGAAATTCGCGAATCCCTGGAAGGCATGGCCTGTCGCCTGGCCGCCGAGCGCATGAGCCGGGCCGACATCGAAGAGCTGCGTCGGGTGCTCGACACCCACGAGCGTGACGCCGCGTTTCAGGCGGGGCAGGGCTATTACCAGCAGGAAGGCGACTACGACTTCCATTACCGGATCATCCAGGGCAGCGGCAACCAGACCCTGGTGAAGATGCTGTGCGGCGAGCTGTACCAACTGGTGCGCATGTACCGCATCCAGTTTTCCGCTACGCCCAACCGGCCGCGCCAGGCCTTCGCCGAGCACCACCGCATTCTCGACGCCATCGCCGACCGAGACGGCGAACTGGCCGAACTCCTGATGCGCCGTCACATCGGCGCGTCCAAACGCAACATCGAGCGTCACTACCTGGACGCCAACAACAACAGCCCACGAGGTGAGTCATGACTGTGAAGAGCACCCCCGGTCAGCGTTTTCGCGACGCCGTTGCCGCCGAACATCCGCTGCAGGTGGTCGGGACCATCAACGCCAACCATGCCCTGCTGGCCAAGCGTGCCGGTTTCAAGGCCATCTACCTGTCTGGTGGCGGTGTTGCTGCAGGTTCTCTGGGCCTGCCGGACCTGGGCATCACCGGGCTGGATGACGTGTTGACCGATGTGCGGCGTATCACCGACGTCTGCGACCTGCCGCTGCTGGTGGATGTCGACACCGGCTTTGGCGCTTCAGCCTTCAACGTGGCGCGTACCGTGCGCTCGATGATCAAGTTCGGCGCCGCGGCCATTCATATCGAAGACCAAGTGGGCGCCAAGCGTTGCGGGCACCGTCCGAACAAAGAGATTGTCAGCCAGCAGGAGATGGTCGACCGCATCAAGGCTGCGGTGGACGCCCGCACCGATGACAGCTTCGTGATCATGGCGCGTACCGACGCCCTGGCTGTTGAAGGCCTGAACGCTGCGCTGGAGCGCGCCGAAGCCTGCATCGAGGCGGGCGCCGACATGATTTTCCCGGAAGCCATCACCGAGCTGTCGATGTACAAGACCTTCGCCGATCGAGTGAAGGCGCCGATTCTGGCCAACATCACCGAATTCGGCGCCACGCCGCTTTACACCACCGAAGAGCTGGCCTCGGTCGACGTGTCGCTGGTGCTGTACCCGCTGTCGGCGTTCCGTGCCATGAACAAGGCCGCCGAGAACGTTTACACCGCGTTGCGCCGTGACGGGACCCAGAAGAACGTGATCGACACCATGCAAACCCGCATGGAGCTCTACGATGCCATTGGTTACCACGCCTTCGAGCAGAGCCTCGATGCATTGTTCGCCCAGAAGAAAGGTTAAGCCTGTGCCCGCGCCGAACCGGTAGGCGCGACGGGGCAGCAGAGTGACCTGAGAAATTAGCCAGACCGCTTCAATAACAATTTCAAGAAAGGAGAAAAACCATGGCCGAAGCAAAAGTACTCAGTGGCGCAGGCCTGCGTGGCCAGGTAGCCGGCCAGACTGCATTGTCGACAGTTGGCCAGGCCGGTGCCGGGCTGACCTACCGCGGTTACGACGTCCGTGACCTGGCCGCCGGCGCCGAGTTCGAGGAAGTCGCCTACCTGCTGCTGTACGGCGAGCTGCCGAGCAAGGCTGAACTGGCCGACTACAAGCGCAAGCTCAAGGGCCTGCGCGAACTGCCGCAAGCGCTGAAGGAAGTCCTGGAGCGCATCCCGCGTGATGCCCACCCCATGGACGTGATGCGCACCGGTTGCTCGGTGCTCGGCACCCTGGAGCCCGAACTGACCTTCGAGGCCCAGCGCGAGAAGACCGACCGCCTGTTGGCGGTGTTCCCCGCGATCATGTGCTACTGGTACCGCTTCACCCATCACGGTGTGCGTATCGACTGCACCAGCGACGAAGACACCTTGGGCGGTCACTTCCTGCACCTGCTACACGGCAAGAAGCCAAGCGAGCTGCACGTCAAGGTCATGAACGTCTCGCTGATTCTCTACGCCGAGCACGAGTTCAATGCCTCGACGTTCACCGCTCGAGTTTGTGCCTCGACCCTGTCGGACCTGTATTCGTGCATCACCGCGGCCATCGGTTCGTTGCGCGGCCCGCTGCATGGCGGCGCCAACGAGGCGGCGATGGAGCTGATCGAGCGCTTCCAGAGCCCGCAGGAAGCCGTGACCGAGCTGCTCGCCATGCTCGAGCGCAAAGACAAGATCATGGGCTTCGGCCATGCCATCTACAAAGAGTCCGATCCACGCAACGAGGTGATCAAGGGCTGGTCGAAGCAGTTGGCCGACGAGGTGGGCGACACAGTGCTGTACCCGGTTTCCGAGGCCATCGACAAGACCATGTGGGAGCAGAAGCGCCTGTTCCCCAACGCCGACTTCTACCATGCCTCGGCGTATCACTTCATGGGTATCCCGACCAAGCTGTTCACCCCGATTTTCGTCTGCTCGCGCCTGACTGGCTGGGCGGCGCATGTCTTCGAGCAGCGTGCCAACAACCGCATCATCCGTCCGAGCGCCGAGTATGTCGGCGTCGAGCAGCGCCAGTTCGTGCCGATCGACCAGCGCTGATCGTGGAAGACGCCGGGGGCGCACTGCGCCTCTGGAGGTCCACGCCGCACCTGCCCCGAACACCGTGACCGAGCCTGATAACCATATGAACACTGCATTTCGCAAGCACCTGCCAGGCACCGACCTGGACTACTTCGATGCCCGCGCGGCGGTCGAGGCGATCAAGCCCGGCGCCTACGATGGCCTGCCTTACACATCCCGCGTTCTCGCCGAAAACCTGGTGCGCCGCTGCGACCCGGCCACCCTCGACGCTTCGCTGGGGCAGTTGATCGAGCGCAAGCGCGACCTCGACTTTCCCTGGTTCCCGGCCCGTGTCGTGTGCCACGACATCCTCGGCCAGACCGCGTTGGTCGACCTGGCCGGGTTGCGCGATGCCATCGCCGACAAAGGCGGTGATCCGGCACAGGTCAACCCGGTAGTGCCGGTGCAGTTGATCGTCGACCACTCCCTGGCCGTCGAGCGCGGTGGTTTCGACCCGCAGGCGTTCGAGAAGAACCGCGCCATCGAAGACCGCCGCAACGAAGACCGCTTCCACTTCATCAACTGGACCAAGAAGGCGTTCAAGAACGTCGATGTGATCCAGCCGGGCAACGGCATCATGCACCAGATCAACCTGGAGAAGATGTCGCCGGTCATCCACAGCGACCGTGGCGTGGCCTACCCGGACACCTGTGTCGGTACCGACAGCCACACACCTCATGTCGATGCCCTGGGTGTGATCGCCATCGGTGTGGGTGGCCTTGAGGCCGAGAACGTCATGCTTGGCCGCGCCTCCTGGATGCGCCTGCCGGAGATCGTCGGTGTCGAGCTGAGCGGCAAGTTGGCGCCGAACATCACCGCCACCGACCTGGTCCTGGCCTTGACCGAATTCTTGCGCAAGCAGAAGGTGGTGGGTGCTTACCTCGAGTTCTACGGTGAAGGTGCCCGCGCCCTGACCCTGGGCGACCGTGCCACCATCTCCAACATGGCCCCGGAGTACGGCGCTACTGCCGCGATGTTCGCCATCGACCAGCAGACCATCGACTACCTCAAACTGACCGGTCGCGAAGAACAGCAGGTCAAGCTGGTGGAGACCTATGCCAAGGCGACCGGCCTGTGGGCCGACGCACTGGCCAAGGCCGAGTACGAGCGCGTGCTGCGCTTCGATCTGTCGAGTGTCGTGCGCAACATGGCAGGGCCGTCCAACCCGCATGCCCGCGTGGCCACCAGCGACCTGGCGGCCAAGGGTATCGCCGGAGCCTGGGAGGAAGTCCCGGGCCAGATGCCGGACGGCGCGGTGATCATTGCCGCCATCACCAGTTGCACCAACACCAGCAACCCGCGCAACGTGATCGCCGCAGGCCTCTTGGCGCGCAACGCCAACAAACTCGGCCTGATGCGTAAACCCTGGGTCAAGTCGTCGCTTGCCCCGGGCTCCAAAGCTGTTCAGCTGTACCTGGAAGAAGCGGGTCTGGAGAAGGAGCTGGAACAACTGGGCTTTGGTATCGTCGCCTTTGCCTGCACCACCTGCAACGGCATGTCCGGCGCGCTGGACCCTGTGATCCAGCAAGAGATCATCGACCGCGACCTGTACGCCACCGCCGTGCTGTCGGGCAACCGTAACTTTGACGGGCGGATCCACCCCTACGCCAAGCAGGCTTTCCTGGCCTCGCCGCCTTTGGTGGTGGCCTATGCCATCGCCGGCACCATCCGCTTCGACATCGAGAAAGATGTGCTGGGTGTGGTCGACGGCAAGGAGATTCGCCTCAAGGACATCTGGCCGAGCGATGAAGAGATCGACGCGGTGGTGCGTGCGGCGGTCAAGCCGGAGCAGTTCCGCAAGGTCTACATTCCGATGTTCGCCATCGAGGAAGACCGTGGGCCGAAGGTGGCACCGCTGTATGAATGGCGCCCGATGAGTACCTACATTCGTCGTCCACCCTACTGGGAAGGCGCCCTGGCGGGTGAGCGCACCTTGCGTGGCATGCGCCCACTGGCGGTGCTGCCGGACAACATTACCACCGACCATCTTTCGCCCTCCAACGCCATCCTGCTCGACAGCGCGGCGGGCGAGTACCTGGCGAAGATGGGCCTGCCGGAGGAGGACTTCAACTCCTACGCCACCCATCGTGGCGACCACCTCACCGCGCAACGTGCCACCTTTGCCAACCCCAAGCTGTTCAACGAGATGGTGCGCAAGGAAGACGGCAGTGTCAGGCAGGGATCGCTGGCGCGCATCGAGCCGGAAGGCAAGGTCACCCGGATGTGGGAGGCGATCGAGACCTACATGGAGCGTAAACAGCCGCTGATCATCGTTGCCGGGGCCGACTATGGCCAAGGTTCATCTCGCGACTGGGCGGCCAAGGGCGTACGCCTGGCGGGTGTCGAGGCCATTGTCGCCGAAGGTTTCGAGCGCATTCACCGGACCAACCTGGTGGGCATGGGCGTGTTGCCGCTTGAATTCAAGGCAGGCACCGATCGCAAGACCCTGGCGCTGGACGGCAGTGAGACCTATGACGTGCTGGGCGAGCGCAAGCCGCGTGCAACCCTGACGCTGGTGGTGACGCGCAAGAATGGCGAGCGCGTCGAGGTGCCGGTGACTTGCCGCTTGGATACCGCCGAGGAGGTATCGATCTACGAGGCCGGCGGGGTGCTGCAGCGCTTTGCCCAGGACTTCCTCGAAGCGACCGCCTAATCAGGAGCAGCGCGGTCCCTTGTGGGCGCGGGCAAGCCCCGCGCCCACAAGGGCTGTGCGAGACAGGAATTGAACATGGCCCATGTACCGCAAGTGAAGATCCCCGCCACCTACATCCGTGGTGGCACCAGCAAAGGCGTGTTCTTCCGCCTGCAAGATCTGCCCGAGCAAGCCCAGATTCCCGGCCCGGCCCGCGACGCATTGTTGCTGCGGGTCATTGGCAGCCCCGATCCTTACGGCAAGCAGATCGACGGCATGGGGGGCGCGACCTCCAGCACCAGCAAGACCGTCATTCTTTCGCCCAGCATCAAGCCGGAGCACGATGTCGATTACCTGTTCGGCCAGGTGTCGATCGACAAGGCCTTCGTTGACTGGAGCGGCAACTGCGGCAACCTGTCCGCGGCCGTTGGTGCGTTCGCCATCAGCAGCGGCCTGGTCGACCCAGCGCGCATCCCGCGCAACGGCATCGCCACCGTGCGTATCTGGCAGGCGAATATCGGCAAGACCATCATCGCCCATGTACCGATCACCGAAGGTGAAGTGCAGGAAGCCGGTGATTTCGAGTTGGATGGCGTAACCTTCCCGGCGGCCGAGGTGCAGCTGGAGTTCCTCGATCCGGCAGCTGACGAGGATGGCGACGGTGGTGCGATGTTCCCCACTGGCAACCTGGTGGACGACCTGGAGGTGCCGGGTGTCGGTACCTTCAAGGCGACGCTGATCAATGCCGGTATCCCGACCATTTTCGTCAACGCGGCCGATATCGGTTATACCGGCACCGAACTGCAGGATGCCATCAACGGTGACCCGCAGGCCTTGCTGCGCTTCGAGACCATTCGCGCCCATGGCGCAGTGCGCATGGGGTTGATCGACAACGTCGATCAGGCTGCCGGGCGTCAGCACACGCCGAAAGTCGCCTTCGTCGCGCCACCAACCACCTACACTGCGTCCAGTGGCAAGACGGTTGCGGCCGGCGATGTCGACCTGCTGGTGCGTGCGTTGTCGATGGGCAAGCTGCACCATGCGATGATGGGTACTGCAGCCGTGGCAATCGGCACCGCTGCCGCCATTCCGGGCACCTTGGTCAACCTCGCCGCAGGCGGGGGCGAACGCAGTGCCGTGCGCTTCGGTCATCCCTCGGGCACATTGCGCGTCGGGGCCGAGGCGCGACAGGTGGGCGGCGAGTGGACGGTGACCAAGGCAATCATGAGCCGTAGTGCTCGCGTGCTGATGGAAGGCTGGGTGAGGGTGCCTGGCGATAGTTTCTGACGCACCACTGGCGCTTGGCTTTGAATGAGTAGGGCCGCCCTGCGGCCCCGAATTCACAGGAGCTGCAAATGAGCGCCAACGTGGATCTGAACGAGCGCCCCGATTACGACGGCGTGCTGCAAACCCTCGCCGACTATGTGCTGACCTACCGGGTCGATTCACCCGAGGCCCTGGATACCGCGCGCAACTGCCTGATGGACACGCTGGGTTGCGGCTTGCTTGCCTTGCGCTTCCCTGAATGCACCAAGCACCTCGGCCCGCTGGTCGAGGGCACCGTGGTACCCAATGGCGCGCGCGTGCCCGGCACCAGCTATCGCCTTGACCCGGTGAAGGCCGCCTGGGACATCGGCTGTACCATCCGCTGGCTGGACTACAACGACACTTGGCTGGCCGCCGAATGGGCGCATCCCTCTGACAACCTCGGCGGTATTCTGGCAGTCGCCGATCATCTGTCGCAAAAGCGCGTGGCCACGGGCGAGCGACCGTTGTTGATGCGTGATGTGCTCGAAGCCATGGTCATGGCCCATGAGATCCAGGGTGTACTGGCGCTGGAAAACGCCTTCAACCGCGTTGGCCTCGATCACGTGATTCTGGTCAAGGTGGCTTCTACAGCTGTGTGCGCCAGGCTGATGGGGGCCAACCGCGAGCAGATGCTGAGTGCGTTGTCCCATGCTTTCGTCGATGGTCAGGCACTGCGCACCTACCGTCATGCACCCAACGCCGGTTCGCGCAAGTCTTGGGCTGCCGGGGATGCGTCCAGTCGGGGCGTGCGCCTGGCCGATATCGCCTTGCGCGGCGAGATGGGTGTACCAGGGGTGCTCACTGCGCCGCAGTGGGGGTTCTACGACGTGCTGTTCAGCCATACCAACAAGGACCTGGCGCTCAAGCCTGCCGGCCAGCAAGCGTTGCGCGTGCCTCAGGCATTGGGCAGCTACGTGATGGAAAATGTGCTGTTCAAGGTCAGTTTCCCCGCCGAGTTCCACGCCCAGACCGCCTGTGAGGCAGCCGTGATCCTGCATCCCCTCGTGCGTAACCGCCTGCACGAAGTCGACCGAATCGTCATCACTACCCAGGAGTCGGCGATCCGTATCATCTCCAAGAGCGGGCCGCTGGCCAATGCCGCCGACCGCGACCACTGTTTGCAGTACATGGTGGCGGTGCCGCTGATCTTCGGCCATCTGGTGGCCGAGCATTACGAGGATGCTTTCCACGCCAACCACCCGAGCATCGACCGCTTGCGCGAAAAAATGGAGGTAGTGGAAGACCCTCGCTTCAGCCGCGAATACCTGGAAGCGGACAAGCGCTCGATCGCCAACGCCGTGCAGGTGTTCTTCAAGGATGGCACCAGTACCGAACAGGTAGTGGTGGAATACCCGATCGGGCATCGGCGGCGGCGCGGGGAGGGCATTGCGTTGCTGGAGGCCAAGTTCAGGGAGAACCTGGCGACGCGTTTTGCGCGGCAGCGGTGTGGTGAGATTCTTCAGGTGTGCAAGGACCAGCAGCAGCTGGAACAGATGGCGGTGCATCGGTTTGTCGATTTGTTCGTGATCTGAGGTTGCTCGTCGTCCTGCACAACCCTCGAAAACTGTGCGGTCCCTGTAGGAGCGGCTTCAGCCGCGAAGAGGTCGGCACAGGTTGAAACAAGAAAGCCCCGGTATTTCTACCGGGGCTTTTCTTTTACATCTTACAACTCAGCTTATGCCTGGACCACTGGGATCTTGGCGTTGGCTGCCGCTTCGCGGAACTCGGCGATCTGGTCGAAGCTCAGGTAGCGGTAGACGTCGGCAGCCATGCTGTCGATGTCTTTGGCGTACTGCATGTACTCTTCGACGGTCGGCAGCTTGCCGATGATCGAAGCGACAGCAGCCAGCTCGGCCGATGCCAGGTACACGTTGGTGGCGTCGCCCAGACGGTTCGGGAAGTTACGGGTCGAGGTGGAGACCACGGTCGAACCGGTCTGCACACGTGCCTGGTTACCCATGCACAGCGAGCAGCCTGGCATTTCCATACGCGCGCCAGCCTTGCCGTAAATGCCGTAGTAGCCTTCTTCGGTCAGTTGGTGAGCATCCATCTTGGTTGGCGGAGCCAGCCACAGGCGGGTCGGGATGCCGCCCTTGACTTTGTCCAGCAGCTTGCCGGCAGCGCGGAAGTGACCGATGTTGGTCATGCACGAACCGATGAACACTTCGTCGATCTTCTCGCCTTGTACCGAGGACAGCAGGCGGGCATCGTCTGGGTCGTTCGGCGCGCAGAGCACAGGCTCCTTGACTTCGGCCAGGTCGATTTCGATGATTTCGGCGTATTCGGCATCGGCGTCGGCCGACAGCAGCTTAGGCTTGGCCAGCCAGGCTTCCATCGCCTGGGCACGGCGCTCCAGGGTACGGGCGTCGCCGTAGCCTTCGCCGATCATCCAGCGCAGCAGGGTGATGTTGGACTGCAGGTACTCGGCGATGGCCTTCTCTGGCAGCTTGATGGTGCAACCTGCGGCAGAACGCTCGGCCGAGGCGTCGGACAGCTCGAAAGCTTGCTCGACGGTGAGGTCGTTCAGGCCTTCGATCTCGAGGATGCGGCCAGAGAAGATGTTCTTCTTGCCCTTCTTCTCGACGGTCAGCAGACCCTTCTGGATGGCGTAGTAAGGGATGGCGTGAACCAGGTCACGCAGGGTGATGCCCGGTTGCAGTTTGCCCTTGAAGCGCACCAGTACCGACTCAGGCATGTCCAGCGGCATGACGCCGGTAGCAGCAGCGAAGGCTACTAGGCCGGAACCGGCCGGGAACGAGATGCCGATCGGGAAGCGGGTGTGCGAGTCACCACCGGTACCGACGGTGTCCGGCATCAGCATGCGGTTCAGCCAGCTGTGGATGATGCCGTCGCCTGGGCGCAGCGACACGCCGCCACGGGTGCGGATGAAGTCTGGCAGGGTGTGATGGGTGGTGACGTCGATCGGCTTCGGATAGGCCGCGGTGTGGCAGAAGGACTGCATGACCAGGTCGGCGGAGAAGCCCAGGCATGCCAGGTCTTTCAGCTCGTCACGGGTCATCGGGCCAGTGGTGTCCTGGGAGCCGACGGTGGTCATCTTCGGTTCGCAGTAGGCACCTGGGCGTACGCCTTGGCCTTCTGGCAGACCGCAAGCGCGGCCGACCATTTTCTGGGCCAGGGTGAAGCCCTTGCCGGAATCGGCAGGCTGTTCTGGCTTCTTGAACAGGTCCGAAGCACCCAGGCCCAGTTCGGCACGGGCTTTCTCGGTCAGGCCACGGCCGACGATCAGCGGAATACGGCCACCGGCACGAACTTCGTCGAGCAGCACTTCGGTTTTCAGTTCGAAGGTGGTGACCAGCTCGTCGCTACCGTGACGGCGTACTTCACCCTTGAATGGGTAAACGTCGATGACGTCGCCCATGGCCAGGTTGGTGCAGTCGAACTCGATCGGCAGGGCGCCGGCGTCTTCCATGGTGTTGTAGAAGATCGGGGCGATCTTGGTGCCGAAGCAGAAGCCACCTGCGCGCTTGTTCGGCACGTAAGGGATGTCGTCGCCGAAGAACCACAGCACCGAGTTGGTGGCGGACTTACGCGAAGAACCGGTACCGACCACGTCACCGACGTAGGCAACTGGGTAGCCCTTGGCCTTGACCGCTTCGATCTGGGCCAGCGGGCCGACCGAACCAGGCTGCTTCGGCTCGATGCCGTCACGGGCCATTTTCAGCATGGCCAGGGCGTGCAGCGGGATGTCAGGGCGAGACCAGGCGTCTGGAGCAGGGGACAGGTCGTCGGTGTTGGTTTCGCCAGGCACCTTGAACACGGTCAGGGTGTACTTCTCGGCGATGGCCGGGCGGGAGGTGAACCACTCGCCGGCAGCCCAGGATTCCAGGACGGCCTTGGCGTGAACATTGCCGGCCTTGGCCTTTTCGGCCACGTCGTGGAAGGCATCGAACATCAGCAGGGTGTGCTTGAGCTGTTCGGCCGCGACGGCGCCCAGCTCGGCGTCATCCAGCAGCGTGACCAGCGTTTCGATGTTGTAGCCGCCCTGCATGGTGCCCAGCAGCTCGGTGGCGTGCTTGCGGTCGATCAGTGGGGACTTGGCTTCACCCTTGGCGACAGCGGAGAGGAAAGCGGCCTTGACGTAGGCAGCTTCGTCGACTCCTGGCGGAACGCGGTGGGTGATCAGGTCTACGAGGAAGGCTTCTTCGCCGGCCGGCGGGTTTTTCAGCAGCTCGACCAGGCCTGCAGTTTGTTCGGCGTTCAGCGGCTGGGGGACGATACCCAGGGCGGCACGCTCTTCGATGTGTTTGCGGTAGGCTTCAAGCACAGTTATTACCCTCATCAGTGGTCCCTAAAGGGAGTCCGGGACGCTCATCCAGCATTCCCTGCACCCATGCGCGGAGCACGGCTTTTTGAGCCGTCCAGCCAGAGTCGCAGAGAATCCTTACAGAAGCTGCTTTCAAAGTTTTACGCCTGTAGAACGGAAGGCTGATGAGGGCTGGCTCGGGCATGTGGGTACATGGCCCGGGCCAACGCCGTTCTACCGGATGAACTGTGCTCGTGACGCTTTGAAAACAGCTTCCAACGGACATTGTTGCCTTGAAAAGGCGGGATGATTCTACGGCAAAAAAAGCCTGAAGGTAAGGCGGCGAATGTGACTTTAACGAGTGACCCTGGTTAGACAAAGGGCTAACATGGGCCAGTGTTCCATCGCCAAGCCGTTGTTTTTCCATGTCCAATCACGCCATCAAGACCCCTTGCGTCGGCCTGTGCTCCACGGTTTACGGAGACACGGTGTGCCGTGGCTGCAAGCGTTTCCACCATGAGGTGATCCACTGGAACGGCTACGACGACGAGCAGAAGCGCGCGGTCTGGATGCGTCTGGAGCAACTGCTGGCGCAGGTGATGATGGCCAAGCTGGAGGTGTTCGACAAACACCTGCTGCGCCAGCAACTGGTGCAGCGTTCGATTCGCTTCGTCGAACAGCAGTCGGAATATTGCTGGGCGTATCAGCTGATCGCGCGTGGGGCGCGGATGATTCGTGACGTCGAGGCCTACGGGATGGTGTTGCTGCCGGAGTTTCGCGACTGGGAACTGCCGCAGTTGCGCGATGCCATCGACCGGGAGTTCTTTCTGCTTTCCGAGGCGCATTACCAGCGGTACATCGCCCCAGGTTTCCTGCGTGATGCGCTAGAGGGCGGACAGGGCTGAAGCCGTGCAGTGAAGCTGCCTGATACATCGCCAGCAAGCCAGTTCCTACGAGGGGGCGCGTTTGTCCCGCAGGAGCTGGCTTGCCAGCGAAGGGGACGCCAGGTCAGTCCCCGGTATATTCGCAACCGCTGGTGCAGGTTTCGTGGATGCGTACCTTGGACAGCTCTGGCAGCAGCGGCTTGACCTGGTCCCAGATCCACTTTGCGATCACTTCGCTGGTCGGATTTTCCAGGCCTGGAATATCGTTCAGGTAGTTATGATCCAGTTGCTCGTAGATCGGCTTGAAGACCGCCTTGATCTCGGCGAAATCCCGGATCCAGCCGGTGTGCGGGTCGAGTGGGCCGGTCAGGTGCAGGCCGACCTTGAACGAGTGACCATGCAGGCGCCCGCACTTGTGCCCGGCAGGAACGTGGGGCAGGCGGTGGGCCGATTCGAACGTAAACTCTTTGAAGATTTCCACGACTGTCATAACTCTGTGTGAATCGATAATGCGCGCAGTCTACCAGCATGGCCGCTACAAGGCTTGCAGCTGTTCATGCAGCCGCCCGGTGGCAATCAGCTCCAGCAGTTCGTCGCCCAGGCGCTGGCTTTCGGCGATGGCCTTGTACCAGTAGCGCTTGCGGCTCGGCGCATCGCCCATGAAGCGCTTGAAGTCGTTACGGTCCGGCAGCTTGCCGTAGGGCAGCGCTGCCAGGTACTGCGGCGAGGGTGTCATCAGCAGTACGTTTTGCAGGCGCGTGCGGTCGCCCTTGCGCCAGGGCAGGACCTTGTCGAACCAGCCGGGCACCACCTTGTCGGTGAAATGGGGGTAAAGCACCAGGTCGTCGCCGCGGTAGGGCAGGTCCAGATGGTAGTCGAGCAGGCCGCCGTCGCGGTAGGTGCCGGTTCCGGCGCCGGGGATGTCGCGTACACCCTCCATGACCATCGGGATCGAGCCCGAGGCCAGCAGCGCATGGCGCAGGTTGCCCAGGTCGAGCGGCAGGCAGCGTGATGGGAAGTCGGTGAGCGCATCGAGCGGGGGTGTGGCGCGGCCATCATGGAGGATCACCCGCTCGAAGTGTCGACCCAGTCGCGAACGCCCGAGCAGATTGTCAGCGATGACCGACGACAGCCCCATCCCCAATCGACCACGGTGGTCATAAGCGAGCTGGCCGTGGCTTTTGACCACCAGGATATTCAGACGGTAGTGCGGGTTGGCGAGAATCTGGCCATCACGCCCCTGCAGCAGGTCATCGAGCATGCGCTGGCAACTGCGGCTGATCTGGGCCGGGGTGACGCCCTTGGCGAAGTCCTGTTCGGTGTACAGCTCGCCCAGCAGGCGCAGGCCCGCGACCGGGTCGTCCAGGCAGGCACTGGCGAAGCGCCACGAGCCGATCGACGCACCGATCAGCGACCGCTGGCGCGGCGCCGAGGGCAGCCACTGGCCGAACAATGCCAGGTCCAGCCCCTGGATACCCAGAGGTTTCGGGCCACCCGCGGCGCCGGGCAGCACGCCGACATCGGCCGCCTGCAAGCCACGTTCGCGGATCTGCCGCAGGGCACGGGTGCCGGCCTTGAAGGTCAGGGCGGGGTACTTGATGTGGATGGCGCTCATTGAGGTTCTCGCTGGCAACAAGCGGGTCATTATAGAACCATCGCTCGCAGGTCCGGCGCTTTCCCACACCGGCTCTGCATCCGCGGGGCGCAAGGGGAAACATGCGCTATCATGGCGCCAGCTGTTTTCAGGTTGAATTAAGGACCGCTGGGTAATCTTAACCCCGTAGACAACTTGAACATCTCCAAGGAGAGAAACGATGAAAACCTTGACTGCCCTGTTCGCCGCCGCTGCCCTTGCCCTGGGTGCCAATGCCGCCTTCGCCAAGGACGTTCAGCCTGACGAAGTGGTCAAGCTGGTTAGCGAAAAGACCATCAAGTCGCTGGATGAACTCAAGGCAGCTGCCGTTGCCAAGCATCCAGGCGCTACCGTGACCGACTCCGAACTGGAAAACGAGTACGGCCGTTACATCTACAAGGTCGATCTGCGTGATGCGCAGAACGTCGAATGGGATGTCGACCTGGATGCCAAGACCGGTGAAGTGCTGAAGGACGAGCGGGACAACTGATGATCGCGTTACCGCGGCCGGCGCGTTACCTGGCGCTTTCGCTGCTGGCCGTCTGCTCCCTGGCCGTTGCCCGGGATCTGGATCAGGACGAAGCCCTGGAGCTGCGCCAGAAGGGCATCATCCTGCCGCTCGAGCGACTGCTCGAAACCGCCCTGGGGCGTCACCCCGGGGCGCGTTTGCTGGAGGCCGAACTGGAAGAAGAGGACGACCGCTACGAGTACGAGGTCGAGCTTTTGACCACCGAAGGCGTGGTGCGTGAAATCAAGCTCGATGCCACCTCCGGCGCCCTGCTCAAAGACGAGGAAGACGACTGAATGCGCCTGTTGCTTGTCGAGGACAACGTACCGCTGGCCGATGAACTGATCACCAGCCTGCAACGCCAAGGCTATGCCGTGGACTGGCTGGCCGATGGCCGTGACGCGGTGTACCAAGGCCAAAGCGAGCCTTACGACCTGATCATTCTCGACCTTGGCTTGCCAGGGTTGCCGGGCCTTGAAGTACTGGGCCAATGGCGTGCCGCTGGCCTGGTCACGCCTGTGCTGATTCTAACCGCCCGGGGTTCCTGGGCCGAGCGTATCGAGGGCCTGAAGGCTGGGGCCGACGATTACCTGAGCAAGCCGTTCCACCCTGAAGAATTACAGCTGCGCATCCAGGCCCTGTTGCGTCGTGCCCGTGGCCTGGCCAACCAGCCCACGCTCGAAGCGGCCGGCCTGCACCTGGACGAGAGCCAGCAGTGTGTGAAGCGCGATGGGGTGGATATCCCGCTGACCGCAGCGGAATTCCGCTTGTTGCGTTACTTCATGTTGCACCCGCGGCAGATCCTGTCCAAGAGCCACTTGGCCGAGCATCTGTACGACGGTGAAACCGAGCGCGATTCCAATGTGCTGGAAGTACACGTCAATCATCTGCGGCGCAAACTGGGTCGCAGTGTGATCGAGACCCGCCGTGGCCAAGGGTACCTGTACGCCGGGAGCGCCGAGTGAAGTCGATCCAGGCGCGCCTGAGTCTGGGCCTCGTAGCGGTACTGGTGGTGGTGGGCGTGGCGCTCGCTCAGTTGACGCTGTGGCTGTTCGAGGTGGGGCTGCAGCGCTACCTGGAGGCGGGCCTGCGCAAGGAAAGCGAGAACCTGCTGGTGGCGATGGTGCGCGGGCCGTCCGGCTTGCAGCTCGATGAACGACGTATTTCCGCTGCTTACCAACGGCCATTTTCCGGCTACTACTTTCGTATCGACTTCGACCAAGGCACCTGGCGCTCGCGCTCGCTGTGGGACCTGGACATGCCCAAGCCCGCTGCGCCGGGTCTGTCGGACAGCCATGCGCTAGGGCCAGAAGGCCAGCAACTGCTGGCGTTGCGTGCGGATTATCGGCGCCTTGGACAGGACGTCTCCATCAGCGTGGCCCAGGACTATTCCCCGGTGCGCGAGGGCTTTCGGCGAATGCAGCAGATCGGCCTGGGTATTGGGCTGGTGGCGCTGGTGCTGATCCTGGTGTTGCAGCGGGTCACGGTCACCCGGTCGCTGCGACCGCTGGAGCGGGCACGCCAACAGATCGCCCAGCTGCAACAGGGCCAACGTACGCAGCTGGATGCTGAAGTGCCCACCGAGCTGGCGCCGCTGGTCGACCAGATCAACCACTTGCTGAGCCACACCGAGGACAGCCTGCGCCGTTCGCGCAACGCCCTGGGCAATCTGGGGCATGCCTTGAAAACGCCGCTAGCGGTGTTACTCACCTTGGCGTCCAGCGAGCGCTTGAAGGATTTGCCCGAGGTGCAGGCGCAGATGCGCGAACAACTCGAGCAGATCCAGCAGCGTCTGGCCCGGGAGCTAAACCGGGCGCGCCTGGCCGGGGACGCACTGCCGGGTGCGCAGTTCGATTGCGATGCCGAGCTGCCAGGGCTGCTCGGCACGCTGGCCATGATCCATGGCGAGGGTTTGTCGCTCGTGCATGAGGTGCCGCCTGGGCTGCTGTTGCCGTGGGACCGCGAGGACTTGCTGGAGCTGCTGGGCAATTTGCTGGACAACGCCTGCAAATGGGCCGACAGCGAGGTCCGACTGTCGATTGCGCCGACGCCTGAGGGGTATCGGATCTGCATCGACGACGATGGCCCTGGGATTCCCGAAGGGCAGCGCCAGCAGGTGTTGGAGCGGGGTTCGCGGTTGGATGAGCAGGTCGACGGGCATGGCCTGGGGCTGGGGATCGTGCGCGACATCGTCGAAGCCTGGGGCGGGCAACTGGCCTTGCTGGAGAGCCCCCTGGGCGGGTTGCGGGTCCGCCTTGAACTACCACGCAAGACAGCGCTGATAACCGGCTGACGCGCCTGCAGGTATCAGCTTGCCGAGCGTGGGGCCGTATCAGCACTGCAAAAAAATTGCAGTACAGCCGCATTTTTTTGAATTGGTCCAACCCCTGGGCATCCCTGCACAATGAGCTGCAGTTTCCATCTCTCCATGGATGGCTTCCAGGGCCCAGGCCGCTGCGGCTGGGCTTCCTTTTCAACCCAAAAAACATGACCCCCATTACCTGAATGTCTGCCTCGTCTTCTGAAAGCCGTCTGAGCAGGCTGTTGCCTGCCCCCTTGAACATTCCTCCCCAAGAGTGGCTGCGCGCCGCCTTCGGTGCACTGCTTGGCCTGTTCCTCGCCGGTTGGTTGACCAGCCTGGCCTATGGCCCTGGGATTGCCTTGCACTTGCTTGGGCCCTTGGCCGCCTCGGCGGTACTGGTATTCGCCGTGCACTCCGGGCCCTTGGCCCAACCCTGGTCGGTGGTGGGCAGCTATGCCCTGGCGGGTGCCGTGGGTCTGGCCATGCGCCAGGGCTTGGGTAGCGAACTGTGGGTAGCGGCCGTCGCCCTGGGGCTGTCGTTGGTGTTGATGTGCTTGCTGCGTTGCCTGCACCCACCGGGTGGTGGCGTGGCGGTGAGCGCAGTGCTGGCCGACGCGGGATTGACCGCCCTGGGGGATCATCTGCTTGAGCCGGTGCTGCTCGATGCCTTGATCCTGGTGACGGTGGCGGTGATCTACAACCGCATGACCGGTGTGCGCTACCCCAAGGGTGCAGCACCGCGCAATGAACCGCACCACACGCACGACCCGCTGCCCAGCCAGCGTGTCGGCGTCAGCAGCCAAGACCTGGACCAGGCACTGGACGAATTGGGCGAGTTCGTCGACGTCACCCGCGACGAACTGCAACGCATCATTCTCGCCACCGAGCAAAACGCCTTGCAGCGCAGTCTTGGTGGTATCACTGCCGCCTCGGTGATGTCCCGTGACGTGCAGTTCGCCACACCCGACACCACCCTGGAGCAGGCCTGGGCCATGTTGGCCAGTCACCACTTGAAAACCCTGCCCGTACTGGAGCGAGGCAAGCTGGTGGGCATCGTCAGCCTCAGTGACCTGGTCGGCCCGGCCATGCAGCGCGGGCGGTTCGGTTGGCAGGGTCTGTTCGGTCGCAAAACCGTGCGTATGGCTCAGGTCATGAGCCGTCGTGTGGTCAGCGTGAGCGGGCAACACCCTCTTGAGCGCCTGCTGCCACTGCTGTGTGAGCAAGGCCTGCATTGCTTGCCAGTGCTCGAGGGGGAGCGTCTGGTGGGGGTGGTCACCCAGACCGATCTGATCGCCGGCCTCAAGCGCCAGATTCTCAACGGCTCAGATCAGCGGGTCCCAGCGTTGTGACCAATCGCTGGCGCCGGCAGCCACCAGCCGGCGCAGCAGCGCGAAGGACTGCTGCAGGGCTTCGCTGTCACGCTTGCGCGGGTACACCAGGAATGTCGGATAGGTGAACTCCGGTGCCTGAGGCACCCGCTCGAACACCCCGCTGTCCAGGTAGGCCTGGACCACGCGCGTCCGGAAGTAGCCGCTGCCACCCTGGTCGAGAATGAACTGCAGGGCCAGCGGCCCCAGGTTGAAACTCAGGGCTGGGCGCGCGCAGTCAGGCAGGGCGGCATCATGCTGGCGGCGGAAGGCTTCGCCCCAGTCGATGTAGATGTAAGGCTCTGGCCGATCGACGCGACGCACGCGGATCAGCTTCTCTTCCATCAATTGCTCCACTTGCAGCCCTGGGCCGTAGGTCGGCTGGTACACCAGGGCCGCGTCGAGCAGGCCCATTTCAACCTTGCGCAGCAACGACTCGCCGTCGCTGACCTCGCTGTGGATGGCATGGCTGGGTAGCTCACGGTGCAGGGCGCTGACCCAATCGAGCAGCATCGGGTTGCCCAGACTTACCTCGGCACCGATATGCAGCACCTGCTGGCAGCCTTCGGGTAGCGGCAGGTCGCGCCGCGCCGCCTCCCAGGTCTGCACCAGTTGGTTGGCGTAGCTGACGAAGGCTTCACCGTCGCTGGTCAGGCTGGCACCGGTTCGGCTACGCACGAACAGTTGGCAGCCCAGTTGTCGTTCCAGGCGCTGCACCCTCGCGGTTATGGCCGTCTGCGACACGAACAGGCGTTCGGCAGCGGCCACCAGGCTGCCGCACCGCACGATTTCCAGAAATGTTCGGGCCTGATCGATATCCATGGGCTGCTCGGTGACTGAAGGGGCGGCCTATTCTAGAGGCTTTGCACTGTTATGGGGCGCAATTGCGTTGTCTGCAAATTTGCAGGTCGGTTGTGACTTTAGTCCCATGGCGGCCCCGGCGTGCGGGTCCATACTCAATATCCGCCCTTCAATAACAACAAGTACCGGGTTTCCTTCGCCATGACTTACCAGCACAGCTACACCCATTCCATTTCCGACCCTGCTGCTTTTTGGTCCGAACAGGCCGAACGGCTGGCCTGGCACCGCAAGCCTTCCCTAACCCTGCAACAGAACCCTGATGGCACCCACCGCTGGTTCGCCGACGGTCGCCTGAACAGTTGCTACCTGGCCCTGGACCATCAGATCGAGCAGGGCCGGGGCGAGCAACTGGCGCTGATATACAATTCGCCGGTCACCGGCGTGAAGCAAAGCTTCACCTACAACCAGTTGCGCGATGAGGTGGCACGCCTGGCCGGACTGCTGCGTGAGCTGGGCGTGGGCAAGGGTGACGGCGTGATCATCTACATGCCCATGGTGCCGCAGGCGGCCATGGCCATGCTCGCCTGTGCGCGTATCGGCGCGGTGCACTCGGTGGTGTTCGGTGGCTTTGCCGCCAATGAACTGGCCTTGCGTATCGACGATGCCCGGCCAACGTTACTGCTCACGGCCTCGTGCGGATTGGAGTTCGATCGGGTGATCGAGTACAAGCCGCTGGTCGATCGTGCCTTGCAACTGGCCAGGCACCAGCCCAGGCAGGTGTTGGTGCTGCAACGTCCGCAAGCGCGTGCCGAGCTTCAGGCAGGGCGCGATCTTGACTGGAACCAGGCCCTTGTCGACGCCAAGCCGGTGCCCCCGGTGGAGCTGGAAGCCGGCGACCCGCTTTACATCATGTACACCTCCGGAACCACTGGAAAACCCAAGGGCATCGTGCGCGAGAACGGTGGCAATGCGGTCGCCTTGTGCTACGCCATGCGCCATATCTATGGCATGCAGGCTGGCGATGTGTGGTGGGGCATCTCCGACGTGGGTTGGGTGGTGGGCCATTCGCTGATCGTCTACGGCCCGCTGATGAATGGCTGCACCACGGTGTTCTATGAAGGCAAGCCGATTCGCACGCCGGATGCTTCGGCCTACTGGCGCGTGGTCGAGGCGTACAAGGTCAACGCCTTGTTCTGTGCGCCGACGGCGATGCGTGCGATCCGCAAGGAGGACCCGGACGGAGAACTGATCCGTCGTCATGACCTGAGTTCGCTGCGCCACCTGTTCCTGGCGGGTGAGAAGCTCGACTCCAGTACCCACGAGTGGCTGGAACGGGTCAGCGGAAAACCAGTGCACGATCACTGGTGGCAGACCGAAACCGGCTGGCCGGTGACCGCCCCCTGCGTGGGCCTGGAAGGCAGCGCGGCGCGGCCTGGATCCAGCAACCGAGCGGTACCCGGCTACAACGTCCGCGTGCTGGATGACGAAGGGCGCCTGCTTGGGCCGAATCATCAGGGCTCGATCGTCATCGCATTGCCGCTGCCGCCGGGTTGCAGCCAGACGCTATGGGGTGATCACGAACGTTACCTGCAGGCTTACCTACGGACTTATCCGGGGTATTACCACACCGGTGATGGCGGCTATCTGGACGATGACGGCTTCGTCTACATCATGGGGCGCACCGATGATGTGATCAATGTCTCCGGGCATCGCCTGTCCACTGGCGAGATGGAGGACCTGGTGGCACGACATCCCGCAGTGGCCGAATGCGCGGTGATCGGCGTGCATGACGAGATCAAGGGCCAGGTGCCGTTGGCGCTGGTGGTGCTCAAGGACGGGGAGGGCATTGCCGAGTCGCAGCTGCTGGTCGAGCTGGTCGGCAGTGTGCGTGAAGAGATTGGCGCGCTGGCGTGCTTCAACCGGGTACGCCTGGTCAAGCGCTTGCCCAAGACGCGTTCAGGGAAAATCCTGCGGGCGGTGCTGCGCAAGATCGCCGATGGCCAGGACTATGTGCCGCCGTCGACCCTGGATGACCCAGCGGTGCTGGGGGAGATCGAAGCAGTGCTGGCCGACTTGCCACGGGCTGGTTAGATGCTATCGTGCCGCAGAGCCCTGGCTTCGGTGTCACGATGGCTGGGGCTCTGCGCAGCTCTTTCGCGACGCGGGGCCGCGTCCACATGGACCGGGTGCCGTGTCGGCCTTGGGTGACCGGTGCACTAGCAGCAGCTGGCTTGCACGCGGTAGGGTCAGCGAGCGCAACACAAGAAGCTAGTCGCGATCCGGTCCGACTTGATGCAACTGCCCCAGGCGGCTACGCGTGCGCATCAGGTCGGCGAGCGTGCCACCGAGGCTGTCGGCCAGTGGTCGCTGGCCGATGACCGTCAGTTGCTTGTCCTGGTCATACAGCACATCCACCAGGTTGGCGAAGCGTTGCTGCGCGGCCAATGAACACTCCGACAAATCATCCAGCCGGTCGATGATCCATTCATCGTACTGTTGCGTCAGCACCAGGTAGTCGATGACCGCTGTGGCGTGCTCGCACAAGTCCTCGAACGCGAACATCACTTGTCGGCCTGCTGTGGCTAACGCGCGCAGGGGGCGTTTGTTGACCTCCAGCATGATCGGTTGCAGCGCTGGCACGTTCAGCAACCGACGTTGTGCAGCATCGCCAGGCCATACAAAACTGCCGTAGGTGAAACGCTGATGCTCGCGGTTGGCCGGCAGGCTACGAAAATCGGTATCGCCACTGACTTCCAGCACCTGCATTCGGCTGTTGATCAGGCGGATCACCGGCAGGAAACGCTCATGGTACAGCGGGTTGGGCAGCAGGCCCTCCGGCGCATAGTTGGAGGTTACCAGCAGGAAAATTTCGCGCTCGAACAAGGCGCTGAACAAGCGGGTGAGCAGCATGGCGTCGCCGATGTCGTGCACATGGAACTCGTCGAAGCACAGTACCCGGCAATCGCCCAGGAGCTCGTCCAGCGTCGCGCCCAGGGCGTCATCCAGGGCCCTGTGGCGATGCATGCCTTGGTGCAAGCGGGCGAAGAAATCGTGGAAATGCAGGCGCCGCTTGGCCTGCACCGGCACGGCCTGGAAGAAACCGTCGAGCAGCCAGCTTTTGCCACGGCCCACCGAACCATGCAGGTACAGGCTGCGAGGCTGGCCTTGCGCCAGTCGGGCCAGTTGCTCGGACATGCACTGGATGACCCTGCGTTGCCCCTCGCTGAGCTGGTAGCCACGGGCACTGGCCTTGTCTTCGAACCAGGCAAGCAACTCGCTGTCATTGGACATACCGGCGCGCAGGCGCTGGCCGAGCTGACGCAAAGGGGACGGAATCCAGGCGGGCAAGACGAAGCCTCCTTGGGCTATGGCAGGGCAGGGTGCAGTCTGCGGGAAGCCGTCTATTTTGACTAATAAAGAAACTTGGAGGCAATCATCGTTGCAGGCGATGTATCGGATTGAGCTGAGGGGGATCGCTGAGCGCTCAGGGTTGCGGTGCAGCCCCCATCAATTGCAAGCGAGGTGCCCAGATGAGCGATGACTTTCAGTTGTCCCGCTTCGTGGACGCGCAGGAGCAGGTGTTCCCGCGTGTGCTGAGCGAACTTGTGGCTGGACACAAGACCAGCCACTGGATGTGGTTCATCTTTCCGCAGCTCGATGGCCTCGGGCACAGCGCCATGGCCGAGCGCTACGCGATTTCCGGTTTGGCCGAAGCGCGGGCGTACCTGAACCATCCGCTGCTGGGCGCCCGCTTGCTGCAATGCATCGATGCGTTGCTGCCCCACACCGATAAGACAGCTCGCCAGATCCTTGGTCGGCCTGACGATCTGAAGCTTCGTTCCTGCCTCACGCTGTTCGCCCAGGTCGACCCGCATGACAGCGTGATCGACCAGGCGCTTTTGCAGTTTTATGCCGGGGAAGCCGATCCAGCTACCCTCGACTTGCTTGTGCGGTAGCTGGCGTTCGAATACCGAAAAACACTAACTCGCTGTTTTACTGCAATTTTTTTTGCACTAGGGGCTTCCCAGGTACGAATAATGTTGTTAAAGTGCCGCGCATTCCAAGACAACAACCCAGTTGTCACTCACTTGGAATTGTCAAAGTAACATCAAGTTAATGATCGTTACTTCCGATACAGGGGCGTCGCCAAGCGGTAAGGCAGCAGGTTTTGATCCTGCCATGCGTTGGTTCGAATCCAGCCGCCCCTGCCATTTTTCCCGTAGAACATTCAAAGCTCAGTGCGGAGTCGATCGGCGCTGGGTAAAGTCGTTTCTGCGCATCATGCCTATCCTGGCATGCCGAGCAATTCCTTCAATATCCGCGCCAATTCCTCGGCCTGCACCGGTTTCTGGATCACCAGGCTGCCCGGCAACTCCAGGCCTTGCAGTTCGGCATAGCCGGTCAGGAACACCACCGGCAGGCGCGGGAAGCGCTCACGCACGGCCACGGCTAGCTGGGCACCATTGAATTCAGGCATGGCGAAGTCAGTCAGCAGCAGGTCGATGCCTTCGTCCAGTTGTGCCAGTGCCTGCTCGCCGTTGTGCGCTTGGCGCACCTGATAGCCGTACTGGCGCAACACATCGCCGATCATGTCGCGTACCAGATGGTCATCATCCACCAGCAGCACGGTTCGGTCCCGGCCGCTCTCGCTGACCGATGGTGCGATGCTGGCCACGATCGGCCTTGCCTCGACTTCTTGCTTGACCGCCGGCAGGTAGACCGCGACCTGGGTGCCGCGTCCTGGCTCGGTGTCGATGCGCACGCCACCGCCGGATTGCTTGGCGAAACCGAACACCTGAGCCAGACCCAGACCAGAACCCTTGCCGATGTCCTTGGTGGTGAAGAAGGGTTCGAAGACCTTGGCCAGCACCTCTTCACTCATGCCGCAACCGGTGTCGCGGATACTCAGCATCACGTATTCGCCAGGCTCTGGGTCTTCCGGACGTTGGGGGCGTGCCTTGATCCGGGTGTTGCGGGTCGAGAGCGTCAACTGGCCGCCGTCGGTCATGGCATCGCGGGCATTGATCGCCAGGTTGAGGATGATCATCTCGGTCTGGGTCGGGTCGGTCAGCGCCTGCCAGAGGTTGGTGTCCAGGTCCAGGCGCACCGCGACATTGCCGCCCAGGGTGCGGCGCAGCAGTTCCTCCAGCCCGGCCAGTGTCTGGTTGAGGTTCAATGGGACAGGTTCCAGACGTTGACGGCGAGAAAATGCCAGCAACTGCGAAGTCAGCTTGGCGCCACGCTCCCCGGCTTCACGGATGTGGGTCAGGCGAGAGCGGGCTTTATCCATGTCGGCCTTGGCCAGGTCGCGCTCGAGGAAGGAGGCGCCGGTGAGAATCACCGTCAGCAGGTTGTTGAAGTCATGGGCGACCCCGGCGGTGAGCTGGCCGACCGCCTCCAGCCGCTGCATCTGCTGCAGTGCGGCCTCGATGCGCTCACGCTCGGTGATCTGTTCGCGCAAGCGGGTGTTGGCTTCTGCCAGACCCAGCGCGGACTCACGTTCGCTGGTGATGTCACGGGCTACCACATACAGCAGGGTGTCTTCAGGCACCACCACCCAGGACAACCAGCGCTGCTGTCCGCCAGCATGCTGGATGCGGCTGACGAAGCGGGCACTGGTGCGACCATGGGCCAGGGCCGCCAGCTCGGTGAGCAGGGTTTCCTGGTCGGCCTCGGGAAGCAGATGCAACAGCGAAACCTGGCTCAGACGCTCGCGGGAAAACCCCAGGCTGGCCTCCCATGCTGGGTTCAGCGCGACGGGGGTGAGGTCCTTGTTGAGCACTGCCAACAGGTCCTGGGACAGCTCCCAGGCGCGGTCGCGCTCGCGAGTGCGGCGTTCCACCCGCTCGCCGAGCATCTCATTGAGTTGCTTGAGCGCCTGGGTGGCCATGCGCTGGGTGTGGATGTCCTGCAGCACACCAGAAAAGCGTACACACCGGCCATCGACCCATTGGCTCTGGCCGCTACTAAGCAACCAGCGGGGCTCCATGCCGTTGCGCAGGGCGATTCGGAATTCGACCCTGTAATGCCCGTCGCTGTCCGTGCAAAGGGCCTGGTTGACGGCGTCCCGGACCATTTGCAGGTCGTCGGGGTAGATGCCGGCGTAGAACACCTCAAGGTTCATCTCGGTGTCGGTGGGCAGACCGAACAGGGTCTTGCAACGGTCATCCCACAGCAGCACGTCTTCCTGGGGTCGATAATCCCAAGTGCCCATGCCTGCCGCGTTGATGGCGATGCGGGCCCGTGCCTCGACATCGGCCAGCGCTTCTTCGGCGCGACGCCGACGCTGGCGCTCCTGCACTTCGGTCAGGGCCCGGCGAACCGCCTTGGGCAGCAGTGGCAGGTTCTTCTTCAGCACGTAGTCGGTGGCACCCAGGCGGATCATTTCCACCGCATGCTCTTCACCGTAGATGCCAGACAAGAAAATGAACGGCACATCCGGCGCCAGGCGCTGGGCGATGGCCAGCACTTCGGTGCCCGATGAGCCGGGTAGCACGCAATCGCAGAGAATCAGGTCGTAGTCGTTTTCGCGCAGGGCATGTTCAGCCTCGGTATGGTTGAAGACCAATTGCGATTGCACCTGTAGTCCACTGCGTTCAAGGCGCACCAAGGTCAGCTCGGCATCCATCGAGCTGTCTTCGACCATCAGCAGTTTCAGCGGAGTCGGCAGCATGGTTGCGCTCGCCTCAATTGTTGCCACGGCGGTTCAGCCTCAGTGATCCGGGAGGTGGCTCGTTGAGCACGGCCCAGAACACGCCAAGGTCGGAGATCGCGGCAACGAACTCCTTGAACTCCACCGGTTTTACCACGTAGGCGTTGACTCCGAGTTCGTAGGCACGCAACAGGTCGGGCTCTTCCCGCGAGGAGGTCAGCATCACCGTGGGAATGCTGCGCAGCTCCGCGGTGGCGCGAACTTCCTTGAGCACTTCCAGGCCGTCGACCTTCGGCAGCTTCAGGTCCAGCAACAAGACGGCCGGGTTGCCATCGTCGCGCCCGGCATAGGCATTACGGCGCAGCAGGTAGTCAAGGGCATCGGCGCCATCGCGCAGGACAATGACTTCGTTGGCCAACTGGCTGCGCTCGAGGGCCAGAAGTGTCAGCTCCAGGTCACGGGGGTTGTCTTCGACCAGCAGGATAGGCTTGAGCATGGTTTCAGGTGCCTCAATAAATCGAGGGGTCACGTGGAAGGGTGAAATGGAATGCAGCGCCGTGGTCGATCTGGCCTTCGGCCCACACCCGGCCATCGTGGCGCTCGATGATGCGTCGCACACTCGCCAGGCCGATGCCGGTACCTTCGAAGTCTTCCATGCGGTGCAGGCGCTGGAACACGCCGAACAGTTTGTTGGCATAGGCCATATCGAATCCTACGCCATTATCGCGAATGCAGATCTCGATTTCTGTCGGGTGTTGCACAGCACTGATCTGGATTCGGGCCGGCGCTCGCCCGCGGGTATACTTGATGGCGTTGGCGATCAGGTTCTGCAAGGCCATGTTGATGAAGGCGGGGTCGGCGTGCACCTTTGGCAAATCGGCGATGTCCCAGACGATTTCCCGGTCTTTGTAGTCCGGCGCGAGATCGCTACGAATGGCGGTGATCAGGGCGTTGAGGTCAACGTCCGACAGGCGCAAGGCAGAGCGGCCCATCTGCGAGAAGTTCAGCAAGTTGTCCACCAGGCTGCCAGCGAACTGCGCTGCCTCGCCGATGTGCTGCAAGAACCGCCTGCCACGTGGGCTGAGGACTTCACCTTCGATTTCCCCAAGCAGTTCGCTGTACCCGGCAATGTGGCGCAGCGGCGCCCTCAGATCGTGGGACACACTATAGGAAAAGGCCTCCAGTTCCTTGTTGGAGCGACGCAGTTCGTTCGCCAGTTGTGCCAGCTCTTCAGCCTTGCGCAGGACGATGCCCAGCACCGCGGTGCGCAGCTCGACGACGCCTTCGATGAGAAGTGGGTCCCACGTTTCGCTGTAGCCACGCACCTCTTCCTGCCAGCGTTCGAAGCTGTGCCGCGGGTCGAGATTGCCCTGCGGGCCGATATGTTTTTCAGGGCGCCCGGCCCATTGCACGGTGCGAACCTGCTCGGTCCGGAACCACAGCAGGTAATGCGAATGGATCTGCGAAATCGCCACGGCCAGCACACCTGCGACGTGACGGGTGAGCTCGGGAAGTTCGTCGATGTCGCGGCCCACGTTGTCGCTATGGAATACCACTTCATCATCCCGGGACAGCCAGTGCACCAGTGCAGTCACCTGCGCGACTGGTGGTGTCTGGCCGATGAGCTCGCAGCGTTCGGCGGAGATGACCGCAGCCCCGGTTGCACCGGCAAAGTCCAGCAGTACCTGCGGCAGTTGGTGCAGGCCCTCGCTGACACTGTCATGGTCGGCCATCGACGAAATCATCTGCACGATATGCTGGCGCAGGTCGAGCAGCATGCGGGTACGGGCATGGGATTCGCGTGACTCGATCTGCAGCGACAGCACGCTGGCCAGCAGTTCGCAGGCGGTGCGGGTGCGCAAATCCACGGGACGCGGCTGCGCATGGTGGCACGAAATCAGGCCCCACAGCTGATCATCGACCACGATCGACAGCGACATCGACGCCAGGGTGCCCATGTTGCGCATGTACTGCAGGTGCACCGGCGAAACGCTACGCAGGGTGGCGAAACTCATGTCCAACGCCTTGCCCGTGCGCGGGTTGGCGGCGGGAACCAGGTTTGCCGGCTGATAATGGGCGTCCTCGATCACCCGAATCCGGTTGACCCGGTACAACTCGCGGGCCTGGCGCGGAATGTCCGAGGCCGGGAAGCATAGGCCCAGGTAACTCGGATAACCGTCATCCGCCACTTCGGCCAGTACCTCGCCATTACCCTCGCCATCGAAGCGGTAGGCCTTGACCCGACCGAAGCCGGTGATGCGCTTGATCTGCTCCACCGACTGTTGCAGCAATGCCTGGAGGCTGCCGGCTTTGTGCAGGCTACCCACGAAACCCCGAACCAGCGGATAGTAGTCACCATGGGCTTCGAGGCCCTGCGGCGTGCGCAAAGGCTCGAACTCGGTAATCAGCACCTGGTCGTGACGATGGACCAACAAGCGCAGGACGTCGCCGTAGGGTGAACCAGGGCGCAGGCGCACATCGCCTATGTGAAACGGGAACACTTCCTGCGCAGGCAGCCGCGCAAGGTGCCCGCGCAGGTCGAAGGATCCGCTCATCAGGTCGGCGAACAGGCTGCCCAGCAGCTCCCTGGCCGGCACGCCCAACCAGCGTTCGGTATTGTCGCTGGCCTGAAGGACGCGCAGATCATGCTCGTCCAGCACCAGCAAAAACCCATGGGGCTGAATGCTGCCTGGGACCTGGATCGGCTCCTGGGCGCACCGCTCGAGGGCTTCGGCAAGCGCTTTGTCTAAAGTCATCGATGAAAACTCCTGTCCTTCTGCGCCCATGCATCGTGCATGCGTCTGATACAGGCTGTTGAATGGTGGTTAACGTAACAGAATGTAGGCCGCTTTACCGGCCCAATAGCTATTTGAGGCATGGGAAGCGTCGCGGGTTCGGTGTATGGGTAAATTTTCTTACTCATTTGGCACCACGTCGCGCGTCAGAGTTAATACAAAAGAGTGGCTCCAGGCCATCACGGGAACTGCATTCCGCTGCTACGCTGAAATCCAGCACATAAATACAAGGATAAAAGAGTGACGGAACGCCTTCTGGCCGCGCTGTTGGGCCTGCTGTTGAGCGGCAATGCCGTGGCGACTGACTTCCTTGTGGAAGTGCGGGTTCAGGTAGAGCGCGGTTGCATGCTGGTCAACCAGCAACGCGACGCCGGCGCGCAGGCCTTGGGACGAATCGATCTGGGGGCCGCCGCACGCCTGGACGGCCCAGGCACACCGTTGAGCGGCGTGCTGATCAGCCGGCGCCCCCCGCGCCTGGAATGCAATCCTGATACGCCGTATCAGGTGCGGGTCGATGGTGGCCAGCATGGCGGAGTCGGCGAGCTACGCTACCTGGCGAGCAACGACGGCAAGTCCCGTCCGATTCCTTATCGTCTATACCGGGATGCCGCTTGGCGCGAGCCGGTAGCGGCGGGTGTGCCGCACTCGGCACGGGTGCCTGACAGCGGCTCGGTGGCGCTTCCGCTCTACGCCCGTATCGACAGCCTGGCCTGGGTCCCGCGAGCGGGGCTTTACGCTGACATGCTCAAAGTCACAGTGACTTGGTAGGAAGCCCCATGACCAGGGACGCGACGCCATGAACCGAACCTCGATCTTGTTGCTTAGCCTTGGTCCACTGCTGTTGCCCAGTGGCATAGCCCATGGCACCACCACCGGGTTCATCCAGGCGCGCCTGGTCATCAGCACGGCCTGTCAGATCAGCAACGGTACCGATCAGCCCGCTACCCTGGCCAATCCGGGGGTGATGGATTTCGGCGCGCGCGGGCCGAGCTGGGACCAGCCGTTACGCGGGCGGGTGGACGAAGTGGGCGGTGAGGGCAGCCTGAGGATCAGCTGCACGCCTGAAGTCAGGGCATTCAACGTGCGAATCAATGGTGGCCTCAACGGTAGCGATGGTGTGCGTCGGCTCAGCAACGGCCGCGAAACCATCCCTTACCAACTGGCCTTGGACCCGGGTGGCAATAGCCACTACGGCATTGGCCAGGCACGCGCGTTCACCATCAGCAGCGCCCAGCAGATCCCGATTCCCATCTACGGCGTGGTGGTAGCGCAATCGCGCGCGCTGCCGGCCGGGCTGTATCGCGACACCCTGAGAGTGACTCTGGACTGGTAATCACGCAAGGAGACTCCGATGCGCACGACAATCACCCGTTGTATCCTCGCCGGCCTCGGATTGGCGCTGGCGTACCAGGCTCAGGCCGCCACGGTGACTGGCACCATCAGTGCGACGCTCACGCTGACTGCCGCGTGCCAGGTCAACGGCACTTCAGGCGACTCGGGGTTGAACTTCGGCTCCCTCAACTTCGGCAGCCAGGAAGCCCTGTTCACCAGCGCCAACGCGCAGGTGCTCGGTGGCGCCTCCGCGATGAGCATCCTCTGTTCGGCAGGCACCGTGCCGGTGATCAAGGTGCGCACGGGCACTCATGATGGCCAGTCCAGTGGTGGGACGCGAGCCTTGTCCGATGGCAATGGCAATTTCGTGCCTTACGACTTCTATACCGATGCCGGGCGCACCACGCTGCTGCCCATCGACGGCACCATAACCTTACCGACCAGCACAGGCGTGGCCCAGTCCGTCAACCTGTACGGTCAGGCACGGGGCAAGGCTGGCCTGCCGGCGGGGGTATATACCGACACCGTGGCGGTCGAGCTGTCGTTCTGAGTCATGCGTCCATGGACGAACATCTGCCTCGCGGGGGCGGGGGCGCTGCTGGCCGCGCCTTTGGATGCGGCGACCAGCAGCACATTCCAGGTTTCCGCACAAATCGTTGCTGGCTGCCTGGTGATCGGCGGCGCGACCAACTATGGCCTGCTGGATTTCGGTACCCAGTCGGCGTTGTCGACCAGCACCCTGAACACGTCCCTGGGCGGCACCACGGTGACGTTCCAGTGCACCCCGGGGGTGACCCTGAGCATGAGCCTGGACGGCGGCCAGAACTCCGCCAGTGGTACACGCAACCTCAAGCGCAGCGGTGGAAGCCAATTATTGGCGTATCAACTCTACAGCGATGCCGCCTACAGCCAGGTGCTGGGGATTGGGGCGAGCCTAAACGTCAGCTACGCCGACCCCACCGCGATCAAGTTACCGGTCTATGGCCGGACGCTGTTGAGCGGCACCTTGCCAGCCGGCATCTACACCGACGTGGTGCAGGTGACGGTGACCTGGTGATGCAGCCGGCAACCATGACAAGCAATCAAGGAGAGCAGTATGGCGTCAGGCGCGAAGTGTGCGCGAGGATTGATCGGGGGGTTGCTGCTGGTCTGTTTGCCGGCTGGGGCGGCCACCTCGGTGCTGATCTGGCCGATCGACCCGGTGCTGGAAGCGGGCCAGAAAGCCGGTGCGCTGTGGTTGGAAAACCGCGGGACGGCGCCGGCAAGCCTGCAGGTTCGAGTATTCGCCTGGCGCCAAGGCGATTACCAGGAGCAGTTCCAGGCCCAGCGCGACATCATCGGCAGCCCGCCCGTGGCCACCATCGCGCCGGGGCAGAAGCAACTCGTACGACTGACCCGCACCGGCAGTTCACCTGCCGGCCAGGAGCAGGCATACCGCATCATCATCGATGAAATCCCTTCGCCGCTGCCCACCGACAATGCCAGCCAAGGCACCACCGCGGCCATTCGCCTGCAGATGCGCTATTCGGTGCCGTTGTTCGTCTACGGCGAGGGTTTGTGGGGCAAGCCAGATCCCGAGGGCAAGCGCAGCGTCGACAGTGTCGGCAAGCCGCAACTGAGTTGGCGTGCGGTCACGATACAGGGCAAGCCCTATGTGGAGTTGCGCAACACTGGCCCTGTCCACGCACGCCTGACGGATGTGGTGGTACAGCAGGGCAGTCAGGCCAAGCCGCTGGCCGAAGGCTTGCTGGGCTATGTGTTGCCGGGTGCCAGCATGCGTTGGCCGGCACCACTGGCGCCGAACGCTGGCAGTGTGCTCAAAGGGCGGATCAATGGCCAGGAAGTGGCCGAGGCTATCCGTCAGGGCCAATGAATCTTCAGCTGATTGCTAGGCAGTGGCCAAGGGGGCCCCGGCAATGGTTGGAAACCGTGCGTGAAATGGCTGTCACTGATGGCGCGTCCATGGTGCCTGGGGGCTGCTGTGTTAAGCCCCAACCTCGGCGTGGCCGACGACCTGCCGCCGCCTCCCACGGAGATGGCTGCCGTCGCCGACGCCACGTTGTACCTCGATGTATGGGTGAACCAAGTGCCCAGGGTTGAACTGGTACCGGTCCAGCAGCGCAACGGACGTCTCTATCTGGAAAGCGACGTGCTTCGCAGTGCGGGTATCGACTTGCCGGGCAACCCCCAAGGGGAAGTGGAGCTGGATGCCGTGCAGAGCCTTCACGTCGATTACGACAGTCAGAACCAGCGCCTTATGCTGCAAGTGCCCCCCGCATGGCTGCCAGACCAGCAGGTCGGCGATCGCAACCTGTATCCACCCAGCGACGCCCGCAGCAGCTTCGGCGCATTGTTCAACTACGACCTCTACCTTAATGATATCGATGAGGGTGGTACCTACCTCGCTGCCTGGAATGAACTGCGCTTGTTCGATAGTTGGGGCTCGTTTGCCACCACCGGCCAGTGGCGTCAGTCGTTCCAGCGCATGCCAGGCGATGACAGCCGTCAGGGTTTCCTGCGCTATGACACCCTATGGCGCTACACCGACGAACAGCGCCTGCTGACCTACGATGCCGGTGACCTGGTCACCGGTGCTTTGCCCTGGACCGGATCGGTGCGCGTCGGCGGTGTGCAGGTGTCGCGCGACTTCGGCGCCCGGCCGGACCTGGTCACCTACCCACTGCCGGCATTTGCCGGTGAAGCAGCAGTGCCGACGTCGCTGGACCTCTTCATCAACGGCTACAAGAGCAGCACCACCGAGCTGCAACCGGGCCCCTACACCTTGACTAACGTGCCTTTCATCAACGGTGCGGGTGAGGCCGTGGTAGTCACCACCGACGCACTCGGCCGTCAGGTTTCCACCACCTTGCCGTTCTATGTCACCAGCACCTTGTTGCAGAAAGGCCTGTCGGATTTTTCGGTGGCGGCTGGCAGCTTGCGCCGTGACTATGGCGTGCGCGACTTCAGCTATGGCCCAGGCGTCGCCTCAGCCAGCCTGCGCCATGGCGTTTCCGACAGCTTCACCCTGGAAAGCCATGTCGAGACCGCCGAATCGCTGTTGCTCGGTGGCTTGGGCGGGAACATGCGGCTGGGTAACTTCGGCGTGCTCAATGCGGCCCTGGCCCAAAGCCAGTTCGAGGGGGAAAAAGGCCATCAGGTCGCGTTCGGCTATCAATTCAACAGCCAGCGGCTGGGCTTCAATTATCAGCGCTTGCAGCGTCACGGCGGCTATGCTGATCTGTCACGGGTCGATACCCCGGACATGCAGTTGAGTCAGCGCAGCGAGCAGGTCACCGCGAGTCTGAACCTGAATCGGTACGGTAGCCTCGGTGCCGGCTATTTCGATGTGCGCGCCGGCGATGGCACACGGACCCGCCTGCTCAACCTGAGTTGGAGCAAGCCGCTTTGGGGCAACAGCAGCCTGTATCTGTCGGCGAATCGCGAGATAGGCGACAGCCAGTGGGCAGTGCAGGCCCAGCTGGTGATCCCGTTCGACCTGCACGGAACCCTGGCCCTGAGTACCGAGCGCAGTCAGCAGGGCGAAGACCTGCAACGCGTGAACTATAGCCGCGCCGTGCCATTGGGCGGTGGAGTTGGCTACAACCTGGGGTACGCCACGGGCGGTGACCGCGACGCCTACCGCCAAGCCGATGTGACCTGGCGCCTGCAGTCGGTGCAGTTGCAGGTCGGGGCCTACGGCAGCAGTGGCGCGATGACCCGCTGGGCAGATGCCACCGGTTCCCTGGTGTGGATGGACGCCGGCCTGTTCGCCGCCAACCGCATCGACGATGCCTTCGTAGTGGTCAGCACCGGCGGTTATGCCGATATCCCCGTGCGCTACGAAAACCAGGAGGTGGGCCGTACCGACCGGAACGGCCACCTGCTGGTGCCCTATGGCAGCGGCTACTACCGCGGCAAGTACGAGATCGACCCCATGAACCTGCCGCCGGACATCCTGGCGGCAGAGGTGGAGCAGCGAGTAGCGGTGCGGCGAGGCAGCGGCTATTTGCTGGAATTTCAGCTCAAGCGGGTGATGGCGGCGAGCATCGAACTGGTCGATGTTGGCCAGCAGGCACTCAAGCTGGGCAGCCGTGTGACCCACCAGCAAAGCGGTGGACAGGCGGTGGTCGGCTGGGATGGCCTGGTGTACCTGGAGAATCTGTCGCCGCACAACCGCCTGCGCGTCGACCTGGAAGGGGGCGGGCAATGTCAGGTCGAATTCGATCTGCCTGAAGGGGAGGGCTCGATTCCACTGATCGGCCCACTGGTGTGCCGATGAAGGTGAGACTTGGCGGCTTGCTGTCGTGCGCACTGGTGTCGACCGGGCCTGCCTGGGCGGGATGCACATTGGTATCGACCGCGCCCGCTGCTTTCGGCACGGTCAACTCGACCCTGGTACGCACCGTCGTGCAGAGTGCCTCCACAACCAATGCCGGGCTTCAATGCACGGGCTCTTTGTTGGCGCTGCTGTCGACCACTGACCATTTCTATCTCACGATCACATCGTCGACGACCGGTCTGGTTGGGCCGACGGGGGATGTCATCCCCTATACGATCTATGGCGATAACACTACGTCCTATCCCATCAGCCGCGGCACACCAGCGTTCGACTTCGCACCCAAGGGCATCCTCGAAGCACTCGGGCTGCTTGGCAGCACTGCGCCCAAAACCGTGCCGCTGTACTTCAGGACCCAGATCGGCAGCAATGTGGCGGCAGGCTTGTACCAGGAAACCCTGACCCTTTCCTGGAACTGGGATTATTGCGTGGGGGTCGCCGTCGGCGGCCTGTGCCTGGCGGGGCGAGATTCCGGTAGTGGCAGCAGGTCGCTCAATGTGAGCCTGACCGTGAGCAACGACTGCCAGATCACCACACCCAACATCAGTTTCGCCAGCGCGCCGGTGGTGAGTGGGTTTGGCACGGTTAGCCAGAGCGTGAGCTTGTCCTGTACCAAGGGCAGCAGCTACACGGTAGGGTTGGACGACGGGCAGAACGTATCGGGCGGACGGCGCCGGATGAAATCCAGCGCCAACAATTACCTGGCGTACGACATCTTCAAAAGTGCCGGTGCGGTGCGCTGGGGGGCGTTGAGCAGCGCCCGGCGTTCGAGCAGCGATGCCGACATAAACCCGGGCAATGGGACTGGTACCGGGAGCCAGGTCTTCAACTACAACGCTAAGGTATACACCGACCAGGCCACACCGCCGGCGGCGACTTACATCGATAATGTGGTGCTGGACGTGCAGTTCTGACACCGCTGTTGCGGCCCCCACAGCCTCGTGGGAGCCGGCTGGCCGGCGAGGACGCCGACAACCTCAACGCAAATCATCGACCATCTTCGACAATGTCTCCAACACTGCCCCGGCCAACGCTTTCGACCGCGCCCCCGACCATCCGGTCTCAGGGTTGGGCGCATCGTCATGATCCTTGAACGGCATCTCCAGGGTCAGCGACAGGCAGTCATGGGCCATGCCCACCGCATTGCACGCCAGGGTCGTATTGGCCTGCCCCGGTTCGTCACGGGTATAGCCATATTCGGTCTGAAAGTCTGGCGTCACCCTGCACAGCGTGCTGCGGAACTGCGCCTCCAGCTTCGCCAGCCGCGGCGTGTACCCTGGGTTGCCTTCACAGGCGGCGGTGAACACATGCGGAATTTCCTCATCGCCATGCACGTCGATGAACGCATCCACGCCGTACTGTTTCATCTGCGCCTGGGCGAAGAACACTTCTGGGCTGAGCTCGACGCTGGCGTCTTGCCAGGCCCGGTTGAGGTCCTTGCCCTTGAAGTTGGTACGCAGGTGGCCGAGGACGGCGCCGTCGGGGTTCATGTTCGGGATCAGGTACAGGTCTGCCTTGGCCAGCAGTTGCTGCACCACCGCGTCGTTGGCTTGCAGGCGGTCGATCACACCCTCCATGAACCACTCGGCCATGTGCTCGCCCGGATGTTGCTGGGCGATCAGCCACAACTTGCGTTTGTTTGCAGCGCCATCGCCTGCGCGCAGCAACGGAATATCGCGGCCCTGCACGCTGCGGCCGCTAGCCAGCAGCTCGACTCCCGGAATCTGCCGGGCGCGTTCGATCAGCTGGTTGTGACGGGCGCGGGGGTAGGGCTCGAAATAAGCGAACCAGATCTGCTCCTGTTCGGCCTTCACTTCGAATGACAGGGCCTTGCCATCGAACTGGCTGGGGACCCGGAACCAGGATTGCTGGTCGTAGGACGCCACCGCGTTGTAGCCACTCCAGGCGTTCTTGTAGGAAGACTGCGAAGCGTTGTCCAGGCTGAAGCGATGGACCTGGCCGGGCGTGAGACCGCTGACCTTGAAGTGGAACCACTGGAAATGGCCGCTGTGCGTGTCCGGGCGGATGGCCAGGTGCACCCGGCTCGGGTTGCTGGCATCCAGTACCTGGATGTTGCCGGAATCGAAATCGCAGTCGATTTTCAGGGGGGACAGCGTTGCGGTCATTGTCAGGCTCCTGGGATTTTCGTGGGGGTACTGTACACCGCCTTGGGGCTCGGCGTGCACCAGCGTTTAGGTTGAGTTCCTAGGTCTTCTGGCCCAGCAGGTTGCCGGCCGGGTCGAAGGCGAAGGTCTCGACACCCAGGCGACTGGTGGCTTGCAGCAGGCGGCCCACCGGGTCGTACTGATAGGCCAGGTGACCACGGCGGGTGTCGTGGATGTCGGTCAGCTGGCCGACGGCATCGTATTGATACTGGCGCTTGAGCAACGTGGACTTGCCGTCGTGGCTACCCAGCCATTGCGCCTGCAGGCGACCCGCCGAGTCCCACGCCTGGGTCTGCATCAGCTGGTTGCCCTGATGCCGGACCACCTCACGGTGCAGAGCATCGCGCTCGTAGGCCAGCAGCTCATGCTGGTCAAGGGTCATGCCCAGCACGTGACCGCTGCCGTAGGTGAGCGTGCTGACCTTATGGCC
>NZ_AUEC01000039.1 GCF_000425785.1 Pseudomonas taiwanensis DSM 21245
TGTCGGCGCTGATTGAAAATTGACCCACCCTGCCGATTGAAAAATGACCCAGGGCTGCTTGCCGATTTAGACCCCGGCAATTGTGGATAAGCCTAGCAGTCGACAGCGTCGTAAAAGTGCTGACCCTGCACTCAGCAAGGCCAGCCCAAAGAGGTCAAAACGGGTCGTCCTCCGCCTCCTCGATATCCTGTCGCCTACGCTCCCTCGCCTGGATCTTGGTCTTGGCCACCAAGGTGCTGTTTTGCAGGCGGTACGATTCATTCCCCGTCTCGACGATGTGGCAGTGGTGTGTCAATCGGTCGAGCAAGGCCGTGGTCATCTTGGCGTCGCCAAATACGCTCGACCATTCGGCGAAGCTGAGATTGGTGGTGATGATCACGCTGGTGTGCTCGTAAAGCTTCGAGAGCAGGTGGAACAGCAAGGCTCCGCCGCTCTGACTGAAAGGTAGGTAACCAAGCTCATCAAGGATTACCAGATCTGCACGCAGTAGCCCCCGGGCGATCCGCCCCGTTTTGCCCTCGTGCTTATCACGTTCCAGCAGGTTGACCAGATCGACCGTGGAGTGGAAGCGTACACGCTTGTTGTGTTGGGTGATGCCGGCCACCGCCAGGGCGGTGGCGAGGTGCGTTTTACCGGTGCCAGGGCCGCCGATGAACACCACATTTTGAGCTGTGTCGGTGAAGGTCAGAGTGGACAGTTCCTTGATCAGCCGGGCATCAGCGCTGGATACACCGAAGTCGAAGCCAGCCAGATCGCGGTGCATGGGCAGTTTCGCCATATTCATCTGATGATGTACCGAGCGCACTGCCCGGTCGGCGTGTTCCTGATCGAGGAGATGCTCGATCAGCCATTTCGATGAGGCGGTGGTGGATTCACCTTGTGCGGCCAGATCTGCCCAGGCAGTGGCCATGCCGTGCAGGCGTAAGTCTTTGAGTTCCTCTGTAAGATCACGCATTGCGCACCTCCTCATCTGTGCTGCGCAACCGGTCATAGCGCGCGGTATTGGCGATAGGGGTAACTTTCAGTTGCAGGTTGGTTTCGACCGAGGGTGGTGCGTCACGGGCGGTCAGACGGGCCACGATATTGAGGATGTGGTCAGCGCTCAGGCTGCCGGACTCCAAAACCAGCTCAACCGCTACGAGGACAGCATCCAGCCCAGCGATGGGCACGGCGGCCAAGACCTGGGTCATGACCCGATCACCCTGTAGATGCCGCCGCAGCCCGCGCCTGAGCAGGCGTAGTGGCTTGGGCAGGTCGGCAAACGGGGCACCATTGCGTAGGGCTCCCGGTTTACGCTCAATGAGGGGGATATAGTGTTGCCAGTCGTAGCTGACCTGATCGCGATCAAACAGGCGCTCATGGCTGGCAATCACACCATCATCGGCAATCACGACGATCCGCGAGGGATAGAGCTGACTGCTAACCCACTGTCCAACACGCTCGCAGGGTACTGAATAGCGGTTGCGAGCCACGTTGATCAGACAGGTGCTGGAAACGCGAACCGTGCGCTCTACATAGCCGTTGAAGGGCGTCGGCATCGGCATCATTTCGACGCGCTCCAGCTCCAAGACTTCTGCGACGGTGAGGCCGTTGTACTGCGGATGGATCAGCTCGTGCCACAGAGCCCGGCAGCGCTGGGCAAGCCAGGCATTCAGCTCTTCGAAGCTATGGAAAGTGTTGTCGCGGGCGGCCAGCCAGATGCGGCGCCGACTGTCTTGGACGTTCTTTTCGACGATACCTTTTTCCCAGCCGGACGCTACGTTGCAGAAGTCCGGGTCGAACAGGTAGTGCGAGCACATCACCATGAAACGAGCATTGACCGTGCGACCTTTACCCTTGGAGACCTTGTCGACCGCCGTTTTCATGTTGTCGTAGATGCCGCGACGCGGCACGCCGCCCAAGGCGGCGAATGAGCGGGTATGGGCATCGAACAGCATCTCATGCCCTTGGCTGGGATAGGCCACAAGCCAGAAGGCTCGGCTGGCACAGAGCTTCATATGCGCGACCTGGACGCGCCTGAAAACACCGCCAATCAGCAGACCTTCCTCGCTCCAATCGAACTGGAAGGCCTCGCCCAGCGCGAACGCCAACGGCACAAATGCCCGTACCGCCTTGCCTTGTTCTCCGCGCCAATGACGAACGAAGGCAGTGAGCTGGCTGTAGCCGCCGTCATAGCCTTCAGCGCGAATCATGGCCAGTAGCGCCTTGGCACTGCGGCGATGTTGCTTCGCCCTCAAGGCATCAGCCCGCAGCGCCTGCTCCAACATCTCGTGAAAGGGACTGAGCTTGTTGAACACGGCTCGACGCTGATAAACCGGCTGCTTGGACTCCGGCGCTCTGACCCATTTTCGGATGGTGTTGCGCGACAGGCCGGTGCGCTTGACTATCTCATGCAACGACAGCTTGTCGCGGAAATACATCCGCCGAATTTTGCCCATCATTTCCATGCTGATCACCCTGTGTTCTCCTGCTCAAAAAATGAGCAGGTGCAGTGGAACACCTGGGTCAGTTTTCAGTCAGCACAATGGGCGAAACTGGGTCAGTTTTCGGTCAGCGGCAACAGCTTCACGTTTGACGTTGCAACGCAGCACCTTGGTAGGCAGTGGCACGGCAACGGCAGCCCAACTGTTTGGTAATGCCGAGTTGATCGCGCAAGACAGCACGATAGTGGGAGGCAGCGATGGCTTGCGCGTGCTGGCGGACTCCGCCTTTACCGGGCCTGCCAAGGTTAATTTGGTGGGCTCCACAGTTGAGGGCAAGGACGGCTCGGCAATTGTGGTGGGCAATCCGCTAATCGGCCCGGCAAAGGCAGACATCATCGTTGCTGGCGGTACCAGCCTGGTGGCGAGCAATGGCGTCCTGCTTGATGTGGTCGGCGGGTCGGACGCCAACATGACCGTAGACAACAGCCACTTGGTGGGGGACGTACGAGTCGAAGCGGGTTCTACGGCCTCGTTGATGCTGGACAACCAGGCCAGCCTGACCGGCAGGCTGGAGAACGTGGCTGGGTTGAGCTTGAGCAACCAGGCACGTTGGAACATGGTGGAGGACAGCCAGGTCGGCAGCCTGGCGCTCGACGGTGGTGTAGTCAATTTTGGCGAACCTGGGCAATTTCAGCGGCTCACACTCGGCACGCTGGCCGGTAACGGTACTTTTGTCATGGATGCCGATTTCAGTACGGGTGAGTCCGACTTCCTCGATGTAGGTAACGCCAGCGGCACCCATAGCCTGCTTGTGAGCAGCAGTGGTGCGGACCCGCTGACTGAAAACCGGATTCACTTGGTGCATACCGCAGCTGGCGATGCCAGTTTCTCCCTGCTCGGCGGGGTGGTGGATCTGGGGGCCTTCTCATACGAACTGTTGCAGCAAGGGGGTGATTGGTACCTTGACGGTTCGCGCAAGATCATCAGCCCTGGTACCGCATCGGCGTTGGCGCTGTTCAATACTGCACCCACCGTATGGTACGGCGAGTTGACGACGCTGCGCAGCCGCATGGGCGAGTTGCGCCTGGATGAACGTAAATCGGGCGCCTGGATGCGCGCCTACGGCAACAAGTACAACGTATCGGACAGTGCCGGCAGCCCCTATAGCCAAGTTCAGCGCGGCTTTTCGATCGGTGCCGATGCGCCGCTGCCGGTTGGCGATGGCCAGTGGCTGGTCGGGGTGATGGCGGGTCACAGTTCGTCGGACCTGGACCTGATCCGTGGGAGTTCTGCCGAGGTCAAAAGTTATTACGTCGGGCTCTATACCACTTGGCTGGATGCCCAGAGCGGTTACTACTTCGACGGCGTGGTGAAAGCCAACCGCTTCGATAACAGCGCCAAGGTCGAAATGAGCGACGGCAAGCGCAGCAAGGGCGATTTCAACAACGTGGGCGTGGGTGCCTCTGCTGAATTCGGGCGCAATATCGACCTGGGCAAAGGCTACTTCGTGGAGCCCTATACCCAATGGTCGGTGGTATCGATCCAGGGAAAGGACTATCACCTGGACAACGGGCTGCAAGCGCGTGGTGATGATGCGCGGTCGGTGCTGGGCAAGTCGGGGGCAACTGTCGGGCGTACTCTGCAGCTTGGTAATGGCCAGCAGGTCCAGCCTTATGTACGGCTTGCCTACGTGCATGAGTTCATTCGCAACAATGAAGTGAAGGTGAATGACCATCGGTTCGACAACGACTTGTCAGGGTCACGGGCAGAACTGGGAATGGGCGTCGCCATCAATCTGAATGATCGCATGCAGCTGCATGCCGACTTCGACTACTCCAACGGGGAGAAGATCGAACAGCCGTGGGGGGCGAATGTAGGGCTCCATTACAGCTGGTAAGTATCAAGACGAAGGAAGGCCTGGGCCTTCCTTTTTTGTGGCTGGCAAAAAGAGGGTGGTGTAATGCGCATGATTCTAAAGCGGGCGCTGGGTTGGCTGAGCGCACTGTGGCCTGGCTTTTTCCAGACCAAGTTGCTTGCCCCGCCAGACGCGCCAGATGCGTTGGAGGATATTCCTGACGGCGAGCCAAACCTGCTGCCGCTTTCAATCCTGGGTCAGCCCTTGAAGATTACAGTGCCCATGTGGCCGATCTCCAACCCGACACCGGCCACCCCGGAAATGCTTCGGCTGTACTGGAACGATGCGCTGGTTGATGAAAAGCGATGGGAGGCTCCGATTGCCGAAGCGGACCTGTTCGTTGAGGCCCCGGTTTCCGTACTGCAGCATGGCCGGGCAGAAGTATCGTACGAGGTGCAGGGTTTCAATAGTGTCATTACACCTTCCCAAGTGTTGATAGTGACGATAGACAAAGTGCCGCCAGTGCTCGGCAGTGCTGAGGGACTTCTGCTTTTCGATGAGGCGGTCCTGCGCGAAGGGTTAACGGCGCGCTATCTGGAGCAGCACGAGGATGTTGTACTTGCTGAGTTGCCCCCTTACGATGCGCCCGCTGTGGGTGATGTCATCACCTTGTATTGGGATGATAAGCCGTTCGCCAATGATCGGCTAAGTGAGCGCATTGTCACCAGGCAAGACCTTGACAAGACGATTTACCTGTCGATACCAGGGGATGATGTCAGGGCCCGCGGCGATGGGCAGCGCTATGTTCATTACCAGATTCGCGACCGTGCGGGTAACCTCAGTGCGCGCTCCAGGCCGGCAGTGCTGGAGGTGGATGCCACGCCCATTCCCAGAAGCCTGCCGTGGATCGAGGTGCCCCAGGCCGTTGGTGCCGAGGGCGACCTTTCCATGAGGTTGGATGATTATGCCGACCCGTTGGTGGTCATCGTACCGGCAGATGCGGTGATCTATCCGGACGAGCGGATCACCGTGCAGTGGGGGGCGCCGGGTGACCATGGTTACTACACCTCGTCCGAGCCGCAACCGGGAACGAATGACCGGTTTTTGATTCCAGAGCCTAATGTATTGGCGTACAGCAAGCGCACGCTGGAAGTCAGATATGTGGTGAACGATGGAAAACAAGATTTCGCAAGTGTGCCATGCAGCCTGAAAGTGATCGAATTTGCTACGGGGGGATTGCCCAGAGTCGCGCTCGAAGGGGCCAATTCCAGCGGCTTCAGCCTCGGCTCAGCGCCACAGCAGGTGCCTGTCAGCCTGGGGACATGGAGGGGGATTGCCGTAGGGCAGCGGGTCAACATCACGGTGACCGGGGTGCTTCAGAGTGGGGCGGATGCGCGCCCCTACAATGTCCTGACCGCCCATGCAGTCACGCAGGCGCAAGTAAGGCAGGGCATTGGCGCGAACAAGGAAGTGACCCTGCCCAGGGCCTATCTTGAAACGCTGCGCAGAGGCGAGGCGTTCACCTTCCATGTCCAGGTCAGTTTTGACGGCGGTACCACATGGGTCGACTTCCCACTCTACAGCCCCAAGCTGATCCCTTGAGTGCATTCACAGGCGCCCCACTGGGCGCGACAATTCGGGCGTGAGGCCGCCGTAGTCATTGATGGTTGTGAACTGGACCTTCAGGCCGTCCTGCACGGTTGCAGCTTTGAGTGGGTAGGTTTGTCTGCCCATGGGGATAGCCATCTTCCTGGCATCGATTTTTTCGCTGCCCTTGGCGCTGTGCAAGGTGAGCTGGTTGAAGGTGAAGTAGTACGGAGATGGGTTGTCGACCACCAGGTGAGGCTTGCCGTCCAGCGTTTGCACCGACCAGGCCAGGCTTTGCAGGTAGTCTTGTGGACGGCCCTTGAGTTGGGTGGGGCGGTAGAAGACCTTGATGCGGGTCCGCAGGGCGATGGTCAGGCTATTGCTCGGCTTATCGTCTGCCTGCGGAATTTCCTGCAGATTGAAGTAGAACACCGACTCACGGTCGTTGGGCAGATCATTGGGCAGGCGGTTGAGCTGAACCGTCTGTTCGCCGGTCGGATCGATGCGGAACAGGGCAGGTGAAGCGATCAGGGGTACTGCGGTGGTGCTGTCGTCGGCCTCGGTATTGATCCAGGCCTGGGCCGCGTAAGGGCGTTGGCTGGGGTTGGCGACCACGATGCTGGTGCTTTGACGGTCGCTGGGCTGGATCACTCGGGTAGAGCTGATGGTCAGGGCAGCGTGGGCGCTGGCTTGGACGAGCAAGGCAAGGCAGGTGCCGATTACCATGGCAAGCCTGGAGGCAAAGGAGTTGGGGCGGGGCATGGGCATGTCTCTCTGCTGCATTTCGCAGGGGACTCCAGGTGCATTCGCGGACGCGCCTGGAGTGCAACGGATTACTTGATGTCCACGAGGAAGGTGACTTCCGATGCCGCGTCGCCTTCAGTTACGGTAGCTGCGGTGGACTGATACATGGCGTAGAACAGCATGTCGGTGGGTTTTGCAACATCGAGCAGGTAGGCGACCGATTCCTTGTCCGGGGCCAGGTTGGTCAGGCTCTTGTCCTGAATGGCCAGTGCCAGCCCGCTGGTGCCGCCTGGGCGCAGTGCGTAGAGGTCGGTGCCTTCGGGGCCGTAGATCGCCGAGAAGGTGACATAGCCCTGTTCGCCAGCGGCGATGGTGCAAGTACCAGGGGTAAGGCGCAGGGCGAACGGAATAGGGCGTGTTTGCTTGCCGACCTTGTCGAAGAAACTTGGGTGATAGCTACCGATCACGACGCGAGGCAGACCACCGCCAGTGCCCGGTTCGACCACTTCGATAGGGCAGGTACCGCCTGGGGTGATGGTGCCGTGGAAGTTGATATTGCCAGTGTTTGCAAATGCTGCAGTGCTCGCCAGGCTCATGGCGAGAGCGATAAGGGTCCGTTTCATTGTTTATATCCTGGTGTTGGGAGGCGTTCGAACATGCATCTGAATGTTCGGTCGGCAGGATATTCAGGCGAGGCGGGTCGAGGCTGTAGGGCAATTCAACAATGGATGCAGGAGCGATGGACAAAAACCGGGACGGCGCAGCGAACCACGCCGGTCGGTCGACGTGGCTAGATGCACAGACTCAGTGTTGGAGGTTCCCGCCAGCTTGGCTCAGCAACTGCTTATGCTGGTTCCAGTCAAAGGCTTCGCCGTTCTGTTCAGCCTCGTAACGGCGTTCTTCCAGCTGTTGGTAAAGCTCCAGCTCTGGGTCAGGCATGAAGTGCAGGCAGTCGCCGCCGAAGAACCACAACAGGTCGCGCGGAACCAGGTGAGCAATTTGCGGGTAGCGCTGTATCACCTGGCAGATCAGGTCCTGGCCCAGGTACTGGCTTTGCAACGGGTCTGTCGGCAGCAGGGTCAGCAGTTCGTCGAAGCGTTCGAGGAACAGGCCGTGGCTTTCCTCCGGTACCTGCTCGGCCTCACCCAGTGCCACCAAGATGGTGCGCAGGTGATGCAGCAGTTGCAGGTGGTATTCCAGGTGGGGGTTGGCCATCGTGTGATCCTTGAGGGTAATTCAAACAAGGCAGAAGTATACGCCGGTTGTGGGTCTATTGTGGAACGTCCGCCGGACCAGCCGCCTGTCTGCCCATGATGTGTGCCGACCTATCATTTCTGCCAGGTGCGTGCCTGTCGCCGCTGATTTAGATTCAAGCCTGAGTCAACGATGCGGTCCTTCAACAGGTGATGGCCGGTGTCGAGGGCATACAATTTTCTGCGCGAGATCAGCACCATGGCAAACGACAACACCCTAAAGCAGAGCGGTTCTATCATCTTCTGGAATGGCAGCAACGATAGCGTTGGACTCAACTTGCCGGCAGAAGGAAGCGGCGAAAGCGTCAGCAAGACAATTGTCGCCAACTACAGCAAAATCGAGATGAGTGACATCCCTTCTGCCACGACCATCACGTTGGTCTACAGACCAGCCCCAGACGACTGGACTGTCCTATCCTCCATTACACTGCGTACCACTCACAGACCCGCGTCGCTTAACCGTACCGAATACAGCTATCTCTTGAACACCTATGCCGTTGGCGATTTCATCAGTGAGGCGCTAGGTGTGGAGGTGATTGCAAAAAAGGCCGGACCTTCCCGTCAGGCTGATGTCCTGGCGGACCATCAAGTCGATTGTCACGTCAAACTTTCCAGCTCGCCGCCCAGCGCCTGAACGGATCTCACCCCGGCATATGAGTATCGGTGATTGCAAGGTGCGGGGGCGTGCCGGGGAGGCACGCGGATGACGCTGCCTCTTGGCCAAGCGCCGCCCTGGCACCTGAATGGGGTTATCGCCTAGCGCACCTTACCCGCTTGCGGTAGCAACTGCCCCTTGTCGAAAGCGTCCACATCAATCACTGCGCGGCAGGCTTGCTCTGCTTCGCGCAGCCGTTGTGCCGAGCCGGGTTGAAGCACGCCGCATTCGACTGCCGCGTCGATCACCGATTGACCGAGCGCCGTTTGCACCTTTCCCTCCTTTATTGCCTGATGCAGCACCTTGCGCAATGGCCCTACTTCATCAAGTAGATCACAGGCCCGCTGCAGTGTTGCCACAGGGTCGTCTTTGGCGTGTGGTCGGAAGCAGCCGGCCAACAACGCTTCCAGCGCCGGGTCGCCTTTGCTGCGCCCGATCAGTGCCGCCACTTCGGCATCCAATTCATCGCTCGGCCCTGTATGACGGCGGCCGAACGGGAACACCAGCACGCGCAGCGCGCAGCCGACAAACCGGTTAGGGAAGTTGTCGAGCAACTGATCCAGGGCTTCTTCGGCCTGGCCCAGGCTTTCTTCCATGGCCCAGCGCAGCAAGGGCTGCATGTGTCCTGGCGAACCCAGGTCGTGGTAGCGCTTGAGTGCGGCGCTGGACAGATACAGGTAGCTCAGCACATCGCCCAGGCGTGCACTCAGGCGTTCGCGGCGCTTGAGCGCACCGCCAAGCAGCATCATCGACAGGTCCGCCAGTAGAGCAAAGGCGGCAGCCTGGCGATTGAGGGCGCGGAAGTAGCCCTGGCTCAACGTATCGCCCGGTACTTTCTCCAGGCGCCCTAGCCCCAGCCCGAGTATCAGCGTACTGGCGGCGTTGCCGGCGGCGAACAGGATGTGTTTCATCAGCAGGTCGTCGAATTCCTTCAGTGCCTGGTCACTGTCTTCCCGGCCGGCCAGGGCCATCTCCTTGAGCACGAACGGGTGGCAGCGAATGGCGCCCTGACCGAAGATCATCAGGTTGCGCGAAAGGATGTTGGCGCCTTCGACGGTGATGAAGATCGGCGCCCCTTGCCAGTTGCGGCCCAGGTAATTGTTCGGCCCCATGATGATGCCCTTGCCACCGTGCACGTCCATGGCGTGCTGGATGCATTCGCGGCCACGCTCGGTCAGGTGGTACTTGAGGATCGCCGACAGCACCGAGGGTTTTTCCCCCAGGTCCACGGCCTTTGCTGTCAGCAGTCGGGCACTGTCCATCAGCCAGGCGTTGCCGCCAATGCGCGCCAGCGACGCCTGAATGCCCTCGAAGGCTGCCAATGGCACGTTGAACTGTTCGCGAATGTTGGCGTACTGGCCGGTGACCAGGCTGGTGTACTTGGCCGCACCGGTGCCAACGGCCGGCAGCGAGATCGAGCGGCCCACCGACAGGCAGTTCATCAGCATCATCCAGCCCTTGCCGAGCATGGCCTGGCCGCCGATCAGGAAGTCCAGCGGTACGAACACATCCTTGCCGCTATTGGGGCCGTTCATGAAGGCAGCGCCCAGAGGCAGGTGGCGTCTGCCGATTTCGACCCCAGCGGTGTCGGTGGGGATCAGGGCCAGGCTGATGCCCAGTGCTGTCTCTTCACCCAATAGATGGTCCGGGTCATAGGCCTTGAATGCCAGCCCAAGCAACGTCGCGACGGGGCCGAGGGTGATGTAGCGCTTCTCCCAGTTCAGGCGCAGGCCGAGCACTTCTTCGCCGTTCCACTGGCCTTTGCAGATGATGCCGGTGTCGGGCATCGCGCCGGCATCGGAGCCGGCCAGCGGGCCGGTGAGGGCGAAGCATGGGATCTCGTCGCCGCGTGCCAGGCGCGGCAGGTAGTGGTTGCGTTGCTCGTCGGTGCCGTAATGCAGCAGCAGTTCGGCGGGGCCCAGCGAGTTGGGCACCATCACCGTCGAGGCCAGGTCGCCGCTGCGGGTGGCGAGCTTCATGGCTACCTGCGAGTGGGCGTAGGCCGAGAAGCCTTTGCCGCCGTATTCCTTGGGGATGATCAGGGCGAAGAAGCCCTGTTCCTTGATGTACTGCCAGGCTTGGGGCGGCAGGTCCATGTCCTGACCGATCTGCCAGTCGCTGACCATGGCGCAAAGCGTTTCGGCAGGGCCATCGATGAATGCCTGTTCTTCTTCGGTCAACCTGGGCGCTGGGTAGGCAAGCAGGGTGCCCCAGTCGGGGCGGCCGCTGAACAGTTCGCCGTCCCACCAGACGGTGCCGGCTTCGATGGCTTCGCGTTCGGTCTGCGACATCGGCGGCAGGGTCCGTTTGAACCATTTGAACACCGGGCCGGTGAATACCTTGCGCCGCCATTCCGGCAGTGCAACCAGGGCAGTCTTCAGGGCCAGCACGATCCACAGTAGCGCCAGCAGCCAGCCAGGTGCGCTGCTGAAAATGCTCATCAGCAGCACATAGGCCGCCATGGTGCCGAGAATCTGCAAGGGCGCCAAGCGCCGATGCGTGAGGTACGCTGCGCCGATCACCAGCACCACCAACCACAACAGCAACATAATCGGTCCTCCTTGGAACCAGGGGCTTGAGCCGTCCCAGATAGCTTAGACGCATCGCTGTGAACGACAGGTTCACAACAGTGACAGGGTGTGGCGGTGGGAGTTTCAGTTGTTTGTTTGCCTGTGCCGGCTCTTTCGCGGGTAAACCCGCTCCTAGAGGAATATCGATGGCCTGAAGGTTGGGGCGATCCTGTAGGAGCGGGTTTACCCGCAAAAGGGCCGGTACAGGCGGCGAAGGTCTGGAGTAGACTGTGCCCCTCCCGCATTCATAAGGACGTTGCCATGCTGAAGATCTGGGGCCGCAAGAATTCGAGCAATGTGCGCAAGGCGCTGTGGATCGCCCATGAGCTGGGCCTTGATTTCGAGTCCATCGATGCCGGCGGTGCCTTCGGCGTGGTCAACGAGCCGCACTACCGGGCTCGCAACCCCAATGGCCTGGTGCCCCTGCTGGAAGACGGCGACCTGACCCTGTGGGAATCCAACGCCATCGTCCGCTACCTGTGCGCAGAATACGGTGCAGAGCAGGGCTGGTACCTGGACGACCCGCGCCAGCGCGCCCTGGCGGACAAATGGATGGACTGGACCACCTCATCCTTCGCCGGCCCGTTCCGCCCATTGTTCTGGGGCCTGCTTCGCACCCCCGAAGACCAGCGCGACTGGGTGGCGATCAATGCGGCGCACAAGCAATGTGCCGAACTGCTGTCGATCGCCGACCAGACCCTGGCCCACCAGCCATACCTGTCCGGTGACCAGATCGGCATGGGCGACATCCCACTGGGTTGCTTCATCTATGCCTGGTTCGAAATGCCTATCGAGCGCCCGGAAATGCGCCATCTGGAGGCTTGGTACGCGCGCCTGAAACAGCGGCCCGCCTACCAGGCAGCGGTGATGACTGCGCTGACTTGATGCCGCTTCGATAGTCACTATCAATAGACATGACTGTACTTGTGCGGCCAGGCCTTGCACCATGGCCGCACTCACTGCGCCAGTGACCTGCCCTGGCGTGTCCTGACCTTTTCACTCGGTACGTGACCCGCTATGAGTTCCGCCCTGTCCATCCGACAGCTGACCAAGACCTACGGCAACGGCTTTCAGGCCCTCAAGGGCATCGACCTTGACGTCGCCGAAGGTGACTTTTTCGCCTTGCTTGGCCCCAACGGTGCTGGCAAGTCCACCACCATTGGCATCCTCTCGACCCTGGTCAACAAGACCAGCGGCACGGTGAGCGTGTTCGGCCATGACCTGGACCGCGAGCCAGCGGCGCTCAAGCGCTGCCTGGGCGTGGTCCCCCAGGAATTCAACTTCAACCAGTTCGAAAAGACCTTCGACATTGTCGTGACCCAGGCCGGTTACTACGGCATCCCGCCCAAGGTGGCCAAGGAGCGCGCCGAAAAGTACCTGACCCAACTGGGGTTGTGGGACAAGCGTGACGTGCAGTCGCGTTCGCTGTCCGGCGGCATGAAGCGCCGTCTGATGATCGCCCGCGCGTTGATCCATGAGCCGCGTCTGCTGATTCTCGACGAGCCGACCGCAGGTGTGGACATCGAGCTGCGCCGCTCGATGTGGAGCTTTCTCACCGAGCTCAACCAGAAGGGCATCACCATCATCCTGACCACTCACTACCTCGAAGAAGCCGAGCAGCTGTGCCGCAACATCGGCATCATCGACCACGGCACCATCGTCGAGAACACCAGCATGCGCCAGCTGCTGGGCAAGCTGCACGTCGAGACCTTCGTGCTGGACCTCAAGCAAGACCTGGCCAGCGCACCGACATTGCAAGGATACCCCTGCCGCTTGCTGACCCCGCACACCCTGGAGGTGCAGGTGGACAAAGATATTGGCATCACCGCGCTGTTCGGCCAGCTGGCGCTGCAGAACATCGAGGTGCAGAGCCTGCGCAACAAGACCAACCGACTCGAGGAGCTGTTCGTGTCCCTGGTGGAAAAGAACCTGTCGAAGGTGGCCGTATGAGTGTGGAGCTGCGCACCAACTGGGTCGCCCTGAACACCATCGTCTACCGCGAAGTACGGCGCTTCCTGCGCATCTGGCCGCAGACCCTGCTGCCGCCAGCGATCACCATGGTCCTGTACTTCGTTATCTTCGGTAACCTGATCGGTCGGCAGATCGGCGACATGGGCGGGTTCACCTACATGGAGTACATCGTCCCGGGCTTGATCATGATGTCGGTGATCACCAACTCCTACGGCAACGTGGTGTCGAGCTTCTTCGGCAGCAAGTTCCAGCGTTCCATCGAAGAGCTGATGGTGTCGCCGGTTTCGCCGCACACCATTCTGGTCGGCTACGTGCTGGGTGGCGTGCTGCGGGGCCTGGCAGTGGGTGTGATCGTGACCATCCTGTCGTTGTTCTTCACCCATTTGCAGGTCCATCACTTGGGGGTGACGGTGGTGGTGGTGTTGCTGACCGCGACCATCTTCTCGCTGCTGGGCTTCGTCAATGCGGTGTTTGCGCGCAACTTCGACGATATCTCGATCATCCCGACCTTCGTGCTGACGCCGCTGACCTACCTGGGTGGGGTGTTCTACTCCATCAACCTGCTACCGCCGTTCTGGCAGACCGTGTCGCTGGCCAACCCGGTGCTGCACATGGTCAACTCGTTCCGCTACGGCATCCTAGGGGTGTCGGACATCAGCATTGGCACGGCGATCACCTTCATGCTGGTCGCCACCGCAGTGCTCTACGGGGTGTGCGTTCGCCTGCTGGTCAGCGGCCGCGGCATGCGCGCCTGAGGCCTTGCACCGGCATTGGCGGCGGCGCCACTGCCGGCCCACCCACCAGCGCCAGTAGGCCATGGTGGTGAAGTAGGCAAGGATGCCGAGGACGATTCCGCATACCACCGAACCCAGCAGGAAGGGCTGCCAGAGGGTCGACAGCTGGTCGGTGATCCATTCGAAGGTCAGGTCGTCGGGCAGCGTGCGTGCCGGTGTCTGCAGCAACCAGGCACCGGTCATGTAGGTGACGAAGAACACCGGCGGCATGGTCAGCGGGTTGGTCAGCCACACCAGGCTGACCGCGATCGGCAGGTTGCCGCGCACCGGAATGGCCAGGCTGGCTGCCAGCAGCATTTGCATGGGAATGGGAATGAGCGCCGCGAACAGGCCAACCCCCATGGCCCGCGCCACCGAGTGGCGGTTCAGGTGCCAGAGGTTCGGGTCATGCAGCAGCTTGCCGAAAAAGCGTAAGGACTTGTGTTCCCGAATGCTGGTCGGGTCCGGCATGTAGCGTTTGAAAAGTCGGCGCGGCATGTAGGCTCCCGGGGCGTTGATGAAGGCAGTATGCCCTGATTCCATCTCTGCCTTGTTCAGAGTTTGTGACAATTGTTGAGCAAGCTCAGGCGCCAATTCGTCTATGCCTCAGAAGGTATTTTCGCTTCTGGAGCTCTATCTCATGCGCAAAGGGATGCTTGCGCTCGCCATTGGGCTGTTGTGCCTGGGGTTTCTGCCGGCCTTGCCGTCGGTCGGCTGGCTATTGCTGTTGCTGTGCTGTGGCTTGGGCTGCCTGTGTGTTCGGTGGTGGCCGGTCGCCTGTTTTCTGCTGGGCGTGTGCTGGGCCTGCTGGTCGGCCCAGCAGGCCCTGGATGATCGGTTGGCGCCGCAGCTCGATGGCCGTACGTTATGGCTGGAGGGCAGGGTGGTCGGGTTGCCGACTCGCACCGCGCAAGGCGTGCGTTTTGAGTTGTCGCAGCCACTCTCGCGCCGAGCCGAGTTACCGACCCGTCTGCAACTGAGCTGGTTCGACGGTCCGCCGCTGCGCGCGGGCGAACACTGGCGTCTGGCCGTGACCTTGCAGCGTCCGACAGGCTTGCTCAACCCCCATGGCCCGGACCGCGAGGCAAGCCTGTTGGCCCGACGGATCGGCGCAACCGGCACGGTCAAGGCCGGCGAGAAGCTGTCGTCCGTAGCGGGCAGTTGGCGCGACCAACTGCGTCAGCGGCTGCTCGCGGTCCAGGCACAGGGCCGTGAAGCCGCGCTGGTTGCCTTGGTGTTGGGCGATGGAGCGGCATTGGCCCGGGACGATTGGCAAACCTTGCAGGCCACGGGCACGGTGCACTTGCTGGTCATCTCCGGGCAACACATCGGTCTGGTGGCCGGCCTGCTGTACGGGTTGGTCGCCGGGCTGGCGCGCTGGGGGCTCTGGCCTCATCGCCAGCCTTGGCTGCCGTGGGCCTGTGGCCTGGCCATGGCGGCGGCGCTGGGGTATGGCGGGCTGGCGGGGTGGGGCGTGCCGGTGCAGCGAGCCTGTTTGATGTTGGCCGTGGTACTGGCCTGGCGCCTGCGCTTCCGCCACATCGGTTCCGGGATACCCTTGCTGTTGGCGCTCATCGCGGTGCTGTTGTTCGAGCCATTGGCTGCGTTGTTGCCCGGGTTCTGGTTGTCTTTCGCCGCGGTGGCCGTACTCATTTACTGCTTCAGCGCACGTCTGGGTGGCTGGCGACCCTGGCAAGCCTGGACCCGTGCGCAGTGGGTAATCGCCATTGGCCTGCTGCCAGTGTTGGTCGCCACAGGGCTGCCGGTCAGCCTGAGTGCGCCCCTGGCCAACCTCTTTGCAGTGCCCTTGATCAGCCTGACGGTGTTGCCGCTGGCGTTGCTCGGCACGCTGCTGCTGCCATTGGGCAGTGTGGGCGAGGGCTTGCTGTGGCTGGCGGGTGGCTTGTTGGAGCTGCTCTTCTGGCTTTTGGGCAAGGTGGCGGGTTGGCGTTCTGCCTGGATGCCCGCTGCATTGCCCCTGTGGGCATGGCTGTTGGTGGCGGGCGGGGCACTGCTGGTGTTGTTGCCCGGAGGCGTGCCACTGCGTGGCTTGGGTGGGGTGATGCTGCTGGCCTTGTGGGTACCGCCAGAGCAGGTGCCGCAGGGGCAGGTGGAGGTCTGGCAATTGGATGTCGGCCAAGGGTTGGCGGTACTGCTGCGAACCCGAACCCACAGCCTTCTGTACGATGCAGGGCCGGCACGCGGTGACAGCGACCTAGGTGAATGGGTGGTGCTGCCGACCCTGCGCAAGCTGGGGGTGAGCCGCCTGGACATGATGCTGATCAGCCATGCCCATGCCGACCACGCCGGTGGCGCGCAGGCTGTGGCGCGCGGGTTGCCCATCGGGCGCCTGCTGGCGGGAGAGGCACAGGCGCTGTCTGGAGCGCAGCCCTGCGTCAGCGATGAGCGCTGGGAATGGGATGGCGTGCGATTTTCGCTGTGGCGATGGCCCGAGGCGCAAGGCAGCAATGACCGCTCTTGCGTGCTACTGGTCGAGGCGCAAGGCGAGCGGCTGCTTTTGGCGGGTGACATGGAGGCGGGTGCCGAGCGTGCCTGGCTGGCCGCCAGCGAGCAGCCCGACATCGACTGGTTGCAATCGCCCCATCACGGTAGTCGCACGTCGTCCACCGAGGCTTTCATCAAGGCCACCAAGCCGCGTGGCGTGTTGATTTCTCGAGGGCGCAACAATGGGTTTGGCCATCCGCACCCGCAGGTGATCGAACGCTACCGGCGCCATGGCGTGGTGATTCATGATACGGCGGTGGAGGGGGCATTGCGCTTGCGCCTGGGGCATCGCGGTGGGGTAGAGGGCCTGCGTGCGCAGCGGCGTTTCTGGCGTGCGGCAGCCCCCTCGCCATCCAGCCAGGTACCGCGCTGATGCCTGTGGGAGCCGGCTTCGCGGCGATAGGGCCAGTGCCGTCGGCACAATTCCCTGACCTCCGGCAGATGAGCCCCCTCCGGTCCTATGGTAGAGTGGCGGCCTTTTTCCGAAGGGGCGTTTACTGTGTGGGAATTGGTCAAGTCCGGCGGTTGGATGATGCTGCCGATCATTCTGAGCTCCATCGCCGCCATGGCTATCGTCGTCGAGCGCCTGTGGACCCTGCGCGCCAGCCGTGTCACTCCGCCGCACCTGTTGGGCCAGGTGTGGATCTGGATCAAGGACAAACAGCTTACCAGTGACAAGCTCAAGGCCTTGCGCGCCGACTCGCCGCTGGGTGAAATCCTCGCCGCAGGCCTGGCCAACTCCCGCCATGGCCGCGAAATCATGAAAGAGTGCATCGAGGAAGCCGCCTCGCGCGTCATCCACGAACTGGAGCGCTACATCAGCACCTTGGGCACCATCGCCGCCATGGCTCCGCTGCTCGGCCTGCTGGGCACCGTGTTGGGCATGATCGACATCTTCAGTGCCTTCATGGGCTCGCAGATGACCGCCAATGCTGCCGTGTTGGCCGGGGGGATCTCCAAGGCCCTGGTCACCACCGCTGCGGGCCTGATGGTCGGTATTCCGGCAGTGTTCTTCCATCGCTTCCTGCTGCGCCGCATCGATGAGCTGGTGGTCGGCATGGAGCAGGAAGCGATCAAGCTGGTGGAAGTGATCCAGGGCGACCGCGAAGTGGAAGTGGCTGGAGGCAAGGCGTGAAGTTCCGGCGCAATCGCCAGCGGGAGAACGTCGACATCAACCTCGCGTCGCTGATCGACGTGGTGTTCGTGCTGCTGCTGTTCTTCGTCGTCACCACCACCTTCACCCGCGAAACCCAGTTGCGGGTCGAACTGCCCGAGGCCGCCAGTGCAGAGCAGCCACCAGCCGACCAGGACAAACTGGTGGAAATCACCATCAGTGCCGATGGCGTGTACTCGGTGAACAACCACCTGCTGCCCAAGAGCGACCTGGCCACCCTGACCGAGGCCATCGAGCGCGAATCCGGTGGTGACACTACGTTGCCACTGGCCATTAGCGCCGATGGCAAAACCCCGCACCAGGCCGTGGTCACTGCGATGGATGCTGCCGGTAAGCTCGGTTTCAGCCACCTGCGCATGACCACTGTCGAGGCTGCCCAGGGGACGCCTTGATGGCCTTCGCCGACCGTCTGCTCGCGGCCTGGTATGCCGGGCACCCGGCCCTGGCCCTGCTGCGCCCGCTCGAAGCCTTGTACCGGCGTGTGGTGGTGGGCAAGCGCGCGCGATTTCTCAGCGGCGAAAGCCCCAGCTACCGTGCGCCGGTGCCGGTCATCGTGGTGGGCAACATCACCGTCGGCGGTACCGGTAAGACACCGATGATTCTGTGGTTGATCGACCACTGCCGCCAGCGCGGGCTCAAGGTCGGCGTGGTCAGTCGTGGCTATGGCGCCAAGCCGCCGCAGTTGCCGTGGCGCGTCAGCGCTGAGCACAGTGCCGAACAGGCCGGCGACGAGCCGTTGCTGATCGTCCAGCGCACAGGCGTGCCGTTGATGATCGACCCAGACCGCTCCCGCGCCGTGCAGGCGCTGCTGGCCAGCGAACCACTGGACCTGATCCTGTGCGACGACGGCATGCAGCACTACCGCCTTGCCCGCGACCTGGAACTGGTGCTGATCGACGCCGCCCGTGGCCTGGGCAATGGCCGCTGCTTGCCGGCTGGGCCCTTGCGCGAGCCAGCCGAGCGCCTGCAGGCGGCCGATGCGGTGCTGCTCAACGGCGCCAGCGCTGACCGCGAGGGTGGTTTCGCCTTCAGCCTGCAGCCCTCTGCGCTGGTCAACCTGCGCAGTGGCGAGCGTCGTGCGCTGGACCATTTCCCTGCCGGCCAGGCACTGCACGCCGTGGCGGGCATCGGCAACCCCCAACGTTTCTTCAACACCCTCCTAGGGCTAAACTGGCAGCCGGTGCCGCATCCTTTCGCTGACCACGCGCAGTTCAGCGCTGAAAGCCTGGCCTTCAGCCCTCCGTTGCCGCTGGTCATGACCGAGAAAGATGCGGTCAAATGCCGGGCCTTCGCAGCGGATGACTGGTGGTACCTCACCGTCGAGGCGCAGCCCTCGCCAGCGTTCGTCGGCTGGTTCGACGGCCAGCTGCAGCGCTTGCTGCCCCAGCCCTGAGCCCTTATTCAACACACGGCCACCTGGCCTCAAGGACGCTTTCCATGGACACCAAACTGCTCGACATCCTGGCCTGCCCGATCACCAAGGGCCCGCTCAAGCTCAGCGCCGACAAGACCGAGCTGATCAGCAAGGGTGCAGGCCTTGCCTACCCGATCCGCGATGGCATCCCGGTTATGCTGGAGAGCGAGGCTCGCACCCTGACCGACGACGAGCGTCTGGACAAATGAACCTGAACTTCACCGTGGTCATTCCGGCCCGCCTGCGCTCCACGCGCCTTCCGGGCAAACCGCTGTTGCCGATCGCCGGCAAGCCGATGATCCAGCACGTCTGGGAACAGGCCCGCAAGAGCGGTGCCAACCGCGTTGTGATCGCCACCGACGACAGCAGTATCGTCGAAGCCTGCCAGGCATTCGGCGCCGAAGTGCTGATGACCCGTGCCGACCACGAGTCCGGCACCGACCGTCTGGCCGAAGTGGCGGCCCACCTGGGACTGCCTGCCGATGCCATCGTGGTCAACGTGCAAGGCGACGAGCCGCTGATTCCCCCGGTGATCATCGACCAGGTGGCGGCTAACCTGGCGGCCCACCCGGAAGCGGGCATTGCCACCCTGGCAGAGCCGATCCACGAGCCGCAGGCGGTGTTCAATCCCAACGCGGTCAAGGTGGTCAGCGACAAGAACGGGCTGGCCCTCACGTTCAGCCGCGCGCCACTGCCGTGGGCTCGCGATGCTTTCGCCAAGGACCGCGATCGACTGCCCGAGAGCGTGCCTTACCGCCGCCATATTGGCATGTACGCCTACCGCGTGGGCTTCCTCCAGGACTTCGTCAGCTGGGGCCCATGCTGGCTCGAGCAGACCGAGGCACTGGAACAGCTGCGCGCCCTGTGGCATGGCGTGCGTATTCACGTCGAAGATGCGATCGAAGCGCCAGCGGTGGGTGTGGATACCCCTGAAGACCTGGAGCGCGTCCGGCGCTTGCTGGAGGCCTGATGCGCGTTCTGTTCGTCTGCCTGGGCAACATCTGCCGTTCGCCGACCGCCGAAGGGGTGCTACGCCATCAACTGCGGGCCGCTGGCCTGGCCGACCAGGTGCACGTGGCCTCGGCCGGCACGGCTGAATGGCATGTGGGCAAAGCCCCTGACAGCCGCACCAGCAAGGCGGCGCTGGCGCGTGGCTACGACCTGTCGCAGCAACGTGCGCAGCAGGTGAAGGCGGCGCATTTCACCGAGTACGACCTGATTCTGGCCATGGATGAAAGCAACCTCAGCCACCTGCGCGCCCTACGTCCGCATACGGCAAAAGGCGAGCTGGACCTGTTCCTGCGCCGCTACGGTGCTGAGCTCGACGAAGTGCCAGACCCTTACTACGGTGGGGCAGAAGGTTTCGAGCGCGTGCTGGACCTGATCGAAGCGGCATGCCGCGAGCTGGTCGTGGAAATCAAGGGGCGGTTATGACGGCGCATTGGCAGGAGCAGGTATCGCTCAAGGCCTACAACACCTTCGGCATCGACGTGAAGGCACGATATTTTTTCCAGGCCCACAGCGATGCCGAAGTGCGCGCGGCGTTGGCCGAGGCGCAGCAGTGTAACGTGCCGGTGTTCGTTCTGGGGGGAGGCAGTAACCTGCTGCTGACCCGCGACATCGACGCACTGGTGCTGCACATGGCCAGTCGCGGCCAGCGGGTGTTGCTGGACGATGGCAGTCGCGTGGTGGTCGAGGCCGAGGCCGGTGAGCCCTGGCATCCTTTCGTGCAATCGACGTTGGCGAAGGGTTTCAGTGGTCTTGAGAACTTGAGCTTGATCCCCGGCACTGTTGGCGCGGCGCCAATGCAGAACGTGGGTGCCTATGGCGTCGAGATCAAGGACGTGTTCGCTGGGTTGACCGCGCTCGACCGGGAAACCGGCGAGGTGCGGGATTTTGCCCTGGAAGAATGCGCGTTCGGCTACCGTGACAGCGTATTCAAGCGCAACCCAGGCCGCTGGCTGATCTTGCGCGTGCGCTTTGCCCTGAGCCGAGCCTTGCAGGCGCATCTGGATTACGGCCCGGTGCGCCAGCGTCTGGTGGAGCAAGGCATCGAACAGCCGACTGCGCAAGCGATAAGCGACGCGATCTGCAGCATTCGTCGCGAGAAATTGCCTGATCCGGCCGAGCTTGGCAATGCCGGGAGCTTCTTCAAGAACCCGGTGGTACCCGCAGCGGTGGCTGAGCGAATTCGTGCACAGCATCCAGGCGTGGTGGCGTATGCCCAGGCCGATGGCCAGGTCAAGCTGGCGGCGGGTTGGTTGATCGAACAGGCGGGCTGGAAGGGCTACCGTGATGGGGATGCCGGCGTGCATCGGTTGCAGGCGCTGGTGCTGGTCAATCATGGCCAGGCAAGTGGGGCGCAGTTGCATGATCTGGCGCGACGGATTCAAGCGGATATTTACGAACGGTTTGGGGTTGAGTTGGAGATGGAGCCCAACCTCTACTGAGGGCTGGGGTTGCCTTGCGCTTGTCTTGGGTTTAGAGGTGGTGGGTAAATCGAGCGCCGCCCGCGCGGCGCATCGCGAGCAAGGCTCGCTCCTACGCTTGTTTACGGCCAAACATGTCTGTGACAGGCGCACGTGACCGCTTTCTTGCGTCGTGTGACAGAGCGCTCGCGCGCAAATCCCGCAGGACTCATTGGCCCGAAACAAGCGTAGGAGCGAGCCTTGCTCGCGATGCGCCGCGCGGGCGGCGCTCGATCTCAAAGCCGCTGAAAAACCTCCGACAAGCGCATCCATCCTCAAATCAAAACGCTCCCCAAGAAAAAGCCCCGCCCAGTTTGCACTGGCGGGGCTTTTTCACTCAGGCGATGGCATCAACCGTGGTGTGGCTTCTGCTCGTCAGCGGTTTCCAGCGCTGGCTCTCCAGCCGACGCAGCCGCTTCTTGCGCAGCCTTGGCCGCTGCTTCGGCTTCGAGGCGGCGGCGGCGCACTTCACGTGGGTCGTTCGGTGCACGGCCGTTTGGCAGCATCACGGTAGCAGGTGCTTCAGCCGCTGCTGGCTCGGAAACCACAGGGGCGGGCTCGGCCGCTACTTCGGGCTGGGCTCCGACCGCCGGGGCCTCGACCACGGGCTCGGCAACCGGGGCCGCTTCAACGACCACAGGTGCCTGCTCGACTTCGACGGCAGGTGCTTCAACGGCGGCTACTTCCGCCGGCGCTTCGACAACCACCGCAGAGGCTTCTTCTACCGCAGGCTGTGGCGCGACTTCCACTGCCGGCTCGACACTGGCTTCAACCGGAGCGACCGGCTCGCTGACTGGCTGTTCGACCGCAGGGGCAATCGCCACTTCTTCAGCCTGTTCAGCCTTGACGCTTGCTTCAACCTGCTCGGCAGCCTGAGGCGCTTCGACGGTTTCAGTGCTGGCGACTTCAGCGGTGGCACGCTCTGCCTGCTGATTGGCTTCGGCCTCGGCGGTGGCGCTGATGTTGCTGGTGGCGACCGCGGCGGTGACGGCCAGGCCGGCTGCCAGTTCGGCACCCAGCTCGGTGGCCTGGTGCTGTTGTGGCTGCTCTTCGCTGCCTTCTTCCTCGCTGCCTTCGATCAGCTCGCCGTTGGCATTGCGCTGGCGCTCACGGCGGTTGCTGCGACGACGCTGACCGCGCGAACGGCGGCGTGGGCGCTCGCCATCGGCACCTTCCAGCTCGTCCTGCAGTTGCTCTTCGTTCGGCAGTTGCTCTTCGGCCTGCTCCGCAGCCTGTTCGCTAGCGCGAGGCTGGCGCTCCTCACGCGGTGGGCGCGGCGCACGCTCCTCACGGGGGGCGCGTTCTTCGCGTGGGGCGCGTTCTTCACGCGGAGCCCGCTCTTCGCGTGGTGCTCGTTCTTCACGCGGAGCGCGCTCTTCACGTGGCGCGCGTTCCTCACGCGGTGCACGTTCTTCGCGAGGCGCACGCTCTTCACGCGGTGCGCGTTCTTCTCGGGGCTGACGTTCTTCACGCGCGGTCGGTGCGGCGTCCAGCGGTTCGCGCAGTTCGCGTACCCGCTCTTCACGGTTGGCACGGCGATCTTCGCGGGGTTGGCGTGGTTGACGCTCCTCGCGTGGGGCGCGCTCTTCGCGGGCGACACGCTCCTCGCGCGGTGCACGTTCCTCACGCGGCTGGCGCTCTTCGCGGGGGGCGCGCTCGGCACGCTCTTCACGCGGCTTGCGTTCGTCGTCGCGACGGCCGTTTCGGTTGCGGCTCTGCTGGCGACCGTTACGACGCTCTTCGTTGCGTTGAGGGCGTTCGGTAGCGGGCTTCTCGGCGGCGACCGCTGGCGCTGCGGCAGGCTCTTCCTTGCCGGCGAACAGGCTGACCAGCGACTTCACCAGGCCTTTGAACAGGCTTGGTTCTGGTGCGCTCGGGGCCGGGGCCGGGGCGGGTGTTGCGGCAGGCTGTTCTTCAGCGCTCGGGACCGGTGCGTTGGCGCGGGCCGGGGCGGTCTTGACAGCGGCTTCCTGACGAACCAGGGTGCGGGTGGCGGTCGGCTGCGGCGCTTCTTCGGTCTCGGCGGCGGCGATTTCGTAGCTGGACTGGTTGTTCAGCACGTCCGGGTTGTCGTCGCGCAGGCGCTGGACTTCGAAGTGCGGTGTCTCCAGGTGATCGTTCGGCAGGATGATGATGCGCGCACGGGTACGCAGTTCGATCTTGGTGATCGAGTTGCGTTTCTCGTTGAGCAGGAAGGCCGCGACTGGGATCGGCACTTGGGCGCGAACCTCGGCGGTGCGGTCTTTCAGCGCTTCTTCTTCGATCAGGCGCAGAATCGCCAGCGACAGCGACTCGACGTCACGGATGATGCCGGTGCCGGAGCAGCGTGGGCAGACGATACCGCTGCTTTCGCCCAGCGACGGACGCAGGCGCTGACGGGACATTTCCAGCAGGCCGAAACGCGAAATGCGGCCAACCTGGACACGGGCGCGGTCGGCTTCGAGGCATTCGCGCACGCGTTCTTCGACGGCACGCTGGTTCTTGGCCGGGGTCATGTCGATGAAGTCGATGACGATCAGGCCGCCGATGTCGCGCAGGCGCAGTTGGCGGGCGATTTCCTCGGCCGCTTCCAGGTTGGTCTGCAGGGCGGTTTCCTCGATGTCGCTACCTTTAGTGGCGCGCGCCGAGTTGATGTCGATGGACACCAGGGCTTCGGTCGGGTCGATCACGATCGAGCCGCCGGACGGCAGGTCGACGACGCGCTGGAAGGCGGTCTCGATCTGGCTTTCGATCTGGAAACGGTTGAACAGCGGCACGCTGTCTTCGTACAGCTTGACCTTGCTGGCGTACTGCGGCATGACCTGGCGAATGAAGGTCAGGGCTTCTTCCTGGGCGTCGATGCTGTCGATCAGCACTTCGCCGATGTCCTGGCGCAGGTAGTCGCGGATGGCGCGGATGATGACATTGCTTTCCTGGTAGATCAGGAAAGGCGCGGCGCGATCTTGGGATGCTTCCTTGATGGCGGTCCACAGCTGTAGCAGGTAGTCGAGGTCCCACTGCATTTCTTCGCTGCTGCGGCCCAGGCCGGCGGTGCGCACGATCAGGCCCATGTCGCCGGGAACGGTGAGGCCGTTCAGGGCTTCGCGCAGCTCGTTGCGCTCTTCGCCTTCGATGCGGCGGGAGATGCCACCGGCGCGCGGGTTGTTGGGCATCAATACCAGGTAGCGACCAGCCAGGCTGATGAAGGTGGTCAGGGCGGCGCCTTTGTTGCCGCGCTCTTCCTTCTCGACCTGGACGATGACCTCCTGGCCTTCGCTGAGGACTTCCTTGATGTTGACGCGGCCTTCAGGGGCTTTCTTGAAGTATTCGCGGGAGATTTCTTTCAGCGGCAGGAAGCCGTGACGTTCGGAGCCGAAGTCGACGAAGGCGGCTTCGAGGCTAGGTTCGATCCGGGTGATCTTGCCTTTGTAGATGTTGGCCTTTTTCTGCTCGCGGGCCCCGGACTCGATGTCCAGGTCGTAGAGACGTTGGCCGTCCACCAGGGCTACACGCAACTCTTCGGGTTGAGTCGCGTTAATCAGCATTCTTTTCATGTTGTACCGTCGGTTTCCGGGCTGCCGGAAACGGCGTTCGGCACACACGACTTCTCATGGTCGGTGCCAAGGTGCGCAAAGGGTGGTAAGGCCACCCCCGTGTCTGGCGACGTTCGGCACCAGCCGGTTGCCCAGCCTGCCGTTGTCGCGACGACGCGTCCTGTTTGCTGCGGTGTCATGAAGCCTGTGGTATCCGAATCAACCAAGCAGGCCTCGTGCACTCAGTCAGGAGGAGGAATCAACCGTCAGCCGTGGACGCCCGGAGGCATCTGTTCAGGACCTTATCCGCTCGCCGGCCATTCAGTGGGCCGGTGGCCGGACGCGGTGCTACACGGTCCGAGGGCTGTGCATCTCCACCCTGCACGTATCCCTGATAATTCGGGTGCTGCCGCGCGCTGAATCCGCAACGGGTTGCATTTTTCGCCAGCGCATGTTCTGGGCTGGCGCCATTCATGTCCGAGGCAGGTATTTCCGAAGCATTCGCCAAACGTTGCGTGGAAGCGACGGGCGGGCAGAGGTGCAGCGAAAAGAATCGGGTAAGCAGGTGAAACACCGCACTTGTCGTTTTTTTTCGGTCTTCTCTACACAGCGCTGGTGGCGATTCCAGGCAATTCGGTAAACTGGCGAAAACCCCGTCGGACGGCCTCGCGTCCTCGAGAATTGCGTTGGTCAGGGCCGGCGAAGAGCCTGGTGCCGCTGGCCTGCCGCTTTTGGCGGCGTTCGCGACTATAGCAGTAATGATTAAGTGCTTCAATTCCATAAAAAATTGTTATGATCCCGCCATGACGACCAATACCCCTCCGACTTCCGGCGTTCAGCTGATCGAAGTCGCGCCGGAACTTGCCGGCCAACGCATCGACAATTTTCTCATTACGGCCCTCAAGGGCGTGCCCAAGACACTTGTGTACCGCATCCTGCGCAAGGGTGAGGTGCGGGTGAACAAGGGGCGGGTCAAGCCTGAATACAAGATTCAGGCTGGCGACATCGTCCGTGTACCGCCTGTCCGGCTGCCTGAGCGCGACGAGCCAGCGCCGGTCGCCCAGGGCTTGTTGCAGCGGTTGGAGGCGGCCATCGTCTACGAAGACAAGGCGCTGATCGTGATGAACAAGCCGGCTGGCATCGCCGTGCATGGCGGTAGCGGCCTGAGCTTTGGTGTGATCGAAGCGCTGCGTCAATTGCGTCCGGAAGCCAAGGAGCTGGAGTTGGTGCACCGCCTGGACCGCGACACCTCTGGCCTGCTGATGATTGCCAAGAAGCGCAGCATGTTGCGCCACCTGCATGCCGCGTTGCGCGGTGATGGCGTCGACAAGCGCTACATGGCGCTGGTGCGCGGACATTGGCCGGCGTCCAAGAAGCAGGTGAGTGCGCCCTTGCAGAAGAGCAACCTGCGCTCCGGTGAGCGTATGGTCGAGGTGGATGAAGAGGGCAAGGAGGCGTTGACGCTGTTCCGCGTCCTGCGCCGTTTCGGTGAGTTCGCGACCATCGTCGAGGCGCGTCCGATCACCGGTCGTACCCATCAGATACGCGTGCACACCTTGCATGCCGGTCACATGATTGCCGGCGACAGCAAGTATGGTGACGAAGATTTCTCCCGCGAGATCCGCGAGCTGGGTGGCAAGCGCCTGTTCCTGCATGCCTATGCCCTGACCGTGCCGCTGCCGGATGGTGGTGAGCTCAAGCTCGAAGCGCCCGTGGATGAAATGTGGGCCAAGACCATTGAACGCTTGAGTGCGAGCTGATCCATGCGAAGCCGTTACGAGCTGTTGATCTTCGACTGGGACGGCACTCTGGCCGATTCCATTGGTCGCATCGTTCATGCCATGAACGTCGCTGCCGAGCGCGCTGGCGAGTTGCCAAGTGATGATGAGGCGGTGAAAGGGATCATCGGCCTGGCGCTAGATGAGGCCATTGCCACGCTGTATCCGCATCTCGATGCTGTGCAGGTTGAACGTTTCCGTCAGCACTATGCCGATATTTACGTGGCTCTGGATCAACAGCCTTCGCCGTTGTTCGACGGCGTGGTGGAGTCGCTGGAAGCGTTTCGTGCCGAGGGCTACCGCTTGGCGGTGGCCACTGGCAAGGCCCGTCGAGGCCTGGATCGGGTGCTCAAGGCCAATGGCTGGGAGCACTTTTTCGATATTGCGCGTGCGGCGGATGAGTCGCGCGGCAAGCCGCACCCGCTGATGCTCGAGCAGATTCTCGGCCACTGCCGGGTCGATGCCGGGCGTGCGTTGATGGTGGGGGATTCGGCATTCGACCTGCAAATGGCCAGCAATGCCGGCATGCACTCGGTTGCAGTGGGTTATGGCGCCATGTCGCTGCACGCGTTGGCCGAATTTGGCCCGCAAGTGTGCATCGATCATTTTTCTCAGTTGCGCGACTGGCTGTCCGGTTCCGCGCACGTTCAATTCCAAGGTAGGTGAGCATGGCTGACGAATGGAAGGCGCCCGAGCCCGAAGGTGACGGCGAAGAGCGCAAGAGCTGGAAGTTGCTGGAGAAGACCCTGCTGGCGGGTGTTCAGGAGCAGCGCCGCGCGCGCCGCTGGGGGATTTTCTTCAAGCTGCTGACCTTTCTCTACCTGTTCGGTATCTTGTTCCTGTTCATGCCGATGATGGGTGTGGACAAGGCGGCTTCGCGCAGTGCCAGTCACACCGCGCTGGTCGAGGTGCGTGGGGTGATTGCCGACCAGGAAGCAGCCAGCGCCGACAATATCGTCAAGGGGCTGCGCGAGGCGTTCAGGGATGCCAAGACCAAGGCCGTGGTGATGCGCATCAACAGCCCGGGGGGCAGTCCGGTTCAGGCGGGTTACGTGTATGACGAGATCCGGCGTCTGCGGGCCGAATACCCGGCTATCAAGCTCTATGCGGTGATCAGCGATCTGGGGGCTTCCGGTGCCTACTACATTGCCAGCGCCGCTGACGAAATCTATGCCGACAAGGCTAGCTTGGTGGGTTCTATCGGGGTTACCGCGGCGGGTTATGGCTTCGTTGGCTCGATGGAGAAGCTCGGTGTCGAGCGTCGCACCTATACGGCAGGCGAGCACAAGGCCTTCCTTGATCCGTTCTCGCCTGAGAAGCCTGAGGAGAGGGCGTTCTGGCAGGGTGTGCTGAACACCACGCATCAGCAGTTCATCGCCATGGTCAAGCAGGGGCGGGGCGATCGTTTGAAGGACAAGGAGCATCCGGAGCTGTTCAGTGGCCTGATCTGGTCCGGTGAGCAGGCCAAGGCGCTGGGGTTGGTGGATGGCCTGGGCAGTGCCAGCTATGTGGCGCGTGAGGTCGTTGGCGAGAAAACACTGGTGGACTTCACTGTGGAAGAGTCGCCGTTCGATCGGTTCTCCAAGCGCATTGGTGCCAGTGTGGCGGAGCACCTGGCGATGTGGATGGGGTTCCAGGGGGTTCAGTTGCGTTGAGTGATCGTCGCGCGCGCTGAGGTGGGTGTGAGATCGAGCGCCGCCCGCGCGGCGCATCGCGAGCAAGGCTCGCTCCTACGTTTGTTTCGGGCCAGTAACCCCAGCAATAGGCGCGCGCGACCGCCTTGTTTGTACGGCTCAATATCGCGCCCAGCACCAAAGCGGTCGCGCGCAGATCCCACAGGCATAATTGGCCCGAAACAGACGTAGGAGCGAGCCTTGCTCGCGATGCGCCGCGCGGGCGGCGCTCGATCTCACTCGCGCCGAAGCCCCCAGGCCGTACTAGGGCACTGCCACCCCCTCAACCTTCAACATATCCACCAGCCGAATCAACGGCAGCCCGATCAGGCTGGTCGCATCGCACCCATGGGTGCTCTTGAACAAACTCACGCCCAACCCTTCTGCCTTGAAGCTGCCCGCGCAATCGAGTGGTCGTTCCGCTTCCACGTAACGCTCCACGCGCGCTCGATCCAGCTCTCGCATCGTCACCGTGAACGGCACGCAATCGACCTGGCATTGCCCTGTGGCGCTGTTCAGTAGCGCCAGGCCGGTCAGGAAGGTCACTTGCTGTCCGCTGGCCTCCAGCAGTTGCTCGCAGGCCCGTTCGAACGTATGGGGCTTGCCGAGGATCTGTTCGCCGAGCACCGCTACCTGGTCGGAGCCGATAATCAGGTGGTCCGGGTAGCTGACCGCCAGTGCTTGCGCCTTCTGTCTGGCAAGACGTCGAACCAGCTCCGTAGCCGGCTCGTCATCAAGCCTGCGCTCGTCTACGTCGGGGCTTGCCCAGATAAAGGGCAGGCGCAGGCGCTCAAGCAGTTCGCGCCGATAGGGAGAGCTGGAAGCCAGTAACAAGGGAAGCATGATAGACTCCTGATCGTTTGAACCGAATTCTAACATGTGAGATGCCGCCGAATTTCCTTTGACAGGGGCGGGGGGCATCCCTAGAATGCTGCGCCTATGTTGAATGACCCGATTCCACCTCACGTTGACCCGCGCAAATTAGCCGATCGTGGCGTAACCATTAATGGTTCGCTGCTACTCGCTGATTTGGAAAGACTCTGCGACCCGCTTTCCGACGATGTCGGTACGGTGCAGGCGAAGTTCGATTTTGAACGAGATGAACAGCACGTGGTGGTTATCCACAGCGAGCTGGATGTCGAAGTCAAAATGGTTTGCCAGCGTTGTCTTGAGCTGGTCACCCTGCCGATTCACAGTGAATGTACATACGCTGTGGTGAAGGAGGGTGCGAATACCCAGTCGTTGCCGAAAGGCTATGACGTGCTGGAACTGGGCGAAGATCCTTTGGATCTGCAGGCATTGATCGAGGAAGAGCTTCTGCTCGCCTTGCCAATCGTGCCTGCTCATCATCCGGAAGAATGCCAGCAGCCGGCGGGCGCAGACGAGCCCGAATCGAGCAAGGACGAGGTATCGCGGTCCAACCCGTTCAGTGTTTTGGCGCAGTTAAAGCGTGACCCAAACGTTTAGGAGTTAATCAATTATGGCTGTTCAGCAGAACAAAAAATCCCGCTCTGCCCGTGACATGCGCCGTTCCCACGACGCCCTGTCGGAAAACGCGCTGTCGGTAGAGAAAACCACCGGTGAAGTACACCTGCGTCACCACGTGTCGCCAGAAGGCGTATACCGTGGTCGCAAAGTGATCGACAAGGGCGCTGACGAGTAATCCTTGTCCGCTCAGATCATCGCGATCGACGCAATGGGCGGGGACTTCGGTCCCCGCAGCATTGTCCAGGCAAGCATTGCCTGCCTTTCGGCTACTCCCTCGCTACACCTGACCCTCGTCGGTCAACCCTCCCTCCTCGAAGAGCTTGTCAGCGGCCTACCGGCTGCGGATCGCGCGCGCCTGCAGATTGTTGCGGCCAGTGAGGTGGTCGGCATGGACGAGCGGCCCTCCCAGGCGTTAAGGGGCAAGCCGGATTCGTCGATGCGCATTGCCCTTGAACTGGTGCGTGATGGCAAGGCCCAGGCCTGCGTGAGCGCTGGCAACACCGGGGCGCTGATGGCGCTGTCGCGCTTCGTGCTCAAGACCTTGCCCGGCATCGATCGGCCGGCCATGGTGGCGGCGATCCCTACCCAGACGGGCTACTGCCAGTTGCTCGACCTGGGCGCCAATGTCGACTGCAGCGCCGAAAACCTCTACCAGTTCGCCGTGATGGGTTCGGTGGCCGCACAGGCGTTGGGTATTCATCGCCCGCGCGTGGCGCTGTTGAATATCGGCACCGAGGACATCAAGGGCAACCAGCAGGTCAAGCTGGCGGCCACCTTGCTGCAGAACGCCCGGGGCCTCAACTACGTCGGTTTCGTCGAAGGTGACGGCCTGTACCGCGGCGAAGCGGATGTGGTGGTGTGCGACGGTTTCGTCGGCAATATCCTGCTCAAGTCCAGTGAGGGCCTGGCGACCATGATCGGTGCGCGCATCGAGAAGCTGTTCAAGGGTGGTGTGCTATCGCGTGCCGCCGGTGCCTTGGCCATGCCTTTGCTCAAGCGTCTGCAGGACGACCTTGCGCCTGCACGGCACAATGGTGCCAGCTTCCTGGGGTTGCAGGGTATCGTCATCAAGAGCCATGGCTCGGCGGGCGTGCAGGGTTTCCAGAGTGCGATCCAGCGAGCGTTGATCGAGATTCAGGAGAACCTGCCGCAGCGCCTGCATGGTCGGCTTGAAGACCTGTTGCCTTAGTTTGCCGGCATTGGCCGCTTCGCAGGCAAGCCGGCTTCTGCATGGCGCGCACGCTTGCGGTGTGCGCCTTCCTGTTGGTGATGAGGTCGCGGCTGACACGACAAAGGCCTTAGGCATATCGCCGATGAAGTGCTTAAATGTGACCGCTTGGTCTGCGTCTTCATCCAAGCTTTCAGATTCCGCGTCCGGCCCAAGGCCCGACGCACCCTATCCGACGACAAGATCATAAGGGCTTGTTCAATGTCTGCATCCCTCGCATTCGTCTTTCCCGGTCAAGGTTCCCAGTCGCTGGGCATGCTTGCCGAGCTCGGCGCCGAGAAGCCGGTGATCATCGAGACCTTCAAAGAGGCCTCTGACGCTCTGGGTTACGACCTGTGGAAACTGGTCCAGGAAGGCCCGGAAGAACAACTCAACCAAACCGACAAAACCCAGCCGGCCATCCTTACCGCCTCCATCGCGTTGTGGCGCCTGTGGCTGGAAGAGGGCGGCGCGCAGCCAGCCTTCGTTTCCGGCCATAGCCTGGGTGAGTACAGCGCGCTGGTCGCCGCTGGCAGTCTGTCGCTGAAGGACGCCGTTCGCCTGGTCGAACGGCGCGGTCAGCTGATGCAAGAGGCCGTGCCTGCTGGTCACGGCGCCATGGCAGCGATCCTTGGCCTGGATGACGCCGTGGTCGTGGAAATTTGTGCAGAAGCGGCTGAAGACGAAGTGGTCAGTGCGGTCAACTTCAACTCGCCGGGCCAGGTGGTCATCGCCGGTAACAAGGCTGCGGTCGACCGTGCCATCGAGCTGTGCAAGGCCAAGGGTGCCAAGCGCGCCCTGCCGCTGGCGGTCAGCGTGCCGTCGCACTGCGCCCTGATGAAGCCTGCCGCCGAGCGTTTCGCCGAATCGGTCAACGCCATCGAATGGAAGGCCCCGCAGATTCCGGTCGTGCAGAACGTCACCGCCGCTATCGCCGCCGACCTCGATACACTCAAGCAGGACCTGCTGGCGCAGTTGTACCAGCCGGTACGCTGGGTCGAGTGCGTGCAGACCCTGGCGGCCAATGGCGCCGTCAACCTGGTCGAATGCGGCCCTGGCAAGGTTCTGGCAGGCCTGAACAAGCGTTGCGCGGATGGCGTGACCACTTACAACCTCAATACCCCTGATGCCGTCGCTGCCACCCGTGCGGCGCTGGCCTGATTTGGAGAAGCTTGCATGAGCCTGCAAGGTAAAGTTGCACTGGTCACCGGCGCCAGCCGTGGTATCGGCCAGGCCATCGCCCTCGAGCTGGGCCGCCAGGGCGCGACCGTGATCGGTACCGCCACTTCGGCTTCCGGCGCCGAGCGCATCGCTGCCACCCTGAAAGAGCACGGTATTGCCGGTACCGGCATGGAACTGAACGTCACCAGCGCCGAATCCGTCGACGCCGTGCTGTCCGCCATTGCCGAGCAGTTCGGCGCTCCGGCTATCTTGGTCAACAACGCTGGCATCACCCGCGACAACCTCATGCTGCGCATGAAGGACGACGAGTGGTTCGACGTCATCGACACCAACCTGAACAGCCTCTACCGTCTGTCCAAGGGCGTGCTGCGCGGCATGACCAAGGCGCGTTGGGGTCGTATCATCAGCATCGGCTCGGTGGTCGGTGCCATGGGTAACGCAGGTCAGGCCAACTATGCCGCCGCCAAGGCCGGTCTGGAAGGCTTCAGCCGCGCCCTGGCCCGCGAAGTCGGCTCGCGTGGCATCACCGTCAACTCGGTGACCCCAGGCTTCATCGACACTGACATGACCCGTGAACTGCCAGAAGCGCAGCGCGAGGCTCTGCAGAAGGAAATTCCGCTGGGCCGCCTGGGCCAGGCCGAGGAAATCGCCAAGGTGGTTTCCTTCCTGGCATCCGACGGCGCAGCCTATGTCACCGGCGCTACTGTGCCGGTGAACGGCGGGATGTACATGTAAACTGCAACTCAATGTGACGGATTGCTTAAAAAAAGAGTCATACTCCGAGCCTAAAATCCGTTATAAAGCTGCAACCAGATTCCAGGCAGAGGCTTGGTCGAGTCATACGAAGGTGTGTTCCGCTTGAAAAGCGAACGTCTTTCTATAAACTTGGACACCGGCCAGCTGCCTGACATATGTCCATTAGGAGTGAAAACTAGGTATGAGCACCATCGAAGAACGCGTCAAGAAAATCGTCGCCGAGCAACTGGGCGTCAAGGAAGAAGAAGTGACTGCTGAGAAGTCCTTCGTCGATGACCTGGGTGCCGATTCGCTTGACACCGTTGAGCTGGTGATGGCTCTGGAAGAGGAATTCGAGACCGAAATCCCTGACGAAGAAGCCGAGAAGATCACTACCGTTCAAGCTGCTATCGACTACGTCAAAAACCACCAGGCTTAAGACGTTTTAGTCGACGCTTCTTGTCGGGAAAAACCGCACTGCCTTTGCCGGCGTGCGGTTTTTTCTTTGCGAGGCGCCTGCGTCGCGCAACGAGCATCGAGAGCTTGTTGCCATTTCATTCCGTTGCCTTGAATGCAATGGCAAGAAACTCTGTTATTAGAAAAGGAGAGTACTGTGTCGCGTAGACGCGTCGTGGTCACCGGTATGGGTATGCTGTCGCCACTGGGTACCGATGTACCGAGCACCTGGCAGGGCATTCTGGCTGGCCGCAGTGGCATCGGTCCGATCGAACACACGGACCTGTCTGCCTACTCCACCCGTTTTGGCGGCTCGGTGAAGGGCTTCGAGGTCGAGCAATACCTGTCGGCCAAAGAGGCTCGCAAACTTGACCTGTTCATCCAGTACGGCCTGGCGGCCGGCTTCCAGGCAGTGCGTAACGCCGGTCTGGAAGTGACCGATGCCAACCGTGAACGCATTGGCGTGGCCATGGGCTCGGGGATCGGCGGTCTGACCAACATCGAGGACACTAGCCGCACCCTGCACGAGCAGGGGCCGCGCCGTATTTCGCCGTTCTTCGTGCCGGGTTCGATCATCAACATGATCTCGGGTTTCCTGTCGATCCACCTGGGTCTGCAGGGGCCGAACTACGCCATTGCCACCGCGTGTACCACGGGTACCCATTGCATCGGCATGGCTGCGCGCAACATCGCCTACGGCGAAGCCGACGTGATGATTGCCGGCGGCGCCGAAATGGCCGCTTGCGGCCTGGGCATGGGCGGCTTCGGCGCCTCCCGCGCGCTGTCTACGCGCAATGACGAGCCGACCCGCGCCAGCCGTCCCTGGGACAAAGGCCGTGATGGCTTCGTGCTGTCCGATGGTGCCGGTGCCCTGGTACTCGAAGAGCTGGAACACGCCAAGGCCCGTGGCGCCACCATCTATGCCGAGCTGGTTGGTTTCGGCATGAGCGGCGACGCGTACCACATGACCTCGCCGCCCGACTCCGGTGAAGGCGCTGCCCGCTGCATGGCCAATGCCCTGCGCGATGCCGGTATCCAGCCTGAGGAAGTGAGCTACATCAACGCCCACGGTACGTCTACCCCCGCCGGTGATGTCGCCGAAGTGGCCGCGATCAAGCGCGTGTTCGGCGAACATGCCTACAAGCTGGCCGTGAGCTCCACCAAGTCGATGACCGGTCACCTGCTGGGTGCCGCCGGTGCGGTGGAGGCGATTTTCAGCGTCCTGGCCATCAACAGCCAGATGGCGCCGCCTACCATCAACCTGGACGAGCCGGATGAAGGCTGCGACCTCGACTTCGTGCCCCACGAAGCACGTAGCATGAATATCGACGTTGTACTGTCCAACTCCTTCGGCTTTGGCGGCACCAACGGTTCGCTGGTGTTCCGCCGGTTCGCCGGTTGATGCACAGCTGGATCGACGGCCAGCCGGCGACTGCGGTCAATCTGCAGAATCGCGGCCTGGCCTACGGCGATGGCCTGTTCGAGACCCTCGCCGTGCGCAGTGGGCGGCCCAGCTTGCTGGAGGGCCATTTCGCCCGCCTGGCGCTGGGTTGCCAGCGTCTGGGCATCGACGCCGACCTGGCCCTGGTCCGCGATGAAGTCCTGCGTTATGCCAGTCAGCTCGGCGACGGTGTCGCCAAGCTGATCCTCACCCGAGGCGATAGTCAGCGCGGCTACGCTCCGGCTCCCGGCGCTGCCCCCCGGCGCATCCTGCAAGCCAGCCCGCTGCCCAGCTATCCTGAGCAGCATGCCGAACTTGGCGTGCGCTTGTTCGAGTGTCAGACCCGCCTCGGGGAACAACCGCTGCTTGCCGGCCTCAAACACCTCAACCGCCTGGAGCAGGTGCTGGCCCGCGCCGAATGGCAGGACAGCGAACATGCCGAAGGCCTGATGCGAGATGGGCAGGGCAGGGTGATCGAAGGGGTCTACAGCAACCTGTTCATGGTGCGTGACGGCGTGTTGCTCACCGCCGATCTGCGTCGTTGCGGCGTGGCTGGCGTGATGCGTGGGGCCTTGCTCGAACAGGCACAGGCGCTGGCAATCCCGGTGCAGGTCCGTGACCTGGCCTTCGGCGAGCTGCAGCAGGCGGACGAGGTGTTTGTCTGCAACAGCGTCTATGGCATCTGGCCGGTGCGGGCATTGGCTGCGCTGAACTGGTCGCCGGGGCCGCTCACTCGTAAACTGCAGGCCGTTGCCCGTACGTTACTGGAAACCTGAATTCGTGAGACGCAAATTCCTGCTGCTGCTGGAAATGGGGTTGATCCTGGCTGGCCTGGCATTTGGCTGGTCGGCCTGGAAAGTCAACTCGGTGCTGGAGCAGCCTCTGCAAGTGGCCCAAGAGCGCTTGCTCGATGTGCCCAATGGCACCACCCCGAACCGCATGTTCTACCGCATGCAGAACGAGGGGCTGCTCGACGACGCCCTGTGGTTGCGCCTGTATTGGCGCTTCAACATGGCTGGCACTCCTTTGCACACCGGCGAATATCGCTTGACCCCCGGCATGACCGTGGGTGAATTGTTCGACGCCTGGCGCCGCGCTGACGTGGTGCAGTACAACCTGACCCTGGTGGAAGGCTGGACCTTCCGCCAGGTGCGTTCGGCCGTGGCCAAGCACGAGAAGATCAAGCACACCCTGGACGGACTTTCGGATTCGGAAGTAATGGACAGGCTCGGCCATACCGGCGTATTCCCCGAGGGGCGCTTCTTCCCTGACACCTATCGCTTCGTACGCGGCATGACCGATGTCGAGCTGTTGCAGCAGGCGTACATGCGTCTGGAAGAAGTGCTCGCCAAGGAGTGGGCCGAGCGCACGACCGACTTGCCCTACCGTGACCCTTACCAGGCGCTGATCATGGCCTCGCTGGTGGAAAAGGAAACCGGCATTCCTCAGGAGCGTGGCCAGATCGCGGGTGTGTTCGTGCGCCGCTTGCGCCTGGGCATGATGCTGCAGACCGACCCCACGGTGATCTACGGCATGGGCGAGCGTTACAACGGCAAGATCACCCGTGCCGACCTGCGCGAGCCAACCCCTTACAATACCTACACCATGACCGGCCTGCCGCCGACGCCGATCGCTATGGTCGGACGCGAAGCGATCCATGCCGCGCTCAACCCGTCCGATGGTTCCAGCCTGTACTTCGTCGCCCGCGGCGACGGCAGCCACGTGTTTTCCGATGATCTGGACGACCACAATTCGGCCGTGCGAGAGTTCCAGCTCAAGCGCCGCGCCGATTACCGCTCCAGCCCGGCACCGCAAGGCCAGCCTGGCGCCAGCGAGACGACGCTGGCACCGGATGCGCAGTCCGAACCCGAACCAGGCGAGTCGCAAGAGCAGGCGCCATCTTCTGAAAGCGAAGCGGCGCCGGCCAATGAGCCAACGCCCGACGAACAACACTAAGGACTGCCTGTGAGCGGCTTGTTTATTACCCTTGAAGGCCCCGAAGGCGCGGGCAAGAGCACCAATCGCGACTACCTGGCGGCGCGTCTGCGTGAGCAGGGGCTGGATGTGGTGCTGACCCGTGAGCCCGGTGGTACACCGTTGGCCGAGCGAGTGCGTGAGTTGCTGCTGGCGCCCAGCGATGAAGTGATGGCCGCCGACACCGAGCTGCTGCTGGTGTTCGCTGCGCGTGCCCAGCACTTGGCCGAAGTGATTCGACCTGCGCTGGCCCGGGGTGCGGTGGTCCTGTGCGACCGTTTCACCGATGCCACCTACGCCTATCAGGGGGGGGGGCGTGGCTTGTCCGTCGAGCGTATCGCCCAACTGGAACAGTTCGTCCAGGGCGACCTGCGCCCGGACCTGACCCTGGTCTTCGATCTGCCGGTCGAAGTCGGGTTGGCCAGAGCTGCCGCAAGGGGCCGTCTGGATCGCTTCGAACAGGAGGGCCAGGCCTTCTTCGAAGCTGTTCGCCAAGCCTACCTGCAGCGTGCCCAGCGGGCGCCGCAACGCTATACCTTGCTTGATGCCGCACAACCGCTGGACGCGGTACAGCGCGCCATCGATGGGTTGCTGCCAGGCATCCTGGAGCGCTGCCGTGGCTGAGGCCTACCCCTGGCAGCAGGCAATCTGGCAACAGCTGGCAGGCCGTAGCCAGCACGCCCACGCTTACCTGCTGCACGGGCCGCAAGGCATCGGCAAGCGAGCCCTGGCCGAGCGTCTGATGGCTCGCCTGCTGTGCCAGCACCCTCAAGGGCTGGATGCCTGCGGTCAGTGCAAGTCCTGCTTGTTGCTCAAGGCCGGCAGCCACCCAGACAATTTCGTGCTGGAGCCGGAAGAGGCCGACAAGCCCATCAAGATCGACCAGGTGCGCGAACTCGTCACCTTCGTCGTGCAGACCGCGCAACTGGGCGGGCGCAAGGTGGTGCTGATCGAGCCGGTGGAGGCGATGAACGTCAATGCTTCCAACGCCTTGCTCAAAAGCCTTGAAGAGCCTTCCGGCGACACGGTGCTGCTGCTGGTCAGCCATCAGCCCAGCCGCTTGCTACCGACCATCAAGAGCCGTTGTCAGCAGGTAGCCTGCCCGCAACCGAGCTTCGCCCAGAGCCAGGCCTGGCTGGCCACGGCACTGGCTGAGAGTGACGAGTCGGAGCGTGACGAGCTGTTGACCCTTGCCGCTGGTTCGCCGTTGCTGGCGGTCAGCCTGCAGGCCCAGGGGGTGCGCGAACAGCGCGCGCTGGTAACCGATGGCGTCAAGAAGTTACTCAAGCAACAGCTGTCACCGAGCCAGTTGGCCGAGGCCTGGAACAGTGTGCCGCTGCTGCTGCTGTTCGACTGGTTCTGCGATTGGTCGCACCTGATCCTGCGCTACCAGTTGACCCAGGACGAAGAGGGTTTAGGCTTGGCCGATATGCGTAAGGTGGTGCAGTATCTGGCCCAGAAGAGCCGGCAGGCCAAGGTCCTCGAAGTTCAGGCGTGGATTCTCGAGCAGCGTCAGAAGGTGCTGGGCAAGGCCAACCTCAACCGCGCCCTGTTGCTGGAAGCGTTGCTGGCCCATTGGCAGCAACTGCCGGTTTCCCGCTGACTTTCAATCGTTCTTCCATGTGTGCCTACTTCCCATGCTTGTAGATTCCCATTGCCACCTCGACCGTCTTGACCTGAGCGCCCATCAGGGCTCCCTCGATGCCGCCCTGCAGGCGGCCCGCGAACGTGGGGTCGGGCATTTTCTGTGCATTGGTGTCAGTGCCGAGAACGCCGGGGCGGTCAAGGCCTTGAGCGAGCAGTATGCCGATGTCGATTGTTCGGTGGGCGTGCACCCGCTGGACCTGGCGCCGGACGAAACCCCAGCGCTTGAGTGGTTGCTGCGCGAACTGGCCCACCCCCATGTGGTGGCCATTGGCGAGACGGGGCTGGATTATCACTACGAGCCGGAAGCTGCGCAGTTGCAGCAGGCCTCGTTCCGTCTGCACCTGGAGGCCTCGCGTCAGACCGGCAAACCGGTGATCGTGCACACCCGCGCAGCGCGGGCCGATACCTTGGCGTTGCTGCGCGAGGCAAACCTACCGCAGGCCGGTGTGCTGCACTGCTTCACCGAGGACTGGGACATGGCCAAGGCGGCGCTGGATCTGGGCTATTACATCTCCCTGTCCGGGATCGTCACGTTCCGCAATGCCGACGCCCTGCGCGAAGTGGCCCGGCAGGTGCCGGTCGACCGCTTGCTGGTGGAGACCGACTCGCCGTACCTTGCGCCCATTCCGCACCGGGGCAAACCCAACCTGCCGCAATACGTGCGAGAAGTGGCTGAGTACGTGGCATCGCTGCGCGGGGTCAGCTTCGACCAGTTGGCCGAGCAGACCACCGCCAACTTCAAGCGCTTGTTCCCCTTGGCTCGCGTAGCCTGAGCGCGCAAGACCGGTTGGTCGCTGAGGCCGAGGTCGGCGCACGGGCAAAAAAAACCCGGGTTCTGGGGGGGGAATCCGGGTTAAGACCATTAGGAGTAAAACAAAGGTACGCGGTCCCTGAGCACCTTTATCGGCGCGCCACTTGGGGGGGATGCGCCGCGCCAACACTTCAAGTATTGGTCAGGTTTGGCGCAGTGCCAGTGTCTGTTGGTCGTTTTTTAAACAGATTTGGAATACGCCGGGGATCCATTCCTTCCTCAACGCATGGCCAGTCGCCGTACTTGTTGGATAGTCTCGTCGATAAGGCGCTCATCGGTGTAGAAATGGGGTGAAAAACGCACTCCACCACCGCGCAGGGCACAGATCGTCCTTTCGGCGCTCAGCGCCTGATACAGCTCGGTACTGGGGCGTCCCTTGAGGCTGATGGTGACGATGCCGGCCCGTCTCTGCGAGGCCGCAGGCGTATGCAGGCAGACGCCGGGTATGGCGGCGAGGCCCTGGTACAACTGATCGACCCGTTGCCCGAGCAGTCGCGCTACTTTTTCCATTCCCACGTCTTCCAATAGCGAAAGGCTTGCCTCCAGCGCGCAAGCACCCAGCATGTTGGGGCTGCCGCATTCGAAGCGGCGGGCGCTGCGGGCCGGTTGCCACTGGCGGCGCTCGAAGTCGCCCAGGTGTTCCAGCATGTGCCATCCGTAGGCATTGAGGCGCAGCTGCGGGCGCAAGGCGGCGCGGCAGTAGAACACGCCAAGCCCTTCGGGCCCGAGCATCCACTTGTGGCCGTCGGCCATGGCGAAATCGCACTGGTACGCCTGCACGTCGAAGGGCAAGGCGCCGATCTGTTGGATGGCATCGATGCAGAACAGCACCTGGCGCGCCTGGCAGCCTTCGCCAAGGCGCTCGAGGTCCAGGCGCAGGCCGCTGCCGAACTGCACGGCGCTTATCGCCAGCAAACGCGTATGGCGGCCACAAGCATTGAGCAGTGCCGCTTCGGGGTCGGCGCCTGCAAGGCTTACCTGAACCACTTCGACCCCTTGATCGGCCAAGGCTTCCCACACCACGCGATTGGAGGGAAATTCCTCGTCGCTGATCACCACCTGGTCGCCGGGTTGCCAGTCGAGGCCGAAAGCAACCAGCGAGAGCGCTTCCGACGTGTTCTTCACCAAGGCAATGTCGCCTCGGGAGGGCGCGTTGAGCAGGCGGGCCAGGCGTTCGCGCAGGCGCCGCTCGGTGGCGAGCCAGGCCGGATAGTCGCTGGCGCCCTGCGCAACGTTCTCCTGGGCGAAGCGAGCTACGGCGTGGCTGGCGCGTCTTGGCCAGGGGGCGACCGCGGCATGGTTCAGGTAGCGCAAGCCCGGGGACTGGTCGAACTCATCATGAAACATAGACATGGTTGGAAGATCCGTGCAATTTGCCGCCAGTTAGGCATAATAAACCGCTTCGATTGTCATCCAGTCCTTCCTATGCAGAAAGAACCTCGTAAGGTCCGTGAGTTTCGCCGTCGCGAACAGGAAATCCTCGACACGGCGCTCAAGCTGTTTCTCGAACAAGGTGAAGACAGCGTCACCGTCGAGATGATCGCCGACGCCGTGGGCATCGGCAAAGGCACGATCTACAAGCACTTCAAATCCAAGGCGGAGATCTACCTGCGCCTTATGCTCGATTACGAGCGCGATTTGAACGGGTTGTTGCATTCGGCCGATGTGGACCGTGACAAGGAAGCACTGTCACGGGCCTACTTCGAATTCCGTATGCGTGACCCGCAGCGCTACCGGTTGTTCGACCGCCTGGAAGAAAAGGTGGTCAAGGGTAACCAGGTGCCGGAAATGGTCGAGCAGCTGCACAGCATTCGTGCCTCCAACTTCGACCGCCTGACCCAGCTGATCAAGGGCCGTATCAGCGAAGGCAAGCTCGAAGACGTGCCGCCCTATTTCCATTACTGTGCAGCCTGGGCGCTGGTGCATGGCGCCGTGGCCCTGTATCACTCGCCGTTCTGGAGCAATGTCCTGGAAGATCAGGAAGGCTTCTTCCAGTTCCTGATGGATATAGGCGTGCGCATGGGCAACAAGCGCAAGCGCGACCCGGAAACCGCGAACTGAAGCCTTCCGTCCATAGGTCCAGCGCCAGATCGTGATATTGGCGTTGTCCCGGTGAGGCGGGGTAACCGCGAAGGAGCGCGCAGCGGCTCCGTTCAATTGTGCCCGGCATGGAACAAGGGGCTTGCAAAAACCTGATTTATGAGTCAGGTTTTGCCAGCCCCGATTCATCCATGCCGGAGTTTTTCATGATCGTCGATCGTCAAGGCAGGCGTTTTCGTAACCTGCGTGTCAGCCTCACGGCTGCCTGCAACTACGCCTGCACGTATTGCGTACCGGACGGCAAGCGTCTGGTCGCGGCACAGGACGAACTGTCGGCAGAGGCACTGGCGCGGGGTGTGGCCTACTTGGTCGAGGCCGCAGGTATCGAGCGTCTACGCATAACGGGCGGTGAGCCACTGATCAGTCCTCGCCTGGACGCATTCCTGGCGGCGGTCGCCCGGCTCGGTCTGGAAGACATCACGCTGACCACGAATGGTCAGTTGCTCGCGCGCAAGTTGCCACAGTTGCAGGCAGCTGGCGTTCGCCGCCTTAACGTATCCCTCGATACTCTCGATCCACAGGCGTTCCGGCGCATTGCCCGCGGCGGCGACTTGGCGACCGTGTTGGCTGGCATGGAGCAGGCCAGTGCGATGGGCATGCAGATCAAGGTCAACATGGTGCCGATGCGCGGGCAGAACCTGGACCAAGTCCTGCCGCTGCTTGACTATTGCCTGGCGCGAGGCTTCGAATTGCGCTTCATCGAATTGATGCGCATGGGCCATCTGGCCCGAGACCCCAATGCTTTCCTGCAGCATTTCGTCGGCCTGGAGCAGTTACTCGACCTGATCGGTCGCGAGCACGCCCACCACCCGGTCGATGCGCCAACGGATGCCACCGCGCTGCGCTACCAGATCTCGGGTAAAGGTGTTTTTGGTGTGATCGCCAACGAAAGCGTGCCGTTCTGTCGGAGTTGTTCGCGGCTGCGCCTGTCATCCACCGGTTGGCTGCACGGTTGCCTATCTTCCAGCAACCGTCACTTTATCGGCGACTTGCTGGAACAGCCCCGTCACCAAGCGCTGCCTGCCCTGCAACGGTTGCTGGTCAAGGCCCTGGCCGATAAGCAGGCACTGGCTTTTTCCGGGGGCGTGACAGTGATGAAGGTGATTGGCGGCTGACTCTGGCGCAAAAGCTGCATCCGCTGGCTATTCGCCGGTTTTTCGTCGCCGGCCATTGGAGGAAAGATGCGTAGCCTGGTCTTGCTGCTGGCGCTGATGGCGCTGGGCGGCTGCATGAATGTCAGCGATATGGGCGAGGGCGTCCGTTACCACATGAGCGATGCCGGGTTGTTGGACCACAGTGACACGCGCCGCTCGCTGTCGATACGGCTGCAACCCGATTCGTTCATCTTCATCGGTCAGGGGGCATTCATGCCACCCGGCAAGGGGCCATTGCCGCGGCAGAACGTGGTGGCCGAACAGGCGTTCAAGAGTTTCGTCGAATACTTCCCACTGGTACGCCGTGCCCAGGGGCCGCTGGGCCTGGAAGAAGCGATCGCGCAGGCGCGCTCGGTGGGCGCCGACTATGTGCTGTATACCCGCTTCGCCCGTACCGACGATCGTATCGGCAATGGCGACGAGTGGTACGACGAGCAAGCCGTCGACCGTCTGGGGTGGGACACTGGCGTCGTGCAGATGATGCTCATCGAAACCAACAGCCGGTATTTGATCGATACCGTGCGCATCAAGAGCCGTGGCGGTTTGTTGACGTTCCACGACAACACCCCGGAGGATTTGCTAGCTGCGCCAATGCGCGAGTACGCTCGTAGCCTTCTGGGTATGAGCGAGTGAGGGCAGGGTGATGACGGATTCCGGCAAGGCCAACGATCTTCTGGCGCAGATTCCCAAGCACAAGGGATTGCCGCCCGTGCATCTGTGGAACCCGGATTTCTGTGGCGATATCGACATGCGCATTGCCCGTGACGGTACTTGGTACTACTTGGGTACGCCCATCGGGCGCAAGCCAATGGTGCGGCTGTTCTCCACCATCATGCGTCGCGACGGCGATGACTACTTCCTAGTAACGCCGGTGGAAAAGGTCGGCATTCGCGTCGACGATGCGCCATTCGTCGCCGTGGCGCTGGACGTGGAAGGTTCGGGTGAGCAGCAGGTGCTGCGCTTTACCAGTAATGTCGATGACCTGGCTGAAGCTGGCCCGGAGCATCCCCTGCGGGTCGAGATAGACCCGGTTACGCAAGAACCTGCCCCGTACGTGCTGATGCGCAGCAACCTCGAGGCGCTGATTCACCGCAATGTGTTTTATCAGTTGGTGGATCTGGCGGTGCCACGTGTCATCGACGGCGAAGAGTGGCTTGGGGTCTGGAGTCGCGGCGAGTTCTATCCCATCGGGCTCAATGGCTGACGTTTCCTGGGGCTCATCGGCGACAAGCCGGCTCCCGCAGGAGGCGGTCTAGGCCGCGACTGATCGGCCTCCTGGTTTTCCTCTGAATTGGCCGTTTGCCGCGTGCACGCCTGGGCCTAACCTGCTGGCAAATACCCATCAGGAGACGCCCATGAAACCCGCTCATCTTTCAATTGCCTTGTTCATCGCCGCGGGCCTGCTCGCCGGCCAAACGTCCGCGTGGGCGCATGGCGAAGCCGTCGACCAGGTCAAGGTGCTGCAGGAAAAACGGCCCTCCAATGCTCCCGGCAAGAAAGCCGTCATGCTCACCGTCAGCTACGCGCCTGGGCAGGCGTCGCCCGCACATCAGCATCCGGGCGCGGTGATGGCTTATGTACTGGAAGGGGCGGTGGTCTCGAAGCTCAACGATGAGCCGGAGAAAACCTACAAGGCTGGCGAGTACTGGTACGAGGCTCCAGGCACCGTGCACAGCGTGTCGCGCAATGCCAGCAGCGGTCAAGCGGCCAAGTTGCTGGTGTGGAGCCTGGTGGACGAGGGCAAGCCCGTGACCGAACCAGTGGGCAAGTAACGAGCGCAGAAACGAAAAAGCCTCCAGTGCTTGCGCAACTGGAGGCTTTCTCAGTGTTTGGCTCCGCGACCTGGACTCGAACCAGGGACCCAATGATTAACAGTCATTTGCTCTACCGACTGAGCTATCGCGGAATCTGCGGGTATGATACCGGCTACCAAGGGGAAGTCAAGCTACCCCTTGGTAAATCAAGCAGTTACAGCACTTCCACGATGGCCTTTGTAACCACGTGAATGTTGCTTTGGTTCAGCGCGGCGACGGCGATACGGCCGGTGTCCAACGCATAGATGCCGAACTCTTCCTTCAGGCGCTTGACCTGGTCGACGGTCAGGCCCGAGTACGAGAACATGCCCGCCTGGCGGCCCACGAAGCTGAAGTCACGCTTGGCGCCGTATTGGGCCAGCAGCTCGACCATTTGCTTGCGCATGCCATGGATGCGCTCGCGCATCTCGGCCAGCTCGTCTTCCCACATCTGACGCAGCTCGGCGCTGTTGAGCACGGTGGCGACGATGGTGGCGCCGTGGGTCGGCGGGTTGGAGTAGGTGGTGCGGATCACGCGTTTGACCTGGGACAGCACGCGGGTGCTCTCGTCCTTGGAGCCGGTGACGATCGACAGCGCGCCGACACGCTCGCCGTAGAGCGAGAACGACTTGGAGAACGAGCTGGAGACGAAGAACTCAAGGCCCGACTCGGCGAACAGGCGCACGGCGAAGGCGTCTTCGGCGATGCCGGCACCAAAGCCCTGGTAGGCCATGTCGAGGAACGGTACATGGCCCTTGGCCTTGACCACGTCCAGGACGTTTTTCCAGTCTTCGAGTTTCAGGTCGACGCCCGTCGGGTTGTGGCAGCAGGCGTGCAGGACAACGATCGAGCCCGATGGCAGGTTTTTCAGGTCCTCGAGCATGCCGGCGCGGTTGACGTCGTTGCTCGGGGCATCGTAATAGCGGTAGTTCTGTACCGGGAAACCTGCGCTTTCGAACAGGGCGCGGTGGTTTTCCCAGCTTGGGTCGCTGATGGCGACGACGGCGTCAGGCGACAGGCGCTTGAGGAAGTCGGCGCCAATCTTCAGAGCGCCGGTACCGCCAACGGCCTGCACGGTGACCACGCGACCGGCGGCCAGCAGTGGCGATTCGGCGCCGAAGATGAGCTTTTGCACGGCCTGGTCGTAAGTCGCGATGCCGTCGATCGGCAGGTAGCCGCGGGAGGCGTGCTGGGCGGCACGCTGGGTCTCGGCTTCGATCACAGCGCGCAGCAGCGGGATGCGGCCTTCCTCATTGCAGTAAACGCCTACGCCCAGATTGACCTTGTCGGTACGTGGGTCGGCGTTGAATGCTTCGTTGAGGCCCAGAATAGGGTCGCGGGGTGCCAGCTCGACAGCGGAAAACAGGCTCATTGTTACCTTGGCTCTGAATGGAGTGTGATAGGGCGTACACGCTCCAGCCGAATGCACTGAAGCGGTGCACAAACGGGGAGTCAGTATAGTGATACCCGCCGGTCACTGCGACAGTCTGGCACAGCTTTTCAGGCGATTTGGGCAATTATTTTTCGACCATTGGTCGAAATGCCCGGTCCACATTATGGGTTGCCCACTCCAGGGTCGCGAAACCGACGCCACGCGGCCACATTTGGGTATAGACTACTGGCTAAATTTACAGTTGCTGCGTTGCGCGAGGCCTATCATGTCCGAGTTCCAGCTCGTTACCCGTTTTCAGCCGGCCGGCGACCAGCCCGAGGCCATTCGTCAGATGGTCGAGGGCATCGAGGCCGGGCTATCGCACCAGACGCTGCTTGGGGTGACCGGTTCGGGCAAGACCTTCAGTATCGCCAACGTCATCCAGCAGGTGCAGCGCCCGACGCTGGTGCTGGCGCCGAACAAAACCCTGGCTGCGCAGTTGTACGGAGAGTTCAAGGCGTTCTTCCCGAACAATGCGGTGGAGTATTTCGTTTCCTACTACGACTACTACCAGCCGGAGGCCTATGTACCGTCGTCGGACACCTTCATCGAGAAGGATGCCTCGATCAACGACCATATCGAGCAGATGCGCCTGTCGGCGACCAAGGCGCTGTTGGAGCGGCGCGATGCGATCATCGTGACCACCGTCTCGTGCATCTACGGTCTGGGCAGCCCCGAGACTTACCTGAAAATGGTCCTTCACGTGGACCGTGGCGACAAGCTCGACCAGCGTGCACTGCTGCGGCGTCTTGCCGACCTGCAATACACCCGCAATGAAATGGATTTCGCCCGTGCCACGTTCCGGGTGCGTGGGGATGTGATCGACATCTTCCCGGCCGAATCGGACCTGGAAGCCATCCGTATCGAGCTGTTCGATGACGAGGTGGAGAACATCGCCGCCTTTGACCCGTTGACTGGCGAAGTCTTCCGTAAGTTGCCGCGTTTTACCTTCTACCCCAAGAGCCACTACGTCACCCCGCGTGAAACCCTGTTGGACGCGGTGGAGGGCATCAAGGAGGAGCTAAAGGACCGGCTTGAGTACCTGCAGAAGGCCAACAAGCTGGTGGAGGCACAGCGTCTCGAGCAGCGCACCCGCTTCGACTTGGAGATGATTCTCGAACTTGGCTACTGCAATGGCATCGAGAACTACTCGCGTTATCTCTCCGGCCGTCCGGCCGGCGCGCCGCCACCCACGCTTTACGACTACCTGCCGCCAGATTCCTTGCTGGTGATCGACGAGTCCCATGTCAGCGTGCCGCAGGTGGGCGCCATGTACAAAGGTGACCGCTCCCGTAAGGAAACCCTGGTCGAATACGGTTTCCGTCTGCCCTCGGCGCTGGACAACCGGCCGATGCGGTTCGATGAGTGGGAGGCGGTGAGTCCGCAGACCATTTTCGTTTCGGCCACGCCCGGCCCTTATGAAGCCGAGCATGCTGGGCGTGTGGTCGAGCAGGTGGTACGGCCGACTGGTCTGGTCGACCCGCAGGTGGAGGTACGTCCGGCGCTTACTCAGGTTGACGACTTGCTGTCGGAGATCCGCAAGCGCGTGGACGTTGGCGAGCGGGTGTTGGCGACGACCTTGACCAAGCGTATGGCTGAAGACCTGACCGATTACCTGGCGGACCATGATGTGCGGGTGCGTTACCTGCACTCGGACATCGACACCGTCGAGCGGGTGGAGATCATTCGTGACTTGCGTCTGGGTACGTTCGACGTGCTGGTGGGCATCAACCTGCTGCGTGAGGGGTTGGATATGCCGGAGGTATCGTTGGTGGCGATTCTCGATGCTGACAAGGAGGGATTCCTGCGTTCCGAGCGTTCATTGATTCAGACCATCGGGCGTGCGGCTCGTAACCTCAATGGCCGGGCGATTCTGTATGCCGATCAGGTGACGGGGTCGATGCAGCGTGCCATCGACGAGACTGAGCGGCGTCGGGAGAAGCAGATAGCCTTCAACCAGGCGCATGGGATCGTGCCCAAGGGGGTGGTCAAAGACATCACCGATATTATGGAAGGCGCTACAGTGCCGGGTGCGCGTAGCAAGAAGCGCAAGGGGATGGCCAAGGCGGCGGAGGAGAGTGCTCGGTACGAGGCGGAATTGCGGACGCCGGCGGAGATCACCAAACGCATCAAGCAGTTGGAAGAGAAGATGATGCAGTTTGCGAGGGATCTGGAGTTTGAGGCTGCCGCGCAGTTGAGGGATGAAATTACTCAGCTTCGTGAGCGTTTGATAGCCAGCTGATAAGCCCAGTCCCGCAAGTCAGCGTTGTTTTTGCTCTGCTTTTGCTCTGCTTTTGCTCTGCTTTTGCTCTGCTTTTGCTCTGTTTTTGCTTCTAGTGCGCGGCAGTTCAGGCGCTGCCAATTGCGACGTCAGTAGGCCGAGCGTAGGTTTTGCGGAGGGAGGTGACGGGCATGGATGCCCGTCAAGCGCTGCGGCCCAGGAGGGGCCGTTCAGCGCGGTCCACCCGGGAGCAAGACCGTAGCGAGGGAACCCCGAAGCGAAGCGTAGGGGCCGGATGATAGGAGCCAGCGGTTTTTGCCTACTTTTGCCCAAGAGCAAAAGTAGGTCGCCGTAAAGGCGAAAAGGTGAATGAGCGCCTCCATGGCGAATGGATATTCACGCTATCTGAATGCCGCCCTTAAATCTGTGCTTTGAAGTTTGAGGTTTTGGTTTCTGGATGCGTGAGCATATCCATTTGCCAAGG
>NZ_AUEC01000040.1 GCF_000425785.1 Pseudomonas taiwanensis DSM 21245
AGCTAACCAATACTAATTGCCCGTGAGGCTTGACCATATAACACCCAAGCAATTTGCTGACGCAGATTGCGGTGGTGAAGACGAAACGACCGAAAGTTCGCAAGACCACAAATTCACATATCCGAATTGGCCAAGAGTGTTTACACGACATTCTGGCAACAGAATTTCTTGACGACCATAGAGCATTGGAACCACCTGATCCCATCCCGAACTCAGCAGTGAAACGATGCATCGCCGATGGTAGTGTGGGGTTTCCCCATGTGAGAGTAGGTCATCGTCAAGATTCATTTCGCAAAACCCCTATCTGCGCGAGCAGGTAGGGGTTTTGTCTTTCTGGCGCAGTCGCGCACGCGTGTCCCCCGCATTAGTCGCCTCCCACATTTGCAGCCAGATCACTAGAATAGAGCCGACGTACCCATTCAGAGCTCTGTATGCCCAACCCTTTAGAACCTGAAGCGCTAGATCGACTCCCCCTTAAAGAGCTCGTCGCCTGTCATGAATGCGACCTGTTGATGCGCAAGCCGGTACTGCAGCGAGACGAAAAGGCTCAGTGCCCGCGCTGTGGATATGAGCTGTACGCTCACCGTCATAACGTGGTCAACCGCAGCCTGGCCCTGGTGCTGACAGCTTTGTTGCTCTACGTGCCCGCCAACTTCCTGCCGATCATGCAGTTGCACCTGCTTGGGCAGACCTCCGATGACACCGTCTGGACAGGTGTGGTGGGTCTGTACAATTCGCAAATGCGGGGTGTGGCAGTGGTGGTCTTCCTCTGCAGCATGGCCATCCCTGCGGTGAAATTACTGTGTCAGTTGCTGGTGCTGTTGAGCATTCGCCTCGACGTAGGGCGCAGCTACGGTTTGCTGTTCTATCGCATTTATCATCATTTGCGAGATTGGGGCATGCTCGAGGTCTATTTCATGGGCGTGCTGGTGGCGATCGTCAAGCTCGTCGACCTGGCCGAGCTTACCGTAGGGCTTGGCCTGTTCTGCTTTATCAGTCTTTTGCTGATACAGGTCTGGCTCGAAGTGGTGATGTCTCCACACCAGATCTGGAGCGCACTTTCCGGGGAGGATCTCCATGCGGGCGATTGATGCAGGCATCCTGGTCTGTAATGAATGCCATGAGTTGAACCGCCAGGAGGCCGACAGTACTTCGCAGACCTGCACGCGGTGTGGTGCGGTCGTGCATGCGCGTCGGCCAAACAGTATCGTGCGCACTTGGGCGCTGCTGATCACTGCGTCGATCCTCTACATTCCGGCGAACATGCTGCCGATCATGACCGTCAGCACGCTTGGGCAGGGTAGCCCCGACACCATCATGTCCGGTGTTATTACCCTGCTGCAGCACGGCATGCTGCCAATTGCCGCCGTGGTGTTCATTGCCAGCATTTTGGTACCCACCTTCAAGTTGGTGGGTATCGGCCTGCTGCTGTACTCGGTGCAGCGTCACCAGCCCTTGTCAGCGCGACAAAGGATCCTGATGTACCGCTTCATCGAATTCATTGGGCGCTGGTCCATGCTCGATATCTTCGTCATTGCCATATTAGTGGCCGTGGTGAATTTCGGGCGTATCGCCAGTGTCGAAGCCAACTTGGGCGCCGTTGCATTTGCCAGTGTGGTGATCCTGACGATGCTCGCAGCTTTAACTTTTGATCCCCGACTGATCTGGGATAACACGGAGTCGGATGACGACCATGAGTGACGTGCCTACGGCTAGAACCCGACCAGCTTCGAACTGGTCGGCTATCTGGATTTTGCCGCTGATCGCCTTGCTGATCGGTGGCTGGTTGGCTTGGCAGGCCTATCGCGATGCGGGTGTTGAAATCGAAGTTCGATTCGAGAGCGGGGAAGGAATCGTCGCCAACAAGACCGAAGTCATCTACAAGGGCATGCCCGTCGGCAAGGTGAAGAGCCTGGTGCTCGATGCCAAGGGCGAGAACCAAGGTGTCATCGCCACCATTGAGATGAACAAGGCCGCCCAGCCTCATCTGAATAAAGGCACGCGCTTCTGGCTGGTCAAGCCCAGTGTCAGCCTGGCAGGTATTTCCGGCCTTGAGACACTGGTGTCCGGTAACTACATCGCGGTGAGCCCAGGCGAGGGTGAGCGCACCAAGCGCTTCACTGCGCTGAAAGTGGCGCCGCCGCTGTCGGACTCCGAGCCAGGCCTGCACCTTACCCTCAAAGCCGAACGGCTGGGTTCGCTCAACCGTGACAGCCCCGTGTTCTATAAGCAGATCCAGGTGGGTCGGGTAAAGAGCTACCGCTTGTCCGAGGATCAGGAAACCGTCGAGATCAAAGTGTTCATCGAACCGGCTTATGCCAGCCTGGTGCGAAAGCACACGCGGTTCTGGAATGCCAGTGGCATCAGCATCGACGCTGACCTGTCTGGCGTGAAGGTGCGCAGCGAGTCGCTGTCCAGTATCGTGGCCGGGGGGATTGCCTTCGCCACACCGGAATACCGCAAGGACAGCCCGCCCACCGATCCGAGCCTGCCATTCCGTCTGTACGAGGACTTCGATGCAGCCCAGGCGGGAATACGGATCAAGGTCAAGCTCACCGACTATGAAGGCTTGCAGGCCGGGCGCACGCCCGTGATGTACAAGGGGATCCAGGTCGGTTCGCTCAAGGCCCTGAAGATGGAAGACAACCTGGGCAGTGCCACGGCCGAACTGACACTCGACCCGCTGGCCGAGGACTACCTGGTAGAAGGCACGCAGTTTTGGGTGGTCAAGCCGTCGATCTCCCTGGCCGGCATCACCGGCCTGGAAGCATTGGTCAAAGGTAACTACATCGCGATTCGTCCGGGCGAGAAGGGGGCCAAGCCTCTGCGCGAGTTCGAGGCCAGGCCCAAGGCGCCACCGCTCGACCTGAAATCCCCAGGCCTGCACATGGTGCTGTTCGCCGATACCTTGGGATCGCTCGAAATCGGCAGCCCGGTGATGTACCGCCAGGTCAAGGTCGGTAGCGTGCAGAGCTACCAGTTTGCCCGTAACAGCAATCGCATCCTGATTGGCGTGCATATCGAGCAGGAGTACCAGAACCTGGTAAACGGCTCGTCCCGATTCTGGAACGTCAGCGGTATCACGCTGACCGGAGGGCTGTCGGGCATCAAGATCAAGAGCGAGTCACTGCAGACGCTGATGGCCGGCGGTATCGCATTCGACACACCGGTTGCGAACGTGGCGCTCAAACGCCGGATTCCACGTTTCCGCCTGCATGAGAGCCAGGAGGCAGTGAATCGTGCCGGCACCTTGGTGACCATCCGTGTCACCCGGGCCGATGGCTTGAAGCCTGGTACCGCGATTCGCTTCCGTGGCCTGGATGTGGGCAGTGTCGAGAGTGTCGACCTGACTGCTGACCTGCAAGCAGTGCTGCTGCGTGCGCGCATTACCGAAGCAGCCGACCGCATTGCCCGTGTCGGTACTCAGTTCTGGGTGGTCAAGCCTTCACTTGGTCTCGTACGCACCGAGAACCTGGATACCCTGGTAGGTGGGCAATACCTGGAAGTGCTGCCGGCAGCCAAGGACAAGGGGCCGCAGCGTGACTTCATTGCACTGGCCGATGCCCCGGCGTTCACGGAGCCGGAAGTCGGCTTGCCCCTGACCCTGAGCGCGCCCCGCCGTGGGTCTATCAAGCCGGGCGTACCTGTCACCTACCGTGAAGTGGCGGTAGGCAAGGTCACCGGCTTCGAGCTTGGGCAGAATGCCGACCGGGTGCTGATCCATATCCTGATCGAGCCTCGCTACGCCGCCTTGGTACGCAGTGGCAGCCGATTCTGGAACAGCAGCGGCTTTGGCTTCGATTGGGGTCTGTTCAAAGGCGCCACGGTGCGGACCGAATCGGTGGAGACGCTGATCGATGGCGGTATCGCCTTTGCGACACCGGATGGCGAACAGATGGGCACCCCAGCCCGGCCTCAGCAGACCTTTGCCTTGTTCGACAAGGCCGAGGATGAATGGCTGCAATGGGCGCCCAAGATCCAGATTGCCAAGTAAGGGGCATTTCTCAGGCGGGGCCGCGTGCGGCCCCCACTGATTGCCAGCGAACCGGCGATTGCGGAAGCACAAATCGCAGGCAATAAAAAACCGACCCTAGGGTCGGTTTTTCGACAAGCGCGTCGCTTAGGCAGCTGCAGCTTCTTTCAGCGCCTTGATGTGGCCATTCAGACGGCCTTTGTGGCGAGCAGCCTTGTTCTTGTGGATGATGCCCTTGTCGGCCATACGGTCGATTACAGGCACAGCCAGGATGTAGGCGGCTTGCGCTTTTTCGGCGTCTTTTGCGTCGATGGCTTTGACTACATTCTTGATGTAGGTGCGGACCATGGAACGCAGGCTGGCGTTGTGGCTGCGACGCTTCTCAGCCTGTTTTGCACGTTTCTTGGCGGAAGGTGTGTTGGCCACCGTCGAGCTCCTCGAAAGACTTTAGGTAAATAGCAAACAAAATAGGCCGCGAATCATGCCGATCAGTCGAGCGGATGTCAAGGCCACCTGCAGGGTTCCGCCGAGCGGTGCGCCAACAAGAGGGAAATATTCCTTTCTGCTGCGCGACCTGTAAACTCGGGAATTTTTGGCTCCCATGCGAAGGCGCGGGAGTATCGCACATTCGGACGCTGTCTGGCAGCGTCCTCTGCCCTTGGCGTGAAACTTTTCGATGAACCTGCTCAAATCCCTCGCCGCTGTCAGCTCCATCACCATGATTTCCAGGGTACTGGGCTTCGTTCGTGACACCATCCTGGCGCGTGTGTTTGGCGCTGGTATCGCCACCGACGCCTTCTTCATCGCCTTCAAGCTGCCCAACCTGCTGCGACGCATTTTCGCCGAGGGCGCATTCTCGCAAGCCTTCGTGCCGATCCTGGCCGAGTACAAGACTCAACAGGGCGAGGAGGCGACCCGCACCTTCATCGCCTATGTCAGTGGCCTGCTGACCCTGGCCTTGGCGCTGGTCACCGCCGTCGGCATCCTCGCCGCGCCCTGGGTGGTGTGGGCAACCGCGCCCGGGTTCGTCGACAGCCCCGAGAAGTACCAGCTGACCACCGACCTGCTGCGCGTGACCTTTCCTTATATACTGTTGATCTCGTTGTCGTCCCTGGCCGGCGCGATCCTCAATACCTGGAACCGTTTCTCCGTCCCGGCGTTCACCCCGACCTTGCTGAACGTGGCGATGATCGCCTTCGCGTTGCTGCTGACGCCGTATTTCGACCCGCCCATCATGGCGCTGGCCTGGGGGGTACTGGCCGGCGGCCTGGCGCAACTCGTCTACCAGCTGCCGGCGCTGAAGAAGATCGGCATGCTCGTGCTGCCGCGCCTCAACCTGCGCGACACGGGCGTCTGGCGCGTGCTCAAGCAGATGCTGCCGGCCATCCTGGGGGTGTCGGTCAGCCAGATCTCGCTGATCATCAACACCATCTTCGCGTCCTTCCTGGTGGCCGGCTCGGTGTCGTGGATGTACTACGCCGACCGCCTCATGGAACTGCCGTCAGGCGTGCTGGGCGTCGCGTTGGGCACCATCCTGCTGCCGACCCTGGCCAAGACCTACGCCAACAAGGACCGCGAAGAGTATTCGCGCATTCTCGACTGGGGCCTGCGACTGTGCTTCCTGCTGGTGCTGCCCTGCACCCTGGCCCTGGCGATCCTGGCCGAGCCGCTGACCGTGGCACTGTTCCAGTACGGCAAGTTCAGCGCCTTCGATGCGGCCATGACCCAGCGTGCGCTCATCGCCTATTCCGTGGGCTTGCTGGCGATCATTCTGGTCAAGGTGCTGGCACCTGGCTTCTATGCGCAGCAGAATATCCGGACACCGGTGAAGATCGCCATTTTCACCCTGGTCTGCACCCAGCTGTTCAACCTGGCGCTGATCGGCCCCCTCAAGCATGCCGGCCTGGCCCTGGCCATCAGCCTTGGCGCCTGCCTCAATGCCGGACTGCTGTTCTGGAAGCTGCGCAGCCAGCAATTGTTCCAGCCGCAGCCAGGCTGGGCCATGTTCCTGTTCAAGCTGGTGTTGGCGGTGACGCTGATGTCGGCGGTGTTGCTGGTGGGCATGCATTACCTGCCAGCCTGGGAGCTGGGCGGCATGCTCGAACGTTTCGTACGCCTGGGGGCATTGATCCTGGCGGGGGTGGTGACCTATTTCGGTTGCCTGTACCTGTGTGGTTTCCGGCCCCGGCATTTCGCCCGCAAGGCCCTGCATTGAAGCTGAAGGCGGGTCAGGCGTCGGTTTTTCGCATTCCACGCCACCCCTTGGCGCTGTTGCCTGTCACCAGCGCCCGGGTGTGGTTATAATCGGCCACTTTATGAGCAAGAAGCGCGTTATGCAGCTGGTTCGAGGTCTTCACAACCTGCGCCCCGAGCACCGGGGCTGTGTCGCCACCATTGGCAACTTCGACGGGGTTCACCGTGGCCACCAGGCAATCCTGGCGCGCCTGCGCGAGCGCGGCCAGGCCATGGGCCTGCCCACTTGCGTGGTGGTCTTCGAGCCTCAGCCTCGCGAATACTTCGCCCCGGACACCGCGCCCGCGCGCCTGGCACGCCTGCGCGACAAGGTCGAGCTGCTGGCTGGCGAAGGTATTGACCGCGTTCTATGCCTGTCTTTCAACCAACGTCTGAGCCAGCTCAGCGCCGAGGCCTTCGTCAAGGCGATCCTGGTCGATGGTCTTGGCGTGAAGCATCTGGAAGTGGGCGATGACTTCCGCTTCGGCTGCGACCGCGCCGGCGATTTCGCCTTCCTGGTTGAGGCAGGTCACCGCTACGGCTTCACCGTCGAGGCGGCCAACACCGTGATTCAGGACGGCCTGCGCGTCAGCAGCACCGAGGTGCGCAAGGCGTTGTCCGAGGCCAACTTCGAACTGGCCGAACACCTGCTGGGCCGCCCGTACAGCATCACCGGGCGGGTATTGCATGGCCAGAAGCTGGCGCGCCAGCTTGGCACCCCAACCGCCAACATCCAGCTCAAGCGCCGCCGCGTGCCGCTGTCCGGGGTCTACCTGGCCAGTATCGAGATCGACGGCAAGGCCTGGCCGGGCGTTGGCAACATTGGCGTGCGCCCCACCGTATCCGGTGACGGGCGCCCGCACCTCGAGATTCATCTGCTGGATTATGCCGGCGATCTGTATGGCCGGCGCCTGACGGTGGAATTCCACCACAAGCTGCGTGAAGAGCAGCGTTTCGCCTCCCTGGAGGCGCTGAAGTCGGCGATCGACGCGGACATCGCCGCCGCACGTGCACATTGGCACGCTCAACCGCTAACGAAGAGCCTGAAATGACCGACTACAAAGCCACGCTAAACCTTCCGGACACCGCCTTCCCGATGAAGGCCGGCCTGCCTCAGCGCGAACCGCAGATTCTGCAGCGCTGGGACAGCATTGGCCTGTACCAGAAGCTGCGCGAAATTGGCAAGGACCGTCCGAAGTTCGTCCTGCACGACGGCCCGCCCTATGCCAACGGCAAGATTCACATCGGTCATGCGCTGAACAAGATCCTCAAGGACATGATCGTCCGTTCCAAGACCCTGGCAGGCTTCGATGCGCCATACGTGCCGGGTTGGGACTGCCACGGTCTGCCGATCGAGCACAAGGTCGAGGTCACCCACGGCAAGCACCTGTCGGCCGACCGCACCCGCGAGCTGTGCCGTGAGTACGCCGCCGAGCAGATCGAAGGGCAGAAGACCGAGTTCATCCGCCTTGGCGTGCTGGGTGACTGGGACAACCCCTACAAGACCATGAACTTCGCCAACGAGGCCGGTGAAATCCGCGCCCTGGCCGAAATGGTCAAGCAAGGTTTCGTGTTCAAGGGCCTCAAGCCGGTGAACTGGTGTTTCGATTGCGGTTCTGCACTTGCAGAAGCCGAGGTCGAGTACGCCGACAAGAAGTCCCAGACCATCGATGTGGCCTTCCCGGTTGCCGACGCCGACAAGCTGGCCGCCGCCTTCGGCCTGTCGGCGCTGGCCAAGCCCGCTGCCATCGTGATCTGGACCACCACCCCGTGGACCATCCCTGCCAACCAGGCGCTGAACATCCACCCGGAGTTCAAGTACGCCCTGGTCGATACCGGCGAGCGCCTGCTGGTGCTGGCCGAAGAATTGGTCGAGTCGTGCCTCAAGCGCTACAACCTGGAAGGCACGGTGCTGGCTACCGCCCAGGGTTCGGCCCTGGAACTGATCAACTTCCGTCACCCGTTCTACGACCGCCTGTCGCCGATCTACCTGGCCGACTACGTCGAACTGGGCGCCGGTACCGGTGTGGTTCACTCCTCGCCAGCCTACGGTGAAGACGACTTCGTCACCTGCAAGCGCTACGGCATGGTCAACGACGACATCCTCACACCGGTGCAAAGCAACGGTGTGTATGTCGACTCGCTGGAATTCTTCGGCGGTCAGTTCATCTGGAAGGCCAACCCGGCCATCGTCGAGAAGCTGAGCGAAGTCGGTGCGCTGATGCACACCGAAACCATCAGCCACAGCTACATGCACTGCTGGCGCCACAAGACTCCGCTGATCTACCGCGCCACCGCGCAATGGTTCGTCGGCATGGACAAGCAGCCAACCACAGGCCAGCCGCTGCGCGAGCGCGCGCTCAAGGCCATCGAGGACACCAAGTTCGTCCCGGCCTGGGGCCAGGCGCGCCTGCACGCGATGATCGCCAACCGCCCGGACTGGTGCATCTCGCGTCAGCGCAACTGGGGCGTGCCGATTCCGTTCTTCCTGCACAAGCAGACCGGCGAGCTGCACCCACGTACCGTCGAGCTGATGGAAGAAGTGGCCAAGCGCGTCGAGAAAGAAGGCATCGAGGCGTGGTTCAAGCTGGACGCCGCCGAGCTGCTGGGTGAAGAAGCCGGCCAGTACGACAAGATCGCCGATACCCTGGACGTGTGGTTCGACTCGGGCACCACCCACTGGCACGTGCTGCGTGGCTCCCACGACATCGGTCATTCCACTGGCCCGCGCGCCGACCTGTACCTGGAAGGTTCCGACCAGCACCGGGGCTGGTTCCACTCGTCCTTGCTGACCGGTTGCGCCATCGACAACCACGCGCCGTACCGCGAGCTGCTGACCCACGGCTTCACCGTGGACGAGAACGGCCGCAAGATGTCCAAGTCGCTGGGCAACACCATCGAGCCGGAAAAGGTCAACAACACCCTGGGCGCCGACATCCTGCGCCTGTGGGTAGCCGCCACCGACTACTCCGGTGAAATGGCTGTTTCCGAGCAGATCCTGCAGCGCAGCGCTGATGCCTACCGCCGCATCCGCAACACCGCGCGCTTCCTGCTTTCCAACCTGTCCGGTTTCGACCCGGCCCGCGACCTGCTGGCCCCGGAAGACATGATCGCACTGGACCGTTGGGCGGTTGACCGCACCCTGCTGCTGCAGCGCGAGCTGGAAGAGAACTACAGCGAGTACCGCTTCTGGAACGTCTACTCCAAGGTTCACAACTTCTGCGTCCAGGAGCTGGGTGGTTTCTACCTCGACATCATCAAGGATCGCCAGTACACCACCGGCGCCAACAGTGTCGCCCGTCGTTCCTGCCAGACCGCGCTCTACCATATCAGCGAGGCGCTGGTGCGCTGGATCGCCCCGATCCTGGCCTTCACTGCCGACGAGATCTGGCAGTACCTGCCAGGCGAGCGTAACGAGTCGGTGATGCTCAATGGCTGGTACGAAGGCCTGAGCGAGCTGCCGGAAGGCACCGAGCTGGACCGCGCTTATTGGGATCGCGTCATGGCGGTCAAGGCAGCGGTCAACAAGGAGCTGGAGAACCAGCGTTCGGCCAAGGTCATCGGCGGCAACCTGCAGGCGGAAGTTACCCTGTACGCCGAGGACGCCCTCAGCGCCGACCTGGCCAAGCTGGGCGACGAGCTGCGCTTCGTGCTGATCACCTCGGCGGCCAGCGTCGTGCCGTTCGTCCAGGCACCGGCGGATGCCGTTGCAACCGAAGTCGAAGGCCTCAAGCTGAAAGTGGTCAAGTCCGGTCACGCCAAGTGCGGCCGTTGCTGGCATTTCCGCGCTGACGTCGGCAGCCACCCGGAGCATCCGGAAATCTGCGGCCGTTGCGTCGACAACCTGAGCGGTTCGGGTGAGGTGCGCCACTATGCCTAACCCTGCAGCGGGGCGCTTCGGGCGCCTTGCCTGGCTCTGGCTCAGCCTGGTGGTCCTGGTCCTTGACCAGGTCACCAAGGTGTACTTCGAAGGCAAGTTGAGCCTGTACCAACAGATCGTCGTCATTCCCGACTACTTCAGCTGGACCCTGGCCTACAACACCGGCGCAGCATTCAGCTTCCTGGCGGAAAGTTCGGGCTGGCAGCGCTGGCTGTTCGCCCTCATCGCCGTGGTGGTCAGTGCCGTGCTGGTAGTCTGGCTCAAGCGCCTGGGGCGCAGCGAGACCTGGCTGGCGGTGGCCCTGTCGCTGGTGCTTGGCGGTGCGCTGGGCAACCTGTACGACCGGATCGTGCTCGGCCATGTGGTCGACTTCATCCTGGTGCACTGGCAGAACCGTTACTATTTCCCGGCCTTCAACCTGGCCGACAGCGCCATTACCGTCGGTGCGGTGATGCTGGCGCTGGATATGTTCAAGAGCAAGAAGTCCGAGGAAGCTGTCCATGACTGAAACCCGTATCGGCCAGAACACCGAAGTGACCCTGCACTTCGCGCTGCACCTGGAAAACGGCGACACCGTCGACAGCACCTTCGACAAGGCCCCGGCGACCTTCAAGGTCGGTGATGGCAACCTGCTGCCTGGTTTTGAAAATGCGCTGTTCGGCTTCAAGGCCGGCGACAAGCGCACGGTCGTCGTGGCCCCGGAGAATGCCTTCGGCCAGCCCAACCCGCAGAACGTGCAGGTCATGCCGCGGTCTCAGTTCGAGGGCATGGAGTTGTCCGAAGGGCTGTTGGTCATCTTCAACGACGCCGCCAACACCGAGCTGCCGGGTGTGGTCAAAGCGTTCGATGACGACCAGGTGACCATCGACTTCAATCACCCACTGGCTGGCAAGACCCTTAACTTCGAGGTGGAAATCCTCGAGGTCAAGGCGCTTTGAGCCTGGAGCCGAGCATGCAAATCAAACTCGCCAACCCGCGCGGCTTCTGCGCGGGGGTCGACCGGGCGATCGAGATCGTCAACCGCGCCCTGGAAGTCTTCGGCCCACCGATCTACGTGCGTCACGAAGTGGTGCACAACAAGTTCGTCGTCGAAGACCTGCGCAACCGTGGCGCCGTCTTCGTCGAAGAGCTGGACCAGGTGCCGGATGACGTGATCGTCATTTTCAGCGCCCATGGCGTCTCCCAGGCGGTGCGCCAGGAAGCTGCCGGCCGTGGCCTGAAGGTGTTCGACGCCACCTGCCCGCTGGTGACCAAGGTCCACATCGAGGTGGCCAAGTACAGCCGCGATGGCCGTGAGTGCATCCTCATCGGCCACGCCGGTCACCCGGAAGTCGAAGGCACCATGGGGCAGTACGATCCCAGCAATGGCGGCTCCATCTACCTTGTCGAAGACGAGAACGATGTGGCCAGGCTGCAAGTGCGCAACCCCGATCACCTGGCCTTCGTGACCCAGACGACCCTGTCGATGGACGATACCAGCCGTGTGATCGACGCCCTGCGCGCGCGCTTCCCGAACATTGGCGGCCCGCGCAAGGATGACATCTGCTACGCGACCCAGAACCGCCAGGACGCGGTCAAGCAATTGGCCGACGAGTGTGATGTGGTGCTGGTGGTGGGGAGCCCCAACAGCTCCAACTCCAACCGCCTGCGCGAGTTGGCAGAGCGCATGGGCACACCGGCCTACCTGATCGATGGTGCCGAAGACCTGCAACGTGCCTGGTTCGACGGCATGGCCCGCATCGGCATTACCGCGGGTGCTTCGGCGCCGGAGGTGCTGGTGCGTGGCGTGATCGAGCAGCTCAGGTCCTGGGGCGCGACCGGTGCCGAAGAGCTCGATGGACGCGAAGAGAACATCACCTTCTCGATGCCCAAGGAGCTGCGGGTTCGCTCGCTGATCTGATCAGCTGGCCTGGCAAGCGGGTCGGTCGGGTTCGTCTGTCGTCAGCCTGACCCGACCGCTCGGTGCCACGATGACCCGATAGGGTGTGCTTTCGGCAACCCGTCTGCACACCTCCAGCGTTATCCCTTGCAGACTGGCATTGCGCCCCTGCGCGATGCCGATCTCGCTGAATACCACCTCTCTGCTCGTACTCGCCACGACCCGCAGCGGTCGCGCCAGGCGATGTTCCCGCAGCACTTGTTCGTTGTCAGCGAGCACGATTCGCCAACCTGTCCCCCAGTCACTGTCCAACGGTTGAATCGCCACCGCACGGCTTTGCAGAAGCGCATGGCTGCGAGCGCTACGCAAGCCTTGCAAGAGGTCCCGTGCGGCTGCCGAGCGATGCAGGTCATCGGTCATGTTGATGTAGGCAGGCATGCCCAGTTGCGTAAGCACCGCCGCGAGCGCCAACGCGAACATCATTTGTATCAGTGTTGCCCCTTGTTGCCGCACCGTGCATTCCTCCCCCGGAAGTGCTTCGCTTTAGCTTCAAGGTCGATGGCGGCAAGGTCCAGTCGGCCAAGTTCGCGCTCTTCAGGGGGAAAAGTCGCAGGAGGTGCACGGATGCGCACGAGGGATCAGGGGATGACGCTGTTGGAAGTGCTGTTGGCCGTGGTGGTGGTGTCGTTGAGCATGTTCGCTGCGGCCGCATCGCAGTTGCGAGCGATGCAAGCCACCGAAAGCGCCCGCCACGAGGGGCAGGCCGCGTTGAGCGCGCACAGCGAGCACGAGCGGGGTAGGGTCCAGGGCAGGCAGCCATGAGCCGCGAGCAAGGAGGCTTCGGCCTGCTCGAAGTGATGCTGGCGCTTGCCATCGGGCTGATGTGCCTGGCGGCGGTCAGCCAGGTGTTCGTCGCCGCGCATCAGGCCTGGCGCCTGCAAGGCGCGGCGGTCCATATGCAGGACGATGCCCGGTTTGCACTGCTGCACATGGCGCAAAGCATACGCATGGCCGGCATGTTCGGGTGTCTGCGAGCGCAACCTGGCGACTTCAAGGCACCAGAGGCGATCCAGGCCTTCGCCCAGCCGTTGCAAGTCGGTACATCCAGCCTCGACCTGGTCGTGGCCGAGTTGCCTGGATACACCGGAATACCGAACTGGACCCTTCGCACCGATTGCATCGAACAGGTACAGGTGCATCGCGCGCGCGAGGGCAACGACCAGCTTCCTTTGGCGTTTCCGATCAGCCGCCACAGCTACCGGCTTGAAGGCACGACGTTGGTCTTCAAGCGCGCCAACAGCCGAAACTTCCAGCCTCTGGTCAACCACGTGCGCGAACTGCGCTTGGTCCATGTGCCAGCGCTTGGCGGAGGGCGGGTGGATATCCAGCTGGCGCTGTACGAGCCAACCTTGGGTATCGAGCAGCGTTACGCACTGACCGTTGCGGTACGCAACCCGGTGGACGAATCATGAAACGCCAACGCGGCATGGTGCTGTTGCTGGCGTTGGTGCTGAGCCTGCTACTTGCCCTGATTGCAGCGTCGGCCTTGCGCGATGCGCTGTTGGAGACGCGCATGACCGGTTACCTGCGCGATGGCCTGCAGGCGCTGGAACAGGTGGAGACCACCCTGCAGTTCGCCGAAGCCGAGCTGGAGCGCGCGCCACCTGCATTGTGCAAGGACTGCCAGCCCCCTTCGCGCCCGCACGAGCTGCAGGGGTCATGGCAAGGCACCGAGAGCGGCTACTTTCAGCTTCAGAATCTGGGCGCGAGTACCCGTGCCGCCCACCGCGCAGAGGGCGAGGAAGTCACGTTGTACAGGGTGACCGCCGTCAGTCGCCAGAGCGAGTCAAGGCAAGTGGTGGAGGCGGTCTACGCTGTGCCAGCCGCTCACGGGCAGGTAGCGCAGCGCATCCTTTGGCGGCAGAGACTGAGGCGGGACTGACATGCAGCAAGGTTTGAGCCTGATCGAGTTGTTGATTGTCCTGGCCGTGACCGGCATTCTGGCAGCCATTGCCTACCCCAGTTACAGCGACCAGCTCAGGCGAGCCGCACGCAGCGAAGTGGTTGGCCTGCTGCACGAAGCCGCCCTGCGCCTGGAGCGTCATCGTGCGCTCACTGGCCAGTATGCCGAGGGCGACCCCCGGTTACCTGACGGGAATCGTCACTACAGGCTGCACGCCCAACGTGGCAGCGACACCTTCACGCTGTTGGCACGCCGGCTGCCGAGCGGCCTGATGGCCGTTGATCGCTGTGGCGATTTCCAGCTCGACCAGGCCGGTGTGCGCGCCAACCCCGGCGCGTCCGGCGACGCTGAACGCTGTTGGGGAAGCTGAAGGTTGAATGATGCCGGGTGCATCGCGGATTTACTTCAGGTGTTTGGATCGACAGATGAGTAAACGAGTAGTGGTTGTTGGCGGCGGAGTGATCGGCCTGCTGACGGCGTTCAACCTGGCGGAGAAAGTCGGCCAGGTAGTGGTCTGTGACCAGGGCGAGGTTGGCCGCGAGTCGTCCTGGGCCGGTGGCGGTATCGTCTCGCCGCTGTACCCGTGGCGCTACAGCCCGGCGGTCACCGCCTTGGCGCACTGGTCGCAGGACTTTTATCCACAGCTTGGCGAGCGTCTGTTCGCCAGCACTGGATTGGACCCGGAAGTTCACACCACCGGCCTGTACTGGCTCGACCTGGACGACGAAGCTGAAGCTTTGGCTTGGGCTCAGCGCGCGGGCCGCCCGCTCAGTGCCGTCGACATCTCGGCTGCCTACGACGCGGTCCCGGTCATGGGGCCTGGTTTCAAGCGGGCCATCTACATGGCCGGCGTAGCCAACGTGCGTAATCCTCGCCTGGTGAAGTCGCTCAAGGCGGCATTGCTGGCGCTGCCCAACGTGACAATGCGCGAGCATTGCCAGATCACAGGGTTCCGTCAAGAAAGCGGGTGCGTGACAGGCGTACGGACCGCTGACGGGGTGATCGAGGCCGATGACGTGGTACTCAGCGCTGGCGCCTGGAGTGGCGACCTGCTCGGCACCCTGGGCCTGACCTTGCCGGTGGAACCGGTGAAGGGGCAGATGATCCTCTTCAAGTGCGCCGCCGATTTCCTGCCCAGCATGGTACTGGCCAAGGGGCGTTATGCAATTCCACGACGTGATGGGCACATTCTGGTGGGCAGTACGCTGGAGCATGCCGGTTACGACAAGACGCCAACGCCAGAGGCACTGGAAAGCCTGAAGGCTTCGGCGGTGGAGTTGCTACCGGCGCTGGCAGATGCCGAGGTCGTGGGGCACTGGGCCGGTTTGCGGCCAGGCTCACCGGAAGGCATCCCATACATCGGGCGGGTGCCGGGGCATGATGGGCTGTGGCTCAATTGCGGGCATTATCGCAACGGGCTGGTGCTGGCGCCGGCATCGTGCCAACTGTTCACCGATCTGCTGACAGGGGCCGAGCCGATTATCGACCCGGCGCCCTATGCGCCGGCGGGGCGCCTTGGCTGATCGTGCGCTGGGCCGCAGTGCGGCCCGTGATCTTCTCGGGCTCCGCGCGCTCCTTGTGGGCGTTGGCTGGCCGGCGATGCGCCGGCCAAGCCATCAGCCATTGCAGCCTGTCAGCGGCACCTGAAGGTGCCGGCTTGGATAATGCTGCTCATACACCTTGCACACCCGCAGCACGTGCTCATCGGCAAACCGCCCGGCAACCACTTGCAGCCCGACGGGCAACCCCTCGCGGGTAAACCCGCACGGTATGGAGGCCGCGGGCTGCTGAGTCAGGTTGAAGGGGTAGCTGAACGGCGTCCATTCCATCCATTGCGCCATCCCTGACCCAGGCGGCACATTGTGCCCCGCCTCGAATGCCACCAGCGGCAACATGGGCGTTACCAGCACGTCATAGCGCTGATGGAAGGCATTCATCTTCGCGATCAGATCCGCCCGGGCCTCCAGTGCCTGGGTGTATTCGCTCAGGTTGATTCGCGCACCCTGTTCGGCGATCCACCGCAGCCCAGGGTCAAGCAGGGCTCGCTGCTCATCGCTGAACGCGCTGGCCAACCGTGCAGCTCCGGCAAACCACAGCGTATTGAAGGTTTCCAGCGGGTCGCCGAATCCTGGGTCGACTGCTTCGACCTGCGCCCCCAACCGAGCCAGGCGCTTCACCGCCTGTGCCACCAACGCCTGGATCTGCGGGTCGACGTTCACATACCCGAAATCGGCGCTGTAGGCGATGCGCAGGTGGCCAAGGTCCTGATCCTGACCCAGCCACGGCGTCTGGCGTGGTGCGCCTGCCAGCCCGTCGCGCGCATCGGGTCGGGCGACGCAGTCGAGCATCAGCACCGAGTCGTCGACCGTGCGCGTCATCGGCCCCAAGTGCGAGAGGACGGTCATGGCGCTGGCCGGCCATTGCGGTACATAGCCGAACGTTGGCTTGATGCCGAATGTACCGGTAAAGGCACAGGGGATACGGATCGAGCCACCGGCATCGCTTCCTTGGTGCAGCACGCCCAGGTTCAGCGCGGCAGCCGCCGCGGCGCCGCCGGATGATCCGCCAGCGGTCAGCCGGGTATCCCAGGGGTTACGAGTGATGCCATACAGCGGATTGTCGGTGACCCCCTTCCAGCCGAACTCCGGCGTAGTGGTCTTGCCCACCAGCACCGCGCCGGCTTCGCGCATGAAGGCGGTGAAGGGCGCATCAACTTCCCATGGGCCTGCAGCCGACGTGGTGCGCGAACCCTTGCGCGTGGGCATGCCAGAGGTCAGGGTCAGGTCCTTGATCGAGGCAGGCACGCCATCCAGCCGGCCACAGGGCTCACCCCGCAGCCACCGTCGTTCGCTGGCGCGGGCCGCGGCGCGGGCCCCCTCGCCGTCGACATGGCAGTAGGCATTGACTACCGGGTTGTGCAGGTCGATGCGCGTCAGCACATCGTCGACCACCTCGACCGGTGACAACTGCCGGCGTTGGTACAGCTCCAGCAGTTCGACGGCGGTGTACTCGCCAATCGCGGTTTTCTCGGTCATCTCAGCGGGCTCCTGGATTGGCAGCCTGGAACATGGCGCGCAGCAGGACATCGCAGCCATCGGCCAGGTCCTGTGGTGCGGCATTTTCGATCTCGTTGTGGCTGATGCCACCTTCGCACGGTACGAAAATCATACCGGCCGGCCCCAGTTCGGCCAGGAAGATCGCGTCGTGGCCGGCGCCGCTGACGATGTCCATGTGGCTTAGCCCCAGGGCGCGGGCTCCCTGGCGCACGGCATCGACGCATTGCTCGGCGAAGTACAGCGGTGGGAAGTCCGCGGTCGGTGTCAGTTCATAGCTCAGGCCGTGTTTCGCTGCACTGGCTTCGATGGCGGCACGTACTTCGCCCACCATGCTGGCGAGGTGGTCGGGGTCGAGATGACGCAGGTCGATGGTCATCTGTACCTGGCCGGGAATGACATTGCGCGAGCCGGGGTGCAGGGTCAGGCAACCGACCGTGCCGCAAGCGTGAGGCTGGTGTGCATGGGCCGAGCGGTTGACCGCCGCCACCACTTCGGCGGCACCGACCAGTGCGTCCTTGCGCAGGTGCATCGGGGTGGGGCCGGCATGGGCTTCGACGCCGGTCAGCACCAGATCGAACCATTTCTGCCCCAGACAGCCCTGGACCACACCGATGGTGGTGCGTTGGTCTTCCAGGATCGGGCCCTGCTCGATATGCGCTTCGAAATAGGCGCCAACGGCATGCCCGGTGGGCGCGCGCGGGCCGGCATAGCCGATGCGCTGAAGCTCGGCGCCAACCGACAGGCCCTGGTCGTCGATCTTTTCCAGGGTTTCCTGCAGGCCGAACTTACCGGCAAACACGCCAGAGCCCATCATGCACGGTGGGAAGCGTGAGCCTTCTTCGTTGGTCCATACCACCACTTCCAAGGGGGCTTCGGTGCTCAGGTCGAGGTCGTTCAGGGTACGGATCACTTCAAGGCCAGCCATGACCCCGTAGCACCCATCGAACTTGCCCCCGGTGGGCTGTGTATCGATATGGCTACCGGTCATCACCGGTGGCAGCGCCGGGTTGCGCCCGGGGCGGCGGGCGAAGATGTTGCCGATGGCGTCGATGCTGACGGTACAGCCGGCTTCCTCGCACCAGCGCACGAACAGGTCGCGGGCTTGACGGTCAAGGTCGGTCAAGGCCAGGCGGCAGACACCGCCCTTGGCGGTGGCACCCAGTCGTGCCAGGTCCATCAGCGATTGCCAGAGGCGGTCGCGGCTGACCAGCGAACCCTGGCCGAGCAGGTGCTGCGAGGGATCGATGCGGGTGTTCATGGTTCATCTCTCCTGAAGCAAAACATGGTCAATTCAATGGCGGTGTGCTGTGTGGCCTGCGCCGGGTCCCGTCGAAAGAGCCGGTACACACAACCCACAGTCAGGCGCTCAAGGCCAGGTAACGGTTCTTGATGCTCGGGTCTTCGCGAAACTGCGCAGCGCTACCCTGATAGGCCACGCGGCCCTGTTCGAGCACGTAGTGACGGTCGGCGAGGGCGTCGCAGACCATCAGGTTCTGTTCCACCAGCAGGATCGACAGGCCTTCGTCCTTGATCCGTCGCAGGATTTTCACCAGTTCGTCGACGATCACCGGGGCCAGACCTTCGGTGGGTTCGTCGAGGATCAGAAGCTTGGGGTCGTTGAGCAGCGCACGGGCGATGGCCAGCATCTGCTGCTCACCACCGGAAAGGGCAAAACCGCCGTTGCGGCGCCGTTCCTTGAGGCGCGGGAACATGCTGTACACATCCTCAAGCTGCCAACGGCTGTCCTTGCGCAGGGCGATCTTGAGGTTTTCCTCCACGCTGAGCTGGCGGAAGATGCCACGGTGCTCGGGCACCAAGGCGATGCCGAGCCGGGCGATATCGAAGATCTCGCGGCCAACCAGTTGCTGGCCGTTGAAGGTGATCTGCCCCTGACGCGGGCGGACGATGCCGAGGATGCTGCGCAGGGTAGTGGTCTTGCCGGCACCGTTGCGCCCAAGCAAGGTCACGAGCTCGCCGGCCTCGACCTTGAGCGAGACGCCTTCGAGCACATGGCTCTTGTCGTAATAGGAGTGGATCGAGTCGACGTTGAGCATCAGGCGGCCTCTCCAAGGTAAGCGGTGCGTACGCGTTCGTCGTTGCGCACCTGTTCAGGGGTACCTTCGACCAGTATCTGGCCGTGGCTCATCACGGTGATGCGCTGGCTGATCGACATGACGATGCTCATGTTGTGTTCGATCAGCAGCACGGTGTGGTCGCGCCCAAGGTCGCTGATCAATGCTGTCATGACCGGGATATCGTCGATGCCCATGCCCGACGTGGGCTCGTCGAGCATCAGCAGGGTGGGCCTGGCGCAGATCGACATGCCGACTTCCAGTACCCGCTGCTGGCCGTGCGACAGCTCGCCGGCCAGCGTCTCGGCGCGGGCCGTGAGTTTCAGGCGCTCGAGCACCTGGTCGGCGGTGTCCCAATGGCTACGCTTGTGCTCGACGCTGCGCCAGAAGTTCAGCGCACCCAGGCCGTCGCGGCCTTGGGCGGCCAGGCGCAGGTTCTCGCGAACCGACAGGTTCTGGAACAGGCTGGTGAGCTGGAACGAGCGCGCCATGCCCAGCGCAACGCGGCCGTGGGAGGTTTTGCGGACGATGTCCTGGCCGTTGAACAGGATCTGGCCGCCGGTGGCCTGACGCTCACCGGTCAGGCAGTGGAACAGGCTGGTCTTGCCAGCGCCGTTGGGGCCGATGACGGTATGAATGGTGCCGGCGCTCACTTTGAGGTCGACGCCTGCGACCGCCTTGAACGGCCCATAGGCCAGCTCCAGCTGGCGGGTTTGCAGAAGGTAGTCGCTCATCACAGGGTCTCCTTGGTGTTGGCCTGGGGTTTGTCGCTGGCACTGCGTGGCGCCAGCAGGCGCTTGCCCAACTCGGCCAGACCGCCCCACAGGCCGCCGCGCATGAAGACCACCACCAGGATCAGGATCACCCCCAGCAACATCAGCCAGCGTGGCCACAGCTCCGACAGCACATCGCCCAGCAACACGATGGCGCCAGCGCCGAGCAGTGAGCCGAACAGCGAGCCGGTGCCGCCGACGATGGTCATGATCAGGATGTTCTCGCTCATCATCAGGTCGATGTTCGACAGCGGCGCAAAATGCAGCAGCATGGCGTACAGCGCACCGGCGATGCCGGTTATGGCACCCGACAGCATGAAAACGAGGATCTTGAAGTGTCGGATGTCGTAGCCAATGGCCGCGGCGCGGGTTTCGTTCTCACGGATGGCCAGCAGGGTGCTGCCGAATGGCGAGCGGATTACCCGCAGGGCACCGGCGAAGATCAGCAGGAACAGCACCGCGACGAACACGTAGAAGTGCCGAGGGTCGCCCAGGTCCACCAGCACGTGGCCGGCCATTTCGATGTTCGGGCGTGGCACGTCGAGCAGGCCATTGTCACCGCCGGTCCAACCGCTGAGGGTGTAGGCCAGGAAGTAGGCCATCTGGCTGAAGGCCAGGGTCAGCATGACGAAGTAGATGCCTTTGCGGCGAATCGCCAGGGCCCCCACCAGCAGCGCCAGGAAGGCGCCGAACAAGGCTGCGCCGAGCAGGGCGGCGAACAGCCCCCACTGCAGGTGAATCATCAATAGCGCCGCACCGTAGGCACCGGCGCCGAAGAAGATGCCCTGGCCGAAAGAGAGCAGGCCGGTGTAACCGAGCAGCAGGTTGCAGGCCAGCGCTGCCAGGGCAAAGATCAGGATCTCGGTTGCCAGGGTGGCCGACGGCAGCAGCAGCGGCAGCGCAACCAGGCTGGCGACGACCAGCGACAGCAGAGCTGGCGCGCGGCCCTTGGCAACGGGTAATGGGTTTTTCTCGCTCATCTCACGCTCTCCCGAACAGGCCATAAGGACGGACCAGGATGACCGCGGCCATGGCGCCATAGATCATCAGGCTGGCGCCTTGCGGCCAGAGGCTGGTCATCATGCTTTGCACCACACCCACCAGCAGGCCGCCGACCAGCGCACCGCCGAACGAGCCCATGCCGCCGATCACCACCACCACGAAGGCGATGCCGAGGATTTCCGGGCCGACGAAAGGCTGGGCACCCCGCAGCGGAGCGAAAAGGACGCCCGCCACGCCGGCCAGGCCCACGCCCAGGGCGAAGGTCAAAGAGAACAGGCGGAAGATGTTGGTGCCCAGCAGCGATACGGTTTCGGTGCTCTCGCTGCCGGCCCGAACCAAGGCGCCGAAGCGGGTGCGCTCCAGCAGAAGCCACAAGCCAAGGCCGATCAGGGCAGCGAAACCGATCAGGAACAGGCGGTAGTAGGGGTAGATGAAGTCACCGAGGATCAGCACCCCGCGCAGTTCCGGCGGCACGGCGATGTTCTTGCCCACTGGGCCCCAGATCAGCACCGAGGCTTCCTGGATGATCAGCGCAATGCCGAGGGTGACGAGGATCTGGAAGGTGTGCGGCAAGTGGTAGATGCGCTTGATCAGCAGGCGCTCCACCGCCCAGGCCAGCGCGGCCACCACCAGCGGCGCGATCAGCAGCGCCAGCCAGAAGTTGCCGGTAACAGCCACGGCGGTGTAGCACAGGTAGGCGCCCAGCAGAAAGAAGGCGCCATGGGCGAAGTTGACGAAGTTCAGCAAGCCGAAAATGATCGTCAGGCCGACGGCGATGAGGAAGTAGATCATCCCCAGGCCCAGGCCGTTGAGCAGTTGGAACAGGTACAAATCGAGCATGAGCGTGCCCTCGACAGCGCGCGGTGCGGCTGCCTGTACGAGTGTGTTTGACTAACGCCTTGGCTTCAGGCCAGGGCGCAACCGGTGTGGTCGACCTCGATGAACGAGCGCCCCGAGCTGATGACTTCGGCCAGGTCGTCCTCGTCGCGCATCTGCCCTTGGGGCTTGCCGCGCAGCAGGTAGTAATCCTTGAGCACCTGGTGGTCACCCGGGCGGATCAGTTCATCGCCTGTCGGGCCTTGGAAGCGCATGCCCTGGAGTGCGGCGGACACCGCGGCGCCTTCGAGGCTGCCGGCCTTGATGATCGCTTCGAGCATGACCTTGGTACCGATGTAGTCGGCCGCCAACGGGTAATTGGGGTTGATGCCGTAGGCTTTACGGGTGGCTGCGACCAGTTGCTTGTTCAGCGGCGTGTCGACCTGATGCCAGTACTGAGCGCCCAGATAGACGCCTTCGAGCACGTCGCTGCCCAACTCCTGGAACTGGTCCAGGCCCGCTGACCACACCATCAGCACGCTCATGCGGTCCTTGATGCCGAAGTTCACCGCTTGGCGCAGTGCATTGGATGCCTGGCTACCGAAGTTGAGCAGCACCAGCACATCGGGTTTGGCGGCGATGGCGTTGGTCAGGTACCCGGAGAACTCCTGCTCCTGCAGCGAGTGGTAGCTATTACCGATGTGTTCGACGCCGAACTCGGAGAATACCTTGCGGGCGTTGTCCAGCAGGGCATCGCCGAACACGTATTGCGGGGTGATGGTGTACCAGCGCTTGGCCTGCGGCAGCTGGCGGATCATCGGCACCAATGTTTCGCGGATAGCGCCGTAGGTGGGCACTGACCATCGGAAGGTCGAGGCATTGCAGTCCTTGCCGGTGATTTCGTCGGCGCCTACTGGCGTCATGAACACGCCGCCGGCCTTGTGGATTTCCTTCGACACCGCCAATGCCGAGGACGACAGCGTACAGCCCTGGAAGAAGCGCGCGCCGTCCTGGCCGATGGCTTCCTGCACCTTGCGCACCGCTTTACCGGCGTTGCCTTCGGTGTCTATGACCTTGTACTTGAGCGGGTGGCCGAGCAACTGTGGGTATTCGGCGATGGCCAGACGCGAGCCCATGTCGGCGTACTTGCCGTAGCTGGCGAAGGCCCCAGACATGGACTTGAGCCCATAGAAGGTCAGCGGTTGGTCGGCGAATGCCCGGTGCGCCCCCAAGGGGAGGCCTCCTAGGGCACCCAGGGCAAGGCCTGCCTTGAGCAGGGTACGTCTTTGCATGGGTAACTCCTTGGTTCTGGTTATTAGGCAGGAGTGGCAATGACAAAGCGGGTACGGCCGGGCCTGTGTGCAGGCCTCTTTCCAGGCGCATCAGTGGTGGTGTTCGAACTCCAGCAGGAAGTTGCGGGCAACCTCGCCTTCGAGCGCGGTCATGTGGTGCTCGGCGTCGCACATGTGTTCGTGCATCAACCGGCGTACAGCGGGTTCGTCGCTGGCGCGCAAGGCTGTCAGCAGCTGCTTGTGGTACGCGATGTTGGCGGCAGCGAACTGCTGGCGCTTGGGCAGGTAGGCCTTTTTCAGCACCACCAGGTCGCGTAGCAGGTCGTTGAGGAACACTGCCATGAAACGCAGCAGCGGGTTGGGGCAACGGTCGGCCAGCAGCGTGTGGAACTCCAGCTCCGCCAGCCGTTGTTCGCGCTGCCCTTCTTCGCTGTCTTCCGGCGCGCTGCAGAAGTCTATGTTGGCTTGCAGGGCCGCATAGTCAGCGTCACTCAGCTTGCCCATGACCGACACCGCCAGCTCGACCTCGATGACTTTGCGCAATTGGTACACCTGCTCGCCGTCCAGGTGCTGGAAGTGCAAGTAGTTGCGCAGTGCGCGGCTGGCCGGCTCGGTGCCGACCTCATTGAGGTAGGCGCCACCGCTCGGGCCGGTGCGGGTGCTGACCAGGCCTTCCACTTCAAGGGCCTTGAGCGCTTCGCGGGCGGTGCCTTTGGAGCATTCGAAATGCTCCATCAGCTCACGCTCGGTGGGCAGCCGATCGCCAGGGTGCAGCGCTTCGGTGACGATAGAGCGCTTGACCGATTCGACGATCACATCCGACAGCTTCTGGCGCTTGCGTTTGGGTTTGAGCATTTCGCTATTTTTCATATTTATGCGGATAAATAGGATTTAGCGAGTTTTGCCCATAGGGGTCAATGCCGAAGGCTGGGGAGGGGTCGTAAACGGTGCGAAAGCGTCGGGGAGGGATAAGAGCGCAAGAAAATTACCGCGCAACCTGTAAGAGCGGGTGACCCGCTCCTACAGGGCTGTGTGTTCAGTTTTGGCGGCCAGGGCCTTGCTGCAAGTGCGCCTGGCTGCAATACCACTCGTTACCCTGGCGCAGTGCCCGGTCGTTGGGCAGGTGCACCCCGCAATGGGCGCAGCGCACCATCTTCAGCGGGTCGTCGAGCTTGGGCTCGGGATGCGACTGTTGGCTGATCTTGAACTTGCGCCACAGCCAGAACGCGGCGGCGATCAGGGCGATCCAGAAGAGTAGGCGAACCATGGTGTCCAGCTTGTTCAGAGAGGAAGCCACCAGTCTAGGGCGGCCCCCACGAAAAAGGGAGGCCCTGAGCCTCCCTTTCTTGTAGTGCCGTGTATCAGTCGAACAGACCGAAGGTCATGTAGCTGAACCACGAACGGTCTTTCTCGGCTTCCTTCGGACCTTCCGGCAGGATCGGATTGCCGTCTTCGTCCTTGGGCAGCAGCTCTTCCGGCATTTCCGAGCGAGCGTCCTGGAACTGCTTGACCACGTCCTGGTTGGCGCGGGTTTCACCCGGTGGCAGCGGCGTTTCGGTCTCGATCAGGCCCAGGGTGGCCTTGGACAGCCACGAACGGCCATCAGCCTCGTCCTGCTTGGGCTGGAACTGACCATCGACCAGGCTTGGATGGTCGGGGTAGTTGAGCTTGAGGGTTTCCAGGCTGGTGGCGGCCAGGTCGTCCAGGTGCATCTTCTGGTAGGACTCGACCATGATCGCCAGGCCGTCACCGACCGACGGGGTTTCCTGGAAGTTTTCCACCACGTAACGGCCACGGTTGGCCGCGGCGACATAAGCCTGGCGGCTCAGGTAGTAGTCGGCCACGTGGATTTCATAGGAGGCCAGCAGGTTGCGCAGGTAGATCATGCGCTGCTTGGCGTCCGGCGAGTAACGGCTGTTCGGGAAGCGGCTGGTCAGCTGGGCGAACTCGTTGTACGAGTCGCGCGCGGCACCCGGGTCGCGCTTGGTCATGTCCAGCGGCAGGAATCGCGCCAGCAGGCCACGGTCCTGGTCGAACGAAGTCAGGCCCTTGAGGTAGTAGGCATAGTCGACGTTCGGGTGCTGCGGGTGCAGACGGATGAAGCGCTCGGCAGCCGATTTGGCAGCTTCAGGCTCGGAGTTCTTGTAGTTGGCGTAGATCAGTTCGAGCTGCGCCTGGTCGGCGTAGCGGCCGAACGGGTACCGCGACTCCAGGGCCTTGAGCTTGCTCACGGCGCTGTTGTAGCTGTGGTTGTCCAGGTCAGTCTGGGCCTGCTGGTACAGCTCGGCCTCGCTGAGGTTCTCGTCGATCACTTCTTTGTTAGAGGAACAGGCCGCGGTGAGCCCGAGGATGGCGATCAGCAGCAGGTGTTTCACTTGCATGGCGGCTTGCGTCCCTTTGACGGCCGCTGTCTTGGGCGGTGCCGTCCTGTTATGATGAGCGCCCCGGCCAACCCCGGGACAAAAGAAGCCGTATTTAACCACAAGCTCGCAGCCGAAACCAAAGGCTGTGCGCCCGCCGAATCGAGCATGTCCGAGATCATTCAACTTAGCGCAGAGGTACCGTCCGAACTGGGCGGCCAACGCCTCGACCAGGTCGCAGCCCAATTGTTCGCCGAGTACTCGCGCTCGCGGCTGACTTCGTGGATCAAAGAGGGCCGCCTGACGGTCGACGGCGCGGTCCTGCGCCCCCGCGACACCGTGCACGGCGGCTCGCTGCTGGCCCTGGATGCCGAGCAAGAGGCCCAGGGCGAGTGGGTGGCTCAGGACATCGAGCTGGACATCGTCTATGAAGACGACCAGATCCTGGTGATCAACAAGCCTGCCGGGCTGGTGGTCCACCCTGCGGCAGGCCATGCCGATGGCACCCTGCTCAATGCCCTGCTGCACCACGTGCCGGACATCATCAATGTGCCGCGCGCAGGCATCGTCCACCGCCTGGACAAGGACACCACCGGTCTGATGGTGGTGGCCAAGACCCTGCAGGCGCAGACCAACCTGGTCGACCAACTGCAAAAACGCAGCGTCAGCCGTATCTACGAGTGCATCGTGGTGGGCGTGGTGACCGCGGGCGGCAAGATCGACGCCCCGATCGGCCGCCACGGCGGCATGCGTCAGCGCATGGCCGTCACCGACGGCGGCAAGCCGGCGGTCAGCCACTACCGCGTGCTCAAGCGCTTCCGCTCGCACACCCACGTACGGGTGAAGCTGGAGACCGGCCGTACCCACCAGATCCGCGTGCACATGGCCCACGTGGGCTTCCCGCTGGTCGGCGACCAGACCTACGGCGGTCGCTTCCGCATTCCGCCTGCGGCGAGCCCGACCATGGTCGACGCGGTCAAGAACTTCCCGCGCCAGGCCCTGCATGCGCGTTTCCTGGCACTGGATCACCCCACCACCGGTGAACGCATGGAATGGGCATCGCCGCTGCCGGATGATTTCGTCTGGCTGCTATCGCTGCTCAACCAGGACCGCGAGAGTTTCATCGGATGAGTGAATTGATGCAGTCGCTGTTGATTCCCGACTGGCCAGCCCCAGCCTCGGTTCGCGCCTGCGTCACCACCCGCCAGGGCGGCGTGAGTCTGCCGCCCTACGAATCCTTCAACCTTGGCGACCATGTGGGCGACGCCCCTGCAGCGGTCGCCGAGAACCGCCGCCGCCTGAGCGATGAATTCGCCATCGAGCCTGCCTGGTTGAAACAGGTGCACGGGCTGGTGGTAGCCGATGCAGACCCCTCTATCGTTGCCGAAGCCGACGCCAGCTGGACCGACCAGCCCGGCATCGCCTGCACCGTGATGACTGCCGATTGCCTGCCGGTGCTGTTCTGCGACCGCGCCGGTACCCGTGTGGCGGCAGCCCATGCCGGCTGGCGCGGGCTGGCCGGGGGCGTGCTGGAGGCTACCCTGGACCGCCTGGCGCTGCCCGCTGAAGAGGTATTGGTGTGGTTGGGGCCGGCCATCGGACCAACGGCATTCGAAGTGGGCCCGGAAGTGCGCGATGCATTCACCGCTGTGCACCCGCAAGCGGCCACGGCCTTCGTCGACGGCGAGCGCCCCGGCAAGCTGATGGCGGACATTTATGCGCTGGCGCGTATTCGCCTGGCGGCACGTGGGGTCACTGCCGTTCATGGCGGTGGCCTCTGCACGGTGAGTGACCCGCGGTTCTTCTCCTATCGCCGGACCCCGCAGGGTGGGCGGTTCGCTTCGTTGGTCTGGTTGCAGGTTTGAGATGGGCGGGGCCGCTTCGCGGCCCATCGCAGGCTAACGCCAGCTCCTACCTATGATTTGCGCGGTCACTCGTGGGAGCTGGCGACAGCCTGCGATGGGGCGCGAAGCGACTCCCTCTTGCAATCTCAAAGCTGATCCACGTCAAGCCCGCTACGCTTGAATCTTCCAGAATCAACCTTATCTATAAGGTCATCTCAGGCAGGTTTCTTCATCAACAGGCGCTGTCCATCGCTCCGACCTGCCCTTTAAAGGAAGGTACCCCATGCGAATAGACCGTTTGACCAGCAAGCTGCAGCTGGCTTTATCCGATTCCCAATCCCTGGCCGTTGGCATGGACCATCCGGCTATCGAGCCCGTGCACCTGATGCAAGCGCTGCTCGAGCAGCAAGGTGGTTCGATCAAGCCGCTGCTGATGCAAGTCGGCTTCGACGTCAACAGCCTGCGCCAGGCCTTGGTCAAAGAGCTCGACCAGCTGCCGAAGATCCAGAACCCTACGGGCGACGTGAACATGTCCCAGGACCTGGCGCGCCTGCTCAACCAGGCCGACCGCCTGGCCCAGCAGAAAGGTGACCAGTTCATCTCCAGCGAGTTGGTACTGCTGGCCGCCATGGACGAGAACAGCAAGCTCGGCAAGTTGCTGCTCGGCCAGGGCGTGACCAAGAAAGCCCTGGAAAATGCCATCAACAACCTGCGCGGCGGCGCGGCGGTCAATGACGCCAATGCCGAAGAATCGCGCCAGGCGTTGGACAAGTACACCGTCGACCTCACCAAGCGCGCCGAGGAAGGCAAGCTGGACCCTGTGATCGGCCGTGACGACGAAATCCGCCGCACCGTGCAGGTGCTGCAGCGTCGTACCAAGAACAACCCTGTGCTGATCGGTGAGCCTGGCGTGGGTAAAACCGCCATCGCCGAGGGCCTGGCCCAGCGCATCATCAACGGCGAAGTGCCCGATGGCCTCAAAGGCAAGCGCCTGCTGGCCCTGGACATGGGTGCCCTGATTGCCGGCGCCAAATACCGGGGCGAGTTCGAAGAGCGCCTCAAGGCGCTGCTCAACGAGCTGTCCAAGCAGGAAGGCCAGATCATCCTGTTCATCGACGAACTGCACACCATGGTCGGCGCCGGTAAAGGCGAGGGCGCCATGGACGCAGGCAACATGCTCAAGCCGGCCCTGGCCCGTGGCGAGCTGCACTGCGTTGGCGCTACCACGCTCAATGAATACCGCCAGTTCATCGAGAAGGACGCAGCCCTTGAGCGGCGCTTCCAGAAAGTGCTGGTCGAAGAGCCGAGCGAAGAGGACACCATCGCGATCCTGCGTGGCCTGAAAGAGCGCTATGAAGTGCACCACAAGGTGGCGATCACCGACGGCGCCATCATCGCCGCGGCCAAGCTCAGCCACCGCTACATCACCGACCGTCAGTTGCCCGACAAGGCCATCGACCTGATCGACGAAGCGGCCAGCCGCATCCGTATGGAGATCGACTCCAAGCCCGAAGTGCTCGACCGCCTCGACCGCCGCCTGATCCAGCTCAAAGTCGAATCCCAGGCGCTGAAGAAAGAAGAAGACGAGGCCGCGAAGAAGCGCCTTGAGAAGCTGACCGAAGAAATCGAGCGTCTGGAGCGTGAGTACTCCGACCTTGAAGAAATCTGGGCTTCCGAAAAGGCTGAAGTACAGGGCTCGGCGCAGATCCAGCAAAAGATCGAGCAAGCCCGCCAGGAGCTGGAGTCCGCCCGTCGCAAAGGTGACCTGAGCCGCATGGCCGAGCTGCAGTACGGAGTGATTCCAGACCTGGAGCGCAGCCTGCAGATGGTCGACCAGCACGGCAAGTCGGATAACCAGCTGCTGCGTAACAAAGTCACCGAGGAAGAAATTGCCGAAGTGGTGTCCAAGTGGACCGGCATCCCCGTTTCCAAGATGCTCGAAGGTGAACGCGAGAAGCTCTTGAAGATGGAAGCGCTGCTGCACCAGCGTGTGATTGGCCAGCACGAAGCGGTCACCGCCGTTGCCAACGCCGTGCGCCGTTCCCGTGCAGGGCTGTCCGACCCCAACCGGCCAAGTGGTTCGTTCCTGTTCCTCGGCCCGACCGGTGTGGGTAAGACCGAGCTGTGCAAGGCGCTGGCCGAGTTCCTGTTCGACACCGAAGAGGCCATGGTGCGCATCGACATGTCCGAATTCATGGAGAAACACTCCGTGGCTCGCCTGATCGGTGCCCCGCCAGGCTACGTCGGTTATGAAGAGGGCGGTTACCTGACCGAAGCCGTACGCCGCAAGCCCTATTCGGTGGTGTTGCTCGACGAAGTGGAGAAGGCACACCCGGATGTGTTCAACGTGCTGCTGCAAGTGCTGGAGGACGGCCGCCTGACCGACAGCCATGGCCGTACCGTGGACTTCCGCAACACGGTGATCGTGATGACCTCCAACCTGGGCTCGGCGCAGATCCAGGAACTGGTGGGCGATCGCGAAGCCCAGCGTGCGGCGGTTATGGATGCGGTGGGGTCGCACTTCCGTCCGGAGTTCATCAACCGGATCGACGAAGTGGTGGTGTTCGAGCCCCTGGGCCGCGACCAGATCGCTGGCATCACCGAGATCCAGCTGGGCCGCCTGCGCAGCCGCCTGCTCGAACGCGAGCTGACGCTGAGCCTGAGCCCGGAAGCGTTGGACAAGCTGATCGCCGTGGGTTACGACCCGGTGTATGGCGCACGGCCGCTGAAGCGGGCGATCCAGCGCTGGATCGAAAACCCGCTGGCGCAGCTGATCCTGGCAGGCACGTTCCTGCCAGGCACGGCGATTACCGCCACGGTCGAGGGCGACGAGATCGTCTTCGCCTGATTCACCGCTGTGCCACGAGCCCCGCATTCGCGGGGCTTTTTTTTAGCCGGCCCCCCGAAAACCCAGGCTTTTCGGCACTCCCAGATAACTTGCTGAAAATTTTGAAATTTTTGCTTGCATCTAAAATCGAGTGCCCCTAATATACGCCGCGTTGTCAGGCACTAAGCGAATCACCAGCAACACCGGGGATCGCAAAACAACTTACAAATCAGTAAGTTGAATGAAAAAAAGTGGTTGACAAGCAAAACGAAGAATGTAGAATAGCCGGCCTCAGCAGCGACAACGCGAAAGCGAAGAAGCTAAAGGGTTCGAAGCTAACACAGCCTTCGAAGTTGTACCGAAGTTCAGTTCCGCGATAGCTCAGTCGGTAGAGCAAATGACTGTTAATCATTGGGTCCCTGGTTCGAGTCCAGGTCGCGGAGCCAATCTCGGGGTGTAGCGCAGTCCGGTAGCGCGCCTGCTTTGGGAGCAGGATGTCAGGAGTTCGAATCCCCTCACCCCGACCATTTTCCGGGTCGTTAGCTCAGTTGGTAGAGCAGTTGGCTTTTAACCAATTGGTCGTAGGTTCGAATCCTACACGACCCACCATGTAAAAAGGGCATCTCGAATGAGATGCCCTTTTTCTTTTGTCTCGAATTTAGGTTTTGGGGTTTTGCTGGCTTTATCGCCGGCAAGCCGGCTCCTGCGGGGGCGGGTGATTGGCGGGCAAAAAAAGTGGGAGAGGGCAAGCCCGCTCCCACAGGGTGTTTCAGCGCGCTGTCAGTGCAGCTTCAGGCGCGGCTCGGTACCGCGACCAATCTTGCTGCCCAGCATCAGCATCGCCGTGCGGAAGACCCCATACAACGCCATCTGGTGCATCCGGTACAGCGACACATAGAACATCCGCGCCAGCCAGCCTTCCAGCTTCACGCTGCCCATCAGGTTACCCATCAGGTTGCCCACCGCCGAGAAGCGCGACAGCGATACCAGCGAGCCGTAATCCTTGTAGGCATAGGTGTGCAGCGGCTTGTTCTCCAGGCGCGCCTTCAGGCTCTTGGCCAGTGTCGAGGCTTGTTGGTGTGCCGCCTGGGCCCGTGGCGGCACGTTGCGGTCGCTGCCAGGTTGCGGGCAGGCGGCGCAGTCACCGAAGGCGAAGATGTCGTCGTCACGGGTGGTCTGCAGGGTAGGGCGCACCACCAGCTGGTTGATACGGTTGGTTTCCAGGCCGTCGATGTCCTTGAGGAAGCCCGGCGCACGAATGCCCGCCGCCCACACCTTCAGGCTGGCCTGGATCATTTCGCCATCCTTGGTCTTCAGGCCCTCGGCCGTCACTTCGCTGACCGCCGCGTTGGTCATCACCTTCACCCCGAGTTTTTCCAGGGTCTTGTGCACCGGCACGCTGATGCGCTCCGGCAGTGCCGGCAGCACCCGTGGGCCCGCTTCGATCAGGGTGATGTGCATGTCCTTGGGCTGGATGCGGTCCAGGCCATAGGCCGCCAGTTCATGGGCGGCATGGTGCAGCTCGGCGGCCAGTTCCACACCGGTGGCACCGGCGCCGACGATGGCCACGCTGATTTTCTCGCTTGCCACATCGCCGGCGTGGGCACGCAGGTAGTGGTTGAGCAACTGCTGGTGGAAGCGCTCGGCCTGCTTGCGGGTGTCCAGGAACAGGCAGTGCTGCGCCGCGCCCAGGGTGCCGAAGTCGTTGGTGTTACTGCCGACGGCAATCACCAGCGTGTCGTAGCCCAGCGTGCGCGCCGGCAGCAACTCGCGGCCCTCTTCATCGAGGGTGGCGGCGAGCTGGATCTGCTTGCCCTCACGGTCCAGGCCGCTCATGCGTCCCAGCTGGAAGTTGAAGTGGTTCCACTTGGCCTGGGCCACGTAGTTCAGTTCGTCTTCCGAAGAGTTCAGCGAGCCTGCGGCCACTTCGTGCAGCAGCGGTTTCCAGATGTGCGTGAGGTTAGCGTCGACCAGGGTGATCTCGGCCCGCTTGCGCTTGCCAAGGCTTTTACCCAGGCGGGTCGCCAGTTCCAGGCCGCCGGCGCCGCCGCCGACAATCACGATGCGATGAGTCATGGGGATATCTCATAAGGTTTACGGAATTCCTGGCCCTGGGGGCCGGCCGCAAACTGCGCGAGAGGAGGGCGAGCGCGAGGCAGCTCATAGCACCAGTCCACTCAACAGGCGGCTAATGAGGCCCAGGGCGATGGTCACGGCCACCACCAGGACAAGGAGCAGCCACGGCCTGAAAGGCTTGCGCTCGACTTGGTGCTGGGGGGCTCGCAGGTACTCATCGACACGACGCTGATCTTCCGGATTCAGTCGGCTGGTCATGGTGGGCCTCGTCAGATAGACGTTTGTGACTGCGCGAACGCCACAGCGTTCACGCAAGCGCTTGAAACAAATGATAATGCTTTCTATCCCTGGCGCCGAGTTTACGCCATTGCAAAGACTCTCGGCACTGGATCAAAGACTGATTCCGACATCGAACACGATACTGCGCCCCAGGTTGCCGCGCAGGAAGTCCGGCGCATCGGGGTGAGCGAACAACACCCGGGCGAAGGTCGGCCCGACCAGTGACAGCGAGCGCCAGCCCTGGCGCAGGTATTCGGTGGGCGGCGGGAAGTGCGTGTTGAGGTCGAGCACCTCACGCTTGAGGCTGGAGAAGGCGATGATGTCCAGCTCGCTCAGGTCCAGCCCGCGTTCGCGGTAGTTGTGCGCCTTCTTGCGCAAGGTCGGGGCCAGGCGCCCAAGCAGTTCGGCGGCACTGATCCGCCTTGGCCGCGCTTCACGCCGCACCAACTGCGCCAGCGAAAAGGCGCTGCGCCGGCGTTGCAGCTCTTCGCGCCATTCGTCATTCAGCCGGCGCCCCTCATCGAGCACGAAAAACACCTCGAACGCCGCATCGCGGAACAGCACGTCGGGCGGTTCCTGGCCGGCGGGGGAAAAGTCCTCGCTGCGGTAGGGAATGTTCAGGCCTTGCAGCAGACGCTGGCAGACCCAACGCTCGCGCTCCCATTTGCGGGCATTGGACAGGAATGCATTGGCTTGTTCGGCCTGGATGGTAAGCAGGCGCAGGTAGTCTGAGTCATCCATGTGAACTAGCTTAGTCGGCAATTGTGAACGGTAAGAGCTTGTTTGCCCGTGGGAAACGTCGTCAAGGTGTAGACTCGGGGTATCTGAAACGGGAGCGAGCTTGAGTTGATCAGCGCACAGGTCCTGTCTTCCACCAGCATGACCGTGGGTTGGCTGGCATACGTACCGCTGTTGATCTGGGCGGCGACGCGCACGCGCTGGGTGGAATTGTTCACCGACAGCCGCCGTCAGCACCTGCTGTTCGGCACGGTCTTTTGCCTGTTCGCGCTGTGGTTGGTCAGGCGCGACTTCGACACCGGCGTGTCTTACCACTTCATCGGCATGACTGCCGTGACCTTGCTGCTGGACTGGCCGTTGGCGATGCTTGGCGGCTTTCTCGCCCAGCTCGGGTTGCTGGCGCTTGGCCGCCAAGACATGGCGGCCTTGGGGGTCAACGGGCTGCTGCTGATTGGCTTGCCGGTGCTGATTACCGAAGTGTGCGCGATCCTGGTCGAGCGGGCGCAGCCGCGTAACCTGTTCGTCTACATCTTCTGTTCCGGGTTCTTCCCGGCAGCGCTGACAGTGTTGGCCTGTTTGGTGGCGGGGTTGGGGTTGCTGTGGCTGGATGGGCGATTCGCCATGCCGGAATGGCTCAGCGACTTCGTGGGCTACCTGTGGTTGATGATGTTCCCGGAGGCGTTCATCAACGGCACGGTGATCAGCGCGCTGGTGGTGTTCTGCCCGGAGTGGCTGGAGACGTTCAACCGCACGCGGTATTTGCAGGCGCCGTGGAAGGAGGATGAGCGGTGATTGTGTGTTGGCTGTTCCGGCCTCTTCGCGGGTAAACCCGCTCCCACAGGTACTGCACCGATCTTGAAAACCATGAGATCTCTGTAGGAGCGGGTTTACCCGCGAAAGGGCCCTTACGAGCACCGTGCTATCGGATCAATGCCGAGACTCCAGATCCCCCGAATACAGCTCATCCTCCGACTCATCCGCCCCAGGAATCTTGTGCTCTTCCGCCGCCCAGGCGCCCAGGTCGATCAATTTGCAGCGGTCCGAACAAAACGGCCGGAACGGGCTGTGCTCGTTCCATTCCACAGGTGCGCCACAGGTCGGGCAATCGACGGTCAATGGCTGGCTCATGGCTGGCCTCCTCGTAAAGTCAGGTAAAAGTGGTGCAGGCGGTCGATCTGCGCATGCAGCGCGCTCAGGTCGCGATCATTGACCACCACATCATCGGCATGGCGCAAGCGCTCCTCACGGGCCAACTGGGCCTTGAGAATCGCCTGCACCTGCTCGCTGCTGGTGTTGTCCCGCTTCAACGTGCGCTCCATCTGCAGCGCTTGCGGAGCATCGATCACCAGCACGCGTTGGGTTTTCTGGTGCTGACCAGACTCGATCAACAGCGGCGAAACATACACCGCATAAGGCGACTCGGCCTTGGCCAGGTAGCTGAAAATCTCCTGCCCGATCAGCGGGTGCAGCAGTTGCTCCAGCCATTTGCGCTGCGCCGGGTCGGCGAAGATCAGCTGGCGCAGGGCCGCACGATCGAGTTGGCCATCTTCCTGCAGCACGCCAGGGCCGAAACGCTCGACGATGCTGGCCAGGGCAGGGCGACCGGGCTCGACCACCCAGCGCGCAGCCTGGTCGGCGTCGACCAGGTGCACGCCCAGTTCGACGAAACGTTCGGCAGCCGCGCTTTTGCCGCTGCCAATACCGCCAGTCAGGCCCAGAATCCAGGGGGTGAAGGCCGCAGTGGTCATCAGAGTCCCAGTAGTTGCATGTAAGAGGCGTATATTTCATCACCCCAGAGCAACGCAATCCACCCTGCAATGGCCAGATAAGGCCCAAACGGCAACGTCGTACTCAGCGATTGCCGACGCACACGCAGCAGGCACAGGCCAACCAGCACCCCCAGCACCGATGACAACAGCAAGGTCAGCGGCAGCACCTGCCACCCGCCCCAGGCGCCGATCAACGCCAGCAGCTTGAAGTCCCCATAGCCCATGCCCTCCTTGCCGGTCAGCAGCTTGAACACCCAGTACACGCTCCACAGGCAGAGGTAACCCGCAATCGCGCCCCACAGCGCATGGCTCAGGGGTACGAAGGTGTGGAAGGCATTGGCGATCAAGCCTAGCCACAGCATTGGCAGCACCAGCACGTCGGGCAGCAACTGGTGTTCGATATCGATCAGGCTCAAGGCCAGCAGGCACCAGGTGAGCAACAGTAGCAACAGCAGCTGCGCGGCACTGCCGCCATGCCACGCCACTACCAGCGACACGGCCGCGCACGCCAGCTCCACCAGTGGATAACGCGGGCTGATGCGGCACTTGCACGCCGAGCAGCGCCCATGCAGGGCCAGGTAACTCAGCACCGGGATGTTTTCCCAGGCACGAATCGGGTGCCCGCAGCCCGGGCAGCGGGAGGCCGGCAGGCACAGGTCGAAGCGTTCATGCACCGAGGTCGGCAGCCCCAGCACCTGCTGTGCTTCGCGCTGCCATTGGCGTTCGAGCATGATCGGCAGGCGGTGCACCAACACGTTCAGAAAGCTGCCGACCAGCAACCCCAGGAGGGCGGCCAAGGTCATCAGGTAAGCCGGCTGCGCAGCCAGGAAAGTCCATAAAGTCATGTTCAGATCAAACTACCCAACTGGAAAATCGGCAGGTACATGGCTACCACCAGGCCGCCAACCAGCACGCCCAGGACCAGCACGATGGCCGGCTCCAGCAGGCTGGTCAACTGGTCCAGTGTCTGGCTGACCTGTTCTTCGTAATGGCTGGCGGCCTTCTCTAGCATCACGTCCAGCGTGCCACTGGATTCGCCGATGGCCACAAGCTGCACCAGCAACGGCGCAAACAGCGGCTCACTGGCCATCGCCTGATTCAGCCCCTGCCCATTGGCCATGCCCTGACGCAAGCGCAGGATGGCCTGCTCGTGCACAGGGTCGCCGCTCACCCTCGCCACCGTTACCAGCGCATCCAGCAGCGCAACGCCCGCCGCGTAGGCGGTGCCCAGGCTGCGGGCGAAACGCGCCAAGGCCGCTTGCCCCAGCAATGTGCCGAACACCGGCAAGCGCAGCGCGTAGCGCGTTATCCACAACCGCGCCGACGCATGCTGCCGATAGAGCCGGAGCACGCCGGCCATCAGAACCAGCGCGCCAATCAGCAACCCCGGCGCATAACGCCCCAGCGCTGTGGATAAGTCGATGACCCACTGAGTGAAAGCTGGCAACTCGCTGTTGAACCCCGCAAACAAGTTCTGAAAGCGCGGAATCACCTCCAGCAACAGCAGTGCCGAAACGCCCAGCCCCGTCAGCAACAACAGCACCGGGTACAGCATGGCCTTGCGCACCCGCTTGCGCAGCGCCTGGCGCTGTTCCAGCATGCCCGCCAACTGTTCCAGTTGCCGGTCGAGCGTGCCGGACTGCTCACCCACCCTTACCAGGTTGCAGTACAACGCATCGAACCAGCCCGGGTGGCGCTGTAGCGCATCGGCCAGCCCCAAGCCCGCCGCCACATCCTGTTTCAATCGCCCCAGCAATGCCGCTTGCCCCGCACCACAGCCGCTGCGCCCCATCACCTCGAACGCCTGCAGCAGCGGCACGCCCGCCTTGAGTAACGTCGCCAATTGCCGGCTGAAGCCCGGCGCATCGGTTTTTTCCCGAGCCTTCGGCCATTGCCAACCCCGCGAACCCGCCCGCTGCACCCGCACGTCCCGAACACCCTGGCGCAGCAGCCCCGCCCGCACATAGGCAGGGCTGCGCCCGCGGGTTTCGCCACTGACCGGCGTGCCATCGGTATCGGTGCCATGCCAGCTGTAGAGGTGTGTCGATGAGCTCATGAACAGTCCTTGGGTACTTGTGCGACAAGCTTGGAAACAGCTTGCCGAGTCCATTGTCGGGCGCGCTTGCCTGATGCTCACTAGAGTAGTTCAGCGAACATGACGCCCAGACGGGCAGGGGTGACAAAAGGTGTCTGATCAGGCCTACTGCGCCGCTGTCAGCCGGGGTCGAGAGTGACCTCAACGAGTACGCGTATCGAAAAGGAAGATGTTCATGAAAGGGCAACGAGGTATCACCCTGATCGAACTGATGATCGTCGTGGCGATCATTGGCATCCTGGCGACCATCGCCATCCCGATGTACACCAACCACCAGTCCCGGACCAAGGCGGCGGCAGGCTTGCTGGAGATTTCAGCGCTCAAGACCGCGATGGACCTGCGCTTGAACGAAGGCAAGGACGTATCCGACGTCGCCGCCCTCGGCGGCCAGCCCGCCACCTCCCATTGCGCCATCACCGCCACCGGCAAGGCCGCCGACGGCAGCGCTACGCTCGAATGCACCCTGGCGGATGCACCGGCCAACGTGCTGGGCAAGACCGTCACCCTGACCCGCTCGGCCACAGGTTGGAGCTGTGCGACCAACATCGAAGAAGACCTCGCGCCGAAGGGGTGCAAGGCGCCTTGAGGGCAGGGCAATAAGTCAGGGGAAACAGGAGTTTGCGTAACGGGTGCGAGCAGTGGTACGTTGCGCTACACGCCGGTGTAGCTCAGTCGGTAGAGCAGCGCACTCGTAACGCGAAGGTCGCAGGTTCGATTCCTGTCTCCGGCACCAGACCGTTTGGCCGATGGTGGTTTCTCGCCCCGGGCCATCACAAAAAGCCCGCCTAGTGCGGGCTTTTTTGCGCCTCTCTTTTCCCAGCAGGCCTGCGAACCCCGGACTTAGCCGTTCCACCCACTGTATTCATTGCGACCACACCCAGAGCAATCCCAACAGCAAACCTACCCAGTTCTCGATCAACGCCCCATTTTCACAGGCAACCCATCCTTGTAGGAGCGGGCTTTGCCCGCGATCACGGGCGAAGCCGTGCCATCCCCCACCTAACCGAATCACAGCCAGTTCCGCGCACCGTGAATGCACAATCGCCTCCCTCATGCGTATGGCTGAAAGTTTTCGTCTGTCGCCAATTCATGACCTCGCGCCAATGCTCCTGGAAGAAGAGGGCATCACACGGACGACGAAGTAGGCGGCGGAGCGCAAGGGGTCTTCTAATTGACGCGACAACTGCGCCGAGCTGGTTGGTTAAACGGATCCCGATGTTCTGTTGCGACGGTTGATGAATGTGGCTGAGAAATTCAGGGCATTGCCCATCGGCTGACCGATGCGCTTGAGTCGATGCGCAATTCAGCCGATCTACCAGTGAGGGGCTCGATTCAATTGGGGTATCCATCCGCCGTCTGCGGCTCGAAGTGACCGGGCTTGACCAACAGACCTTCGCGGCCATGTGCAGAATTTCCACGAAAAGCCTGTACGAACTGGAGAGCGGGAAGTCGAATCCAAAGCTCAGCACGCTGGAGGCCGTGCTGCATCTCTTTGACGTGCGGATGGGTATGGTGATGACGGCCAAAGATAAGCCCACTGCAACGGTCGTCGGCAACAATGTCGGCCAGTCGAAGGCGGGTGGGCCAATCGCTGTGGCAGCGTCGCTGGCCAGTACCCACGTGGTGGCCGGACCGAAACGAGGGAAAAGCCCAGCGGCAGCCAAAGCGAAGAAGGCAGTGGCGAGGCCGGCATCGCCACGGGCACGGAAAAGCAGTCAGGAAAAGTGAGATTGATGTGGGATGCACCTAAAGTCTCATCCCATTTTTTCTTTAAGTGACCGGCTGCGGCGGTAAGTCTGGTTGCTCGCAGTAGTTCCAAACCACGACGGCTTCATGCTTGTAACGATAACCATGGGTAATCGGCTTAACCGCGCAGCCTTTCAATGAGCAGCCCACATTCACGCCTTGTTTGGATGGATGTCACCTAAAAAATCAAAGAATCCAATCGGCCACTGGAAACCACGGAACTCCGTACAAGCTCAATGCTATTTCCGCCCCCCAAATCCAGCGGGCGAGTTGCTTAACCCTTCCGAATTGAAGGCGTAGAAAAGACAGTGCAAAGGCTGCCGTTGACAGCACCCCAGGTGACCCGAGCCTTCAAGGTCACGCCGCTTTCGCGGTGGTTCTCCCCAAGGGCGATTCGCATCCGGCAGCTCGCCCGGTCACTACCCATGTGATGGATGCTCTTACACATGTAGCGTTCGTGCGCCTGATACTCCGTACCTCGCTGCCCTGCAGCAACTTATCCGCTTGGCCGAATCCTGCGCCAATCTGTGCCCGTCTCTTTCTGCTGGAAAGAGACGGGCACTTCTACCACTGCTGCAGCCCTGATCGCACATGGCTTTGCGGCATTCCCCCTCGTGACAATCGGCGTGACAAACGCCGATGTCACCAGCAACAGCGCTGTAGATGATGGTGCCGCAGACCAGGGAATGGACTGCACCTGACTGACAGTCAGGCATGCCTCGGTCATCGCATTGCTGCGTTTACCCGGCTCAGGATCTTCAGGCGCTGGTCTCGTCAGCCAGTGCTGCCTCCACCCGCCCACCCGTAACGGTGCTCAGGAGGCCAGATCATGAGATGCCCTTGCTCCCGGATGTAAGGAGCCGCCAGTCCCGCGTATTGGACATTCCCCACAGGTCGCAGGGGCCTTGATCCCTTGATAACACTCAGCATTCTTGGCGGGATGACGTGGGGGACGTTTTTTAGATTCATCTGCGAAAGGGCTTAATCGTGGAAACAGCAAGTAGGTGGGATGAGTGAAATTTCGAAAGCGACGCTGACTGAACTATGGCAACCGCAGCGTTCACTCGGTGGGTTTGGTTGGCCGAAATGGTTTGGACACCGTAAAAATTCATTTTTAGTAGGTGTTTGTGCATTGATAAGACAGGAGGTACGTACAAGACGGCCCCATAGAAAGTGGATACCGATCCATGCCTTTGTGTCGTGCAGCCCTTGAGTAGTCGAAGGCATTTGGCCATTATGAGTATCTGGCCAGGGTTCTCTAGAGGTCCCGCTCGCTAGGGGCAAGTGCATCACTCTCTCAGCTTCGGTTAAGGACGAGTTTACATGGAAAGGTATTTTTTACTGGTCAATATATAGTCAGAAGATGACCATGGCTAGCTAATAGTTATATTGGCTTTTCAGGATGTTTGCGGTGTTTCTTCTACTTTTTCGGTTTGTATTAAATCTTTCAGGATCTTCATGAAAAAAACAGCGGAACAGTTGAATCAGACCAACATTGATCTCAATCATAGCGATACCAATGCAAAATTTGAAGTTGGTGAACTAGTACAACATCAAAGTTATATAAAGTTAGAGCAAAGGATTGAGGCGGATCTCGCAAATGCCAAAAAGATTCTGAAGCTAAGGAAGGTATCCTCAGCGGAAGATGACTACCCCTATGGAAGTGGTTTAGTTTACTTTGTCGATGGGACTCGTGGTGCTGGTAAGTCTACATTCTTGCAAAGCGCATTTCACGCCTTGGGGAATGAGAAATCAAAACTTAGTGTTAGTCCGCTTGCCTATATTGACCCAAGCCGGATTGAGCGTAGTGAAATTATCCTGCTTAGCATTTTGAAAGCCTTAAAAGGCTGTGTTACAAGGACGGAAGTCTGCTCAGGACTGGATGGCGAGCGAATTATCATGCGCTTTCGTGAGCAGTTTAAAAAGCTGGCTGGTGGACTCAGCTTATTTAGTTCGAATCACGACCAACTCCAGGATTTAGATCCAGAGCTTTTCTTCGAGTGGGGCTTGGAGAGAGCTGGGTACAGCACGGACTTGCGCAGAAATTTCCATACACTGCTCGACTTGTCCTGTCATGCGCTAGGCGTTGATTCACTGATAATAGCTTTTGACGATGCTGATACTCACTCGCAACATGCGCGCAGTGTTCTGGAGTGCATACGTAAATACCTAGACACACCTCGCCTTGTTGTTTTAGTAACAGGTGATATTGAGTTGTACTCACTCATGGTGAGGGATCATTTTTACGATAGCCTGGGGGATGCAAAGCATGGTCAGGTTAAAGAGCGAGTTGATCAGCGTCATAAGATGATTGATCACTTAGAGGATCAATATCTGCTAAAACTTTTTCCTATGCAGCGTCGTTTGCAGTTGCGCCCGCTTTGGAATCTTCTTCAAGGCGGTGAAGATCAGTTCTGCCTCTCTCATTCCAACTGGAGTAGGACATTAACTCCGAACGAGTTGGTTAGCTCCTTGATACGACGTGGTTTACGAATCAAGAATCCTCGCGATTTAGACCTTTATAGGGATTTTTTGCTTAAGCAACCTCTACGCTCGGTTCTTCAAGTATTATCAAGGTGTGCGCCAGAATTCGATCCTGATGGGTCTGATAAATGGAATTCAGAACTATCTGAAGCTCTGAGTGAAAGCTTACGAGCATTGGCATTAGGGAGCCTTTATAAGTTTGGCGTGGATGTCGATGCTATCGCGGCCCAAGAATTACCAGCACTGAGTAAGGCAGTGTTTGATCTAGCGATCCGTGATGGTGATTTCGATACTGCAGCCTATCTTAGACCCCAACCAATTGATGCGGATCTAAAGAACTGCTTTGCAGCACTATCAGCCGATGTAACCCGACTTTGTGCAGAGAAACCGGCAACACTGATTGACTATATGCTGGCAGCACCTGGCAGCGTGGCACTATTCGGGCAGGTATTGAGGCGAAAAGCTAAAGACCTCCGTACCGAGGAAGATCGTCAGAATCTTCGTAAGCAGTTTGAGCAATATATGGGTATAGGGCGAAAAGAAGATGCACTAAATTGGGCTCGTCATGCTGTAACTATTCTAACGGCACCCTACGGGGCAAGTCCGACGACTCCCGTTGTTTATTCTGGGGTTATTGGTCTTAACAAAAGAAAGCCAGGAGTGGGCGATCCGGATTATATTACAGCTGATAGTGTGCTGAAAGGTTGCAGTGAATTGCCTGTATTTGCACTGAGTCTGGTGGATGTTTCCGGTTCCTCCTCAAGAACATATGCTTCTATATATAATATCGTTGGTCTGATGGCTCGTTTGCTTTCGCTCGAACCGAAGGAGGGCAAGTATGATGTGATAAGTGTTTTACCTAAACCATATCCTCCGCTCACTGTTTCCCTACCTCAGTGGGAGACAGATAATGCAGACGAAGGCAAGGATGAAGAAGCATCTGATCCGGTTGAAGATGCTAAAAAGCTTACTCAACTTATAAGTATGGTTGAGCAATGGTTAGGCTCTACTTATTCTCTCAGAAAGCGATTAAATCCCTCGGCTGTATTGATTGGCAAGATTTGGACTAGGTTATATTTTAGTCTGGAGAAGGTTTGTGGTGATAATCGGCCGGATATAGCAAAAAAAGCTATTGGCGCAGGTAATCTAATGGAGTTATTTGCTCTCTGTGTCATCAATTCCTTTTATGTTGAAGAGCGTGACTATCACTTGGGTGAGATGGCGGACTACGCTTTGGATGAGTCAGATACTGATCGAGCTAACCCACTAAAGTCGGCCAAGTTTTTTATTAAGAAGCTGAAGTGGGCTGAGACGGCGTACGAGAATTTACCTCTTACTTACCTTGTTGCCACTTGTCCGTTAATTATGGGGTTGTTAGAGCCAAGTGTTGAGGCGAGGAAGCTAGCTGCTACGTTAATATCTGGGCATCCTGAAATGAAAACTACGGAGGGTCATTCAAATGTCGAGGGCGAGAGTCCGGGCGAAGCAGTAGATAAACTGCTTTGCGATAAAGAGGTTTGGGATAAGCTTAATAAAACTTATATTCTAGGTATGAAGTGGGGGGGTGAAACTTCTAGAGTTCGTGCAAAAAAAATAGTTGACGGGTCGACTGAGTCATGAACAGTGTCGGTCGTGAACAATCTGCCTCCGTTATAGCTCAGATAGGTACAACGCTGCTCTCAAATTACAGAGTGTTGGCGCTCGTACGGCAGACGCCATTTCGTCAGCCTCTAAATCCAAGAAGCTTACATGAGGCAGTTTATCTAGGGTACCTACCATGGTCGGCACGCCTGCCTGATCACGTTTTTGAACATAGTTGGCAATTGCTGGCTCAGCAGTCTGCGCATAAAAACAGAGTGGGTTTCTTGTTTGGTGCACTTCAGGAGATGGCAGAGGAGTTTTTAGAGAGTCGGCATGGCAATTGGCATGTGAAACGGCAGAAGTTTGGTGCTTGGCAGCAAAGTGTCGTGAGCCGTATATCGGGTTTACCTTTGATAGCGGCTGCCCAAGTCTCAGCTCAGCCGTCAGCAATGGGGGACATCGAGGTGCGCACGAAGTGGCCATGGATGCCTTCGCAGACTTGGGCCAGCAAAAACCTGCCTGTCGTCAGTCCGTATGACCCACTGGTGGAAGACTACTTAGGTCGCGAAGGGCTCCACGAAACACATTTACACCTGAATGGAAGCACTCATGCAGAAAACTGTTGGCTACGCGCTTTACGCAAACCCAAGCAAGAAACAAGTGACTTCAGCCTGAAGTGGCACACACCCAATGCAGCTGACGCCGCTGCAGTGCGGGAGCTAGCACGATCAATCGATCCGGATCTCACGCCTGCTGAACTGAATCGTCAACTGGTAGCAGCAGGCAGTTTGAGAAAGTGGCTAATAGCCGCAGCGATGAATACACTCAGCGAAAATGCCCGATTTCCACACGATTTATTTGAATTAATGGATGGCGAAATTCATGGGGAGGAGATTGGTTTCCCAATACCATCACAATTAGAGCTTTCGCCAGAAAGTAGCACGGCGGACGAAATTTATTGGATGTTACAGCTTATGTGCAAGCTTAGGGACCACCCTAGCGTAATACTTGAGCGAATGTTTCATGCCTATATTATGCTTCAAAGTCAGTACTACCGTCTTTTGGTGCAAAGTGAGGAGCAATTTGGGTTTGACCAGTTTCAGAAATTCACATATAGCAAGTTGCGTGACCCAGCGGAGGAAGATTACCTGCCGCGCTTTTGGGCGATGCATGGTAAAGCATCAAATGTAAGTCGCACTACTTATCTTGAGGGGCGTATATCTCCGAAAGATACACTGCGCAAAAATTACAGGTTGTTTAAGGCAGTTCTGGGTGGTTATTGGCGTTATATTCACGATCAGGACTCTTCTGGGTTTGGCGTGAAGTCTGCACCAAATAAACTTGGTGAAATTCTAGAAGGTTTAGAAATGCACTTCCAAAAATTATCCCCGCTTGATCGGTCGCGCCACCGCCTTGCCCTGGTTGTGCATTTTATTAAGAAAGCATGGTCCCCAAGTAGCAAGGCAGGTCCGTATCGCTTCTACAAGCAGCGCCAAGAACTTGAAATTACAACGAATGTTTTGCTCGAGTGCTTCGCTCGCTGGCCGAGATTGAGAACTTGGGTGCGTGGTATTGATGCTGCCGCAAATGAACTACATGCGCCACCAGAAATTTTTGCTAGTTGCTATCGCGTGTGCGAGCGAATGGGTTTAACGCACCGGACATTTCATGCTGGCGAAGACTTCGCACATATTTTGAGCGGTCTTCGCACAATTCATGATGCTCTTGAAATTCTGGATCTTCGAGATGGTGATCGCATAGGGCATGGTACTGCGATGGGTATCTCTCCTCGATTGTGGCTAGAGCGGATGCCGGGGCAATTAGTCGTCAAGAAAGGCGAATGGATGTTGGACTTACTGTCCGCTTGGCGACTACTACGTACCGTGCCAAGCGCTACAGCAGCAGCTACAAGGGTAGCAAATGATTTGGCAAAATGTGCATGTGAAGTGTTTCGTCGAGAAGTGAGTTGTACTTCACTTGAAGCTGCCATGGCACTTCGGCACTTAAATGTCCGCTTTGTGCAGGCTGCCGTAGAAACAGACTGGTCAGCATGCATAACTCCGCTAAGTGACCTTTGGTATGATGAGGCGCGAAAGGTTCAACAGGCGAAACGTGATTGCCCTCAGCATTTATTGCTTTTGTGGGAGTGGCTTAGTGATCGCGATCTGTGGGAACGTAGTGAAGCTCTTCAGAGTGTTGATGCTGCGTACTTTGATCAGTCTACCTATCTTCATATTCAGCAAGCTTTGATGAGGCAGGTGGCTCAGCGTAACGTCATTATAGAAACACTTCCCTCAAGCAATGTGCGTATTAGTCAATACAACAGCTTCAGCGAGCATCATTCGCTACGTTGGATGCGTGCGCCGGGGTTTGTACAAGATGGAGATCCAGAAATTATGGTTTCTCTAGGCTCGGATGATCCAGGTATTTTCGCAGGAGATTTGAATGGTGAATTTTATCAGTTGTATGGAGCGCTGCGTAATCAAGGGCTAAGTGACCATGCAGCTCTGTCGCTTCTTAAACCCATAAATGAACGAGGTCGGGCTTATCGATTCCATGACCCGTTCTTAGGATGATTTATATCGTAGTGTTAGAGTCTTTTGCAGTTTGTTCTAGATTTTAAAGCATGTCGGGTGCTTTGGAGTTATTGAACCCGTTAGCTGGTCGCTTTCAGTCGTTTCGGCTGTCAGCGGCCAGGAGCGTTCTAGGCTTGTACGTAATGAGATGTCGCAAACACCGCATGGAAGAAGTCAGTGAGACCAGGCGGTGTAGTTTTTCGCAAGCTTGTCGAAGCGCATTACGATCCGGCGGTTCTCTTTCAGATGGCCAAAACATCCGTTCGATGATGTTGCCCTGTCAGTACTTGGGCCTATCTGAATTGCCACTGATTCTATAGGCCCTGCGACCGACCGCTTTGGGTCGTTTCTGTCTTCCCCAGCTAGGCTCTGTCTGAAAAAAGCCGTCGCATACACCGCATGACACAAGCCAGCGAGACCATTGCGGCATAACTTTTTGCGAGCTTGTCGAAGCGCGTGACGATTCGGCGGTTCTCTTTTAGCCAGCCGAACATGCGTTCGATGATGTTGCGCTGTCGATATTTTGGGCGGTCAAACAGTCTTGGCAAGCCGGGTTTGGGCTTG
>NZ_AUEC01000041.1 GCF_000425785.1 Pseudomonas taiwanensis DSM 21245
GGGTCAGGTGCAGCACCGGCCGCAGCACCATGCGCGCCCGCGGCAGGCCGAGCGGAACCGGCACCACGCCAATCAGGTTGATGCCCAGGCTGACCCATTGCAGCGGATCGTTGCTGGGATTTCGTACCAGCTCGGCGATATCGAGCAGCGCATCCACCAGGGCGAAGGCGTTGGCCACAACCGGCACCGAGGCTTCGAGGTGATAACGCACCGATTGCAGGTCGAGCAGACCGCAGCTGATGTCCTGCAGCCACTGGTCGACGGCGGCGGCAGCGGCACCGAGGTCTTCGCGCAGCAGGGTTTCCAGCGGGGCGATGGCGATCTGGACCTCGCGCTCGGACAGCGCGGATCCGGGGGAACCTTGGGGCATTTGGCAGGCCTTCCTAGCCGGGGGATTACCCCGGGAAATCCGAGAAGGCCAAAGGGTATGAGTGGGGTTACCTGACTAGATGCCAGGCAAATTCGATCCGCACTGTAGGAAAAGTCGACGCGTGCAGATCGGATCTTGTGCGCCGATCTTCCATTAAATGACCAGATACCCCGCACTGGCCACCAGCAACGCCGCCAACCCTCGATTGAACACCCGCACTCGCCGTGGGTTACCCAGATACCGTCGAATCACACTGCCGGCCCAGGCCCAGCCGGCCACCGACACGAAACAGATCGGCCCGTAGATCCAAGTGAACAACCACAGCAAGTGCTGCTCGCCACCGGTGTAGGCACCGACCCCGGCCACCGCCGCCAGCCAGGCCTTCGGGTTGAGCCATTGCATGACTGCGCCATGCCAGGCAGTGGGGGCACTGTGGTGCAGTGCACTGTTCAGCTGACCGTCATCCAGGGCCAGCTTCCATGCCATGTACAGCAAGAATGCTACGCCCCCCCAATGCAACAGCACACCAACCATGGGCCAGCGCGCAAGGAGTTCGTGCACCCCGAGCCCGACCAGCAGCAACAGTGCACAGAACCCGAGCGTGGCGCCTGCCACGTGGCCCAGACTGGCCCGCAGACCATGGCGGGCACCGCTGCCCAGGGCAACGATGTTTACCGGGCCCGGTGAAATGGAAGCTGCCAGCGCAAAGGCGGCCATGGAAAGCGCGAGAGTCATGGGTGCATTTCCTCGTGTGGAAGATGCCACGATCCTGGCCTGGTAGGTGGGCGATGTATTGAAGAAAAGTCCCTCACAGCGGCGGTTACAGCTTTTGTAATATTTTTGCGCTGTCGAAAGAACCCACGGTGATTGTAGGATCACCTTCCTATTTCTTGATCAAGGTACGTATGAGCACCTTCGCGGAGCCCCCCAGTCTCCGGCCTTCCTGGCCATCCTTCCCCCGTCCTTGTGACGCTTTCCCCGTGAGTACCCGCTAATGGAATGGCTAGCCGACCCCACGGCCTGGCTGGGCCTGCTGACGCTTATCGTCCTCGAGCTGGTGCTGGGTATCGACAACCTGGTGTTCATCGCCATTCTGGCCGACAAGCTGCCACCCCATCAGCGCGATCGCGCGCGGGTGATTGGCCTGAGCCTGGCCTTGATCATGCGCCTGGGCCTGTTGGCCAGTATCTCGTGGATGGTCACTCTCACCGCGCCGCTGTTCGAGGTATTCGGCAAGAGCTTCTCCGGCCGTGACCTGATCATGCTGTTCGGTGGTGTGTTCCTGCTGTTCAAGGCCACCATGGAGCTGCACGAACGGCTGGAAGGGCACGTGGCCCAGAGCAGCGGGGTGGCACGCCATGCCGCGTTCTGGCCTATCGTGGCGCAGATCGTGGTGCTTGATGCGGTGTTCTCGCTGGACGCCGTGATCACCGCCGTGGGTATGGTCGAACACCTGTCGGTGATGATGATCGCGGTGATCTTCTCGATCGGCATCATGATCGTGGCCAGCAAGCCGTTGACCCGCTTCGTCAACGCCCACCCCACGGTGATCATGCTGTGCCTGGGCTTTTTGATGATGATCGGCTTCAGCCTGACCGCCGAAGGCCTGGGCTTCCATATCCCCAAAGGCTACCTGTACGCGGCCATTGGCTTCTCGCTGCTGATCGAGCTGTTCAACCAGTTGGCCCGGGCCCGTCGCAAGCGCAGCCTGCAACAGCACCGACCGCTGCGTGACCGCACCGCCCATGCCGTGCTGCGCCTGTTGGGCGGGCGACGGGTGGAAGCTGACGAGGTGGGCGAAGAAATTGCCGACCTGGTCGAAGGTGGCGAGGAGCAAGTGCTGTTCGACCGTCGCGAGCGGGTCATGATCAGTGGTGTGCTGAACCTGGCCGAACGGCCGATTCGCACAGTGATGACGGTGCGTACCCAAGTTGATGCCATCGACCTGGCGCAACCGGCCCAAGCCATTACCCAGGCGCTGGCCCATTCTCCGTATTCGCGTCTGCCGTTGATTCGCGATGGCCGGATCGACGAGCCGCTGGGCTTCGTGCACAAGAAGGAACTGCTCAAGGAGCTGTTGTCAGGCAGCCAGTTCGACCTCGAACGCATGGCACGGGCGCCGCTGAACCTGCTGGAGAGTTTCAGCATCCTTAACGCGTTGGAGCAGATGCGCAGCCAGTCGACCCACATCGCGTTCGTGGTCAACGAGTTCGGTGATTTCACCGGTCTGCTGACTATGACCGACATCCTCGAGTCGATTGCAGGCGAGCTGCCCGATGCCAGCGAAGTCGAGGGCCCAGGCGTAGTCGAAGACAGCGATGGTTTCGTGGTCAACGGCGCCCTGAACCTGAGCCAGGTGCAGGCGCGAACCGGCTTCAGCGCCCGTGCCACCGAGGACTACCAGACCCTCGCGGGCCTGGTCATGAGCTTGCTGGACCGCTTGCCGGTGGTCGGTGACCGTCTGGCCTGGAATGGCTGGGTCATGACGGTGGTGGCGGTGGAGGAGCGCCGGGTGCGCCAGGTGCGCCTTAAACCGGACGACGACGTTGGCGTAGCAGGTGCTTGATTCCTTCGAGCACCAGCACCAACACCGCGGCCCAGATCGGCAGGTAGGTCAGCCACTGGTCTGGGCCGATGGTCTCGCCCAGCAGCAACGCTACACCTACCAGCAAAACGGGTTCCACATAGCTGAGCAGGCCAAACAGGCTGAACGGAAGCAGCCGGCTGGCAAGCACGTAGGCGATCAGGGCGCAGGCACTGATCGCTCCCAATAACGGAATCAGACCGTATAGGGCAGGGTGCTGCAGCAGGTCGTTGGCGCTCAGGGGGCCTTGGGTCACAAAATACACGGCCCACGGCAGCAGCAGGCACATGTCGCACCAAAGCCCGCCCAGGTGGTCGGTGCGACAGCGGCGACGCAGCACGAAGTAGATCGGGTAACCGAGGGTCACCAGCAAGGTTTCCCAGGCGAAGCTGCCGTTCTGGTACAACTCGTGCCCCACGCCCAGCGCGGCGCAGGCCACTGCCACTTTCTGCAGGCGGGACAGCCGTTCGCCGTACACCATGCGCCCGGTCACCACCATCGCCAGGGGCAGCAGGAAGTACCCCATCGACACTTCCAGGCTACGCCCGTGCAGAGGAGCCCAGAGAAACAGCCACAACTGCACGCCCATCAACCAGGACGTGCCAACCATGCCCAGCAACAGCAGCGGATTCTGCCGCACTCGGCCAAGCAGCCCGCCGACCAGCTTGATGTCCTTGGTCAGCAGCATGAACAGGGTAAGGCAGGGAAGGGTCAACAGCGTGCGCCAGCCGAAGATTTCTTCGCCGTCGAGCGGTGAGAGCAAAGAGGTATAGAAGTACATCACAGCGAACAGACAGGACGCCATGACCGACGAGAGAATGCCTTTTGACACGAATGCCTCGAAATAGGGGGAGTTAAGCCGCTGGATCAGCCGCGCATGATCTCAGGGGGCGCGCCCTGCGGCAACTGCGTGATGCCTGGGCGGGCCGCCAGTGCCTGGAGAAACTGCGCCGCCGGCATGGGCTTGGCGAACAGGTAGCCCTGCTGGAAATCCACCTGGTGGTGTGCCAGGTAGTCCCGTTGGGCAGTGGTTTCCACACCCTCGGCGACGATGCCCAGGCCCAGCTTGCCCGACAGTTCGATAATGCTGTCGAGGATATGCTGGGACAGGGCATCGCCACCGATCATGGCAACGAAACTCTGATCGATCTTCAGGTAGTCGACCTGGAACTGCCGCAGGTAGTTGAGGCTCGATTGGCCGGTACCGAAGTCGTCCAGGGCGATCATCACCCCCATTTCATGAAGTTTCTCGAACAACTCCAGGGTGACGGGTGTGGGCTCGATCAGTTTGCGCTCGGTCAATTCCAGAGTCAGGATCACTCGGCCGGGCGGGAAGTGCTGGAGGAAAGTTCGACAGTCGTCGAGCAAGCCGAGGTCGCGGCAATGGTCGGCGGTAATGTTGATGCCGATGTGGAATCCGTCTTCGATCAGCGAGCAGTAGGGTGCCAGGGTCTGTGCCGTGTGCACCATCAGGGCGCGGGTCATGGCGACGATCTGGCCGCTGTGTTCGGCATATGGAATGAACAGGTCGGGGCGCACCAGTCCTTCGCGAGGATGGTTCCAGCGCATCAGCACCTCGGCCCCCGCCCAGCGATAGTCACCCTTGCGCACCACCGGCTGGAAGTACGGCAGGAACTCGTCGGCCTCCAGGGCGCGCCTTAGTTCATTGCGCGGCGACGAGGCACGGCGGATCTGCCAATGACATGCAACCCCGGCCACCGCGCCGATGAACAGCAACAGGCTGAGCAGCGCCGGGTAATGACTGCGCAGCACCGCGCCTTGCTTGCCTGCCTCATAACCGCCGTGGATGCTGAAGGGATAACGGGTGGAGCTTCGTTCGACACTGGCGATGGGCGCAACGGGGGGCATGCCCTGGCGTACCACGCCGTCCTTGCCCATCCATTTATCGCCGACACGGATCTGCAATACTTCATCTGGGCCGATCAGGCGCAGCGCCGTAAGCAGGTGTTCACCATCGACCGTGGTGATGGCGCCCCGGTCACCTTCGCTGGCACGGTACACCAGCAATGGATGACCGGGAGTCACCGAATTGCCGTCCATCAGCCACAGTTTACCCTCGGTGTAATCGCGGGCATCGACTGGCTCGTCGAACTCGCCGAACAATGAGGTGCAGTACAGGCTGTTGTGCTGGAACAGGTTGGTCGAGCGCACGAACGCGTTGCGGGTTACCTGGCCGCGCAGGTTGAGCTTGATCTGCTCGCATGGGCTGCCGGCCAGTGGCAGCAAGGCCTGGGCGGCTCCAGAGAGGTTGTCGAGAATGCGCTCGACATGGGTCACCACCTGACTCGTGGTGGCCAGGCTGTTGGCGCGCAGCTCGCGTTGGGTTTGCCAGTCGATGACCACCAGCCCGCACGCCAGTGGCAATACGCCAATGAGCCAGGGGAGCAGTGCTCGCCAACTCCAGCGGGCGGGGCGTTTAACCGTGAGGGGCATGCTGACCTAATCTTGTAAAGGAAGACCTGCACAGGATAGCCGCTCGTCGGCGTGCAGCGCGAACTAAAGCGCGACAAAGGTATTTACGCAATGTAGAATCGGTTTACGAATACAACAATAAGGTCCTTCGCCTACGGAGGATCCAGCCCGCCGAGAATGGGTCCATATGACATACCATGGGTTCAAGCTGATCATTGGTGACTTCCTCGCCCGCAGCGTGCGGGGTATCCCGTGCTCCCCACCATCTACGTTCCGCATCACAGGCAATTGATCATTTTTCGCTGCAGATGAGGACACGAACATGGCTGATATCTTCGACAATCCAATGGGCCTGATGGGCTTCGAGTTCATCGAGCTGGCGTCGCCGACGCCGGGGGTGCTGGAGCCGGTATTCCAGATGCTCGGTTTCACCAAGGTGGCGACCCACCGCTCCAAGGATGTGCACCTGTACCGTCAGGGTGGCATCAACCTGATTTTGAACAACGAACCGAAAAGCATCGCATCGTACTTCGCAGCCGAGCATGGCCCGTCGGTGTGCGGCATGGCATTTCGTGTTCGCAATTCCCATGAAGCCTACGCCCGCGCCCTGGAGCTGGGCGCTCAGCCGGTCGAAATCGAGACCGGACCGATGGAGCTGCGCCTGCCGGCAATCAAAGGCATCGGGGGGGCACCGCTGTACCTGATCGACCGTTTCGAGGAAGGCAGTTCGATCTACGATATTGACTTCAATTTCATCGACGGCGTGGATCGCAACCCCGTCGGTGCTGGCCTGAAGATCATCGACCACCTGACCCACAACGTCTATCGCGGGCGTATGGCTTACTGGGCCGGCTTCTACGAGAAGCTGTTCAACTTCCGCGAGATTCGCTACTTCGACATCAAGGGCGAATACACAGGTCTGACCTCGCGCGCCATGACCGCGCCCGATGGCATGATCCGTATCCCGCTCAATGAAGAGTCGTCCAAAGGTGCAGGGCAGATCGAAGAGTTCCTGATGCAGTTCAACGGCGAGGGTATCCAGCATGTGGCCTTCCTCACGGACGACCTGCTAAAGACCTGGGACGCCCTCAAGGGCTTCGGCATGCGCTTCATGACCGCACCGCCGCAGACCTACTACGAGATGCTCGAAGAGCGGCTGCCAGGCCACGGTGAGCCCGTGGCCGAGCTACAGGCTCGCGGCATTTTGCTCGACGGCGCGTCCGAAGCGGGCGACAAGCGCCTGTTGCTGCAGATTTTCTCGGAGACCCTGCTGGGGCCAGTATTCTTCGAGTTCATCCAGCGCAAAGGTGATGACGGCTTTGGTGAAGGCAACTTCAAGGCCCTGTTCGAATCCATCGAACGCGACCAGGTGCGCCGCGGTGTCCTGAACGTCGATTGACGACACAGGGGTGCTGCCGTCATGACCTGATGGCGGTGGCACCCAACGCCTTGCGACGCACCCTTACCATCCCCCAGTAGACGATCGAGCCTGTCAGTATCCCGACCAGGGCGATTGACGGCATCGTCTGCAACAACGACTGGCGGGCTTCTCGAGCGGTAAACCCTGTTTCATAGCCGCCTTTGACGGTATAGCCGTACTTCTCGGAGTGAGCCGTTTCAAAGAACTCCGATTGGGAAGGCCGATCAGCGTCGCGGCTGTCGCCATGACTCCAGATATAGTCCTCGCCAAATTCAAGGAGCAGCGTCAGGCCATCCTGGAAGCCGCGCAGCTCGTTACGGAGTTCCATGCCATAGGCTGATGCGTAGACACGCAGGTTGTCCTGCCTCAGCTGATACACGACCAACACTGCGTTGGGCGCAGTGGGCGGGTCGAAGACGAGCATTGCAGGGTGGTCTTGGTCGATGAACAGGCTGTCGTACAACAGCGCGTCATCCATCGACGAGCAATAGCCCTTGCCCTCCTGCGCCAGCACCAGCGATTGAAGGCGTTGCCCTCCCTGCAGCAGGCCCACCAGCTTCTCTTGGGCTTGCGAACAGGGTTTGCCAGCCAAAGGCAAAACCAGTTCTGCCGACGCGTGCAACCGATCCAATGCGCCATCGATCGCGTAGACGGCTTCCTGAACGGAAACTCGCGCGTTTTCTTCGAGCTTGCGCTCCAGTTGGTAGAACATCACCACCAGCCCACTGGCAACCGGCATCAGGCTGGTGGTCAAGGCCAGCATCGGTGCCAGCATGATGCGGCCGATCTGTGTGAGTTTCGCCATAGCCTGCATTTCCCCCTCGTAGGTCTGCCGCATGAGCAAACGAAGGGTGAGCCTAAGTAAGCTGTGTTACTCAGGCTGTAATCCGCAGGCGATGCGTAGGTAGGGATCAGGGGGAAATCGCTGTAAGGTTCATCGCACCTTGAGCTTTGCCAGTACCTTTTCCGCCAGCGCACCCGTGGAGGCGGGGTTCTGACCTGTAATGAGCCGGCCATCTTCAACCACGAAGGGCTGCCAAGGGTCGTCGTGTTTCAGGTACTGACCGCCCCGCGCTGTCAGTTCGTTCTCGGTCAGGAAGGGCACCACGGCATCGAGCTCGGCCAGTTTCTCTTCAATATTTGAAAATCCGGTGACTTGCCGATCTTTCAGCAACAGGCTGTTGTCACTGAGTTTTATGTTCAGCAAGCCCACGACACCGTGGCAGACGGCGGCAACGATGCCTTGGTTTTCGTAGATTCGACGCGCAAGGTCCTGCAGCGCCGGGTTGTCGGGGAAGTCATACATGACCCCATGTCCCCCCGTGTAATAGATGACCTTGTACTCATCGGCCTTGACCTGCCCGGGCTGCAGCGAAGCGCCTAGCCGGTTCATGAACGTCTTGTCGTTGTACCACTGCCAGTCCAGGTCTGGGGCCAGTTGCAGGCTGTGAGGGTCGATCGGCACATAGCCGCCGCTGGGGCTCACGTAGTCCACGGCATAGCCGGCCTGTTGCACTTTTTCGACGAAGTGCACTGCCTCCCCCAGCCACAGTCCGGTCGCTCGCTTGAGTGTCGGGTACTTGGCTGTATTGGTCAGCACAACCAGAATCTTCTTACTCATGACCAGGCTCCATTGGCAGCGAAGGAATAAAGCAACAGGCGGCAGGTGAGGCCTAATCAGCATAGCTGGGGTTTTCGCTCACGCCATTGTGATGGTGGCGTTATGCTATCTTCCTGAGGGCGCGCCATTTCGCAGCGCGTGTGGTGCACGCGTAATGGTTAACATTACAGATGTCTTGCAGAGGCGCTCGTTCGCGCAGATGATGCAGCCAATCCTTTCTTCTACCCCACAGTGGAATCGACATATTGGGCGCAAACCGTACGCCACACCCACCCGGTCCGCGGGGCGTTCCCCAGGCGACAGACACCGATGCCGCAGGCACCCTCGCCGAGCGAATCGCGCGCTTCGACTGGGGGCGTACTGCTTTGGGCCCCTTGCCGCGTTGGCCAGCTCCGCTGCGCATTGCGGTCGACATGGTGCTCAACACCCCATTCCCTAGCGCCTTGGTCTGGGGGCCGGACCTGACGGTCATCCACAACGAGGCTTACCAGGCGCTGCATCCCGTGCAACAGGATACCTTGGGCCAAGGGTTCGACAGGCTATGGCATGAGGCCTGGGACGAAGTGGGGCCGTGGGTATTCAAAGCGCTGCAAGGCCACGCGAGCTGCATCGGGGACAAGCCCATTGTGGTCGGTCGTGGCGCCCAGGGAGAGCAGGGCTCCTTCGCCTTTTGCTACTCCCCTGTGCGTGATGACCATGGGGAGGTGGCAGGTTTTCTGCACACGGTGATGGAAACCACGGCCGGCGCCGAGTTGCAGCGAGCGTGGCGGGACCAGGTGCAGGTGTTGCAGGCGCAAATCCAGAAATACATGGTCGACCGCGAGCACCTCTGGGCGCTGTCGCGCGATGCGATGGTGACTGTCACCTCGGAACTTGTGTTGAAGGATGCCAATCCCACCTGGTACCGCATTCTGGGGTGGAGTGAAGACCAGGTACGCGACCGTTCGGTACTTGAGTTGATCCATCCGGCGGACCGCGCCGAGGTGCAGGTGGCGGTGGTCGACTTCATCCTTGGCAATGCCGACGATACGTTCGAAACCCGTTTGCGTCATCAGGACGGGCACTACCGATGGTTCCGCTGGACCGCCAAGTTCGACGGCTCGCTGTTGACCGCGGTCGGCCGCGACATCACCGATGATCGTGACGAGGCCATGCGCCAATCCCAGGCGTTGCTACGCAACAGTCAGCGACTCGAAGTCGTTGGCCAGCTGGCAGGCGGTATGGCACATGAGATGAACAATTTGCTGTCCGGCATCGGCGGTAGCCTTGAGTTGTTGCAGCGACGCTTGGACCAAGGGCGTCTGGAGCGTTTGGGGGACTACGTCGACATGGCGCGCGATTCAGTGCAGCGCGCCATGAACCTGACCCATCGGTTGCTGGCTTTTTCCCGCAATCAACCGCTCAAGCCCCGTCCGTTGAACCTCAACCGGCAGTTGTCGGCACTTCAGCCCGTGTTACTTCAGACCCTGGGTGCCGAGATGCGCCTGCAATGGCAACTGGATATCGAACCCTGGACCGTTTGCCTTGACAGTACGCAGTTCGAGACGGCCTTGATCAACCTGTGCAGCAATGCTCGCGAAGCCTGCCTGGAGCGTGGCTGCGTGACCATTCGCTGCGCCAACGAGCGCCTTGCCACCGCGTTTCCCGATGAGACGGGTTTGCCGCCAGGGGATTATGTAGCGGTGCACGTGGAGGACGATGGCCATGGTATGTCCGAGGTGGAGATGGCCCGTGCCTTCGAACCGTTTTTCAGCAGCAAGTCCATAGGTAGCGGTGCTGGGCTGGGGCTGCCGATGGTCTACGGTTTCGTTCGCCAGTCCGGCGGATACGTATGGATCACTTCAGCACCGGACAAGGGTGCCAGGGTCTCGATGCTGTTCCCGCGCTGCCACCAACCACTGCCCGTTGACCCCCCCCCACCGACGCCGGTGGTTGAATGGGCCCGCGGACAACGCCTGCTGCTGGTGGACGATGAGCTGAACCTGCGCGCGCTGATGCGCGAGTATCTGCACGAGTGTGGCTTCGACGTTCACCAGGCCAGCGATGCTGGCGAGGCCCTGCAGCGTTTCCGCCAAGCTGGCCCCTTCGACCTGGTCATCACCGATATCGGCTTGCCGGGTGGATTCAGCGGTCGGCAGCTGGCACGGGCGATGCGCCAACTGGTGCCCGAACAGCGGGTCCTTTTCATCACGGGTTTTGTCGAGCCTGCATTGCAAACCCAGTTGTTCGAAGAACCGGGCACCGCGCTGCTGCTCAAGCCTTTTGAGTTCCAGAGTCTCGCCAGCCAGGCCTTACGGTTGCTGGCCGAGTGAGTCATCTCAAGGTTTGCCCAGCATCCTGGCAACCTGTCGCTGCAGCTCCTTGAGCTCGAACGGCTTGCTGATCAACTGCATGCCAGGCGCCAGGAAGCCTTCGCGGGCCATGGCCGTCTCGGCATAGCCAGTGATGAACAGCACCGCCAGCCCCGGCCGGAGGGTGCGAGCAATCTCGGCCAATTGTCGGCCATTCATGCCAGGCAGACCGACGTCGCTGATCAGCAAATCCACGTTTTGCGCAGAGCGCAACAACTTCAACGCGTCGTTGGCATTGCTGGCGCTCTGGCAGTTGGCCCCGTCCTCCTGTAGTGCCTGGCACAACAAGCAGCGCACATGTGGGTCGTCCTCGACCACCAGCACGTCACGGCTCTCCATGGGCGAGGTCGGTGGGTCCACGGCCTGCACTGTCTGCGCCGGCCCAGCATGGCGTGGCAGGTAAAGGTCCACCCGCGTACCCTGGCCGATCTGGCTGTACAGGGCGACATGGCCACGGGACTGTTTGCTGAAACCGTACACCATCGAAAGGCCAAGGCCGATACCCTGGCCCACGGGCTTGGTGCTGAAGAACGGTTCGAAAGCGTGTTCGAGGGTACTTTGCGACATACCTTGGCCATCATCGATGATGCTCAGCCGCAGATAGTCGCCGGTACTCAGGCTGTCACCCCTTCCGGGATCGGCTTCTACCCGCTGGTTGCTTGCCTCTATCCTCAACGCGCCGCCGCTGGGCATGGCCTCACAGGCGTTGAGCAGCAAATTGTCGAGGGCCTGCTGCAGTTGCACACCGTCCGCCTCGACGGCCCATAGTGTATCCGGCAGCTGCAGCTCAAGCGTGACCGAGTCGCTGTAGTTGTCCTGCAACCGCTGAGCCTCCAGTAAGGCGCGCAGTTCGATGCGCTGGCTGTGCAGCGACTGTCTGGAAGAAAATGCCAGTAGACGGTGGGTCAGCAGGGATGCCCGGCTGACGGCCTCCCGGCCCATCCGCAGCACGCTTTCGAGGCCCTCGCTGCGGCCTTGCTTCAAGCGGCGGTCGATCAGTTCGAAACTGCCTCCGATGCTGGTCAGCAGGTTGTTGAAGTCATGCGCCACGCCACCAGCCAACTGGCCGATGGCTTCCATCTTGCGTGCTTGATGCACAGCCAACGCCGGCGTCTGGCTGCGCGAATCGAGTTGTTGTTGCAGCGCTTGGAGCTGGTCGCGTGCCAAGTACTGGCGGCGACGATTACGCAGCGCATTCCTGGCCAACAGCAGAAGTTGTTCATCGGCGAAGGGTGAGCCCAAAAGGGACAAGTTTCCCAAGGGGTGCCCAAGGGGGGCGGTGAGGGGGGAGCGGGGGGCGGTGAGCAGGACGATGGGCAGGTCCGACCAGCAGGGCTGATCCTTGATGAACTCCCGCAACAACGTATCTTTGCAACTTCTGAGTGTCTTTTCGGCGATGATCGCCAAGCCTGCGCCCTCGACCAGGCAGCTATGCAGATGGTCGATATCGCGCGCGCACAGGCAGTCTATACCGGCTGTCGCCAGTAGCTTCGAGGTGCTCGCGCCGAGCTGGGCGGGGGCCAGGATCAGGGCGCGCTCATCCAGCGACAATGAACTGGCCAAAACGACTCTCCCGTGTCGATGGGCAGCGCCTGGGGGCGCTTTCGCCTTGAGGTCCGATAACCTCTGGACCACGGCGCATCGTCAAGGGTTCAACGACAATCTCCGAGCTTGCTACAAACCTTGTTGAAGCACCGGATCATCAGGGTTCTGTCGTTCCAGTTCAGCCAACAGCACCTGCACGTTCTGCAGTTGGCCGGTCTCTTTCCAGTACTTGATCAATAACAGCCTGGCGCGCCGGTTTGCCGGTTGACGGTTGAGCAGGGTTTCCAGTTGCTTCTGCGCGGCATCGCCCTGTTCCAGGTCGTGCAGGGTCACCGCCAGGGCATAACGATAATCAGCGTTGTCGGGTTCCAGTTCCACCGCGCGGGCCAGGGCCAGCAATGCGTATTCGCGTTGTTCATGACGGTTCAGCCATCGCCCGAGCTCGTACTGCAGAAACGCCGAGTCTGGGCGCAAGGCCAGCGCCTTGCCCAGCACCTGACGTGATTCATCATGCTGTCCCTGGCGCTCGAGCAAGCGCACCTGAGTGGCCAGGGCATCGAGGCCGTCCGGCGCCACGGCCAAGCTACGTTGCAGGGCCATGGCAGCCTGGTCATAGTCGTTTTCATGCAGATACAGGCGAGCCAGGTGCACCTGCGCGGCGGCATCCTCGGGCTGCTTTTCCAGCGCCTGCTGGTACTGCTCCAGCGCCGCTTGCAGGGGGCCGAAATACAGGCCGATGGCGTCCGGGTCCAGACCCAGCAGGGCGTCCACCGCCGCGAAGCGCACACTCTGGTCGTCGTCGTCCAGCAGCGGCCCCAGCACCAGGCTGCGCTGCGCGGCAGGCAGCAACCGACGAATGCCGGCGATGGCAGCCCGGCGTACCAGCGGCTCGTCATGCTCCAAATCTTGCTGCGCAAGCTTCAGTGCTTGTGGCGACGGGTAGTTGGGCAACTCGGCGTAGAGTGCGGCGCGGCGAATCGGCGCGAGGTCGTTGCGTTGCAATTGCTGGTACAGCACCCGCGCGGCGCCTGGCAGGCCTTCATGGGCCTGGCGCAATGCCTTGGCATAACTGTGCGCAGGCAAGGTCGGCGGCGTGGGTTGGTCATCGCGGCGCAGGAAGACCAACGCAGTCGTCGCCAGGACCAGCGCCAGCAAGGCGATCAGGTAGTGGTGGCGTTTGAGCATCGGGCGATCCATGGCGGTGGGAAGGCAGAGCTTGGGGCAGAATGCCCCTGTCTGCAAGGTGCATTGGCTCAACCCTTGTCTGCGGTCGGCTCGGTGCCGCGTAGGCGAAGGATGAACAAAAAAGCCCCGCAGGCGCGAGGCCAGCGGGGCAAACGGTTGGCGGAGGATCCAACCAAAGGAGTCGTTGAATCAGTGGGCGCTGGCCACTGTCTCGGGTTGCCAGCCGCCACCGAGGGCTTTGTAGATCGAGACGATGCCGCGATACAGCTCGACTTCACCCTGGGCTTGGGCGTCTTCGGCGCTCAGGCGTTCGCGTTCGGCGTCCAGTAGCACCAGGTAGTCCACCGTGCCCTCGCGGTAGCGCACCGAAGCGAGTTCGGCGGCCTTGCGGCTGGCGTCGCTTTGGCGCATGAGCGACAGCAAGCGTTGTTGCCGCTTGCCGTAGTCGCTGAAGGCGTTGGCCGATTCTTCCAGGGCCAGCAATACCTGCTGCTCGTAGTTGGCCAGGGCGCCTTCGGCATCGGCTTTGGCTCCACGCAAGCGTGCCCGCACGCTGCCCAGATCGAAGGCGGCCCAGGTGATGCTGGGGCCAAGCGCCCAGGCATTGGCCGCGGACGAGCCGATCTGCGAACCGCGCGCGGCGGTGAAACCCAGGAAGCCGCTGAGGCTTACCCGTGGGAACAGGTCGGCGGTAGCCACCCCAACGTTTGCCGTGGCAGCGGCCAGTTGGCGTTCGGCGCTGCGGATGTCCGGGCGGCGGCGCAGCAGCTCGCCCGGGTCACCCACCGGCAGGGCCTTGGCGATGGCCGGCAGCGCCTTGGGCGAGAGGTCGACACTCAGTGCATCCGGACGCTGGCCAAGCAGGGTGGCGATGCGGTTGCGCGCCCGGACCTGTTCGGCCTGCAGTTGCGGTACGGTCGCCTCGACCCCGGCCAGCCGCGCGTCGGCGCGCACTACGTCCAGTTCGTTGCCGACCCCGGCGTCACGCAGGGTTTCGGTGATGGCACGCGACTCCTCCTGGGTCTTGAGGTTGGCCAGGGCAATTTTCTCGCGCAACTGAGCACCGCGCAGTTGACCGTAGGCGTCGACCAGTTCAGCGATCAGGCTGACCTGCAGCTGTTGCAGGTCGGCCTGGGCGACTGCCTCCTGGGCTTCGCTGGCCTCGATCTGGCGTTGGATGCGGCCGAAAAGGTCGAGCTCCCAAGCCATGTCCAGGCCCAAATCATAGCGCTCGCTGTTGACTCGCTGTTCGGTCTGGCCGGGAATCTGGCCCTTGCCGATTTCGCTGCTGGCGCGACTGGTCACCACCGGCAGTTGATCGTTCGAGGCATCCTCACGGATCGCCCGCGCCGACTTGAGGCGGGCGAAGGCCACGCGCAAGTCGCGGTTGCCTTCCAACGAGGCCTGCACCAGCTGGTTGAGCACCGGGTCGTCGAACTGCTTCCACCACACGCTTTCGAAGTGGCTGCGATCGAACGCCTGGGCTTGGGCCTGGGTGTCCAGATGCGCAGGTTCGGTGTCCGGTGTCTTGTAGTCCGGGCCCACCGCGCAGGCCGCCAGGGCCAGTGCCAGCAGGCTAGGCGTCAGGGGTTTGAGCAGGTTCATGCGTGGCTCTCCAGCGATGGCACGTGCGAAGCCTTGCGGGCCTGGCGACGCTCGACGAAACGGCGGATCAGGAAGAAGAACACTGGCGTCAGGAACAGCCCGAACACGGTCACCCCGATCATTCCCGAGAACACCGCGACACCCATGGCATGGCGCATTTCCGATCCGGCGCCGGAGGAGAACACCAGGGGTACCACACCCATGATGAAGGCGATCGAGGTCATCAGGATCGGGCGCAGGCGCAGACGGCAGGCTTCCAGTACAGCCGCCAATGGGTCCAGGCCCTTGGCCTGTTCATCCTTGGCGAACTCGACGATCAGAATCGCGTTCTTGCATGCCAGTCCGACCAGTACGATCAAGCCGATCTGGGTGAAGATGTTGTTGTCGCCACCCGATACGATCACCCCGGTAATGGCCGACAGCAGGGTCATCGGCACGATCAGGATCACCGCCAGCGGCAGGCTCCAGCTTTCATACTGGGCGGCCAGCACCAGGAACGCCAGCAGCACGCACAGCGGGAACACCAGCAGTGCGGTATTGCCCGAGAGGATCTGCTGGTAGGTCAGGTCGGTCCATTCGAAGGTCATGCCATTGGGCAGTTCCTCTTTGAGCAGCTTCTCGATGGCGGCCTCGGCTTGGCCGGAGCTGTAGCCAGGTGCGGCCGCGCCGTTGATTTCCGCGGTGATGAAACCGTTGTAGTGCATCACCCGATCAGGTCCGGAGGTGTCGCTGACCTTGAGGAAGGTCGCCAGCGGGATCATCTCGCCGAGGTTGTTGCGTACCTTCAACTGGCCGATCTGCTCGGCATCGAGGCGGAACTGCTGTTCGGCCTGGACGTTGACCTGGTAGGTGCGACCGAAGCGGTTGAAGTCGTTGGTGTACAGCGAGCCGAGGTAGACCTGCAGGGTGTCGAAGATGTCGGTGATCGCCACGCCATGGGTCTTGGCCTTCTCACGGTCGATGGCGGCATCGACTTGTGGCACATTGACCTGGTAACTGGTGAACAGGCCAGCCAGCTCCGGCACGTTGTGGCTCTTGGCGATGATGTTCTGGGTTTCCTTGTACAGCGCTTCGTAGCCCAGGTTGCCCCGGTCTTCGATCTGCAGGCGGAAGCCGCCGATGGTGCCCAGGCCTTGTACCGGTGGCGGTGGGAAGATCGCGATGTAGGCGTCTTGGATGTCAGCGAACTGGGCATTCAACGCAGCGGCGATGGCTGCAGCCGACTGGCTCGGGTCCTTGCGCTCATCGAACGGCTTGAGCGGGGTGAACACGATGCCGCTATTGGGGCTGTTGGTGAAGCCGTTGATCGACAGCCCCGGGAAGGCTACCGAGTCGGCGACGCCGGGTTGCTTGAGGGCGATTTCGCTCATGCGCTTGATGACCGCCTCTGTACGGTCGAGGCTCGCCGCGTCTGGCAACTGGGCAAAGGCCACCAGGTACTGCTTGTCCTGGGCCGGTACGAAACCGGTCGGGGTGGACGAAAAGCCCAGGTAGGTGAGGCCCATCAGGCCAGCGTAGACGAACAGGGCGATGCCGCTGGAGCGGATGACCCGGCGCACGCCGCCGACGTAGCGATTGGAGGCACGGTCGAAGAAACGGTTGAACGGCGCGAACAGCCAGCTACCCAGCAGCTTGTCGAGGAACCGCGAGAAGCGGTCCTTGGGCGCGTGATGCTCCTTCAACAGCACGGCAGCCAGCGCCGGCGACAGGGTCAGCGAGTTGAATGCCGAAATCACGGTCGAAATGGCGATGGTCAGGGCGAACTGCTTATAGAACTGCCCGGTCAGGCCAGAAATGAACGCAGCAGGCACGAACACCGCGCACAGCACCAGGGCAGTGGCAATGATCGGACCGGTCACTTCGCCCATGGCCTTTTGCGTGGCCTCAAGCGGTTTCAGGCCAAGCCCGATGTTACGTTCGACGTTCTCCACCACGACGATGGCGTCGTCCACCACGATACCGATGGCCAATACCAACCCGAACAACGACAGGGCATTGAGCGAGAAACCGAACAGGTGCATCACCGCGAAGGTGCCGATCAGCGACACCGGGACGGCCAGCAGCGGGATGATCGAGGCGCGCCAGGTCTGCAGGAACAGGATCACCACCAGCACTACCAGCACCAGCGCTTCGAACAAGGTGTGCACTACCGCTTCGATGGAGCCACGAACGAAGATGGTCGGGTCATAGACGATGCTGTAGTCCATCCCTTCCGGGAAGTCCTTCTTCAGCTCGGCCATTTTCGCCCGCACTTCGTCGGAGATTTCGATGGCGTTCGAGCCAGGCCGCTGGAAGATCGGGATGGCCACCGCCGGCTGGTTGTTCAGCAGCGAGCGCAGTGCGTACTGGCTGGAGCCCAGCTCGACGCGGGCGATGTCCTTCAGGCGAGTGATTTCGCCATCGGCACCGGCACGGATGATGATGTTCTCGAACTCTTCCTCGTTGACCAGGCGACCTTGGGTGTTGATCGACAGCTGGAAGCTGGTGCTGCCAGGGGCGGGCGGGGCGCCCAGCTGGCCGGCGGCCACCTGGCGGTTCTGCTCGCGAATGGCGGCCACCACATCGCTGGCGGTCAGGTTACGCGAAGCGGTCTTGTTCGGGTCGAGCCATACCCGCAGCGAGTAGTCGCCCATGCCGAACAGTTGCACGTCGCCGACGCCGCCCAGGCGCGCCAGTTCGTCCTTGATGTTGAGGATGGCGTAGTTGGACAGGTAGAGCATGTCGTAGCGGTTGTCCGGCGAGGTCAAGTGCACGACCATGGTCAGGTCGGGCGATGCCTTGTCGACGGTGATACCAATGCGGGTCACTTCCTCAGGCAGCTTGGGCTGGGTACGCGTGACGCGGTTCTGTACCTGCACCTGCGCGTTGTCCAGGTCGGTGCCCAGGGCAAAGGTGATGGTCAGGGTCAGCTTGCCATCGGCGGTGGACTGCGAGGACATGTACAGCATGTTCTCGACACCAGTGATGGCCTGCTCCAACGGCGCGGCGACGGTTTCGCCAATCACCTTGGGGTTGGCGCCGGGGAAGTTGGCGCGCACCACCACGGTGGGCGGTACCACTTCCGGGTATTCGCTGATCGGCAGCTTGAACAGCGAGATCGAGCCCGCGATCAACAGCACCAGCGACAGCACGGCAGCGAAGATCGGCCGGGTAATGAAGAATTTCGAAAAGTTCATCGGTGTGATCCCTTAACCGCGTGGCGCTTGGGCGCTGGCGACTTTTTCGGTGGAGCCCGCTACCTTCTGCGTCCGATTGCTGGCCTCGAGGGCTTGGCGTTGCTGGGCGAGGGCGGCGAGGGTCTGCTCGCTGGCCATAGGCGTTTCTTCCGGCGTCACTGGCGACCCCGGACGCACACGCTGCAGGCCCTTGACCACGATGCGATCGTCCTTGGTCAGACCGCTGCGCACGATGCGCAGGCCTTCGAGCTTCGGCCCCAGTTCTACTGGGCGATAGCTGGCCTTGTTGTCCTTGTCCATGACCAGCACGAACTTCTTGCCAAGGTCCGTACCCACGGCTTCGTCGTTGATCAGCACCGCATCGTACTGGGCGCTGCCGACCAGCTTCAGCCGCGCATAGAGGCCTGGCGTGAACTGGCCGTCGCGGTTATCGAACACGGCGCGGCCGCGGATGGTGCCGGTACGTGGGTTGACCTGGTTGTCGACGAAGTTCATCTGGCCCAGGTGTGGGTTACCGGTTTCGTTGGTCAGGCCCAGGTAAACAGGCGTGCTCTGACCGCGCTGGCCTTCGCGGGCCAGTTGGGTGTACTTCAGGTACACGCGTTCGTCGGCGTCGAAGTAGGCATACACCTTGTCGGTGGACACCACGCTGGTCAGCGGGGTGACATCGGCGGTGACGATGTTGCCGGCGGTGAACTGAGCGCGGCTGACCCGGCCGCTGATCGGCGCAGTGACGCGGGTGAAGCTCAAGTTCAGGCGGGCCAGGTCCAGTTGGGCCTGGATGGCATCGACACCGGCACGGGCTTCGGCGGCGGCACTGCTGCGCGATTCGGCCAATTCCGCGGAGATCGCGTTGCTGTCGCGCAGGCGCTCGCCACGGCGGGCTTCGTTGGCGCTGCGAATGGCGGTGGCCTTGGCTTGTTGCAGTTGGGCTTCGAGTCGGCGGACTTCAGCCTGGAACGGACGTGGGTCGATCTGGAACAACAGGTCGCCTTTCTTGACCTGGGCACCTTCGGTGAAGGCTACCAAGTCGATCTGGCCTGAGACCCGAGGGCGTACTTCAACGGTTTCTGGCGCTTCGAGGCGGCCGGTGAACTCGTCCCACTCGTTGATCGGTTGCTCGATCACCTTGGCGACGCTGACTTTCGGTGCGGCGGGGGCCTGCACGGCGTCCGGGGTTCGACCGCATGCGCTCAGCACCACGACTGCCAGGGCAGCGAGGGGGAAGCGCAAGGGTTTGAGTGATTGTTCCATGGAGAACTCCGCCAATGTATTAGTAGTGGACGGAGTGTGAGTGTCTTGCGCGTAGCGCACGAATCGAATGGAACGAAGGTTATTATCACGCGCAATGATAAGGCGTGGTCAGACATCGATGTGGGGCATGGATCAGCGCTGCAGGCGTCCCTCCGAGCGAAGCGGCCCCGTTTCTCCAGGCTCTGTACGAAAAGCCTTGAAACTCGGTGGTGCTGCGTTGAAAACAGCCTCGGAATGCTCTTTACAACCCGTAAACTCCGCTTCCTCGGCTGTTTTCGCCTTGCCAGACCTTCGTCTCAAAACTTTTCTTACAGACCCTAGCTCAGCACCTGGAATCCATGAGTGCCATCGCGCTCCAACTGCGCAATCAGACCAAACTCCCAATCCAGATAACCTTGCATGGCCTCGCGCGGGTTATCGGTGCCTTCATAAGGCCGGCGGTAGCGGTCGGTGCGCGCCACCGCCAAATGGGTCTCACCGCTCTCCAGCGGCTTGCCAGCGGCAATCCAGCTGGCGGTGCCCCCGCTGAGCAGATACACGGGCGTGTGGGTCAGTGCTTGCAGGTCGACGGCTGCGAAACGGGCGAGCAGGCCAGTGCCGCAAGTCAACACATAACGTTCGGCTACAGGCAACCGCTCCAGGGCCTGGGGCAGTTGCGCCCGGATAGCCCAATGGGCACCCGGAACATGATGCTTGACGTAGTTGGCACTGGCCGTGAAATCCAGCACTACGGTACTGGCGGATTCGAGCCAGCCTTGCAACTGCTCGACACTGATTTCGGTCACTTGCGGCAGTGGCGGCAGCGGGGCTTTCCAGTCACCTGTCTCGCTGAAGTGGTCCTGGGTAAGCCCATCCAACACAGCCACCTGCCAGCCCATCTGCGCCAGCCACGAAGCACTCATGTTCGCCCGCACGCCATCGTCATCGACCAACACGATACGCGCACCGCGCACGCTGGCCACATGGTCGGTCTCCTGCACCAACTGCCCGCCAGGCACCGAACGGCTTCCAGGCACATGGCCCTTGGCATATTCCTCAGGTGTGCGCACATCGAAAAGGTACGTGGTGCGGTGGCTGTCGGCCTGCCAGACCCTGAGCCCCTTGACCTCCAGGCGCAGGACACCGGCCTTATCGGCAACCTTGCGCGCACGCTTGGCTGCCACGGCACGGTTGGACTCGGTCACTTCGGTAAAGCGGCGCTGTTGGCCATGGGCCAGTTGTTGCCCCGCCAAGGTCCAGCCGATGGTGCCATTGCGCAGCGCTGCCACCGGGTTGGGGATCCCGGCATTGACCAGTGACTGAGTGCCGATGATGCTGCGGGTGCGCCCGGCGCAGTTGACGATCACCTGGGTGTCGGCGCTGGGCACCAGCTCGGCAACCCGCAGCACCAATTCGGCACCCGGCACGCTGATACTGCCCGGTATGCTCATCGTCTGGTATTCATCGAAACGCCGGGCGTCGAGTACCACCACATCGGCCTTGGCATCCAGCAACGCCTGCACCTGCTCGGCCGCCAGCGACGGGGTATGGCGCACGCTCTCGACCCACTCGCCAAAGGCTTTGCTCGGTACGTTTACGTCTCTGAACAGCTCGCCGCCGGCAGCGCGCCAGCCGGCCAGGCCATCCTGCAGCAATGCCACATCGCTGTAGCCCAGCGCCAGCAGGCGCTCCGCCGCTCGGTCCGCGAGTCCTTCACCATCGTCATATAGGGTGATGGCGGTACTGCGACGCGGTACGCGGGCGAACATTTCCAGTTCCAGTTTCGACAACGGAACGTTGGCGGCGAACAATGGGTGCGCCTGGGCAAACGGGTCTTCTTCTCGGACGTCGATCAGTGCCAGCTCCTGATGGGCCAGCAGGGCTCGACGAATGTCCTGGTAGGTCCGGGTGGTCACAGTACTCATAGGTCAGGGGTCTCTTTGGACAGGTCCCAGATGTTGGGCAAGCGGGTATTGGTGTATCCGGAAATGAAGGCTTTTTCGCTGCCGTCGGCCAGGTATACGGCGCGCCGAACGGCACCGATGTTGGCGCCATAGACATGGATGCTGATCGACACCCTGTCGTCGAAGGCATTGCTTACTTGATGGATGTCGCCGATGCGGGGCGAGACAGCTTCGACATGCCCCGGATCGATGCGTACAGGTTCGCCAGCGGGCACCAGTGCGCCCTGTTCGGTGCGGGCAAAGCCTTGCGAGTATTCGGCTCCGCGCAGCATGCCGATCAGGCCCCAGACGCGATGGTCATGGATCGGGGTGCGCTGCCCCGGTGCCCAGACGAAACTGACGATGGAAAAGCGTTGGCGCGAGTCGCAATGCAACAGGTACTGCTGGTAACGGGTCGGATCGGGCTGAGCCAGGTCCGCGGGCAGCCAGTCATCGTGAGCGACCAGGCTGCCAAGCAGACCCTGGCCGTGGTCGAGGAGGGCGGCCTCGTCGGTCTCCCGGTCCAAAAGATCGGAAAGTTCGCTTATGAACAAGCGCAAACGGTCAAGACGCAGCGGTTGGCTCATGGTAAGGGCTCGATGGAGAGGTCTGAATCACCCTAGCAAAGTCAGAGAATATTCTCAAAATGCAAAATAATCATAAGCTAATATGCATAATTGGTATTTAGTGGCGCGCATTTCAGAAACATTAGGTTATGCCTAAAACGCATTTCACAGGGGTGTTTCGAGTCGTTAGCTTATAAACAGGCCTCTGTTTAGATTCAAAACACATAAATAATCTGCGAGACCGCACGGGCGGATCGACTTGCCATGCCGTGCCCCAAGGGCACCTGGAGACGAACGTGCGATACCTCAAAAAATTGGCTGCAGGCGTGCTGGCCTCAGCCCTGAGCCTGGCCGTCAGTGCGCAAACCCTGGTAGTGGGTGACCAGAGCTTCAATGCCCGCTCCGTGATGGAAGCGGCGGGTGTGCTCGATGACTTGCCCTACACACTGGAATGGAAGCAGTTCACTGCCGGCTCCCCAGTGGCCGAAGCGCTGAACGTCGGTAGCTTGGACCTCGGCCTGCTGGGCGATGCACCGCCGCTGTTCCTCGGGGCCCTGGGGGCGCCGATCAAAGTCATCGCGGTGAGCCGGCAGAATCTGGACGGTGTGGCGATCCTCGCGCGCAAGGATTCGAACATACACAGCCTGGCTGATCTGCGCGGCAAGCGCGCAGCGATCTGGAAAGGCTCGTGGAGCCAACAACTGTTGTTCAGCGCCCTGGACAAAGCCAATGTGCCCCGCGACTCGCTCGAGCTGCGTTATCTCAGTGCACTGGATGCTTCTCACGCCCTGGATGGCGGTTCGGTCGACGTGATCGCCACCTGGGAACCCTACGTCACCCAGCAGGAGCGCCAAGGCGCACGGGTACTGGCCACTGCGCAAGGGCTGATTCCAGCGCAGAGCTTCGTGGTGGCGAACGCCAAGGCCGTCGAGGGCAAGCGCGCGCAAATCGCGGACTTCCTGCAGCGCCTGAAAACAGCCCGCGAATGGGCCTTGGGCGACCCGGCCAATACCGAAGCCTATGCCGACGACTGGGCCAAGCGTACCCGGGCCGACCGCGACATCGCCCGCATCTGGTTCGCTCGCGCCCGTACCGACCTGGCACCGTTGAACCCACAGGTGGTGGTCGATGCGCAAAAAACCGTGGACTTCTTCGCAGGGCTCGGTTTGATCAAGGCGTACCCCGCCGCTACCCTGTTCGACACTTCGTTCTCTGCCGCTCTGCAACAGCCAGCCACGGCGCAGGCCAAAAACCAGTAGGTCCAAGGAGGCTAGCCCGTATGAGCAAGAGACAGATCAAATTGGGCGCGCTGACCATGGGTTGCGGCGGCCCTGGGCGGCACAACCTGTGGCTGGACCCGGAGTTGCCGGCTGATGCCAGCGTCAATATCGACTGGTATATCGATATCGCCCGCCAGGCCGAAGCTGCGCTGTTCGACCTGGTGTTCATCGTCGACAGCCAGTTCATCACACCTGGCTCGCCGTCGCATTATCTCAATCGCCTGGAACCGCTGACCCTGTTGTCGGCGCTTGCGGTGAGTACCCGCCATATCGGCCTGGTCGGGACCCTGACCACATCCTACAACGCGCCTTTCAACGTAGCCCGTCGCCTGGCGTCCCTGGACCTTATCAGCAAAGGCCGCGCTGGCTGGAACGTGGTCACCAGTGGCGACGCTGGCACCGCCGGCAATTATGGTCGAGACGAACACTACGATTACGATACTCGCTATGCCAGGGCCCAGGAGCACGTCCAGGTGGTGCAAGGGCTCTGGCATTCCTACGAGGACAATGCGTTCCCCCGCGACCGGGCCACGGGGCAATTTCTCGATCCGTCCAGGCTGCATGCGCTCAACCACAAGGGTGAGCATTTCTCGGTGGTGGGGCCACTGAACATCCAGCGCTCGCCCCAGGGGCAGCCGGTGGTCTTCCAGGCGGGTGATTCGCAACAAGGGCGTGACTTGGGCGCAGCCACTGCCGATGTGGTGTTCACCCATGCGTCTAGCATCGAGCAGGGGCAGGCGTTCTACCAGGACATCAAGGGCAGGGCGGCGCGACTGGGGCGCGACCCGGACCAGTTGCTGGTCTTGCCGGGCGCCGAAATCTACGTCGGTGACAGCGATGCCGAGGCCCGTGAGATCGAGCGGCACTATCACCAGCAGGACCACAGCTTCGAGCTGGCGCTCAAGGAATTCGGGCGCAATTTTGGCTGGCACGATTTCAGCCAATACGACCTGGATGCGCCGTTTCCCCAAGAAAGCCTTGAGTACGCGCGAAGTAGCTTTTTCACCAATGCCAAGCGCATTGCCGATCAAGCGCGGGACAAGGGCTTCAGTCTGCGCCAAGCCGTGGAGTACGGGCGCCAGCTGAGGCCGGGAGCGTTCGTCGGGTCGGCCGAAACCGTGGCGGCTAAGATGACTGAGTGGTTCGAGGCAAGGGCGCTGGACGGGTTCAATATCTACATTGGGCATCCGAGCCAGTTCAAGCGCTTCACCCGGGAGGTCGTACCGTTGCTGCAGGCGCGCGGGGTGTATCGCACCCAGTATGAAGGCACGACGTTGCGTGAGAGCCTCGGCCTGCGGATTCCGCGTTTCGTCCGGTAGCGAAAGCCGCTGGGAAAGGGGCGCAATGCGCCCCTCTGGCTATCAATGTGGCGCGCGGACAATGGTCTTGAGCAGGTCTTCCGGGCTGATGTGTCCCACTACCTGAGCCACCCCACTGCCAGGTGTCGGCAGGTCGATGATGTGCGGCTTCATCTTGCCGATCACATGCATCTCGCAGGGCTTGCAGTCGAACTTCAGGGTCAGTACTTCATCCCCCTGAATCAGCTGCATCGGCGCCACCTTGGTGCGAACGCCCGTCACACCCTTGGCCTGCTTGGGGCACAGGTTGAACGAGAAGCGCAGGCAGTGCTTGGTGATCATCACCGGCACTTCCCCATGTTCCTCGTGGGCTTCGTAGGCGGCATCGATCAGTTGCACACCATGGCGATGGTAGAACTCGCGAGCCTTCTGGTTGTATACGTTGGCCAGGAACGACAGGTGCGACTCCGGGTACACCGGTGGTGGGTTGGTTTCGGCTTTGCGTCCACCCCGCGGGTGAGCCTTGACCCGCGCTTCGGTCAGCGCCTCGATGGCTTCCCGGCGCAGGGCCTTGAGCTGCGAGTTGGGGATGAAATAGGCTTGCGGCGCATCCAGTTCGATGGCATCGGCGTGGTACTGGGTGGTGCCCAACTGACCGAGCAGGTCGTGCAGTTGTTCCAGCGCCTGTTGCGGCTTGTTGGCCTCGCCGAACGGGCCATCCAGCGCCACTTGCACGCTCACGCCTTCCTCGCTGGTGGCCGTCAGCGCCAGCCGCTGTTCGCGTAGCACGGCGTGCCATTCCACGCCTACACGACGCTCGGACGAAGTGCGCAGCAGGGCCTGCTGCCAGTTGTGATCCAGATTGCGCGACAGTGGGTGGTTCGGGCGCAGCTTATGCAGGCCCTCGGGCATTTCGTTGGGTTCGACCCTGTAGCGGTAGCGTTTCTGGCCGTCTTCTTCGAACTCGCCCCGTGGTTCGGCGATATTGGCGCGGAACCCCACCACCTCACGCTTGACCAGCACATTCAGGCCGTCGCCATTGGTCAGCGGCACCTCGGTGACCACCAACAGGTCGCGCTTGCCGACTTTCTCAACCACGCCTACCGGCAGACCGGTGAAGGTCGGCGAGTCGAAAGCACCGATGTCGACCTTGCGGTCGGTGACGAAGTAGTCGGTGCTGCCACGGTGGAACGTCTTGTCCGGGTCGGGCACGAAGAAGTGCTGGGTACGACCGCTGGAGGCGCGTGCCAGGTCCGGGCGGTCTTCGAGGATGGCGTCCAGCTCTTTGCGGTAGTGGGCGGTGATGTTCTTCACATAGCCCATGTCCTTGTAGCGGCCTTCGATCTTGAACGAGCGCACGCCAGCATCCACCAGGTCGCGCAGGTTGGCGGTCTGGTTGTTGTCCTTCATCGACAGCAGGTGCTTTTCGAAGGCCACCACACGGCCCTGGTCGTCCTTGAGCGTGTAGGGCAGGCGGCAGGCCTGGGAGCAGTCGCCACGGTTGGCGCTGCGACCGGTCTGGGCATGGGAGATGTTGCACTGGCCGGAGAACGCCACGCAGAGCGCGCCATGGATGAAGAACTCGATGGCGGCGTCGGTTTCGGCGGCAATGGCGCGGATCTGCTGCAGGTTCAGCTCGCGGGCCAACACCAGTTGCGAGAAGCCGGCCTGGTCGAGGAACTTGGCCCGCTCCAGGGTGCGGATGTCGGTCTGGGTACTGGCATGCAGCTCGATCGGCGGAATGTCCAGCTCCATCACACCCAGGTCCTGGACGATAAGCGCGTCGACACCTGCGTCATAGAGCTGGTGGATCAGCTTGCGCGCCGGCTCCAGCTCATTGTCGTGGAGGATGGTGTTGAGGGTGGTGAACACTCGCGCATGGTAGCGATGGGCGAATTCAACCAACTCGGCGATATCGCTGACTTCGTTGCAGGCGTTGTGGCGCGCGCCGAAGCTCGGGCCGCCGATGTAGATGGCGTCAGCGCCGTGCAGGATGGCTTCGCGGGCAATGGCCACGTCGCGGGCAGGGCTAAGCAGTTCCAGGTGATTCTTTGGAAGGGACATGTCGTTATGGTCGGGCTGTCACGGTCAAGGCGGGCATTGTAGCGGTGAATTGGGTTGGCGGCATCCTCGGGCTGCTCAGTGGGAAAGAAACACTGGCGTTGCCGGTGATCGCCGGCAAGCCGGCCCCGACGGCAGATGCTGAAACAAACGCAGGACCGTTGGGCGCTGGCTTGCCAGCGGCGGGGTGTTGCCGGCGGATCAGCGCTTGGCGGCCATCGCCGTCACTTCGACGCGCATGGTCGGGAACGCCAGCGCCGCCACGCCCACGGCGGCACGCACCGGCCACGGCTTTTGGAAGAAACGCTGGTATACCTCGTTGAACGCAGGGCGGTCAGCCATATCGGTGAGGTAGATGGTCAGGTGCATGACGCGGTCCATGCCGCTGCCGGCTTTTTCCAGCGCGTCCTTCAGGGCCTGCAGGGTACTTTCGCTCTGCGCGGTGATGTCAGCTTCGATATCGGCGGGAATCTGGGTGGTGACCAGAATGCCGTTGAACTCGGCGACGTCGGAGGAAATGGAGTCGGCGTCGGAGTCCGGGGTGTAGATGAGGTCTGCCATGGGAGTTTGCCTTGCAACGGAATGAAACCCGCAAGCCTACGCGAGCACGACGAGCGGGTCGAGCGACACCGTTGGGCCAACGTCCGTTGTAATGCCGGGCGCTGGCCGTCAGAATCGCGCCCGATTGTTGAGCAAGGGGCTTCACGTTGAACGAACAGACTTTGTCGATGCGCCTTGAGCGTGTGGCGGCCTATGTGCCGCGAGGCGCGCGGCTGGCCGATATCGGCTCGGACCATGGCTACCTGCCGGTAGCCCTGATGCTGCGCGGCATCATTGAAGCTGGGGTGGCGGGTGAAGTGGCGCAGACGCCTTTCGCCTCTGCCCAGCGCAAGGTGCGCAAGAACGGCCTGGAAGGTCGCATCACTGTTCGCCTGGCCAATGGCCTGGCGGCCATCGAACCTTCCGACCGGGTCAACACCGTCAGCATCTGCGGCATGGGTGGCGAAACGATTCGCGACATTCTGGAACAGGGCAAGGCCCGCTTGCAGGGCGTGACGCGCCTGATTCTGCAGCCCAATGGCGATGAGCGGGAACTGCGTCAGTGGCTGATGGACAACGGCTACCGGATTTGCCGCGAAGAATTGCTGCGCGAAAACCGCTTTGACTACGAAATCATCGTCGCCGAGCCTTGCGAAGCCGTGAGCTACACCGCCGAACAACTTTACTTCGGCCCAATGCTGTTGCAGGAAAAAAGTCCGGCGTTCATTACCAAGTGGCAGCGCATGTTGCGTCAGAAACAGCAGACACTGGCCCATTTCGAGCGCGCCCGGGACGCAGTACCGCAGGAAAAGACCCGTGACTTCACTCGTCAGGTCGCCTGGATCACCCAGGCCCTGGCCTGAATCACTGCTGAGAACAGTTGCCCATTTCCCGGTAGGCGACTTCGTGGGTCTGGCCCTTGTGGTCGACGTACTTCATATGTGCGGTACCGACCTGGCAGTCGGCGACGTTGCTGGCTGGGGTGACGGAGATGACTTTGGCCACATCCAGCGGCATGCCGTATTCGTAGGTGGCCTCGCTGGAGGCCGGTTGGCCGGCGCTCTGGTCGGCCACGGCGCCGAACGAGGCGAGGGCGGCGGACAAAGCAAGCAAAGCGATCGAACGTTTCATGGCAGGCTCCTTCTTCAATGTTTTACTAATGATGTATTCATTGATGATCCACAATAAATGGCCTAATTCGTGATAGATTCCTGCCTTGGATGTACGAATAAGGTCGAAGAAAGGAGCCGAATACGATGGACATGCTGCACGCCATGCGCACGTTCGCCCGGGTGGTGGAGTGCGGCAGCTTTGCCGCGGCCGCCAATGCCCTGGATATATCCGCGGCGCAGGTGTCGCGCATCGTTGCCGAGCTGGAAAACCAATTGCAGACCCGGCTGCTACACCGCACCACGCGGCGCTTGCGCATGAGCGAGGCGGGGGAGCGATTTCTTGAGCGTTCACGGCACATTCTGTCGTTGACCGACGAAGCCATGGATGAGGCCCGGGGTGCCCACCTCAACCCCCGGGGGCGTCTGCGTTTTCACTGCACCCATGGCCTGGGCTTGTTGATGATGCCCTTGGTGGCACGCTACAACGCGGCGTGCCCGGAAGTGGTGATGGAGTTGACCCTGTCACAGCGCAACCCCGACCCGTTGGACGAAGGCCACGATATCGTGATCACCATCGGCAAAGGGTTGCCTGACTCGCAATTGATCGCTATCCCGTTGGGCAGCATCTACAGCATCCTTTGCGCATCACCCGAGTACCTGGCGCGCCATGGCGTGCCGACCAAGCCGGAAGACTTGAACGATCATGCCTGCCTGCGCATGGTCGACCCCTTGTTCGAAGAGGACTGGTCATTCGATCACGACCAGGGACGCAGTGTGGTCGTGCCCCAGGACACCTTCCTCACCAACGTCGCCGATGCCATGCTCAAAGCCACTGAACTTGGCATGGGGGTGGGCTTGTTGCCATACTACTCTGCCAGCCATGCCATCGAGGAAGGCCGCCTGTTCCGCCTGCTGGCGCCGCACCGGTTGCGCCAGCGGGAAATCTACGCCATCTATCCGTCGCGTCATTACCTCGATGCCAAGGTACGCACCTGGCTCGATTACCTGAAGGAGCAACTCCCGGCGTTGTTCGAAGCCCATCAACAGGTGGTGGACGACCCCAGGTTCTGGCGCTGACCGCGAACCCGTGCCTCGGGTCGCGGTGGGGGCCTGACCGGGTTGCTTCTCAACGGCTGTCCTGGTCCTCGGCGGTACCCCCCGTACTGCCCGCGCCAGACCCTGTCGCTTCACCGGTGCTGTTGGAACCACCGCTGGCGCCATCGGCGGCGTCGGAGTCGCTTCCCGTGTCACTGCTGTCGTTATCCTTACTGCTGCCCGGGCTATTGACGCTGCTGCCTTTTTCGCCAGCAGTCTTGCCTTCGTCGTACGTTTTGCCTTCATCGTAAGGCTTAGGCTTGGAAGGGGCGCCAGACGGGGTTGCCGGGGGCTGGGTGTCGTTTCCATACCCGCCGCTGGCGGCGAAGCTGCCTGAGGCAATACCCAAGGTCAGGGCGAGGCACAGCGAAAGCGAACGAATGCGGACCATGTTAAATCTCCCGTGGGAACGATCTGTCATTCATTCGGCTTTCGCTGGACCTTGACGTGCCTTTCGGGCGACGGGCGGTCACCGGAAGTATCGTGGACCCGCCTGCGATGGATATCACCCGATGTCAGCCTTTGGCGCTGCCTGCGAGGGAGCAGGCTGTTGGGGGGGATGCTCCTGGCACGCGTGCATCAAATCTTCTGTCACCCGCAGCTCTGCGCCAGTGGGCGAGAAGGTCGTGGCCGGGGCGAAGGGAGCAGGGTGTTCAGGTGCCGGTCGCTTGCCCCTGCGCCACATGAAGAAGCTGACCATGGCCAGGTTGATGACGGCGAAGGCCCAGAACAGCCCGACTTCGCCGTAGCTGGTCATAACCGGCGAGATAGCCAGCGGGGCCAGCGCCGAACCCAGTGAGTTGATCAGCAGCAGGCCTTGGATCATCGGTACCAGCGCTTCGGCCGGGGCGCGGTCGGCTGCGTGGCTGACTGCAACCGGATACAGTGCGAACACCCCGCCACCCAGCAGGAACAGCATCGCCGGCAGCAACACCGACTGCGAGGGCAGCAACACGATCACTACCGACAGTACCGTGCACAAGGCGCCAAGGGCTATCAGCACGTCCTGGCGGTCCTTGCGGTCCGACCACCGGCCCACCGGGTACTGCAACAGCATCGCACCCAGGATCACCCAGGCCATCATGTTGCCGACCTCGCCCACGTCCAGGCCGATACGTTGCAGGTACAGTGGCAGCAAGGCATAGACGCCAGCGATGGCCGCGCCCGAGCCGAAGCAGCCGACCAGCCCGGTTGGGGCCACGCCCAGCAGTTGGCGAGGCTTCAGCGGTTCGACCTGCTCCAGCAGCGGCGACACCTGCGGCAGAATCACGATAGGCATCACCGACAGCGCCGCGAGCATGCCCGCGACCATGAACGGTGCGGTTGCGCCCCAGCCAGTGATTTCGCCCAGGGCCGCCTGGGCTACCACGCCAGCACCGTAGAAGGCGATCATGTACAGCGCCAGCAAGCGCCCCCGGATCTTCGCGTCGCCCGCCAGCAGCAACCAGCTTTCGATGACCAGGAACACACCGACGGTTGCCCAGCCGTTGATCAGGCGCAGGGCGATCCACCCGTGGGTATCGTAGAACAGTCCCTGCAGCAGGATGGTCGCGGCGATCAGCGAGGCGAAACTGCTGTAAGCGCGGATATGGCCGATGCGCAGGATCAGGCGGTCGTTGAAGATCGCGCCCAGGGTCAGGCCGACGAAGTAGGCCGAGGAGACGATACCGATCATCGAGGGCGACTCACCAGCGGCGTCCAGGCGCAGGGTCGTCAGGGAAGACATGAAGCCGTTGCCCAGGGCAATGATGAACAGCCCGAGCAGGGGTGCCAGCGCCATGGCCAGCAAACGCGGAGACATAGGTACCTCTGGTTGAGTAAGCGAAAAAAAGCGCCTTTTCTGACGCGCACGCTTTCCCGGCCTTGAACGGCCAGGGTTGTTGCACGGGTGTGCCTTCGTGATGCGACCTGGGCAAGACTCAACCGGAACCTTGGCAAGGGCGGTCGGGTGGGGTCGATTGAGCCTATTTCACATGTGCGGCCATGTGCTTAGGCGCGGACTCTGTCATTGCTGCCGGTTGCCACCGTTCAAGGCGACGGGCGAAAAGGAGGCGCGATTCTAAGGCCTTGGAAGGTTTTGCCCAAGAGCCTGCAGCCTGCGGCATAATGCCGCTTTTTGCCCTTTGGGATGTCGCGCGCCGGGGCTGGATCGGTCAACGCTCGTCACGCCTTCACGTGCACAGGGCAGCTCCATGGAGGGCTTGGTAGATGTTCGCTTCGTTGTTCGCCGTACTGGCGCCGGTGTTTATCGTCGCCGGTATCGGTTACGCCTGGGCCCGCAAGGGCTTGAGCTACCCCACTGAGTTCATTGCCAGCCTGGTGATGACCATTGGCACGCCGTCGTTGGTGTTGTCGACGCTGAGCCGCACCGAACTGGACCCGACGGCTTTCGCCAGCATGGCTCTGGGCTGCCTGCTTTGCCTACTCGGCATGGTCGTGGTCGGCTTGCTGGTATGCCGCATCTTCGACCAGCACTGGCGGGTGCTGCTGCCAGCGTTTCTGTTTCCCAACACGGGCAACATGGGCCTGCCGATCAGTCTGTATGCCTTTGGCGAGCATGGCCTTGCGCTGGCGGTGGCGTTTTTCCTGACGCTGTCGATATTCCAGTTCACCGTCGGCATGGCCATCTCCGGTACCGCGGCGTCACCCAAGGCGCTGTTGCGCAACCCCATCGTCATCAGCCTGGCCGGTGCGATGCCGATCATTTTCCTGGACGTCGAATTGCCCCGCTGGCTGGCCAACACGGTAGACCTGCTGGGCGGCATGACCATTCCGTTGATGTTGTTGACCCTCGGGGTATCGCTGGCCAGCATTCGTCTGCGGCACATTGGCAGCGGCATGCTGCTGGGTGGCCTGCGCATCGTGCTGGGGGCTGCGGTGGGCTGGGCGGTCGGTGCCCTGCTGGGTATGGAAACCCTGGAGCGGGCGGTGCTGATGGTGCAGTCGGCAATGCCGGTGGCGGTGTTCAACTACCTGATGGCGGTACGGGCCAACCGCTCACCAGAGCAGGTAGCTAACCTGGTGATGTGTTCGACGGTGCTGTCCTTTGTCTGGCTACCGGTGGTGTTGGCGTGGTGGTTGTGAACCTGCTCCGGCCTTATCGCCCGCAGACTCCCAAAGGGACCACGCAGATCCTGCAGGAGCCGGCTTGGCGGCGATAGGGCCCGTACAGGCAAACATCACTTGTCGAACAACCGTTCGTGTACCCAACCCTGTTCTGTCAGCACCATCAGGCGCTTTTCCCGCATGGGTGCGTCGTGGGTCGCCACCGCCCGATCCAGGTCTTGAATACTGGACCTGACGTTGTCATTCGCTGCCCAGGCCGGCAATCCGGTGATCTTGTAGGTATAGGTCACGTCGGAAACCGTGTGCCCCATCTTCTCGCCAGGTTCGCTGAACTGTTCAATGGCCATGACCTGTGCCTTGCCGAAGCACAGCCCGCCGCGGGTCTTGCCGTTGACCGTCCGTTGTGCATCGGCCTTGTAGTACTTGCGACCTTCTTCGGTGAGGTCGTAGGCGTAGTAGATATCCGTGCGGGCTGGTTGCCACAGACGTTCGGGAACCTGCGTGCGCGAGATTTCCTTCTCGCTGACCACTCCGACCTGGGCCAGGGCGTGCAGGGCCTTGTTGGTGCCGTTGACGTCGAAGTCCTTGGTTTTGGTCGGGAACGAGCTGACCACGAAACAGTGGGGGTATTGAGTGTCGAGATAGGCTTGGGCGGCCTTGTGAAAACTGGCCTCAGTGGCCTCAGGCGTGTCGGAGCAGCCAGCCAGGGTTGCCAGCAGCGCCAGCGGTACGATCTTCCTGTACATGATGAAGCGTCCTTGGATTGCGAAGATAAAACCGGTGGGTCGGAATTAGAACCCACGCGCTAGAGCGGGTGCAATCATGGCAGGACGGCATCTCGACGGAGGTCTCAAAACTGGCGGGGCGAATGATCGCCCCGGACAGCACCAAGCGTGTTCCACTCCTCGGAACCACATTCGATTGTGCTTGCGCACTACACGCGTTTATCTGTCGCCAAGCACGACCTGCCTTACCTGTCGTGATCTCGAAGCGAACAACAAGAACGGGAACCCACCCGCGCGAGGAGATTTCACATGTCCCGACATCAACACATCCTGGCCTGGCTCGACGATGTGGCCAGTGACCTGCATGCCATCCGCCACGACATCCACGCCCATCCCGAACTGGGTTTCGAAGAAGACCGCACCTCGGCACTGGTCGCCCGGTTGCTCAAGGACTGGGGATACCAGGTACACACCGGCATCGGCAAAACCGGAGTGGTTGGTGTACTGCGCAACGGCAGCAGCGCGCGCACGCTTGGGTTGCGCGCGGACATGGACGCGCTGCCGATCGTCGAGGCCACGGGCGCGGCCTACAGCAGCCGACACCAGGGCTGCATGCACGCCTGCGGTCACGACGGGCACACCGCCATGCTGCTGGGGGCCGCGCGCTACTTGGCAGCGACGCGTCAGTTCGATGGCACCCTGACGCTGATCTTCCAGCCTGCCGAGGAGGGCCAGGGAGGGGCCGAGGCAATGCTGGCCGATGGGCTGCTGGAGCGCTTCCCCTGCGATGCGCTGTTCGGCATGCACAACATGCCCGGGCTGCCCGCAGGGCAATTGGGTTTTCGCGAAGGGCCGATGATGGCGTCGCAGGACCTGCTCACGGTCATCATCGAAGGCGTCGGTGGCCATGGTTCGATGCCGCACCTGACGGTCGACCCACTGGTGGCCGCCGCCAGTGTGGTGATGGCGTTGCAGACAGTGGTGGCACGCAACATCGACGCCCAGGAAGCGGCCGTGGTGACCGTCGGCGCCTTGCAGGCGGGGGAAGCGGCCAATGTGATCCCGCAGCAGGCCCTGCTGCGCCTGAGCCTGCGTGCGCTCGATGCCCAGGTGCGCGCACTGATGCTCGAGCGAGTGCGGGCGATCATCATCAGCCAGGCCGAAAGCTACGGTTGCCGCGTCAGTATCGAGCATCGCCCGGCCTACCCGGTGCTGGTCAACCATGCCGCGGAAAACGCCTTCGCCCAGCAGGTAGGGGTGGAGCTGCTCGGCGCCGAGGCGGTCGATGGCAACACCCGCAAGCTGATGGGCAGCGAGGACTTCGCCTGGATGCTGCAGCGCTGCCCGGGCGCGTACCTGTTCATCGGCAATGGCCTGCAGCGGCCGATGGTGCACAACCCGGCCTACGACTTCAACGACGACATCCTGCTGACTGGCGCAGCCTACTGGGGCGCGCTTGTCGAGCGCTGGCTCGAGCCTGCCTGACCACTTCATTGACGACTGCCGCTGGAACCTGGGCGCGTGCGTCCGGGCTGTTCTGAACCGTTTCTGGCCAACAGATGGATGGAGTGTTCCCATGCAGATTTCCAACACAGGCGCGTCGCGTACCCGGCAGGTGGTCGCGGCTGTCATCGGTAACGCGCTGGAGTGGTATGACTTTATCGTTTACGGCTTTCTGGCGAGCATCATCGCCCGGCAGTTCTTTCCTTCCGACGACGAATACGCCTCGTTGCTGATGGCCCTGGCCACCTTCGGCGTAGGCTTTTTCATGCGCCCTGTCGGTGGCGTGCTGTTGGGGATCTACTCTGACCGCAAGGGGCGCAAGGCGGCGATGCAGTTGATCATCCGCCTGATGACGGTATCCATCGCCATGATCGCCTTTGCCCCCAACTACCTCGCCATCGGCATGGGTGCGCCGCTGCTGATCGTGGTGGCGCGGATGCTCCAGGGCTTCGCTACTGGGGGTGAATACGCCAGCGCCACAGCGTTCCTGGTCGAGAGTGCCCCCGCCCATCGCAAGGGCCTGTACGGCTCGTGGCAGCTGGTAGGGCAATGCATGGCGGTGTTCTCAGGCGCGGCGATGGTGGCGCTGGTCACCCACCTCTGCACCCCCGAGGCGCTGGACAGCTGGGGCTGGCGGATTCCGTTCGTGCTCGGCTTGCTGATCGGGCCGGTGGGGCTGTGGATTCGCAAGCACATGGAGGAGCCGGAGGAGTTTATCGAGGCACGCAAGCAGGCCAAGGGGCAGGCGCCGAGCCTGTGGCGGGTGCTGCGTGAACACCGTCGCAGCCTGTTGGTGTCCATGGGCCTGGCCAGTGGCGCGACGGTGTCGTTCTACGTGGTGCTGGTGAACATGCCGACCTTCGCTCACAAGAATTTGGGCCTGCCGCTGGACCAGGTGCTGCTGGTGCAGATGCTCGCGGTGGGGCTGATGACCGTGGTCATTCCGTTGTCGGGTGCGCTGTCGGACCGTTTGGGCCGCAGGCCGGTGCTGATGGCCTTCACTTTGGCGTTCTTCGTGATGGTGTACCCGCTGTATGTGTGGGTGGCGGCGGCGCCGTCGATCGAACGGCTGTTGCTGATGCAACTGCTGCTGTGCTCTGCCATTGGCGGCTTCTTCGGGCCTGCGCCCACTGCACTGGCCGAGCAGTTTCCGGTGGAGGTGCGCTCCACCGGGGTGTCGTTGGCCTATAACGTCGCGGTGATGGTGTTCGGCGGCTTTGCTCCGCTGATCGTGACCTGGCTGAGCAAGGTGCTGGGTACCCCCGTGGCGCCGTCGTTCTACGTACTGTTTGCCTGCCTGCTGACCCTGCTGGGCACCTATTGCCTGAAGGAAGCACCGCGTGGGGGCAGGTCTGCAGCGTTCAACCTTGGAGTGAAACCGTGATGCCGTTAGCTATCGACCCTATCGTCGCCCTCGATGCCGAAGCCCTGTCCCAGGCGATCCATGGGCGTCGGGTATCGTGCCGTGAGGTGATGCAGGCTTACCTCGGCCACATCGAGCGCTTCAACCCGCACGTGAATGCGCTGGTGTCGCTGCGCCCGGCTGAGGCAGTGCTGGCCGAGGCCGATGCCTGCGACCGCGAATTGGCCAGCGGCCGGTCGCGCGGCTGGATGCACGGCATGCCCCAGGCGATCAAGGATTTGGCAGCCACGGCCGGGCTTCGGACCACAATGGGCTCACCGCTGTTTGCCGAGCAGGTGCCGCAGCAGGATGCGGTCAGCGTAGCGCGGGTAAGGGCCAACGGGGCGATCATCCTCGGCAAGAGCAACGTGCCGGAGTTTGGCCTGGGTTCGCAGACCTACAACACGCTGTTTGGCACCACCACCAACGCCTACGATCCAAGCCGGGTGGCCGGCGGCAGCAGTGGCGGGGCAGCGGCGGCGCTGGCCCTGCGCCTGCTGCCGGTGGCCGACGGTAGCGACATGATGGGGTCGTTGCGCAACCCGGCAGCGTTCAACAACGTCTATGGCCTGCGCCCCTCCCAAGGCCGCGTGCCCCACGGCCCGGCACCAGAGGTCTTCATGCAGCAACTGGCGACCGAAGGGCCGATGGGGCGTAGCGTAACGGACGTAGCGCGGTTGTTGTCGGTACAGGCCGGTTACGACCCTCGAGTGCCGTTGTCGTTGAATGCATCGCCTGGTGAATTCGCCCAGGGTCTGCAGCGCGACTTCAAGGGTGTTCGGGTGGGTTGGCTGGGCGATTACAACGGCTACCTGCCCATGGAGGACGGGGTGATGGGGCTGTGCGAAACGGCATTGGCGGATTTTGCCGAGCTGGGTTGTCACGTCGAGGCATGCCAACCGGACTTCGCCTTGGAACGTTTATGGCAATGCTGGCTCACCCATCGCCATTTCCTGGTGCACGGCAACCTCGGCGCTGCCTATGCCGACCCCGGCAAGCGGGCACTGCTCAAACCCGAGGCGCAGTGGGAAGTGGAGGGTGGGCTGCACTTGAGCGGGGCACGGATATACCAGGCTTCGGTCGACCGCAGCGCGTGGTATCACGCCATGGGCCGCCTGTTCGAACGTTACGACTTCTTGCTGTTGCCCGCGGCGCAAGTGTTTCCATTCGAGGCCCGCGAGGCTTGGCCTAAGGTGGTCGGCGGGCGGACGATGGACACCTATCACCGGTGGATGGAGGTGGTGATCGGCCCGACCCTGGCGGGCCTTCCCAGCATCAGCGTGCCGGTCGGCTTCAATCCCCAAGGTTTGCCGATGGGCTTGCAGATCATCGGCCCGGCACAGGCCGACCATGCCGTGCTGCAACTGGCCCACGCCCATGAGCAACTCACCCATTGGGTCGAACGGTGTCCGCCGCCATCACTGCTGGCACCGTGACAGCCCTTGGCAGGCCCGTATCTTGCTGGGCATTCTGACCATCCACGCACAGACAGGGAGGTCATACCCATGGGCAGCACGGCGGACACCGGTGGCGTACGTTCGGTGGAGCGTGCGCTGGCGATCGTCGAATTGCTTGGCGAGCACCAGGCGCTTGGGCTGGAGGAGCTGCATTACCTGACGACGCTGCCCAAGGCGACGGTGTCGCGGATGCTGTCGACCTTGCAGGAGCAGGGATGGGTGTATCGAGGCCTGAGCGACCGGCGTTACCGGCTGTGTGCCCGGCGCCTGTTCGGCGACCGCCAGCTGCGTTTCAAGCGCCAGTTGGTCGAGCGTGCGGCGCCCTTGTTGCAGGAACTGAGCGAGCGCACCGGGTTGGTGGTCGACCTGTCCTGTTTCGATGGCCAGCGCCTGGAGGTCATGGAAAGCGCGATACCCCAGGTGCTGCGCAAGCGTTACCCGAACAACTGCCAGATCGTCGGGCACTACGCCAGCCTGTTCCATTCGGCGATGGGTCGGGCATGCCTGGGCGAACTTGGGCGTGAAGAGGTCCAGCGCCTGGCGGCCGATGAGCGGCTGGGGGCTGAAGCGGTCATGCGTAACCTGGAAGAAGATGCCCATAACGGTTTTGGGCAACGTACCGAAGGATTCTGGGAGTACCCGGTGCGATTGCCGTTCCTGATCCGCGCGATTGCCTTGCCAGTGCATGCCGATGGGCGGCTGGCGGGCAGCATCGCCTTGCACTGGCCGCTGGACCAGGCCCCGGTGGAGCGTGTGCTGAGCCTGCATCTGAACAGCCTGGCGAGCACCGTTGGCGAGGTGCAGCAGGCGCTGGCGGTGTGAACGCAGTCTCCAACAGTCTCCAACGCCTAGCCAGATCGGTGTGGGGGCGGCCTTGTGTCGCGATAGGGCCGCGCAGCGGCCCTTGCCGTCTGTTCACAGCCAAACAGCTGTCCCTCCACAAACGCCCTGGCATCTTGAAACACGCGCGCAAACCCGAGACAGACGCAATTACGTGGCCTTGTTGGCCCGAAAGGTACTCGGGCTCACTCCGCACTGTTTGCGAAAGAACCGACTGAAATAGCCCACATCGGCGAAGCCCAGTTCATGGGCGATCTCCTTCACGCAGGCGTCCGAGTGGCTCAATGCACGTTTGGCCTCCAGCACTAGCCGCGCATTGACTACGTTCATTGGCGTCATGCCCAAGTGCTCCTGGCACAGCCGCCCAAGGGTCGCCAGGGTCATGCCCAGTTCGCCGGCATAGAAGGCCAGTGGCGGGTGCGCACGGTAATGCATGTCCACCAGTTCACGGAACCCGGTCAACTGCTGGCTACGCCTTGAAGGTGGGCGGCGTGCTTCGTCGGGTGCGTGATGGGCGTGTCGCAGCGCCTGGATCAGCAACGCCAACAGCAATGACATGCTACTTGCCACATGTTCGCGGGCGCGGTTGTGGTACTCCTCGCTCAAGGCCCGGCACAGCGGTAGCAGCGGGTCTTCCTCCCCGCGCCATAGCGGCAGGGCGAGCACCTGCGGTTTACGTATCTGTGCCAGCAAGGTGGGCGCCAGCAGCTGGGCAATGCTCTCCAGGGGATGCTGCGCGGCAGTGATGACCTGGCCCTCGACCTGGCCGGCCCAATGGAAACCATGCACCACCTGCGCCGGCACATAGACCACGCACGGCGCGTGCACCTGCACGAGTTCACTGTCGAACAGCACCTCGCCACTGCCGCTTTGCAGGTAGAGCAATTGCAGGAGCCCGTCGTGACGGTGCGCGGCTATTTCCCAGTTGTGCGCGCCGGAACGCTTGGAGATCGACTCCACATGCAGGGACTCATGCCACACCGGCTGTGCGGTCTCGCCGTAGAGGGCGTAATTCGGGATCTTGTTCATGGTTGTTGTAATTGTTCTGGTCGTTACTCGATCACTCTGCCACAGCCGCACGCGAGCTTCAGGGGGCATGGACGAAATTGTCGGGAATGTGGGGTTGCTTGCAGGTTTTGTCCATTCTGCCGGGCGGGGCCTCGGCCCTAGGCTGACGACCAGATCAAGTAACACTCTGGAGAGCGGCATGCATAACAACAAGATTTCCTCCCACTGGTTGGGTCTGGACGGGGCCGTCTGCGTGGTCACCGGCGCGGCCGGAGGCATCGGTGCGGCGCTGGCTGGCGCCCTGGTCGAGCAGCAGGCCCATGTGGTACTGCTCGACCGGGATCGAGACAAGTGCCGGGCGCTGGCCGCCACCTTGGGTGAGCACAGCGTTGGTGAAGTGAGCGCCTTGGCATGCGACATTGCCGACCCGGCCAGCGTCGAGCAGGCCGCGGCCCAGGTGCAAGCCCTGCACGGGCGCTGCGATGTGTTGGTCAACAACGCCAGTGTGCTGCGGCCTGGCGCGCTGCAGACCCTGACCCTGGAGCAATGGAACCAGGTGTTGGCGGTGAATCTCAGCGGTTATCTGCTGTGCGCGCAGGCCTTCGGCCAGGCGATGCTTGCCCGCAGGCAGGGGCGCATCGTGCACGTGGCGTCGATTGCCGCCCATTTTCCGCAGCCCAACAGCGGTGCCTACAGTGCGGCCAAGGCCGGGGTCAGCATGCTCTCGCGGCAGATCGCCGTGGAATGGGGACCGTGTGGCGTGCGCAGCAACACCGTATGCCCTGGGTTGATCCGCACGCCGCTGTCGGCGGCGTTCTATGCCGACCCGCAAATCGAACGCCAGCGCAGCGCGATGACCGCCAACCAACGCATCGGCGAGCCGCAGGACATCGTCGAAGCCGTGCTGTTTCTGGCAAGCCCGCGAGCCGACTACATCAATGGTGCCGAACTGACCGTTGACGGCGGGCTGGAGAGCATGCCCATGGCGCTCATCCCGCGCCCAGGCTTCGAGGGGGTACGTCCATGAACACGCTCACATGTGATGTGCTGGTCATCGGTGCAGGTGCTGGCGGCCTGGCCACGGCCATCACTGCCAAGCAGCATGGGCTGGACGTACTGGTGATCGAGAAAGACGACTGCTTTGGTGGCACCACGGCCTTTTCCGGCGGGGTGCTGTGGATACCGGGCAACCCATTGACCGGCAAGCGCGATAGTCATGACGCGGCGCTGAGCTACCTGCGAAACGAAGCCGGAGCCTGCTTCGAGCGGGCCGAAGTCGAAGCTTTCCTGCGTTACGGACCGCAAATGGTGGAGTTTTTCGAACGCGAGACCGCGGTCAAGTTCGTCCCGACGTTGTACCCCGACTACCACCCGCTGGTCGAAGGCGGAGTCGATGTGGGCCGCTCGATACTTGCCGCACCCTATGACATCCGCGAGCTGGGTGCCGACATGGCACGACTGCGCCCGCCACTCAAGACCATTACCTTCATCGGCATGATGTTCAATTCGTCGAACGCCGACCTCAAGCATTTCTTCAACGTTACCCGTTCGCTGACCTCGTTCTTCTATGTGGCCAAACGGCTGTTGACCCACCTCAAGGAGCTGGCGCTGTACCGCCGTGGCACCCAGGTGACCAGTGGCAACGCCCTGGCGGCGCGTTTGGTGAAGTCAGCGCTTGACTTGGGTATTCCGATCCTCACGGGCACCCCGGCCAGGCAGTTGCTGCGCGAAGGCGGGCGGGTCAGCGGGGCCTTGGCCCGTCAGGGGGCGGGCGAGTTGCGCATCGAGGCCCGGCGTGGCGTGGTGCTTGCGTGTGGCGGTTTTTCCCACGACCTGCAACGCATCGGCCAGGCATATCCCCACGTGCGCCGGGGCGGCGAGCACTTTTCGCCTGTGCCAGCGGGCAATACCGGCGATGGCGCGCGCATGGCCGAGGCGCTGGGCGCCCGGGTGGATATGCGCTTGCAAGCAGCGGCTGCCTGGATGCCGGTATCGAAAGTCCCGATGGGCGCCGGACGCCATGTTGCTTTCCCGCACCTGCTTGACCGTTACAAGCCGGGGGTGATTGGTGTCTTGCGTTCTGGCCAGCGCTTCACCAACGAGTCCAATTCCTACCACGATGTGGGCGCGGCCTTGATCGAGGCATGCGCCGACCAGACCGAAACCGCCATGTGGCTGGTCTGTGACCGCCGTACGCTGGCCAAGTACGGACTCGGTTACGCCAAACCCGCCCCCATGCCGCTGGGCCCCTTGTTGCGCAATGGCTACTTGCTCAAGGGCAACAGCCTTGCCGAGCTGGCGTGCAAGGCTGGTATCGATGCACGGGGGTTGGAGCGCACGGTTCGCGAGTACAACCTTGGCGCCGTACACGGTGAGGACCGCCAGTTCGGCCGGGGCAGCACCAGTTTCAACCGCTACTTGGCCGATCCGCAGCAGCAGCCCAATCCTTGTGTCGCACCCGTCGGTGACGGGCCCTACTTTGCGGTGAAAGTGGTGATGGGCGACCTCGGCACCTTCGATGGCCTGCGCACCAGTGTGGTCGGCGAAGTACTCGGTGCCGACCAGCGCGCCATAGCCGGGCTGTATGCGGTGGGTAACGACCGAGCCAGCATCATGGGCGGCAACTACCCCGGCGCTGGCATCACCCTGGGGCCGATCATGACCTTTGGTTACATCACCGGCCGCCACCTGGCGGGTATCGACCAAGGACTGGCCGCGGCTGGCCCGGCACAGGAGGTGGCGTGATGGACAAGGCGATTGTCGACCACCGCATCTACACCATCCGGCCTCGGTGCATGCCTGCTTTCCTGGCGGCATTCGACCAGTTGGCGATGCCGATTCTGCTGCGTCACCTGGGCCCGCCGCTGGCGTTCTATGTGAGCAGCATCGGCACATTGAACCAGGTCGTCCACCTGTGGGGCTACGACAGCCTCGATGACCTCGAACGCCGCAGCGCGGCCCGCGACGCCGATCCGGACTTCGCCGCGTATCTGCATGCCACCCGCGACCTCGTGATGGCCCAGGAGACGCGAATCATCAAGCCCGTGCAATTCAAGGCCCTGGCAAGTCGCCTGTAGGAACCGGCCTGGCGCCGCCGAAAAAAACCTACGGCCCAATGCCCTCGATAACAACAAAAAGAGGTAAGGCAATGAGAACTCCCGACCCTATCGATATTCGCCAGTTGATCGACCAGCAACCCATCGGCCGCTACCAGAAATGGGTGGTCTTCCTCGGCTTCCTGATCATCGCTCTGGACGGACTGGACGTCGCCATAATCGGCTTCATCGCCCCGCAACTGAAAAGCGAATGGCAGCTGGGCCCTCAAGCCCTCGGCCCGGTGCTCAGCGCAGCACTGATCGGCCTGGCCCTTGGCGCTCTGGTGGCCGGCCCGCTGGCCGACCGTTACGGGCGCAAGGCTGTGCTCTTGGGCAGTGTCCTGCTCTTTGGCCTGTGGACCCTTGCCTCGGCCTTTTCCCCCAACTTGGAAACCCTGGTAGCCCTGCGTTTCCTGACTGGCCTGGGCCTAGGCGCGGCGATGCCCAATGCCAGCACATTGGTCAGCGAGTACGCACCGGCGCGCAGTCGCTCGTTGCTGATTACCCTGGCATTCTGCGGCTTCTCTCTCGGTGCGGCCATGGGCGGCTTCGTCAGTGCCTGGATGATTCCCAATCTAGGCTGGCGCAGCGTACTGGCGCTGGGCGGCGTGTTACCGCTGCTGGTGCTGCCTTTGCTGTGGCTGCGTCTTCCGGAATCCGTGACCTTCCTGGTCAGCAAAGGGGGCGACCCACAACGAATCCGCGCCATTGTCAGGCGCCTGGCACCTGGACACTGCGGCCCCGACAGCGGCTTCGTACTGCCCGCATGCGCATCCGTCAAGGGTGGGGCCATAGGCACCATCCTGTCCTCTCGCTACCGCTTCGGTACGATGATGCTGTGGGTGGGTTACGTGCTGGCTCTGTTTCTGGTCTATCTGTTCAGCGGTTGGTTGCCGACGCTGGTGAAGGAGGGAGGGGGTTTTTCGGTGTCCGAAGCGGCCATCGTCACCGCTTGCTTCCAGATCGGCGGCCCGCTGGGCGCCATCACGGTGGGCTGGGCGATGGATCGCTGGCATCCGCAGCGAGTGCTGATGCTGACGTTCCTGTTCAGCGGCGCGGTGATCTTCGCCATCGGCCAGGTGGCCGGGCATTTCGCCTGGCTGTGCGCCATTGCCTGGGCCGTGGGCTTTGGCCTGAACGGCGCCAGTGTAGGCATGAATGCGTTGGCCGCGGGCTTCTACCCGACCGAGGCGCGGGCCACTGGGGCCAGCTGGATGAGTGGTATCGGCCGGTTGGGGGCGATTCTCAGCGCCTTCGCCGGTGCGCAGATGTTGGCCATGGGTTGGAGCTTCAGCCAGGTCTTCGCCGCCTTGCTGATACCGGCTGGGTTGGCAGCCTTGGCAGTGTCGCTGCAGGGCTGGCACGCCAGATTGCGAGGTTCGCAGCGGCTACAGGCGATTTAAGGTTGCCGGAGGGAAGACATGCGCTCAGGCGTCGTCGCTGATCCAGGTCAGTGGCCGCGCCGGGTCGTCACTGAGCATGCGTTCGAATGCGGGGGACTCGATCATCGCGCGGGTTCGCTGGCCCAGCGTCAGCAGTTGCTCGATGAAACCAGGTTCGACGACGCCGCTGTGCTCCAGTGAAACGCCGCTGCGACCGTGCTGGATGGCCAGATGGTAGTGGCTGATTCCCCCACCTTCACCGCTGCCACACAGCACCACCGTGTAGTGCGGCCCGACCATCTCGGCCAGTCGCCGTTGCACCAGGTCGAGCACGGCGATTGGCGCTTCGCTGTGCAGCGCTGTGGCCAGCGCGCAGACGTTGAATGGAGTCATGGGTTGACCTGCTTGGCGTGAAGGGTTTCCAGCATAGGCAAGGTCACTGTCAACTTGGGTTAAGCGGGGGTAAAACCGAGTAATCATCAGAATGTCTGCCCCAAGGAGAATTGGAACATTTCGGTTTGCGCCCCCTCTGGCTTCTTGATCGGTGCGGCCAGGCTGAAGCTCAGCGGGCCCAGGGGGCTATACCAAGTGAAGCCCAGCCCCACCGACAGCGCCATCTGATCGAGACTCACGCCCCCGCAGCCCTGGGTGGTTGACAGATAACAGGTGTCGGCAAACACGTTGCCTGCATCGACGAACACCGAGCTGCGCAACTGCCGCTGGTCCTTGACGAAGGGCAGGGGAAAGAGCACTTCGGCGCCTCCGGTAATGAGGATGTTGCCGCCCAGGGCATCGGTGTCGCGGTCGGAGTAGTACGCCTGACCGGCGCTGGCGTAGTTGCCGGTCGCGGGCGTGTTGCGCGGGCCGAGGGTGCCGCTCTTGAATCCGCGTACCGAATTCAGGCCTCCGGCGGTGTAATTCTCATAGAAGGGCAGGCTGTCGGTCGAGCCGTAGCCGTTGCCGTAGCCCAGGTTGGTGTGCAGGCGAAGCGATGTGCTCTGGGTCATGGGCAGGTAAGTCTGACCGTCGTATTCGAGTTTGTAGAACGACAGGTCGCTGCCGGGGGTGGTGGCCATGAACGTCAGCCCCTGGGAGTGACCGCGAGTCGCCAGCACGCCTTTGTTCAGGGTCGACTCGGACCAGCCGACCGATGCCTTGAGGTTATTGAAACTGTCGCCTTCGCGCTGGATGAAGTCGTAGATCTCGTCGGCGCTGTAGGTGCCTGGGTTGATATCGTCGTGTTGCAGGGTCAGGCCGAAGGTCAGGCGTGATGTCTCATTGATCGGGTAGCCGAAACTGACGCCAGCACCATAGCTGTTGATGGCGTAGTACGACACGCCATCGTCGTAGTAATCGCTGTAGTCGGTGGTGCTGTAGAAGACGTTGTAACCCAGGCTGACACCGTCCTTGGTGAAATAGGGGTCGGTGAAGGCGAAGTTGTACTTGGTCTGGTATTCCGAACGGGTCAGGCCGATGGACACCTTGTTACCGGTACCCAGGAAGTTGGTCTGGCTGATCGAGCCTCCCAGGATCAGGCCGGCGCTCTGGGCAAAACCAACGCTGGCGGTGATCGAGCCGGAGGCCTGTTCCTCGACGCTGTAGTTGACGTCGACCTGGTCATCGGTGCCCGGCACCGGTGGGGTCTCGACGTTGACTTCCTTGAAGAAGCCCAGACGTTCCAGGCGGGTCTTGGACTGGTCGATCAGGTAGGTCGACGCCCAGCCACCTTCCATTTGGCGCATCTCGCGACGCAGCACTTCGTCTTCGGTCTTGGTGTTGCCGCGGTAGTTGAT
>NZ_AUEC01000042.1 GCF_000425785.1 Pseudomonas taiwanensis DSM 21245
GGCTGGAACCAGATGCAACGCGCCAAGCGCCAGCGCGAACTGGGTTGCGGTTACACCCTGTACGGCTGGGATGGCGACAACCTCGCCTGGGAAAGCTCGCCGCCGCAGGACGAAGGCGAGATACCTGTACCAACCGGACAGCTTCGTGCCCGTCGCGCAGGCGCTGCGCAAGGTACCGATTCGCCTGTTGCGTCAGCCGGACTGGCGTGGACGAAGCCGTGCTGATCCCCCTGCAGTCGTCACGGTGCTCAATGCCCCGCCATCGTTAACCTGAGCGTAACGATCACGCACCCAGCTTGATTGATCGAGCCGACAGTACCGCCCTAATGTGCCTCCACGACAGCGAACCGTGGAGTCACCCATGACCATAACAACGAATCCACCGCCGCAATGGTCGAGGCGGCGCGCCGAGAAGCAGCGTCGTCTCGATCGGGTCCGGCACCTCGCCGACAGTGTGGTGCTGCCCACCGAGCGGATCGTCGAGGCCCTGGAGTTGCTGATCGCTCCCGGCGACCGGGTCGTGCTCGAAGGCAACAACCAGAAGCAGGCCGACTTTCTCTCGCGCGCCCTGGCCAAGGCCGACCCCGAGCATCTGCATGACCTGCACATGATCATGCCCAGCGTGAGCCGTGCCGAGCACCTTGACCTGTTCGAACGCGGCATCGCCCGCAAGCTCGACTTCTCCTTCGCCGGCCCGCAGAGCCTGCGCATCGGCCAGCTGCTGGAAGACGGCCTGCTGGAAGTCGGCGCCATTCACACCTACATCGAACTGTATTCGCGGCTGCTGGTCGACCTGATCCCCAACGTCACCCTGGTCGCAGGTTTCATGGCCGACCGCGACGGCAACCTGTATACCGGCCCCAGCACCGAGGACACCCCGGCCTTGGTGGAACCGGCAGCCTTCAGCGATGGCATCGTCATCGCCCAGGTCAACCAATTGGTCGAGCGTACCGATGACCTGCCACGGGTGGACATTCCGGCTTCCTGGGTCGATTTCGTGGTCGTTGCCGACAAGCCGTTCTATATCGAGCCGCTGTTCACCCGCGACCCGCGTCACATCAAGCCGGTGCATGTGCTGATGGCGATGATGGCCGTCCGTGGCATCTACGAAAAGCACCAGGTCCAGTCGCTCAACCATGGCATTGGCTTCAATACCGCCGCGATCGAACTGATCCTGCCAACCTACGGCGAGTCCCTGGGCCTCAAAGGCAAGATCTGCCGCAACTGGACCCTCAACCCGCACCCAACCCTGATCCCGGCCATCGAGACCGGCTGGGTCGAAAGCGTGCACTGCTTCGGTACCGAGCTGGGCATGGAGGACTACATCGCTCAGCGCCCTGACGTGTTCTTCACCGGCCGCGATGGCTCGCTGCGTTCCAATCGCATGATGTGCCAGCTGGCAGGGCAATACGCAGTGGACCTGTTCATCGGCGCCACCTTGCAGGTCGATGGCGATGGCCATTCCTCGACCGTCACCCGTGGCCGCCTGGCAGGTTTCGGCGGTGCGCCGAACATGGGGCACGACCCCAGGGGACGGCGCCATGCTACTCCGGCCTGGCTTGACATGACCGTGCCGCAAACCCTGCTCGAGCGTGGTCGCAAACTGGTGGTGCAGATGGTCGAGACCTATCAGGAGGGCGGTAAACCCACCTTCGTCGAGACGCTCGACGCGGTCGAGGTCGCGAAGAAAACCGGCATGCCCCTGGCCCCCGTAATGATCTACGGCGACGACGTCACCCACCTGTTGACCGAAGAGGGCATCGCCTACCTGTACAAGGCACGCAGCCTTGAACAACGTCAGCAGATGATCGCCGCCGTGGCCGGGGTTACCGCCATCGGCCTGCGTCACGACCCGAAAGTCACCCTGCGGCTGCGCCAGCAAGGCCTGGTGGCTTTGCCCGAAGACCTGGGCATTCGACGCACCGACGCCGGCCGCGAACTGCTCGCCGCGCGCAGCATCGCCGATCTGGTGGAGTGGTCCGGAGGTTTGTACAACCCGCCTGCGCGTTTCAGGAGTTGGTGATGGAAACCTTGAATCCCCAATCGGATTGGCCATCGCGCCGCCCCCTGAGCCTTGAGCCTCCTGCAGGAGCGAGCTTGCCCGCGATGAGGCCCGAACGGTCATCGGCCATCACCTTGCCCGAGCACCTCGCCGACCTCGCTGTGGCTGCCTTGATCGACGAGGCCGACCTGTCGCCCAAGCCTGGGTTGGTGGACCGCCGCAGCAGCGGCGCTCACAACGACATGACCCTGAGCTTGATGCATGCTTCGGCAATGGCGCTGTGGCCTTGTCTGCGACAGATGGCCGAGGCTGCCCAGGATCATGGGTATATCGACCAGCCACTGCGCGGCGCGCTCGGTCGCATCGGCCGTGAAGGCGAAGCCGCCATGCTGAGTGTCACGGCCGGGGTGAATACCCATCGAGGCGCAATCTGGGCGCTTGGCCTGCTGGTTGCGGCCTGCGCCCTGGACCCTGGCGCAGGCGCCCAGGTAGTGGCCGCCCGCGCAGGGCGTATTGCGCTGCTCGACGACCCGGCCGCCATCGCCCCGGACAGCCACGGCAACCAGGTACGCCGTCGCTACGGCGCCAGTGGGGCGCGTGAGCAAGCTCAGCAAGGCTTCCCAGCCGTCATCGAGCATGGCCTGCCGCAACTGCTGCGAAGCCGCGCCGCCGGAGCCAGCGAAACCCATGCCCGTCTGGACGCCTTGCTGGCGATCATGGCCGCACTGAGCGATACCTGCGTCCTCTGGCGCGCTGGGCCACAGGGTCTGGCCGCGGTCCAGCAGGGTGCCCGCGCCGTGCTCGATGCTGGGGGCAGCGCCACCCTCGGCGGGCGCCGGCAACTGCGTCAGCTGGAGATGCAACTGCTGCAACTGAATGCCTCACCGGGCGGTGCCGCCGACTTGTTGGCCGCTTGCCTGTTCCTCGACTTTGCCGGGAGCCTGTGACATGCAAACCCTTACGTTTCAATTTCCCGCCGCCGGACCGGGGCGTGGCCGCACCCTGGTGGGGTGCGTCAGCTCCGGGGACCTGGAGGTACTGATCGAGCCCGGCACCGCCGGCCGCCTCGATATTCAGGTGGTAACTTCGGTCGACGGCAGCGACGCCCGCTGGACGCAACTGTTTCAGCGCTTGTTCGAAGGCCGCACATTGCCGGCGGTGAAGATCGACATCCACGATTTCGGCGCCACTCCAGGAGTGGTGCGACTGCGCCTGGAGCAAGGTTTCGAGGAGATTGCCCATGACTGACATCGACCGCCTGCTGCGCAGCCGCAGCTTCGTCGAACTCGGCGCACGCCAACGCGCCCGCGCCTTGTTCGATCCTGGCACCTTTCGCGAACTGCTTGGCCCGTTCGACCGACTCATGTCGCCTTGGCTACCGCGTCAGGGCATCGTGCCCCAGGCCGACGATGGCGTGGTGATCGGCAAAGGCCGTTTGAAAGGCACACGTGCAGTGATCGCGGCCATCGAGGGCGGCTTCCAGGGTGGCAGCATGGGCGAAGTAGGAGGTGCCAAGATCGCTGGGGCGCTGGAGTTGGCCATCGAGGATAACCGCAAGGGTATTCCCACGTGCGCGGTGTTGTTGCTGGAAACCGGTGGTGTGCGCCTACAGGAAGCCAACCTGGGCCTTGCTGCCATTGCCGAGATTCAGTCCGCCATCGTCGAGTTGCGCGCCCATCAACCTGTGGTAGGCCTGATCGCAGGCTCGGTCGGCTGTTTCGGCGGCATGTCCATCGCCGCTGGCTTGTGCAGCCACTTGCTGGTCACCCGCGAGGCCCGGTTGGGGCTCAACGGCCCCCAAGTAATCGAACAGGAAGCCGGTATCGAGGAATACGACGCCAAGGACCGTCCTTTCATCTGGAGCCTGACCGGCGGTGAACAGCGTCATGCTTGCGGGTTGGTCGACGCCTACGTTGCCGATGATGTCGACCGTATCCGCCAGCGACTGGTGCAGTTGCTCGACAGTCCCTCTGCCAATCGGGTCGCTCGCCATGCCTGGTTCCTCGATCGCCTGGCAAGCCTCGGTGATGACTGCCCGCAATTGGACGCCGCTGCCGTGCGAACTCTCTATCAAGGAGCAATCTCATGAACCGTGCCTTGAACTGGCTGCCCGGCCTGGCCGGAGGTGAGGCTCTGCCTGGTTACCCGGCGTCGATACAGGTGATCGATGGTGAGCTGGATAATCGTCTGGCGCGCTTCATCGCGGTGGTGCCAGATGCCAGCAACCCCTTTCCCCGCGCGCGCTCGGGGGAGGTTGGGCTACTCGAAGGCTGGGGCTTGGCCAAGGCGGTGAGCGAAGCTGTGGAAGCCGATCGCTCGGGTGAAAAACGTGCCATCGTCGCCGTCATTGACGTACCGAGCCAGGCCTACGGCCGACGGGAGGAGGCGTTGGGCATACATCAGGCCTTGGCCGCCGCGGTGCACGCCTATGCCCAGGCGCGCCTGGCCGGCCACCCGGTGATAGGCCTGCTGGTCGGCAAGGCCATGTCTGGCGCGTTCCTGGCCCACGGCTACCAGGCGCAGCGCCTGATTGCTCTGGAGGATGACGGCGTCATGGTTCATGCCATGGGCAAGGCCGCCGCGGCGCGCATCACCCTGCGCAGCGTCGAGGCACTGGAGGTGCTGGCCGCCGAAGTTCCGCCAATGGCCTACGACCTGGCCAGCTATGGGTCGCTTGGCTTGTTGTGGCGGCGGCTGTCGGTCGACAACGCCCGGACCCCGAGCGTCAGGGACCTGGCTCAGGTGCGCGCCTGCCTGGCTGATGCCGTGCGCGATATTGGCAGCTCCACGTCGCTTGCATCACGCCTGCTGGGTGAAAACCGCCGTGCTTCGCGCGAAGTTCGCGAACAGTTGCGTCGCCAGTGGCAGGAGGCCTGAGATGGGCGTCCCATACCCCCACGACCTGCTCTGGGGCATGACCCCGCAGAACCTGCCTGATGCAGCGCCGGCCTGGGCGCATCAGGTATTGGCAGGTGGCGAGCCCGTGGTGGTCCGTCGGGCCTGCAGTCCACCCGGCTGGGTGGCGGTGGGGCTTCGTGGGCACGGACGCGAGCAGCGCCTGGGCGTGCAGATGCCTCTGGCCAAAGTCCAGCGGCGGTTGAGCCCGCAAGCGCTGCGCTGGCAGGGCGATAGCCCCTGGCCGGCACTGCAGGCCCTGGCTTCGGTGGCTCCGGTGCTCGATAGCACAGGCTTGGAATGGGGGCCGACCGGAAGCGTGGGGTACCAGATCGCCACCGCTCGCAATGTGCTGCACCTGGCCAGCGATCTGGATCTGCTGCTGCGCACACCGCAGCCGGTAGCACGGGCAAAGGCGCGGGAACTGCTGGCCATTCTGGACTGCGCTCCCTGCCGTATCGACCTGCAACTGGACACCCCAAATGGCGCCATCGCCCTGCGCGACTGGGCGGGGATGGCACGGCGGGTTCTGCTCAAGTCGGCCAATGGCGCCCGCCTGGTGACAGACCCCTGGAACGCCTTGGAGTGTGCGGCGTGAGCAGTCTGTTCGCATTTCCCGGCCAGGGCGTTCAGCAGCCAGGCATGCTGCATCGTTTGCCCGAGGGTTCCGGGCGGCTGCTCGAAGAGGCCAGCGATACCTTGGGCGAACAGGTGCTGGACCTGGACAGTGAAGCAGCCCTGCACTCCACCCGTGCCGTGCAGTTGTGCCTGCTGCTGGTCGGCGTCGCGTGGGCACGTTGGCTGATGCAGCGCGGCCCAGCCCCGGATTACGTGGCGGGGCTGTCGATCGGGGCCTATCCCGCCGCAGTGACCGCCGACGCGCTGGATTGGCGTGATGCCGTGCGCTTGGTAAGCCTGCGTGGCGAGTTGATGCAACGCGCCTATCCGCAAGGGTACGGCATGATCGCCATCAGTGGCCTGGACCTGGCCTGTGTCGAGCGTCTGCTGGCGCAGGTGGGGGGCGAGGTGTTTCTGGCCAACCTCAACAGCGACAACCAGATCGTCATCGCCGGCCGAGACACTGCGCTGGATGAAGTCGCCGCTCGCGTTCGCCGCCAAGGCCAGGGCGTCGCTCGTCGCCTGGCTGTCAGCGTGCCGTCCCATTGCGCCTTGCTCGACGAACCCGCGCGGACGTTGGCCGAAGCCTTTGCCGATGTGCCATTGCGCCGTCCACGTATCACCTACCTGAGCAGCACCAGCGGCCGGCCGATCTTCGACCCAGAGCGCCTGCGCGACGACCTGGCAGGCAACATGGCGCGGCTGGTGAACTGGCGTGCTACGTTGCGCAACGCATATGAGCGCGGTGTGCGCCTGCACCTGGAACTGCCGCCAGGCAGCGTATTAAGCGGCCTGGCGCGTCCTGTATTCGAACAGGGCAGGGTGCTGGCAGTCGAGTCGACCCGGCCCGATACCATGGACGTCTTGTTGCGTCAGGAGGTGGCCAACGACCGATGATGTCCCTGGGCTAGCTGTCTCCTTCAGCCGCGGTAGCCGTCGGCTTGCCGGCGATGAGGCTGGCACGGGCAGCGCAACAAAAGCGTTATCGAAGAACAACAACAAGCAACTTCGACACAAGCTGAGGACAACGACAATGATTATCTATGGTGTGGCTCTGCTGGCGGTATGCACGCTGGCCGGCGTTATCGTCGGCGACTTCCTGGGCGTGCTGCTTGGGGTCAAATCCAATGTGGGCGGGGTTGGCATCGCCATGATCCTGCTGATCTGCGCGAGGCTGTACATGCACCGCCACGGCGGCATGAGCAAGGAATGCGAATTCGGCGTTGGGTTCTGGGGCGCGATGTATATCCCGGTGGTGGTGGCCATGGCGGCCCAACAGAACGTGGTCACGGCCCTGCATGGTGGGCCTGCCGCACTGCTGGCGGCGGTCGGTGCCGTGCTGGTTTGCGGCTTGACGATCGCCCTGATCAGCCGCAGCCATCGCGGCGAACCCTTGCCCGCGCTGAATGCGGACCCCGCAACCCAGACGCAGGTCGTCCCTGCGGGAGGTCGTTGATCATGTGGCCGATCATTGACAATGCCCTGGAGCACAACGGCCTGATCACCGCGTTCGCGGTGGTGGGTGGGATCATGTGGTTGTCGGTACTGCTGTCGAAATACCTGACCTTCGGCCGGGTGCACGGATCGGCCATCGCCATCGTCATTGGCCTGGCACTGGCCTGGGTCGGCGGCACCGTGACCGGCGGGCAGAAAGGCTTGGCCGATATGGCGCTGTTCTCGGGCATCGGCCTGATGGGAGGGGCCATGCTGCGTGACTTCGCGATTGTCGCCACAGCGTTCGAGGTGCAGGCCACCGAAGCACGCAAGGCGGGGATGATCGGTGCAGTATCGCTGCTGCTGGGAACGGTGCTGCCGTTCATGGTCGGGGCGGCGGTTGCTTATGCCTTCGGTTATCGCGATGCGGTGAGCATGACCACCATCGGAGCCGGCGCAGTGACCTATATCGTCGGGCCGGTCACTGGCGCCGCGCTGGGGGCGAGTTCGGACGTGGTCGCGCTGTCGATTGCCACCGGTTTGATCAAGGCGATCTTGGTAATGGTGTTCACTCCGGTCTCTGCGCGCTTGCTGGCCCTGGACAACCCACGTTCGGCCATGGTGTTCGGCGGGCTGGCGGGAACAGTCTCGGGTGTAACAGCGGGCCTTGCGGCGACGGATCGACGGTTGGTGCCCTATGGCGCTCTGACGGCGACCTTCCATACCGGGCTGGGGTGTTTGATGGGACCTTCGATACTGTACTTCTGTGTGCGTGGGCTGGTGGGCTAGGCGTCTGCGTTGCGGTGCAGCCTATCGCCAGCAAGCCGGCGCCTGCAGGTTCAATCGGTAGGCGTCGGCTTGACGGCAATGAAACTCGCTCAGTTTTCCCGGCTATACATCCGGCATTCAGCCAACAACGCCAACAGGTTCGGCTCTCGCTCCCGGGCCTTGAGAAACACCACGCCAATGTGCTGTTGCAAGCGGTAGCGCGGTTGCAGCGGTAGCAGCCGCACGCGGTTCTCGTACACTGCGGCGATGCGCCCCGGTAGCAGGGCATAACCCACGCCCGAGCTGACCATGCTCAGCAGTGTGAAGATATCGTTCACCTGCATCGCTACCTTTGGCTCGAAGCCGGCCTGTTGGAACACCCGCGCGCCATCACGGTGGGTGGCGAAGCCCTGGGTCAGGGTTATGAAGGTAGAATCGGCCAGGTCCGCCAAGTCCACCTCGGCCTGTGCCGCAAACGACGAATCGGTGGGCACGGCAAGGAAGATATCGTCCGAGAACAGCGGCAACTGTTCGCAGGTCGGGTCATCGACGCTGTCGTCCAGCGACACCAGAATCGCATCCAGTTCGTGGTTTTTCAGGCGCTGTAGCAGGTCGATGTTCGAGCCAAGGGTCAGGTCGATATTCAGTTCGCTGCGCCGCAGCTTCAGGCCCATCACCAGCTTGGGCACGGTCTTGACCGTCAGCGAGTACAGCGCACCCAGCCGAAAGCGCTCGGCATAGAAGCCTGCCGCTTCCCGGGTCTGCCGCACCATTTGCTCAGCATCCTGAATCAGCTGGCGGGCTTTCTTCTCCAGCACATAGGCGCTTTCCAGCGGAATCAGCTGACGGCCTTCGTGCTTGAACAGCGGGCAGCGCAGGGCGCTTTCCAGGGAGTGGATCGCCCGGTGCACGCTCACCGCGCTGGTCGACAACTCAGCGGCGGCACGGCCGAGGTTGCCGCTGCGCATGAAGGCGAGAAAAGTCTCGAGCTTCTTGAGGGTCAGTTCTTCGTCGATGAGCATGGAATGGCTCGCAGTCGAGGGAGACTGATCTTGCCACAAGCGCAGTGGATTTAGGTCAGCTCAAGCTTGCAGCGCCTGGCCCTCGGGCGGTTGTCTCTGCACCCGCGACTTGATGCGTGGAATCAGCGCTTGGCCGTACTCTACGGCATCGCGAAGCTGATCGAAGCCACGGAACAGGAAGGTGGTAACACCCAGCTCGTAGTAGGCCAGTGCTGCCTCGGCGACCTGATCGGCAGTGCCAACCAGCGAGGTGGAGTTGCCAGCTCCGCCGCCCAGCGCAGCGATCTCGGTCCACAAGCGGGTGTCGTGAACCTTGCGTTGGCTGGCCAATTGCACCAGGCGCTCCGAGCCGACGTTGCTCTTGCCGACGTTTTTATCGCGGCGGTTGCCCTGGCGCAAGCCGATGCGGTGCTGAGCGTCGGCGAGGATGCGTTCGGCCCGTGCCCAGGCCTCTGCCTCGGTGGCACCAAGGATCGGCCGTAGCGACAGGCTGAAGCGGATCTTCTGTTCGCGGCCATAGCGTGCCGCGGCCTTGCGCACCTTGCCGATGCGCTCGCGTACTTGCTCCAGCGGTTCGCCCCACATCATGTAGACATCGGCATGCTTGGCCGCCACCTCCACCGCCGCGTCAGAGGCACCGGAGAAGTAGACAGGCAGCTTGGCCACCGGCTTGACCAGGGTCAAGTTGTCCTCGACCCGGTAGTGTTCACCGTGGTGGTCGAAAGGTTCGGTGCGGGTCCAGGTCTTGCGCATCACCTCCAGGTACTCGTCGGTGCGGGCGTAACGTGCATCCTTGTCGAGGAAGTCGCCGTCGCGTTGCAGATCACCGCTATCGCCGCCGGTGATGATGTTGATCGAGGCGCGGCCACGGCTGAGCTGGTCGAGGGTGGCGAGCTGTCGAGCGGCGAACGTCGGCGCTTGGAACCCGGGGCGGTGCGCCACCAGCAGGCCGATGCGCTCGGTTAGCGCCGCCACATAGCTGGCCAGAATCAGCGAGTCCGGCTCGCTGGTGTTGACTGCCAGCAACGCTTTGTCGAAACCGCCGTATTCCTGGGCGTGGGAAAAGGCCCTGATGAATTCGAGGTCGACCAGCGGGCCACGCGGCGCCTGCGATTCGCTGCCTTCCTGGGGGCCGATGAGGCCGATGAATTCGAGACTCATGAATCAGAACTCTCTGTCGTGGTGGGCTCAGGCCGCCGCGTCTGTCCGGTCGAGGCGAGCCAGGCGGCCGGGAAGTGGGTGGTTGTCGGCCTCCGCCAGGAAAGGGGTCGGTCTGCAGTGAACTTAGCGGTTGTGGGGTGAGGTTGTGAAAGGCTTTGTGGTTCTATTCTAATTATGTTTATGATTCATAAAAAATATAGATATAAATGCATTATTGTAATTTTTTGCGATGGGCTTGGGTGCCGATCCAGAACGCCGCCGACGTGCAGTCGATGAGGCCGATCCAATCAGCGCTGGTAATCAAGCCCCTCCCGGTCCAGTTGCCGAATCAGTGCATCCCAGTGCCGCTTGATGCCCTCACCCTGCCCATCGGAAAACCGCTTGGATTGCTCATGGACCTTGGCGATCGCTGCCGGCGATGCATGCAACAACTGATCATGGCCGCCAACTTGCGCCGCCACTTGGATGTTGCAGGCGCGCTCCAGCCCATGCAGTTCGCGAAAGGCATGCTCGACACTGATGCCGCCCGTCAGCAGGCCGTGATTGCGCAGAATCAGGATATTGCCGGTGCCCAGGTTGGCCACCAGTCGTTGTTGCTCGTCAAGGTCCAGCGCGACGCCTTCATAGTCGTGGTAGGCCACCCGGCTGTAGTAAGCCAGGGCATGTTGCGAGATCGGCAGCAGACCCTTGCGCTGGGCCGACACGGCGGCACCGTCACGGGTATGGGTATGCAGCACCGCCTTGAGGTCGGGGCGGGCACGATGGATAGCGCTGTGAATCACGTAGCCGGCCTGGTTGATGCCCAGGCCCAGTGGGTCGTCGATGATCGTGCCGTCGACATCCACCTTCACCAGGTTCGAGGCGGTGATTTCGTCGAACAACAGGCCAAACGCGTTGATCAGGAAGTGTTCATCCGGCCCAGGCACGCGGGCCGAAAAATGTGTGTAGATATGGTCGGTCCAGCGGAACAGTGCCGCCAGCCGGTAGGCCGCGGCGAGCTTGACTCGCACCTCCCATTCTTCGGCGCCGACCCGCTGGCGCACGCCGCTTTCGTTGGGGGATACCGCAGACAATGAACTCATGATGCTCTCCAGAAGTCAGGAACGGTAGCCGCGCTGGGTGTCCACCCGCGCAGCGGGGCTTGCTTGGGGGAACGGGCACAGTTGTCGAGGAAGGCGTCCTGCAGGGCGAGGTAGCCTTCTTCGAAAATCACCGAGGCGTGAGGCGACAGGTACACCCGCCGATGGCGATAGAGCGGATGTCCGACAGGAAGTGGCTCCGGGCGGTGACCTTGAGGCTGGGCCGAGCGATCAGGCCCCATCGCATCGGCCGGCTCGTCCAGTTGCAATTGGCCGGTGATCACCGACTGGCTCTTGCGGCCACCTCCGCCAGCGCAGTGCGCACGGTCTGGCCGAGCACCATATCGTCTTGCGGGGCGTGGACGGGGGTGACTCATGGGGCATTCATCCATCCCTGGAACACGTTAGGTTTCAAAGAACGTATTCGTAGGAGCGGATGCTGTAAAAGTCTTTTTGGTTCTATGCTAATTATTTGTTTTGAGAATAAAATAATTTCTTATTTATGCGGTATGTGCATTTAGCGATGGTGCCGGCGCGGATCGGCTCGCCCCTCGCAAGCCCACTCTCACAAGGGCCGGCGATAGGAGCGTGCGAGCTCACTCCGCTTTCAATCGATTGCCCGCGATTTCCCCGAACAACTCAACCGGCTCTTGCAGATTCCCCAGGTATCGGGGGTGGAACAACCACAAGTCGACCTGCGGCTTGAAGTCGGACACATTGACCACCTCCAGTGCATCGCGATGGCGGCTGCCCTCCAGCAGCGGTTCTGGCACAAGGCCCAGTCCTTGGCCTGTGGCGACCAGGCCCAGTTGCAACTCGGTACCGAAGGTCTCCAGGTTGATCGTCAGGCTCAGGCCCTGTTCGCTCAGTGCCCGCTGCAACCCGGCGCGAAAGCCGCAACCATCGGGGTTGAGTACCCAGCCGCGGGTGTAGCAGTCCTTGAGCTTGAAGCTACGTTTGCTGGCACTCCCCTTGGCAGCCACTACTCGCAACGGCATTCGTGCAACCGACTGGCTGGCGATGCCCTCCGGGAAAATCTTGCCCGGCGGGAACAGCGCCGCAGCGGCGTCGAGTTCGCCATTTTCCATACGGGCGATCAGGCTGCTGCCCCAACCGCTGGTGACTTGGGTACGCAGTTGCGGATAGGTTTCGCGCAACTGCGCCAGGGCATCGAGCAATATCACATCGCCCAGTGTCTGTGGCACGCCAAGTCGCAGGGTGCCGGACGGTGCACCGTCGTTGGCCACCAATTCGCGCAGCGAGTCGATCTCGCGCAGGATGGCCTTGCACTGCTCGTATACCCGCAGTCCCATGGGTGTCGGTCTGAGCGGTTTGGTGTTGCGGTCGAGGAGGGTGGCGCCCAGGTCTTGCTCGAAGTTCTGCACCCGGCGCGTGATGGCCGGCTGGGTCAGTTGCAGGGCCTCGGCGGCAAGGTTGGTCGACTGGCAACGGATGACCGCCACGAAGGCGTCCATGTCATCGATTTTCATATTCGGCGCTCACATATTGAAACGTGGGGACATGCCTACAGAGCATAATCCCCGTGACGCCGATTGTCACAGCGAGTTGGGCTGCCAGGCCGTTCCGCCTCAGCCGTGGGCGAAGCCCAGCAAGGTTTCACCCTCCATCCGATACCGGACCCACTCATCCTGGGCCTCTGCGCCCAACGATTTGTAGAACCCGATGGCGGGCTCGTTCCAGTCCAGCACGCTCCACTCCAGGCGCCCACACTGGTTTGCCACCGCCTCACGGGCAATGTGCCGCAGCAGTTGCCGTCCTGCGCCATCGCCGCGTTGCTCGGGGGTGATGTACAGGTCTTCCAGGTAGATGCCGTTGCGCCCCAGCCAGGTCGAGTAACTGTAGAAATACACGGCAAAGCCGATGGCCCGGCCGTCTCGCTCGCAGATCAGGCTATGCACCGTGCTGCCCTCGTCGAACAGGCTGTGCTCGATGTCGGCTAGGGAGGCGACCACTTCGTGGCGGGCACGTTCGTAGTCGGCGAGCTCGGTGATGAAGGCCAAAATCTGCGCAGCATCGCTACGAACGGCAGGGCGGATGTTGAGGCTCATGGGGCGTCCTTGTGGGTGGAGAACATCGCGGGTCGGTACAGTGATTTGTATCTGTTTAATTTAACCCAACTGTATCGGTTGCAGTCAGGGCGACTCGGCTAGTGTGGCAGCAACGACAATAAATGCGGAATGCCGATCATGCTTGCCTCTGCCGATTTGCTCATGGCCTTCATGTTATTCGCCTTCGTTTCCTCCATCACCCCAGGGCCGAACAACACCATGTTGCTGGCGTCGGGGGTGAACTTCGGCGTGCGTCGGACCATTCCCCACGCCATCGGAATCAGTGTCGGCTTCATGGTGATGGTGCTGGCGGTGGGCTTTGGCCTGGGCGAAGTGTTCAAGGCCTGGCCGCCGCTGTATACCGTGCTGCGTTATACCGGCGCCGTTTACTTGCTTTACCTGGCCTGGAAAATCGCCACCTCCGGACCGGTCGGCAGCTCTTCTTCCGGCGCCCGCAAGCCCCTTGGGTTCTGGGGCGCGGCAGCGTTTCAATGGGTCAATCCCAAGGCCTGGGTAATGGCCGTGGGGGCGATCACCACTTACACACCGGCCCAAGGCTATGTGCTCAATGTCATCGTGATCGCTGCGGTGTTCGCCCTGGTCAACCTGCCCAGCGTCGGGGTCTGGGTGATGTTCGGCAGCGCCTTGCGCAATGTGCTGCAGAACCCGCGCTGGCTGATGCTGTTCAATGTCCTGATGGCCTTGTTGCTGGTGATTTCGCTGTACCCGTTGCTGTTTGTAGAATCGGCGTTTTCCTAGAACGATGAGTAGCGCGCGCCGATGGAGTTGATTCCCTGGTCCCATACCTGCACCGAAGGTTTCACCTTGCGCGGCTGGCGTTCGCCAGCCAGTGGCAAGCCGCTGGTGCATTTTCTCCATGGCAATGGTTTTTGCAGCCTGGCTTACCAGCCACTGTTGATGCGTCTGGCAGAGCATTTCGACTTGTGGCTGAGCGACGTGCAGGGGCATGGAGACAGCGACCACGGCGGTGATTTTCTGGGCTGGAACCGCACGGCGGCACTGGCCTTGGAGGCCTTCGAAGCGGGACGCGGCGAATATGGCGATGTACCTCGATATGCCGTCGGGCATAGCTTCGGTGGCGTGCTCACCGGGCTGATGCTGGCCAGCGACCCGCTGGCCTTCGCGCGAGCCGTTTTGCTTGACCCGGTATTGTTCAGTCGGCGGATGATCGGGGTCATGGGCGCGGCCGCAATGGTTGGCCTGCATCGTCGTCATGCCCTGGCGCGCAAGGCGGCCAGCCGCCGCAGTCACTGGCCGGATCGCGAAGCCGCACTGGCCTCGCTTCAAGGGCGGGGTATCTTCAAGGGGTGGAGCGCCGCAGCGCTGCAGGCCTACGTCGAACACGCTATCGGTGACTGCGGGGAAGGGGTGGTGCTCAAGTGCCGGCCCAGCCGCGAAGTGGAGATATTCAGTTCTTTCCCCACCCGCATGTGGCCCAATCTTGCCCGTATCCAGGTGCCGACCCTGGTGCTGTACGGCGAGCACACCTATCCCTTCGTCCCTCGCTCGGTAAACCGCCTGGCCACGCTCAATGCCAATGTCACCGCGCTACCCGTACCCGGTGGTCACTGCTTCATGCAGGAAGACCCTGTCATGGCGGCGGAACAGGTGCTCTCCTTTCTTCACCAATGAGCGTATTGTCCTGTCAGTGGAACGATCCATGCCATTTGAGCCGTCTTCCGGCGGATTGACATGGTTGTTAAGGTGAGCCCAGCCGAGAGAGGAGACTTCTCATGAAAACGATACTGGGTATCCACCGCAGCCCCCATGCGCACTGGGTGGGGGACGGTTTTCCGGTACGCAGCCTGTTCACCTATGACAACCTGGCCAGCCAGATCAGCCCATTCCTGCTGTTGGACTACGCGGGGCCCCATGACTTCACGCCCACCCATGACCGGCGTGGGGTTGGGCAGCACCCGCACCGGGGCTTCGAGACCGTGACAATCGTCTACCAGGGCGAACTGGAGCACCGTGACTCCACGGGTGCCGGCGGCCTGATCGGCCCAGGCGACGTGCAATGGATGACCGCCGCCAATGGCATCATTCACGAAGAATTCCATTCGCCAGCGTTCGCGCGCCAAGGCGGTACCCTCGAAATGGTGCAACTTTGGGTCAACCTGCCTGCGCGGGACAAGCGCGCCGCTGCGGGCTACCAGACGCTGCTGGCCTCTGACATTCCTGTTGTGCCGTTGGCGCATGAGGGGGGCAGTGTCCGGGTGATTGCCGGTGAGTACGAAGGCCGGCGAGGCCCCGCCCGCACCTTTACCCCGATGGACGTCTGGGACTTGCGCCTGAAAGCCGGTACTTCGCTGCAGTTGCCGGTGGCGCAGGGGCGCACGGCCGCTCTGGTGGTGTTGCGCGGTATGCTGCGCGCCAACGGCGAGCGAGAAGCCGGCCCGGCCAGCCTGGTGCTGTTCGAGCGCGACGGAGAGCATGTGGTGATCGAGGCGCAGCAGGACAGCAGTGTGTTGCTGCTCAGTGGTGAGCCGATCGACGAACCGATAGTGGGCTATGGTCCGTTCGTGATGAACAGTCAGGTCGAGATCGCCGAGTCGTTCGATGACTTCCATGCCGGTCGGTTCGGACAGATGGCCGAGGACCGCGACGGTGCCGCGCACTGACCGCCCGTCGCGAACTGCCAGCATCCAGTCGAACCACCCGGCCCGGATCGCATTCTTCCACTAAGGTGCTTAGGGATATCTGAGCCGATCATTGTTCAGGCACATGGAGTGCCGCTTGGACATGCGCATTATCAATTGGCACCCCACGCGGCAAAGGCGTACTCACACAACAGGCCATCCAGTACAGAGAGGGTCGTACCATGTCGTTGATTGGAGTTTCGATGCTAGAGATGCGGCAGATGATCGAGCAAGCCTGCCTGCCCGATCGTTGCGAGGTAAGCTGCCCGGACGGCGCCACCCTGACAATCCGCCTTGGCCAGGGACAATCGCTCGATGACGGTGTAACGTTGACATCGATCCCGCTGCAGAATCTGAACAGTTGCCGTGACCTGGTGCATCTGGTCAGTCAGTTGCACGCCCTTCGTGACGCACAGCCAACGGTGCTGAAAGCCATTGCCTGACAGTGTCTAGCCCCGGCTGGCCCAAGCTGGCCGGGGGCGATCCCCGCTACTGCAGTTCGAGCAACAGGTTCAGCCCGCCGTCTCCGCACTTTCCATGGTCCCGTACCACTCCACGGTAGTCTCGCCCGTCCCAGATGAAGGCGACGCTATGGGCACGGTCGACTTTATCTGGCAGCGGGGGGCAGATGTGCAGGCGTAACGCGGGGCGGCCCTGGAGCGTGAGGGCGGCCAGTTGGCATTGGCATTCGACGCTCTGGGCCACGGGCCCGAAAAGCGTATCGCGCACATAGTCCAGTTGTAGGCAGGCATTGGGCGAGCGACCGGGCATTTTCATGGGCGTGGCGTCCCCATGGGCGGTCGCTGTCCAGATTGGACGCGGGTCATGACAGGCTCCTCGCAGGTGGCGATTGGTATCTTCGTTTGAAGCGTGTTTTTCGCAGATGTTCAATCGATTTGATGAACATGCGACCGATCGCTAACGGGTGCTGAACTTGAACGACGGTACATACCCTGAGCCAAGCAAGTACGGGCATTTGGACGGTACAAACGCATCGGTCATCAGGTCGTGGGCGCTGTTGTATTCATTGGTCAGCACACCTGTGATACCAAGCAGCGTATGGGGTAGCGAAGAGGTACTGATGGGTTGGTCGGCCCGGTCCTTGAGTTTTGCGAGCCTGAGGTTGAGTGGTGCCGGCAGGTTGTCGGATGCCCAGATGAACGAAGAGACCGGCAGGTCGTATTCATTGCCGATGCCATGACCCAGCAGCTCGCGGTGATCGTCCAGGATATTTTCGCCATGGTCGGACGCGTAGACCAGCAGGGCAGGCCGTCGACGGGCCTGCAGTTGGGTGATGAGGCTGTTCAGCAGCCAGTCGGTGTACAGAATGGTGTTGTCGTAGTCTGCGGTGATCTGGTCTTTCGCACTGCCGCTGGCCGGTTTGAATTGCTTGAAGTTGTCGGGGTAGCGCCGGGCGTAGTCGAAGTGGCTGCCCTTGATGTGGATGAAGATCGCCTGTTTGCGCGTGCCGCCGTCGCGCACTATTTTTTCGTAGGCAGGAAGCAGGGCGCCGTCATGACTGCGTTCGAAATACTGACGGTACTGCGCTTCCGCGGCGATGTGCGGGATGATGCCGCCGAAGCTGTCGACTTCCTGGACCGAAAGCCAGTGGGTGTCGTAGCCCGCTTTTCGGTAGATGCCGACCAGTGATTGGGTCGAGGCAATCATGTCCCAGTTGGAAATGGGCGACAGGCTGAGCATGGCGGGAACGGCCACCGACGTATACGGCGAGGTGGTGCACACGTTGTCCAGCCTGTAGATACCCTTTTGCCGGTCGAGGTTCGGCGTGGTGGGTTTGTGGTAGCCATAGAGTGACCAGTTATGTGGCCGTGACGATTCGCCGATCACGAACACCACTGTTTCGATACTCGCTTCGTCGGCCTGGCTGATGATGTCGATCTTCGCGGTGCGACGTTTGCTGATGTGTTCCTGGGATTGCATGTGCAGGTAGGTGGTCAGGCCGATCTGCGACAGGTAGCCGAACGGCGTGCTCTGGTCCTTTGCGGCAAGGTCCAGGACTGCACTTGTGCCAAGGCTGTTGAGTTTGACTGTCTTGTAGAAGTAGGCGCCGTAACCTAGCAGCAGGGTGCAGGCCGTCAACAAGGCGAGGGCCGGGCTTCTGTAGTAGCGCCGTTTGTACAGCCCGGCCAGTCCCAGGCCGTAGCACAGGGCGAATATGGCCAGCACCGAGACGACCGGCTTCCAGTAGGTGGCTGCGAAATCGCTCGCCTCCTTGTAATTGGTCAGGGCAATGAATACATAGGCAGCAGTCAACCGGGAGTTGAAGTTCAGTACCAGGAACAGGTCGATCGTGGCCAGCAGGTAGAAGGGCAGCAGCAGCGCGTGGACTTTGAACTGATTGGACGAAACGAGCCGCAGCAACACCAGCCAAAGCCCGGAGATGGCAAGGTTATAGAGGGCCAGCAAGTCGATGCTCGCATGCTGCTGGTTGGCAATGCCCCGTATCAACAGGGGGGACAGAAGGTATGCCCACAAGACCAGGGTTGGCCATTGCGATATCAGTGAATGAGGGGTAAGCGGGGGCGTTCGTTCCGAGGTCTGCATGTTTGAATCGTCCTCGTGATAAGCCCAACCACCCCAGCGCGGGTAGCGCCTGAAGAAGGTGTGGCGAGCTACAACGTTCCATGCGCAAGCGTGCAATAGCCAATTGCCGGTAGCTAAGCACCAGCATAGTCAGCCCAACACACTCCCAGCACTCAGTGCCCTGATATTTTGTGTAACCGCCCGATAAGCGGTGGCGTCGCATCAACCTGTGCGTGACTTTTTCTTCCGCTGCCGGTTTATTTGGCGGCAGTTTGAGGCTAGCTTCCTCGAGTCGCTGTCCCAGTTGTCCTGCTCGCGCCGCCGTGCTCCTGGGGCAGACCACGCTCCTTACTTAACCAACAGACATCGCTCCCTATGCCCGAAGGCTTCCCGAACCTGCCATCGTTGAACGCCCTACGGGTGTTCGAAGTGGTTGCGCGCCATCTGAACTTTCGCCTGGCGGCCGAGGAACTGGGTGTTACCCAGGCTGCGGTGGCCCAGCAGATTCGCGGGCTGGAAGCCAGCCTGGAGATTCGTCTGTTCGAGCGCTTGCCGCGAGGGCTAGGCATGACCGATGCCGGGCGCTCCTACGCCAGCCGCGTGCGCAGCGCCTTGTCCATGATCGACGAGGCGACCCGTCTGCTCAGGCCGCAGCCGCTTCACCTCACGGTCAGCGTCACCCCCTCCTTTGCCTCGAAGTGGCTGATCCCAAGGTTGGGTGCCTTCGCCGAGGACTACCCGGATATCGACCTGCGCGTACTGGCCACGGACAAGCTCTCGCACTTCAGCACGGATAGTGTCGATTTGGCGGTGCGCTATGGCCAGCCCCCGTTCGGGCCAGGGCTGAATACCGAGTTGCTGATGGACCAGCGGATCGTGGCGGTGGCCAGCCCACGGTTGCTGGCCAGCAAGGGGGCCCCCGACAGCTTCGAGGCATTGCAGGACTTCGTGATGCTGCATGATGCGCATGATTTCTGGCCAGAATTTACCGGTGCGTTGTTTGCGCAGCACGCCCAGGGCACGGCGAAAAACGTGCGGTTCAACCAGACGTCGCTGGCCATCGAAGCTGCCATCAACGGCCAGGGCATTGCCTTGGCCAGCCAGATGTTCGTTCAAGGAGACATCGATGCCGGACGACTGGAGCAAGTGTTTGCCCAGCAGTTGCGGCTCGATAAGGCGTTCTATCTGGTCTGGCCACGCAAGGCTGGTACACCGCCAGGTTTGGCGGTAGTCAAGGATTGGCTGTTGCGTCAGGCTCATCTGTAGACAGTAGTTTTGCTACTGCCAGCACCAACTTCGGCTGCCTCCCTCACCGGCGACTCTGCTGCTAGTGTGATGACATCAATTCACACGATGTCCATCCAGAGGAGGCAACATGTCCATAGAAAAAGTAGCGATCATCACGGCAGGCGGCAGTGGTATGGGCGCGGCAGCTGCGCGGCGTCTGGCAGCGGATGGCTTCAAGGTCGGCATCCTCTCATCGTCGGGCAAAGGTGAGGCGTTGGCCAACGCACTGGGAGGCGTCGGCGTGACCGGTAGCAATCAGTCGAATGAGGATCTCCAGCGCCTGGTCGATGCCGTGGCGGAAAAATGGGGCCGTGTCGACGTGCTGGTCAACAGCGCAGGTCACGGCCCGCGCGCGCCGATCCTGGAAATCTCCGACGCCGACTGGCACCTGGGTATGGACACCTATCTGCTCAACGCCATCCGTCCGTCCCGCCTGGTCACGCCTATCATGCAGCGCCAGGGCGGTGGAGTGATCATCAATATTTCGACGGCCTGGGCATTCGAGCCCAGCGACATGTTCCCCACTTCGGCGGTGTTCCGCGCAGGTCTGGCCGCGTTCACCAAGATTTTCGCCGATACCTACGCCGGCGATAACATCCGCATGAACAATGTCTTGCCAGGCTGGATCGACAGTCTGCCCGCCACCGAGCAGCGCCGCGACAGCGTACCGCTCAAGCGCTACGGTACCTGCGAGGAAATTGCAGCGACCATTGCCTTCCTGGCCGGGGAGGGTGCCGCTTACATCACCGGGCAGAACATCAAGGTCGATGGCGGTATCACTCGCCATCTCTGACAGGAGCACGCGCCCACGGCATCGGCCCTGTTGTGCGATTGGATGGTTCATCGGGTAGCCGCTCGTGGCTTTTACCTGTGATGCAAAAAGCGGCCTGGCAGCTGGCCGTCGATGGTCCAGACTGTCTGATGCGAGCGGCTTGCGATGCCATCGCTGCCATTGAACCATGGCAGCGATGGCATTCATGTCTGGCCGTCGAATGCCAACCGTGCCGAGGGTCGTACATGGACGAGCGTGGTCCTTGCCTGGCGATTCTGCTGGTCTGCGTCCTGGCGGTGCTACCAAAGACGGCACTGGCGGCGCGAGACTGCCATTATCTCACTGCAACAGGTAATCCCGAGTATCCGCCTTACCTGTGGCGTGACCCGGACAATCCACGGCAGCTGATCGGCGCCAATGCCGACCTGCTCCTGCACCTGGGCAGAAGCCTGGGCCTGGAGGTACAGGTGTTGTATACCGGGCCCTGGTCCCGGGCGCAGGAGGAAGTACGCACTGGCCGTATCGACCTCATGGCGGGCTACTTCCTGACCCAGGCGCGGCAACAGGTGATGGATTTCGTGATGCCGGCGTTCCTGCATACGCCCAGCGTGGTCTGGGTGCGCCAGGACAGCGTCTTTGCCTATCAGGGGTGGGCTGACCTGCAAGGACTCAAGGGCGGGACCTTGGTCAGCAACAGCCATGGCCAGCAGTTCGACGACTACGCCAAGGCACACCTGAACCTCGAAGCGGTGCCCAGCGCCAGGCAAGCCTTCGAGAAACTGCTGCACAAGCGCAACGACTATGTGGTCTACGAGCAATACCCCGGCATGGCGCTGGCGCGTACGCTGGGCATGGACCCGCTACTGAAGGTGTTGGAGCCACCGGTGGCCAGCGAGGGGCTGTATCTGGCGCTGTCACATCAATCGCCGTGCAACCAGCCTCTGCTTCGGCAACAGCTGGCGCAGAAAATGAAAGCGATCGTCGATGGGTCGCTGCCGGCGCAATGGCTTGAGCAAAACCTCGAGCGCTGGAAAAAACAGCAGAAGAACGCGGCGCAACCCTGAAGGAGGCTGGCCCACGATGGCCAGCACCGCGGCCCCTTCTGACCCTAACCGAGCAAATCAGTCGGGGTATCGACATCCCGCAAGACGCCGGAATCTTCCACGTCCACCCTGCGCCAGGCATGCCGGTTGTCCAGAATGACCTGCCGACCACCCTGGTCACCCTGCACGCATTCAAGCGCCGGCCAGAACGCCCGCCCGAACAGCACCGGATGGCCGCGCTCGTCCTGGTGGAACGGCATCACGATATGCGTTTCGCTGGCCTCGGCGCGCAGGCGTCGCAGTGTGTGCGCTGTTACCCAAGGCATGTCCCCAAGCATGATCGCCACCGCCTGGGCCCGCGACGCCTGCAGCGCTTGGATGCCGGCGGCCAGGCTGGCTGACAGGCCGTTTTCGGCGTGCGCGGCGTAGACGAGCTTCGCGTCTGGCCCGATGCCCAGTCGCTGTGGCTCATCCCCCGGGCGCACCACCACCAACACTTCGTCGAAGTGCTCAAGCGCTTGCCTGAGTGTCTCGGCCAGCAGTGTCTGGCCCGAGGGCAGGGCGGCGACGCGTTTGTCGCTGCCAAAGCGCGTTGCCCGCCCAGCCGCTAGTACCAGTGCTGCGCAGGTCGCCAGGCCCGCCGTCACGCGCCCTCCTCTTGGGCGTACTTGGCCTGGCTGACATCGAGGGTACCAGGCAGTACCACGCCATTCTTGGCCGCGAGCAACTCGGCCATGACGCTGACGGCGATTTCGGCCGGGGTCTTGCTGCCGATGTAGATGCCGATGGGGCCGTGCAGGCGCTGCAGCGAGGTTTCGCTCTCGCCGAAGTGTTCGATCAAACGCGCGCGGCGCAGCTCATTGTTGCGCCGCGATCCGATAACGCCGATATAGAACGCCGGGCCTCGCAGGGCTTCGAGCAGGGCCAGGTCGTCGAGCTTGGGGTCGTGGCTCAGGCCAACGATGGCGGTACGCATGTCGGCGGCGTAGGCGCGCACCACGTCATCCGGCATGCCGACGAGCTTCTCGACACCGGCAACGTTCCAGCCATCCATGTACTCCGGGCGCGGGTCACAGACCGACACCTTGAAGCCATTGAATAAAGCCATGGTCGCCAGGTATTCGGCCAGCACACCAGCGCCTATCAGCAGCAGGCGGTAGCCTGGCCCCAAGGTATTGACCATGCGTTGGCCGTCGAAGCTGAACGGGACCGGCGTATCGGTAACGTTCAGCCGAGCCTCGCCAGTGCCAACTTCCAGCGTGCGCTGTACCAGGTTGCCGGCGTCGAGCTGGACCAAAAGTTGATCCAGGCTGCGCCATGCTGGGTTGGCCTCCAGGATCAGTTCCAAGGTGCCGCCACACGGCAGGCCGAAGCGATGAGCTTCATCGGCGCTGACGCCGTAGCGCAGCACTTGCGGGCTTCGTTGCGCAATTCCGCTGCCGCCATAGGCGGTGGTGTGGCGATGAATGAGGTCGTCCTCGATACAGCCACCGGAAACGCTGCCAACCACTCGACCGTCGTTGCGCAGGGCCATCATCGAGCCGACGGGCCTGGGCGACGAGCCCCAGGTCCGAGCCACCGTGGCAAGCAGCACGGACTCGCCGGCTTGCAGCCAGTCTCGGGCGGTGCGTAGGACCAGCAGGTCGATACTTTCCATCGGTCAATCCTGTTCAACGCATATGCAGAATGATCGGGCTGCTACTGGCTGGGTCGGTGTGCCCGCGCAGCTTGGCCACTGCCGGGGCATCGACCGCGCCGCCATGGTTGCCCCAGGTGGTGCGGATATAGCTCAATACTTCGGCAATCTCCTGGTCGGATAGCTGTTCGCGGAACGCCGGCATGCGATAGGCATCCGGCAGCCCGGCCGTGACCACCCGCTGCGAGCCATTGAGGGTGATATTGATTGCCGATGCTTGCTCCTTGGCCAGCGCCGACGTGGCGCCAGCCAGCGGTGGCATCCACTCTTTCTGGCCTTTGCCGTCCAGGCCATGGCAGGCGGCGCAGCGGGTAATGTAGGTGTGCGCGCCTGGCGTGTCCGGCTGGGCGTCGGCAGCGACGGCCTGGTACTGCCACGGCGTGCCGTCACGTTGCGGGTCGCCAGGCAACGACGCCAGGTAATGGGCGATCGCTGCCAGGTCCTGGTCATTCATGAACTGGGTGGAGTTGTTGAAGGCCTCGGTCATCGAGCCGAACACAACCGTGTGTTGGTTGCGACCGGTCTTGAGGAACTGCACGATGTCGGCCTCGCTCCAGCGCCCCAGGCCAGTGTTCGGGTCAGCACGCAGGCTTGGCGCATACCAGCCATCGAGCAGGGCGCCGGACAGGAACGTGTCGCCAGCCTCGTCCAGGGCTTTTTCGTTGAACGCCAGGCCCCGTGGGGTGTGGCAACTGCCGCAATGGCCCGGACCCTGGACGATGTAGGCGCCGCGGTTCCACTGGGCATCCTGTGCGGGTTTTTCCGCATAGGGCATGTCGGGGGCGAACAGCCCGTTCCACAGCGCAATCGGCCAACGCAGGTTCAGCGGCCAGGGAATCTCGCCAGGGAGGTTGGGCTGGTTGGCCGGTTGCACGCCTTTCATGAAGAAGGCGTACAGCGCACGCACATCGTCGTCACTGAGCTTGGCGTAGGAGGGGTAGGGCATGGCCGGGTAGAGCCTGCGTCCACCCGGCGCGACCCCGTGGCGCACGGCGCGGTCGAAGTCGGCAAGGCTGTAGTTGCCGATGCCGGTAGCGCGGTCGGGGGTGATGTTGGTGGCATGGATGGCACCCAGCGGGGTGGCCATTTCCAGTCCGCCTGCGAAGGGAGCCTGCCCAGGCAAGCTGTGGCAGGCCACGCAGTCGCTGAGCCTGGCCACGTACTCGCCGCGGCTGATCAGCGACGGTTCATGTTGGGTGATGGGCTGGTTCTGGAACGGCGAGGCGGGCTCGCGGCTGACATACCAGGCCAGCAGGCCCGCCGCCACGAGGCAGGGCAGCGCGAGCCAGCCTGCGGTGCTTGCGAAACGGCTTTGGGTCATGGGCAATCCTTGCTCGGTCAGCTGAAGGTGTAACGGCTAAGGGGCATGCTGCGAATGCGCTGGCCGGTCAGCCGCGCCACGGCGTTGGCCACAGCCGGGGCGACTGCCGGCAGTGGTGGTTCGCCGATGCCGCCCATCTTCGCGCCGCTTTCCACGATCCGCACATGCACGTTTGCCATCCGCGACGGTGGCAGGATCGGGTACAAGTCGTAGTTGCGCGCCTTGGGCTTGCCGTCGACGTACACCGCTTCCTCAAGCAGCGCCTGAGACAGCCCCAGGGCCACTGCACCGTTGACCTGCGCTTCGATGATCGCCGGGTTGACGATGCTACCAGGGTCGATGGCCTGCCAGATGTCGTGCACCTTGACCTGGCCATTCTCGATGGAGACCTCGGCGATGACCGCTGCCTCGGAGCCGAACGGAGAGGCCATGGCCACGCCACGGGCGCGCTTGCTGCCATCTTCGGCGGTGAACGGGCCGCGCTTCCAGCCGCCGGAAAGCTCACCGACAGCCTGTAGCAGTTGGGTCAGCCGTGGGTTACCTTTGAGCAACTGCAGGCGCAGTTCGAACGGGTCCTTGCCGCCTTTGTCGGCCAATTCGTCGAGAAATGCCTCGTAGAAGAAATCGTTCAGCGAATTGCCCACCGAGCGCCAGTAGCCAAGCATCACCGGACCTTTTACATAGATCTGCGCAATGCGCTTGTTGGCAATGGCATAGGCCTTGCCGGACAGCCCTTCCAGCGCGGTAGGGTCGATCTTCTCGCCCTGCTTGCCGGCCAGCGCCTCGGTTGGACCCTCGGTGGCACTGACGGCCTCGATGGCGACTGGCAGGCCCTCGGCATCCAGCGCGGCGCGAAACTTGACCACCGCCATGGGCCGATGCACGTCGCGCAGGAACTCTTCCTCGCGACTCCAGATGAGCTTGACCGGTCGGCCGACCGCCTTGGCCAGCGCGATGGCCTGTGGGTAGGGGTTGGCCGAGTCGTACAGGAAGTGTCGCCCGAAGAAGCCACCCAGCAGCGGTGAGTGCAGGGTGATGTGTGCCGGGTCCAGGCCGGTGCGCTTGGCGATGTCGTCGCGGAACATGTCCGGCGCCTGGTTGGGTAGCCAGACTTCCAGCGAGCCATCCGGGTTGAAGCGTGCGATGGCCGACGGCGGCTCCAATTGGGCATGGTTCAGGTACTGGTTGTGGTAGGTGGCCTCGACCGTGGTCTTGGCTTCGGCCAGTACCTTGGCCACGTCTCCCTCTACCTCGTCATCACGGGCCGGTCCTTGCTGGGCAGCCAGGTGGTCGCGGTAGGCGTCGCTGGAGAAGTCGGCCGGCATGGCCCGCACTTTTGAGTCGGCGGCAGGTTCTTGCCAGTCGACCTGAAGGGCCTCGACCGCACGCTTGGCGTGCCACCAGCGCTCGGCCACCACCGCAACGGCGCCAGGCAGGCGGTGCACCGAATGCACGCCTTTCATGGCCTTGACCTGGTCCTCGTTGCGCAGGTTGCCGACGGTCATGCCCAAGCGTGGCGCATGTTGCACGGCGGCGTGGAGCATGTCGTCGACCTTGATATCGATGGTATACAGCGCCTTGCCGGTGGACTTGTCATAGGCATCGACCCGGCGCACCGGTTTGCCGATCCAACGGAACTGACTGGGGTCGCGCAGCTTGATGCTGGCAGGGTCCGGCACCGGCAGGTCCATGGCGCGCCCTGCCAGCTCACCGTAGGCCAGCGAACGGCCAGATGCGGCATGGACGACTTTGCCAGGCTCGGTGGACAGCTCGCCGACCGGCACGCCCAGCTGTTGAGCGGCGGCTTGCAGGAGCATGGCCCGGGCCAGGGCGCCGAGGCGGCGCATGGTCGGGTAGCTCATGCGCACCGACATGCTGCCACCGGTAATGCGCATGCCGTTTTCCATCACCACATAGGTTTCGCCGGGCGGTGCACTGTCGAGCACGAAGGTGGCGGGGTCGGCATCCAGCTCTTCGCCGACGATCTGCGCCATGGCGGTGTAGATGCCCTGGCCGCCTTCCATGAATGGGCACAGCAGGCGCACGGTGCTGTCCGGGCGGATTTCCAGAAATGCCGGAACCTGGGTGCCGCGCGCTTCGGGGGCAGCGGTTGCGGCCTGGATCCGGGCCGAGCCCAGTGGCAAGCCGAAGCCCAGGACCAGCGCGCCTACCGCGCTGCTGGCCAGGAAGCGTCGGCGCGACAGGTTGACCGTTTCGCCCGCCGTTAGCTTCAGCAGGTCTTCAGGGGTGTCGATGCGAGTGTTCATTACGCCTTACCCCCTTCGGCCAGCGCATGCACCGCCGCATGGATGGCGTTGTAGGTGCCGCAGCGGCACAGGTTGACCATTGCCGCATCGATCTGCTCGTCACTGGGTTTCGGGGTGTGCTTGAGCAGAGCCGTGGCAGCCATCACCTGGCCGGACTGGCAGTAGCCGCACTGAGCCACCTGGTGCTCGACCCAGGCAGCCACCACGCGTTTGCCCACCTCGTCGGTTTCGATGGCCTCGATGGTGGTCACCTCGCGGCCGACCACGCCTGCCACCGGCGTCACGCAGGCGCGCACCACATTGCCGTCCACCAGCACCGAGCAGGCGCCACATTGGGCCAGGCCGCAGCCGTACTTGGTGCCGGTCAGGCCCAGGTCGTCACGGATCACCCACAGCAAGGGCGTGTCCGCATCGGTCTCGACCTGATAGGTCTTCTGGTTGATCCGTAGTTCCATGGTTCACCTGCTGATCATCGGTTGCTGTCGCATGTTCTGGGTGGGCTGGGAATACACTGTTCCCTGACCCAGAAACGCTAGCACAGGAGGGTGACCGCTGGTCTGGTGCGGGGTGCAGGTCAGGAGGATCAGGCAAGTAATTCGGTGAAATGCGCAAGCCAGCAACGATGATGCCGGTGCAGACAAACAGGACTTCCGGGTCGAAAACCCGGATAATGCCGGCCAATTTCGTTTTGCACGCTTAAATCACGGTAATCCCGCATGGAAATCAAGGTCAATTTTCTCGACAACCTACGTCTTGAAGCCAAGTTCGACGACTTCACGGTAATCGCCGACCAGCCGATCCGCTATAAAGGCGATGGCTCGGCGCCGGGGCCGTTCGACTACTTCCTGGCGTCGTCGGCCTTGTGCGCGGCTTACTTCGTGAAGTTGTACTGCCAGACACGCAATATCCCCACCGAGCACATCCGTCTTTCGCAGAACAACATCGTCGACCCGGAGAACCGCTACAACCAGATCTTCAAGATCCAGGTCGAGCTGCCCGAGGACATTTCCGAGAAGGACCGTCAGGGCATCCTGCGCTCCATCGACCGCTGCACGGTCAAGAAGGTGGTGCAGACCGGTCCGCAGTTCATCATCGAGGAAGTCGACAACCTCGACGCCGATGCCCAGGGCCTGCTGATGCCGGTGGCCGACACCACCACTTACATCGCCGGCAAGGACCTGCCTCTGGAGCAGACCATCGCCAACATGTCGTCGATCCTGGCGGGGTTGGGCATGAAGATCGAGATCGCGTCGTGGCGCAACATCGTGCCCAACGTGTGGTCGCTGCATGTGCGTGACGCACAGTCGCCGATGTGCTTCACCAACGGCAAGGGTGCGACCAAGGAGGCTGCGCTGGCTTCGGCGCTGGGCGAGTTCATCGAGCGGCTGAACTGCAACTTCTTCTACAACGACCAGTTCTGGGGCGAGGAAATCGCCAATGCGCCGTTCGTGCACTACCCCAATGAGCGCTGGTTCAAGCCAGGGCCAAAGGATGCGCTGCCGGTGGAGATCCTCGACGCGTATTGCCTGGACATCTACAACGCCGATGGCGAGTTGCGCGGCTCGCACCTTTACGACACCAACTCGGGCAATACCGAGCGCGGTATTTGCTCGCTGCCATTCGTGCGCCAGTCGGACGGTGAAGTGGTCTATTTCCCGTCCAACCTGATCGAGAACCTGTTCCTCAGCAATGGCATGAGCGCGGGCAATACCCTGGCCGAAGCCCAGGTGCAGTGCCTGTCCGAGATCTTCGAGCGGGCGGTCAAGCGCGAAATCCTCGAAGGCGAACTGGCGCTGCCGGATGTGCCGCAGGAAGTGCTGGCCAAGTACCCAGGCATCCTGGCCGGAATCCAGGGGCTGGAAGAGCAGGGCTTCCCGGTGCTGGTCAAGGATGCGTCGCTAGGCGGTGAGTTCCCGGTGATGTGCGTGACCCTGATGAACCCGCGCACCGGTGGCGTATTCGCCTCGTTCGGCGCCCACCCGAGCTTCGAAGTGGCACTGGAACGCAGCCTCACCGAATTGCTGCAGGGCCGCAGTTTCGAAGGGCTGAACGACTTGCCGCAGCCAACCTTCGAAAGCCATGCCCTGACCGAGCCGAACAACTTCGTCGAACACTTCATCGACTCCAGCGGCGTGGTGTCGTGGCGCTTCTTCAGTGCCAAGGCCGATTTCGAGTTCGTCGAGTGGGACTTCTCCGGGCACGGCGAGGATTCGAACGTCCAGGAAGCCCAGACCCTGTTCGGTATTCTCGAAGACATGGGCAAGGAAGTGTACATGGCGGTGTACGATGACCTCGGCGCCAATGCCTGCCGCATCCTGGTGCCGGGCTACTCGGAGATCTACCCGGTCGAAGACCTGATCTGGGACAACACCAACCGTGCCCTGGCGTTCCGCGCCGACATCCTCAACCTGCACAGCCTCGACAACCGTGCGCTGCGGGCGCTGCTCAAGCGCCTGGACAACTGCGAGGTGGATGACTACACCACCATCACCACCCTGATCGGCGTCGAGTTCGACGAAAACACCGTGTGGGGCCAGTTGACCATCCTTGAGCTCAAGTTGCTGATCTGCCTGGCCTTGCAGCGTTTCGACGACGCCAAGGAGCTGGTGGAGGCCTTCCTGCAGTTCAACGACAACACCGTCGAGCGCGGCCTGTTCTACCAGGCCTTGAACGTGGTGCTGGAGGTCGTGCTGGACGATGAGCTGGAAATGGCGGATTACGAAGTCAACTTCCGTCGCATGTTCGGCAACCCGCGCATGGACGCGGTGCTGGGTTCGGTGGACGGCAGCGTGCGCTTCCATGGGCTGACCCCGACCAGCATGAAGCTCGAAGGCCTCGACCGCCACTTGCGTTTGATCGAAAGCTACAAGAAGCTGCACGCGGCACGGGCCAAGGCCGCCCAGTAAGGGTCAGTCGGGCGCGACGTTGCAACGGTTGCGTCCGAGCCGCTTGGCTTCGTACATCGCCTTGTCCGCGCGCGCCAATACCTCTTCCGGGGTGTGGCTACCGCCCCCAGCACCGCGCACGTAGATGCCAATACTGGCACCGATGGTGACCTGCGTATCGGCCAGGCGGAACGGGCTGGCCAGGGTGTCGCAGAGCTTGCGTCCGATATCCCGGGCAGCGGCCTGGTTGGCCACGGACTGGGCAATGACGATGAATTCGTCTCCAGCCAGACGGGCAACCACATCATCGGCCCGCATGACCGCCAGCATCCGACTGGCGGCCGCCTGCAGCAGGAGGTCGCCGGTTTCATGGCCGCATTCGTCGTTGACCTTCTTGAAACCGTCCAGGTCGATGAAGTACAGGGCGAAGGCAGTCTGCTGGCGCAGCGCGTAGGTCAGCTCGTGCTGCAGCACCGCACGATTGGGCAGGCCGGTCAGCGGATCGAGGGTCGCCTGGTCCAAGAGCGATTTTTCGCGTTTCTTGCGTTCGGTCACATCCAGCGACATCACGAAGAAACCTTCAACCTTGCCCTGGCGCACGTCGGGTACATAGCTGGTGTGCCAGATGCGCGGGTCGGCCGGGTTGTAGCGGACATCGTCGGCCTCCACGCGCTCGCCGGCCAGCGCCTTGCCAAAGTATGGGAGCAGGTGTTCGTAGACATGCTCTGGCAGCACTTCGGCGACCTTGCGCCCCTTCAGGTGAGCGGGGTCCAGGCCGAAGATTTCCTTGTACAAGGCATTGTTGAAACGGTACCTGAGCGCCGTGTCGATGTGTGCGATCAACACCGGCAGGTTGTCGGCGATGGCCTGCAGCGTGGTCTGGCTGCGCTGCAGATCTTCGGTGCGCTGGGCCACTTGTTGTTCCAGCGAGGCCTGGTATTGCTGCAGGCGTGACTGGGTGCGGCGCAACTCGGTGATATCGCGCACCGAAGCCACCAGTTGCGCGGGCAGACCGTGCTCATCGCGCAGCGCCGACATGCTCAGTTCCACCCACACCACGCCACGAGCATGGCTGTGCAAGCGCAAGGTCTGCATGGCGTTGTCCTGCTCACCGGTCAGCAGCCGATGGACCAGGGCGGTGTACAGTTCGCGATCCTCGGCATGCACTTGCTGCAGTAGGGTTTGCAGCACCAATGCCTCGGGCGGCTGGCCCAGCAATTGGCAGAACTCCCGATTGGGCTCGTAGATACGGCCTTCCAGGCTGATGATTGCCTTGCTCGAAGGGCCCTCCTGGAAGACCGCGCGGAAGCGCTCGGCCGAGGACACCAGGGCGCTGCGTTCGGCTTCATCGACGATACGCGCGTCGATGGCCAGGCTGCGGTGCAGCAACTCACGCTCGACGATCCGGGCCAGGTCGCGCAGGTGCTCCAGGTCTTGCTCGCCGAGTTGCCTCGGACGGGTGTCCAGCGCACACAGCGTGCCGACGGTCAGCCCGCCGGCAAAGCGCAGTGGCACGCCAGCGTAGGAGCGGATGAACGGGGCACCGACCACCAGCGGGTTATCCGCGAAGCGTGGGTCGGTTTTGGCGTCGGCGATCACCAGGATGTCATCGGCGTGTAGGGCATGGGCGCAGAAAGCGACATCCCGCGAGGTCTGTTGCGCATCGAGGCCGTGGCGTGACTTGAACCATTGGCGGTTCATGTCCACCAGCGAAACCAGCGCCATTGGCACGTCGAGCAGGCGGCTGACCAGCCGTGTGATGCGGTCGAAGTTTTCCTCTGCCGGCGTGTCGAGGATATTCAGGCTGTCCAGGAAGCACAGTCGGGCAGCTTCGTTGAGGGGTGGTGGGGCAATTAGCATGACGGATTTTGTTTTCCAGGCTGCGATGTCCTGAAGCCAACCTTAGCGGGACGTTCGGCAAGCGCAAGCCCCTGCAACGGGCATCTAAACAGATGCATCGTTGTAATGAACCGTTCTTGCCATTCAGCCAGGTGCTGCTTGCCGCGCAGCGAATGTGGGGTTTAGCTGGTGAATGGCCCTCAGCGGGTCTCAATTCTTTCTGACTCAAGGCGCATCGACCGCCGCAAAGTCGTCCGGTCGAGCACTACACAGTAGGCGTGGACCATGAGCACATCCCTGGATTTCAATGCGTTGAAGACCCGCCAGCAGGCCGCCTGGGCCAGCGGCGATTATGCCGTGATCGGAACCACCCTGCAGATTGTCGGTGAGCGCCTGGCCGAAGCCTGCGACTTGCGCTGGGACGAGCAGGTGCTGGATGTCGCGGCCGGTAACGGTAACGCCACACTGGCTGCCGCGCGGCGCGGGTGCAAGGTGACGTCTACCGATTATGTACCCGCGCTGCTCAAGCGCGGCGAGGAACGCGCCCGTGCAGAACACCTGAGCGTGGACTTCCAGGTGGCGGACGCCGAGGACTTGCCATTTCGAAACGGTGCCTTCGATGCCGTGATCTCAACCTTCGGCGTGATGTTCGCCCCCAACCAGGCGCAAGCGGCCCGCGAGCTGGCCAGGGTTTGCCGTTCTGGTGGGCGTATCGGCATGGCCAACTGGACGCCCCAGGGCTTCGTTGGGCAAATGTTCAAGACCTTGGGACGACATGTCCCGCCACCTGCCGGGGCGTTACCACCGTCGCGCTGGGGGGACGAGCCGCAGTTGAGGGAAATGTTCAGTGGTGAGATCGGCTCGATGACGGTCAGCCATGAGCTGTTCAATTTCCGTTATCGTTCGGCTTCGCATTTCATCGATGTCTTCCGTACCTGGTACGGCCCGGTGCACAAAGCCTTTGCCGCGCTGGAGCCGGAAGCGGCGAGGGCGCTGGAGGATGACCTGACGGAGCTGCTCAATGAAAACAACATCGGCGGTGCGTCGCTGGTGGTGCCCAGCGAGTACCTTGAGGTCGTGATCGTGCGGCGCTGAACCGGGTTGTCGCGGCCTGGGTACCCGTCAGTTCTTGCACTTGGCCAGGACCACCTGGCACGTGTCCGGGGTGCCCCCGGACCTGCTGGCATAACGGATGCAGTTGTTCAGTGATTTTTGCTGGGCGATGCTCAACGTGTTGCCCCAGGCCAGGCCGCCTTCGCCGCTGCTGGGCAGTGCTTTTGCGTAGCATTTGGAGCCCGTTGTCGCCATGGCGTAACGGGCCTTGCTGGTTTTGTTGGAACACCCGGCCGTCATGGCCAGACTGATGGCGATCAGAGCACTGGCGAACAGGTAGTTGCAGTGCCGTAGAGGGTGCGCATTCATGACATGCCCCAAGCTCGGTGAACGCTACGGTCCGGTTGGTGAATGCGCGTCAGGATATGTCATTCCGGCCAAGCGGTGAACCCGACGGTCCCTCTTTCCTGGGGGGTACAGCAAATGTAGTCGAGCCGCGAAAGGGCCGCAGGGTCGCCCCAGCGCTTCATCCATCGAGGCTGAAGTCTGGGGCCACTTTTGTGGCACTTTCGCGGCACGAGGCCGCTTCCACAGCAGGCGCGTAGGGTCAGAAACGGTAGTTCAGGCTGGCTTCCAGGGTGCGCGGCGCACCTGGGGTTATCAGGTCGACCGAGCCGTGCGCGGAGGCATAGTAGTCGCGGTCGAACAGGTTCTTCAGGCGCAAGGCCATGTCCCACTGCGGCACGCTGTACAGCAGCGCCGCATCGAAGGTGGTGTAGCCAGGCATCACCACCTTGTTATCCAGCGCGGTGTAGCGCTCGTCGACGTAGTTGGCGCCTGCAGCCACCCGCCACTGCGGGGTGAGGGTGCGCACCAGCCACAGGTTGGCGCTGTTGCGAGGGGTCAGCGTGGGCGTCTGGCCTTCGTTGGACACCCCGTTGGTCTTGCTGTTGGACTTGGTGATTTCCGCATCCAGGTAGGCGTAGCCTGCGTAAACCTGCCACTTGTCGGTCAACTGGCCGCTGACGGTGGCTTCGAAGCCGTCGGTGCGTTGTTCGCCGGCCAGTATGGTGAGGTTCGGGTTGGCTGGGTCCGCCGTCTTCATGTTGGTGCGTTCGAGGCGGAAGATCGCCGCCGTCAGCGAAAGACGGTTGTCCAGCAGGTCCCACTTGGCGCCCAGCTCGTAGTTGGTGGTCTCTTCAGGTTCCAGGTGCTGGTTGCTCGGGCTGACCGCGAACACTTCACCAGACGGCTGGTAACTGCGGCTCACCGAAACGTAGTACGACTGGATCGCGTCAGGTTGATACACCAGGCCGGCACGCGGGCTCCAGGTCTTGTCGGTGCGGTCGAGGTCGACATTCTGGCGACGGTCGTCGTCGTACTCTTGGCCGAAGATGTCATAGCGCACGCCGACCAGGGCTTTCCAGTGCTCGCTCAGCTCGACCAGGTCCTGCACGTACAGGCCTGTGGTCTGCTGATAGTTGGTGCCCTTGGACGACAGGTTGGCCGCATGCTCTGGTACCGGTACCAGGCCGTCGCGATACACCGGTACCTGGGCCACGTTGTTCTGGCTGAAGACCCGCTGGTGCTTGTCCTGCATGCCCACTTCCACGCCGTACAGCAGGTTGTGCTGCATGCCAAGCAATTGTGCCTGCTGCTTGAGCTCGGTCTGGTTGAACACGCCGTACTCGTCACGCGCCACGTTGCCGCGGTTGAGCTTGACGAGCAACTCGCCGTTGGGCGCGGTGACGAAGCGGGTAGGGCTGCTGTCGGCCAGCGTGTTGTTGCGGTCCAGGTCGTAGCGGTAGAAGCGGCTGGTGTTGGTCAGGGTGAAGTCGTCGTTGATGCGGTAGTCGAGGCTGGCGGTGAACGAGAATACCTCGCTGCGGGCGTAGTCCTGGTCGGCATCGCCTGAGCCGAAGCGCTTGTCGCGATCGACATCCACTGGACGGTTGCCCAGGGCGGGGATACCGAAGTCGATCAGGCGCTTGTCGTACAAGTAGGTAGCACCCAGGTTCAGCTCCAGGTCGTCGGACAGCCTGAAGTAAGCCGACGGGGCGATGGCCTTGCGGTCGATGTAGCCATCGTCGCGGAAGGTGTCGCTGTCTTCGAAGGCGCCAGTGACGCGGTAGGCCTGGTTGCTTCGCTGGTCAGCCCAGCCGGTGTCGAACTGGGTGCGGCGCTTGCCTTCACTGTCGAAACTGACGCCGACCTCGCGCGTGGGCGCAAAGCCAGGTTTCTTGCTGATGCTGTTGATCAGGCCGCCCGAGGAGCCACGGCCGTAGAGCACGGCGGCAGGACCTTTGATGACTTCGACCCGCTCGATGTTGGACAGGTCGCGAAAGTACAGGGCGTCGTCCCGAACACCGTCGATGTACATGTCGCCGATGGCGCTGAAGCCGCGGATGGTGACCTGGTCGCGCTGACCATCGCCGTTGGACAGGCCGACGCCGGGCACGTTCTTGAGCACGTCCGCCATGGACTGAGCGCCCTGGTCCTTGATCACGCTCTCTGGAACGACGTTCACGGTCTGTGGAATGTCGCGCAGCGGCGCATCGATCTTCAGCGCGCTTTTGCTTTCGCTGGCCTTGTAGCTTTGCTGCTCGTAGGCGCTGGTAACGGAAGTTGCGGGGAGGGCAAGGGCCTCCTGGGTGTCGGCATGAGCGGTGGGGGCGACCAGCAAGCCGAGTACTGACAATGAGGCAGGAGCAGCAGACAGTTTTGCCATGAAGGGCGACTCAGTTGTTGTTTTGAAGTCGCGAATGGTAATGGTTAACAAATGTAAAGCAAGTGTAAAGGTTAATCATTCCCTAATAATTTTGTAATGGCTTTTGGGATCCAAAAATGGCGCCCGCTGCTAACGGGGGCGGCGGGTTGGTGCGCAGTGGCTATGCTTGTCTGCGCGTAAGGATTTCCCCACTCATTCGCTCTGAATCACATGGAAGCTGCCTATGAAACCCATTAGCTCCCTGGCTCGCGCCGTTGCCCTTGCTTCGATGCTGACCACTGTCAGCCTCCTCGCCCAGGCGGCGGACGTACCGATTGGAAGTGAGGCGCTGGAAAGTCATGTCACCACCCAGGTGCAGGCCATCGACCTGGAAAAGCGTCAGGTGACGGTTAAAGGGCCTAACGACAAGGATGTAACCTTTCAGTTGACCGAGAAGGCCAAGGCGTTGCCCAACCTGAAGGTCGGTGACACCGTCGACATCTATGTCACCCGCGCGGTGGCCTACGTGCTCAACACCCATGTAGGTGGGGCGCCAAAGATGAGCGATGAGTCTGGCACCCTCCGTGCCACTGCCGACAACCCCAACCCAGGGGGCGAAGCGTTCCGCCAGGTCAGGGTGACGTCACAGATCCAGAAAGTCGACCTTAAGAACCATGAGGTAAGCCTGCTGCCGCCTGAGGGCAAGTTACAGGTGGTCAAGGTCGAGAACCCTGACCTTCAGGCCCGGATGAAGAACCTCAAGGTCGGGCAGACGGTCGATGCCATCTACACCGAAGTATTGCGCGTGGAGACGTCACGCTAGCGACGGGATGAGGCGCCGTCCCCGCATAACGCTCGTACTCGCCGGCTGAGCGGTTTTCGAAGACCCAGGGCGTTATACTCGGCGCCCGCTTCATTGAAATCCGAGTATTGTGATGGGTCTTTCCTCTGCCGCCACACCCGAACCGCGCCGCTTGGGCGCCCCCTCGATCGCCCTGGCCTTGTTGCTGGCCGGGGCCTGGTTTCTCAACCGCAATGCCGGTTTCAAGCAGGTGTTGCTGCTGCTTGTCGGCGCGGCCTTGGGCCTGACGCTCTACCACGCAGCGTTCGGCTTCACCTCGGCCTGGCGAGTGTTCATCAACGAGCGCCGTGGCGCCGGTCTGCGGGCCCAGATGGTCATGCTGGCGCTGGCGGTACTGCTGTTCTTTCCGGCGCTGTCGGCGGGTAGCCTGTTGGGTAACCCGGTAAGCGGACTGGTGGCTCCGGCAGGGGTCTCGGTGGTGTTCGGCGCGTTCATCTTCGGCATCGGCATGCAGTTGGGCGGTGGTTGCGCTTCCGGGACGTTGTTCACCGTCGGCGGTGGCAACGCGCGAATGCTGGTGACCCTGTTGTTCTTCATCATCGGTTCGGTGTCGGCGACCCATCACGCTGATTGGTGGTTTGCGCTGCCATCGTTTCCGGCCACTTCGATCGTTCAGGTGTGGGGTGTCGGACCCGCTTTGCTGGTGAGCCTGGCGCTGTTCGGCCTGATTGCCTGGACGACCGTGGTGCTTGAAAAGCGTCGGCATGCAACGCTGCAAGCGCCGGTTGCCCGCGAACACCAAGGCTTGCAACGCTTTGTGCGTGGCCCGTGGCCGCTCTTGTGGGGCGCTATCGCCCTGGCCTTGCTGAACTACGCCACCCTGGCCCTGGCGGGGCGACCTTGGGGGATCACCTCGGCGTTCGCCCTGTGGGGCGCCAAGACTCTGAACGGCCTGGGGGTGGACGTGAGCAGTTGGGCGTTCTGGCAGATGCCAGCCAACGCCAAGGCGCTGGCGGCGCCACTGTGGCAGGACATCACCACGGTCATGGACCTGGGTATCGTTCTGGGGGCTTTGCTCGCCGCGGGGCTGGCAGGCCGTTTCGCACCTAGCCTGAAGATTCCCCTGCCATCGTTGATCGCTGCCATGGTCGGCGGCTTGATGCTGGGTTATGGTTCACGCTTGGCTTACGGTTGCAACATTGGCGCTTATTTCAGCGGCATCGCCTCGGGCAGCGTGCACGGTTGGTTGTGGTTGCTGGCGGCCTATGCCGGCAACGTGATCGGTGTGCGCCTGCGTCCGTGGTTCTTTGCCGGTGAGCGTAGTCCCGTGGCGCTCACCGGCTGCTGAATTCTAATGATGATCTGGACAAGGAGGTTTGCGTGGCGCAATACACGGCACAAGTAGCCTGGGCCCGTGAGGGGCAGGATTTCCTCGGTAACCAGTACAGCCGCAGGCACCTGTGGCGTTTCGATGGCGGTGTCGAGGTAGTGGGTTCCTCGTCGCCCCATGTGGTGCCGTTGCCGCTGTCCGATGCTTCGGCGGTCGACCCCGAAGAAGCCTTCGTCGCATCGCTGTCCAGTTGTCACATGCTGTGGTTTCTGTCGCTTGCGGCCAAGCAGCGTTTCTGCGTCGAGCAGTACGTGGACGATGCTGTCGGCGTGATGGATCGCAATGAAGCGGGGCGCACGGCGATGACCCTTGTGACCCTGCGCCCCCGGGTGGCGTTCTCGGGCGAGCGCCAGCCGACTCGGGAGCAGTTGGAGCGCTTGCACCATCTTGCTCATGAAGAGTGCTTCATCGCCAACTCGGTGAGGACAGAGGTGCGTTGCCAGCCAATCTACCCAGGCTGACCCTTACTTCACTGCGTGCGGCAATGATAAACATGCAGCTGATTGCGGTGACAGGGTGGCCTATTTTCTCGATTTTGATTCATTTTGTGCAATTAAGTTATTGATCAAAAAAGGAAAATACTTCTGGATGTAATGGATCGCCAGCTAGATTATTCATCAGTATTTAGCCATAACATTTTGATAAATAAGAAATTATCTCTTGGCGACCGCATGCTGCACGCACTGCTCGTAATACGTCTGCTTGATAGCCGCCGGCTTGAGTCGCGAGCGGCTGTTGTAGGTCTGCTCGGTGATGCCGAATGCGGTCATGCGCATCCATGGTTTGGGGAATTTACGTACCTGCAGCTTCTTGCGGGTGGCGTACAGCGTAACCCCGGAGAGCTTGGCCTGCTGAGCCTCGGCGGCGATCTGCGAACCCCAGGCGCAGACGTGGCGATCATTCTGGCTCAACGTCCTGGCTTGGACGCCGAAGGCGATCGTGGCCAACAGGCAGCCGGCCATGGTTGCTAGAAATACCCGCATGTTGCTGTCCTAAGCTTCTGAAGGAGAAGGGAGTTTGCCTCGCCTGCGAAGGGCTGGGGGCCAGCAGTTTGCTGGCAGGTGGGGGCAATGCGACCGCCAATCGCCAGTTCAAGTGGGGAGCGGTGCGGCACGGTAATAAATACCGGGCGGGGTGTATGTGATCGTACAACTGCTTGCGCTATCATGACGGCTGTCTTTCAAGGTGAAATACAGGGCATGACAGAGCAACAGGTACAGGCAAGAACCCGGCGCAAGCCGCGCAGTCTGGCCCAGGAACTGGTTACGGTGCTGACCGAGCGCATTCGCAGCGGCCAGCTCAAGCGTGGCGACAAGTTGCCGACCGAATCGCAGATCATGGCCGAGGAAGGCGTGAGCCGCACGGTCGTGCGTGAAGCGATCTCGCGGCTGCAGGCAGCCGGTCAGGTCGAGACTCGCCATGGTATCGGCACTTTCGTGCTGGACGCTCCGGCCTCTAGCGGTTTTCGCATCGACCCGGCGACCGTGGTCACGCTGCGTGAAGTGCTGGCGGTGCTGGAATTGCGCATCGCTCTGGAGATCGAGTCGGCAGGCCTTGCGGCGCAGCGGCGCAGCGACGAGGAACTGGCCGGCATGCGTGCTGCGCTGGACGAGCTCAACGAAGGTGTTGCCCATGCCTTCGATGCGGTGTCGGCGGACTTCCAGTTCCACCTGCGCATCGCCCAGGCCAGCGGCAACCATTACTTCGCCGATATCATCAACCACCTGGGCACCAGCATTATCCCGCGCACCCGGCTGAATTCGGCGCGCCTGGCGCGTGACGACCAGGCCCATTACATGAGCCGGCTGAGCCACGAGCATGAAGCGATCTATGAAGCGATTGCCCGGCGCGATAGCGAGGGGGCGAAGATGGCCATGCGCATGCATTTGAGCAATAGCCGCGAGCGGTTGCGCCAGGCGCATGAGGAGGCTGAGGCGCAAGAGGGCTGAGGTTTTTAGGGCAGGGTTGGAGTGGGTTGGTGTGTGTGAGATCGAGCGCCGCCCGCGCGGCGCATCGCGAGCAAGGCTCGCTCCTACGTTTGTTTCGGGCCAGTAACCCCAGCAATAGACGTGCGCGACCGCCTCGTTTGTACGGCTCAATCGCGCCCAGCACCAAAGTGGTCGCGCGCAACTCTCACAGGAATAATTGGCCCGAAACAGACGTAGGAGCGAGCCTTGCTCGCGATGCGCCGCGCGGGCGGCGCTCGATCTACCGGACGGCGCAACTCTAACGCCGAACAGCCAAAAACGCCCCGCATCAGCAGGGCGTTCTTGCATCAGGCCACTTAGATCGCCCCATCGCTCCATTGCCCATTCACCAGCCGACGCAGCCCAAGCGGATTGCTGTCACGCAGCGCCTCGGGCAGCAGCGTCTGCGGGTAGTTCTGGTAGCACACCGGGCGCAGGAAGCGATCGATGGCCAGGGTGCCGACCGAGGTGCCACGGGCATCGGACGTTGCCGGGTACGGCCCGCCATGCACCATCGCATCGCACACTTCCACGCCGGTCGGATAGCCGTTGACCAGAATGCGGCCGACTTTTTCTTCAAGCAAGGGCACCAGCCAGGCGAAGGCTTCGAAGTCTTCAGGCTCGCCGATCAGGGTAGCCGTCAGTTGCCCGCGCAGGCCTAGTAGGGCAGCGCGTAATTCGGCATTGTCCTTGGCTTGCACGGCTACCGTGGCCGGGCCGAACACCTCCTCCTGCAGCAGCGGGTCGGACTCGACCAGCAGGCGGGTGTCCGCCTTGAACAACTGTGCGCGGGCCTGGCCGCCTTCCTGCGGCTGGCCGGCCAGGTGTTCGATGCCAGCGTGGGCATGCAAATGCTTCAGGCCGTCCACATAGCTGCGCAGGCCGCCCGCGTTGAGCATGGTCTGGCCGGCTTGCTGCTCCAGGTGTCGGCCAAGGTCGGCGAGTAGCTGGCTGAATGGCGCCGACTGCAGCCCTATCACCAGGCCCGGATTGGTGCAGAACTGGCCGGCGCCAAGGCATACGGATCCCGCCAGTTCACGGGCGATGGCGTCGCCACGCCTGGCCAGGGCGCCCGGCAGGATGATGACCGGGTTGATGCTGGACATCTCGGCGAACACTGGAATCGGCTGAGGGCGTTCGGCGGCCATGCGGCACAGGGCATCGCCACCTTTGAGCGAACCGGTGAAACCGACCGCCTGGATAGCCGGGTGCTTGACCAACCACTCACCGACCCCGCCACCAAAGACCATGTTGAACACGCCTTTGGGCATGCCGGTACGCTCGGCGGCCCGGATGATCGCGGTGGCGACCATGTCGGCGGTTGCCATGTGGCCGCTGTGGGCCTTGAACACTACCGGGCAGCCTGCGGCTAATGCAGCGGCGGTGTCGCCGCCGGCGGTGGAGAAGGCCAGCGGGAAGTTGCTGGCACCGAAGACGGCGACCGGGCCTACACCGATGCGCATCTGGCGCAGGTCGACGCGGGGCAGCGGTTGGCGCTCTGGCAGGGCCAGATCGATGCGCGCGCCAAGGAAGTCGCCACGGCGCAGCAGCTGCGCGAACAGGCGCATCTGGCCGCTGGTACGACCGCGCTCACCCTGGATGCGTGCGGCGGGCAGGGCAGTTTCACGGCAGACGATGGCGACGAAGGCGTCATCGAGTTCATCCAGTTCGGCGGCAATGGCGTCGAGGAACTCGGCGCGGCGGGCCGGGCTCGACTGGCGGAATTCGGGGAATGCCGCGGCAGCGGCCTTGGCGGCTTGGTCGGCTTCGCTTTCGGTGGCCTGCATGAAGCTGAAAGGCAGGGCTTCGCCGGTGGTGGCGTCCAGGCTCTGCAGGCGCAGCGAACCTGTGGCGCTGCGCTGGCCGGCGATGAAGTTGTGGCCGAGGATCTCAGGCATGGGGTACTCCTTTGGAGAAAAAGACTGGAGGACAACGTCGTTCCTGTAGGCGCCAGGCGCCAGGCGCTGGGCGAGTGCTGCGCACTCCAATCGCCGACAAGCCGGCCGCCACAGGGCAGGTGGCGTATCAGGTGATCGGCGCCGGGTTGAACAGCGTGATGTCGTTGTGCAGCTTGTGCTGCTCGGCCCAGGTCCGCTTGCGGCCGCTGGCCACGTCCAGGTAGTAGTGAAACAGCTCCCAGCCCAGTTCCTCGAGGGTCGAACGGCCACTGGCAATGCGCCCGGCGTCGATGTCGATCAGGTCAGGCCAGCGCTGGGCCAGTTCGGTCCGGGTGCAGACCTTGACCACCGGCGTCATGGCCAGGCCATAAGGCGTGCCGCGACCGGTGGTGAACACATGCAGGTTCATGCCTGCGGCCAGTTGCAGCGTGCCGCAGACGAAATCGCTGGCGGGGGTGGCGCAGAAGATCAGGCCTTTGCGCTTGACCCGCTCGCCAGGGCCAAGCACACCCTGGATGGCACTGCTACCGGACTTGACGATAGAGCCCAGGGATTTTTCGACGATGTTGGACAGGCCGCCTTTCTTGTTGCCCGGTGTCGTGTTGGCGCTGCGGTCGGCCGCGCCTTGTTGCAGGTAGCGGTCGTACCAGTCCATCTCGCGCACCAGGGCATCGGCGACTTCCTGGTTCTCGGCGCGGGAGGTGAGCATGTAGATGGCGTCGCGCACTTCAGTCACTTCCGAGAACAGTACGGTAGCGCCGGCGCGTACCAGCAGGTCAGCGGCAAACCCCAGCGCCGGGTTGGCGGTGATGCCCGAGAAGGCATCGCTGCCACCACACTGCATGCCCAGAATCAACTCGCTGGCGGGTACCGTTTCGCGGCGGCGTTGATCGAGCTTCTTCAGGCGCGTTTCGGCCAGTTCCATGATCTGCTCGATCATTTCGACGAAGCCCAGGCTGGCATCCTGCAGGCGGTATAGCCACGGTTCGCTGAGGTCCACCGACGGGTCGTCATCGTGCATCACCTGACTGGCCTGTAGCTTTTCGCAGCCCAGACTGATGACCAATGCCTCGCCGCCGAGATTCGGGTTGCGTGCCAGGTTGCGCACGGTACGGATGGGGATGTAGGCGTCGCGCGCATTGATCGCCACGCCGCAGCCGTAGCTGTGGGTCAGTGCCACCACGTCGTCGACGTTCGGGTACTTGGGCAGCAGTTCGCTGCGGATGCGCTTGACCGCATGTTCGAGAACGCCGGTCACGCATTGCACCGTGGTGGTGATGCCAAGGATGTTGCGGGTACCGACGGTCCCATCGGCATTGCGATAGCCTTCGAAGGTAAAGCCTTCCAGTGGCGGCAGGGGCGCGGGCACTGCGTCGCAGCGTGGCAGGCTGTCCAGTGCCGGGGCCGCTGGCATGGCCAGTTGGCTTTCCTGGACCCAACTGCCCTGGCGCAGGTCCTCAAGGGCGTACCCGATTATTTGCCCGTAACGGCGCACCGGCTCGCCCTTGGCGATGTTCACGGTGGCGACCTTGTGGCTCTGCGGTACACCCTCGATCAAGGTCAGGCCGTCGGCGAAGCGGGCGCCTTCGCCCAGGCCGCCGTCGTTGACCACCACCACGACGTTATCGTCGTCGTGAAGGCGAACGTAGCGGGGCGAGTCTGAGTGTTCGATCAACTGCATATGGGGGCCCTGTTTGTCAGATTCTCAGGCGTTGTACGTCCGCCCGCCCACGGCATCCGCCGGCGCGGGCGTGCTCTGTCAGTGGCGAGAGCTGGCCAGCTCGCCAGTGGCGCGTAGCTCGGCTTCAGTCTTTGGGTCGTCGCGCAACTCGATCCGTTTGATCGGGCCGACGATCACCAAGTAGCTGAACACCGCCACCAGCGCGTTGGCGCCTACATACACCAGCGCCCACTTGAACGAACCGGTGGCGCTGATGATGTAGCCGATGACGATTGGCGTGGTGATCGAGGCAATGTTGCCGAAGGTGTTGAACAGGCCACCGGACAACCCGGCGATCTGCTTGGGCGAGGTGTCGGCGACCACTGCCCAGCCCAACGCGCCGATGCCTTTGCCGAAGAAGGCCAGGGTCATGAATCCTACGACCATCCATTCGGCATCGACGTAGTTGCAGAAGACCATGGTGGTCGACAGCAGCAGGCCACAGACGATGGGCAGCTTGCGGGCGAAGGTCAGCGAGTTGCCCCGTCGCAGCAGCCAGTCCGAGATCACCCCGCCAAGCACGCCACCGATGAAGCCGCACACTGCCGGCAGCGAGGCGATGAAGCCGGCCTTGAGGATGGTCATGCCACGTTCCTGCACCAGGTATACCGGGAACCAGGTGAGAAAGAAGTAGGTGATGGCGTTGATGCAATACTGGCCAAGATAGACGCCCAGCAACATGCGGCTGGTCAGCAGTTGCTTGATGTAGCCCCATTTGGGGCCTGCGTTATCGCCACGCTTTTGGTCCATGTCCACGAGGCCGCCGTTCTGCTCGATGTGTTCGAGCTCGTCCTGGCTGATGCGTGGGTGCTGACGTGGGTTGTAGATGGTCTTCATCCACACCATCGAGAACAGGATCCCGAGCGCGCCCATCACCACGAATACGTGCTCCCAGCCGAAGCTGAACACGATCCAGCCCATGATCGGGGCGAACAATGCGGTGGCGAAGTATTGTGCCGAGTTGAAGATGGCCGAGGCGGTGCCGCGTTCCTGTGTAGGAAACCAGGCCGCGACGATGCGGGCATTGCCCGGGAACGACGGGGCTTCGGCAAAACCGACCAGAAAGCGAAGGGTGAACAGGGTCACCACTGCCCAGGCCACGGGCAAACCGCCGACGAAGCCTTGCAGCAGGGTGAACAGCGACCAGGTGAAGATGCTGAAGGCGTAGACGTTCTTGGAACCGAAACGATCGAGCAGCCAGCCACCAGGAATCTGGCCAGCCACGTAAGCCCATCCGAAGGCGGAGAAGATATAACCGAGGGTTACGGCGTCAATGCCGAGGTCTTTCTGCAGGCTGGAACCTGCGATGGCGATGGTTGCTCTGTCGGCATAGTTGATCGTGGTCACCAGGAACAGCATGAACAGGATCAGGTAGCGCACATGCGTCTTTTTAGTCGCTTGCATGCTGGCAATACTCCCACTAGTTATTTTTGTGCGGGCTCACGAGTTGTAGCCGGAGTGGGGCATCCCACTCCGGTGGCGGCGATGGCAGGCCGCCGGGGGCGCTTATTGCGGACCCATCTTGTCCATCAGCGCTGCGAGCATTTCGTATTCTTCGCCAGTCAGGTCGGTCAGCGGGGTGCGTACCGGCCCTGCGTCGTAGCCGGCGAGCTTGGCCCCTGCCTTGACGATGCTGACGGCGTAACCGGCCTTGCGGTTACGGATGTCCAGGTATGGCAGGAAGAAATCGTCGATCAGCTTGGCCACGGTGGCGTGGTCGTCGCGGGCGATGGCGTTGTAGAAGTCCATCGCAGTTCTCGGGATGAAGTTGAATACCGCCGACGAGTAGACCGGCACACCAAGTGCCTTGTAGGCGGCAGCATACACCTCGGCGGTCGGCAGGCCACCCAGGTAGCTGAAGCGTTCGCCCAGACGGCGACGGATCGACACCATCAGCTCGATGTCACCCAGGCCGTCCTTGTAGCCGATCAGGTTCGGGCAACGCTCGGCCAGCCTCTCCAGCTGTACCGCGTTAAGGCGGCAGACATTGCGGTTGTAGACCACCACACCGATGTTCACCGATTTGCACACGGCCTCGACATGGGCTGCAACGCCGTCCTGGCTGGCTTCGGTCAAGTAGTGTGGCAGCAGCAGCAGGCCTTTGGCGCCCAAGCGCTCGGCTTCCTTCGCATATTCGATGGCCTGGCGGGTGGAGCCGCCGACGCCGGCGAGGATCGGCACCGACGTGGCGCAGGTGTCGACCGCGGTCTTGATGATCTGGCTGTATTCGCTGGCGGCCAGCGAGAAGAATTCACCGGTGCCGCCTGCGGCGAACAGGGCGCTGGCGCCATAGGGGGCGAGCCATTCCAGGCGTTTGATGTAGCCGGCCTGGTTGAAATCGCCCTGGGCATTGAAATCGGTTACCGGGAACGACAGCAGGCCGTGGGAGAGGATGGATTTGAGTTCTTGTGGAGTCATTGTTGTTGGCATCCTATGGCGCTTGGGTGACGAGTGATGTTCAGCGATGGATGTAAGTTATCGTACAACTATGGTGTTGGCTAGTCCCTTTTGGGGATTTTTTGCTTGGGTGGTGCTTGTCTTGGGATTTGCGGCGTATGTCCGAAGAGGCGTAGCGCCTGGGAGATCGAGCGCCGCCCGCGCGGCGCATCGCGAGCAAGGCTCGCTCCTACGCTTGTTTCGGGCCAGTGATGTCAGTGGCCGATGCGCGACCGT
>NZ_AUEC01000043.1 GCF_000425785.1 Pseudomonas taiwanensis DSM 21245
TTAGCTGTTGTTGTTGTTGTTGTTGTTGTTGTTGTTGTTGTTGTTGTTGTTCGGATTTGGTATTTCATGCGCCGCTTTTGCTTTTCATGCGCGATATCCCAGACGCTGCAAATTGCGACGTCAGTAGGCCGAGCGTAGGGCTTGCGGAGGGAGGTGACGGGCATGGATGCCCGTCAAGCGCTGCGGCCCAGGAAGGGCCGTTCAGCGCGGTCCTCCCGGGAGCAAGCCCGTAGCGAGGGAACCCCGAAGCGAAGCGTAGGGGCCGGATGATAGGAGCCAGCGGTTTTTGCCTACTTTTGCCCAAGAGCAAAAGTAGGTCGCCGTAAAGGCGAAAAGGTGAATGAGCGCCTCCATGGCGAATGGATATTCACGCGATTTGAATGCCACCCCTAAGTTCGCCTCATCACCTCTGCCCCCACTCCTTAAAAACGCCCGAAAAAAGTAACTACGAAATCTAGCGGCTATCGTCCAGCCACAGTGCTAAGCCCCCTGAATTCGCAATAGAGGGCGACTGAACCACCGCCCACTAGAAGCGAAATCAAGTTCCAGGCGGAGAAGGGAAATTTCTGTACTTAGATGTTGAATGTGCGGGTAGGCACCGAGGTTAAGCTGTTGCTTGCTGAACTCACCAAGCCAACCGGAGTTCAGCCAGATGGATGAGTTGAGTAAAAAATTCCCCGTGTTCACCAGCACCAAACCTTATGTCCTGCGCATAGGGATCTTCTTCGACGGCACCGGCAACAACGCCCGCAACGCCGTTACCCCCGACTCCCCCACACAAAAATACACCACCGGCAGTTACGCCAACGCCCCAACCAACATCGCCCTGTTACACACGCTATACCCCACCGGCCAACCGCAGGCCACGCCAAATAAGCACTTCATGAAACTCTACATCGAAGGCATAGGCACCACCGAAGCCAGCCAGGACTCGCCCTTCGCCCAAGCCACCGGACGCGGTCAGACAGGTGTCGAAGCCAGAGTCCAGCAAGCCTTGGCCATGGTCGACCATCACCTGATCGACTGCTTGCACACCCACCCCCACCCCCACCACATCGAGTTCGACCTGTTTGGCTTCAGTCGGGGCGCCGCCGCCGCTCGCCACTTGCTCAACCGGCTACACGACGACACACCCATCTGCTCGCAATATCCACACATCAAGACCAGCGTCAACTTCATCGGCCTGTTCGACACCGTCGCCGCCATCACCGCCCCACTGCACAATCGCCTCACCCAGGGCACCGCCCGATTCGGCAAGCTACGCCTGGGCTTGGCCCAGGGTTGTGCGCGGCATGTGGTGCAACTGGTCGCCAGCGACGAGCGCCGACACAACTTCCCGTTGGTGCGCACCGACCACGACATCCACATGCCCGGCGTCCATTCAAACATCGGTGGCGGCTATCCCCAGGCACAGCAGGAAAGCGTCCTCCTGTGCAAACCCAACGCCAGCCGCGTCGCACTGACCACGCCTCCCGAACGGACTCGCGCGTATGCAATCACCCGCGCCTTGCTGGAGCAGGCGTACAAGGATTTGCCCGCGCCAAAGCCACAGCTGTTGACCTGGGAAGCACCCATCGCCGGAAGCCGGAGCCGCCGCGATGATCCGGAAAAACAGGTATATGCCGCCGTGCAGTGGCAGCGGGAGGTGAAGGGACAGTTGTCCCGCATCTACCTGAGCGTCATGCGGGAACTGGCCGTGCGCGGCGGGGTGCCTTTCGCCAATCTGGGCAATGACCCAGCCCATCAACTGCCGGACGATCTGCATACCATCAGCCGCAAATTGCATGACTTCGCTCTCGGGCACAGCGCAGACCCGGGGTTGACGCAGGAGGAAACTGCCCAGTTGCGAGAGAAATACATTCACACCTCGGCAAACTGGAATGCACTCAAGGGGCTATGCAACAGCACACTGGATCAGCTCTACATCGACAGACCCGCTGAAGCAGGTCGAGTCATGCACTCCAACCCCGTGCAATGAGGGCAGACAGTCCACGCAAATGGAGTTGCGTGGACAGCAAGGTTCCGCGGGTCTTGAGGGGCTTCTCGGCAATCGTCTGGCCTGGGGATGGCCGAGGTCGCAGCCTGCGAAGGGGCGTTGCAGAACAGGGCAGCAGGTCCTCGGCTTCCAGGGACGAGCAGTACGTGCGGCATTGTTCCAGGTCACCGCGTTCGAACAGCGCGTTCTTCAGTTCGGTGGTACCTGAACTGAGTTTGTTCCAGATCGTTAGCCAGAAACAGGGGAGGTGCGCGTACCAGCGCCGGATGTTCGCCGACGATCGAGGCCGGTCCTGTGCGCCCTCAAAGCTCGCTAACGAAGGTACCGGTACCCTTGAGGATATTGCGCAACGTCAGCGCCACCTCTTCCAGGTCAGTTCCTTGCGACGTCAACACAATCTCCAGCGACTCATCGCCTTTCAGCGCATCCCGGTCACTGGCAGCCACTTCGATCAACAAGCGCTGGGCACTCAAGGTCACTTTCAAGCCATCCAGGGTCGAGGGTTCGTCGTCCAGGGTCAGGTCGACCGTGTCCTCGTCCGGGTAGCGGGTCAGCAGGAACATCTGTCCCTTGTCGCTGTGGCAGCACAGGGTCGCCATGTCGTCTTCTTCTTCATCGCAGGGCGTGGCGAAGAGCAGGGCAGTTTTGATTTGCATGGGCGGCTCGGATCAAAGGAAATGAGGGGGAATTCTGACAGCCTTGCACGCATCCATAAACGTAAAGTTACCCCCCCTTGACCGAAATTGTCGCAGCGCTGCAAGCCGTAGTGACCACTCAGTCGTTAAGCTGCGCCGAGCCTATGAACGTGGCCTACACGTTCAACGCCTGGTTTTACCGTCCGCCTTGCCACGGTTTGGCTATCGTTGATCCGTACCAAGGCGCACGCATGCGACGCTTCAACTATTACAAAGCCCAAGCGGAGTACCACAGATGGCGTTCTTCACCGCAGCCAGCAAAGCCGACTTCCAGCACCAACTGCAGGCGGCCCTGGCGCAGCACATCAGCGAACAGTCCCTGCCACAAGTGGCGCTGTTCGCCGAGCAGTTCTTCGGCATCATCTCTCTGGACGAACTCACCCAGCGCAGGCTGTCCGACCTGGCCGGCTGCACGCTGTCTGCCTGGCGCATCATCGAGCGCTTCGACCCTGCACAACCGCAAGTGCGGGTCTACAACCCGGATTATGAGCGCAATGGCTGGCAATCGACCCACACGGTGGTCGAGGTGCTGCACCACGACTTGCCATTTTTGGTCGATTCGGTACGCACCGAGCTGAACCGCCGCGGCTACAGCATCCACACCCTGCAGACCACGGTGCTGAGCGTGCGTCGTGGCGCCAAGGGCGAACTGCTCGAACTGCTGCCCAAGGGCACCCAGGGTGAGGGCGTGCGTCATGAATCGCTGATGTACCTGGAGATCGACCGCTGCGCCAATGCCGCCGAACTGACGGTGCTGACCCGTGAAATCGAGCAGGTCTTGGCCGAAGTGCGGGTGGCAGTTGCCGATTTCGAGCCGATGAAGGCCAAGCTGCGCGAAGTGGTCGCTTTGGTGGAGCAGACGCCGTTCGCACCGGTGCAGCATGAGAAGGCCGAGGTCAAGGCGTTCCTCGAATGGTTGTTGGACAACCATTTCACTTTCTTGGGCTACGAAGAATTCACGGTCCGGGACGACAACGCCGGCGGCCAGATGGTGTACGACGAGCAGTCATTCCTCGGCCTGCCACGGCGCCTGCGCGTGGGGCTGAGCGCCGAAGAACTGCGCATCGAAGATTACGCCGTGGCCTACCTCAACGAGCCGCTGCTGCTGTCCTTCGCCAAGGCTGCGCTGCCCAGCCGCGTGCATCGCCCGGCTTATCCGGACTACGTGTCGATTCGCCAGCTCGATTCCGCTGGCAAGGTCATCAAGGAACACCGCTTCATGGGCCTGTACACCTCGTCGGTCTATGGCGAGAGTGTGCATGCCATCCCGTACATCCGCGTCAAGGTCAATGAAGTCGAGCGCCGTTCTGGCTTCGATCCCAAGGCTCACCTGGGCAAGGAACTGGCCCAGGTGCTAGAGGTGTTGCCACGCGACGACCTGTTCCAGACCCCGGTCGACGAGCTGTTCAGCACCGTGATGTCGATCGTGCAGATCCAGGAGCGCAACAAGATTCGCGTATTCCTGCGCAAGGACCCCTACGGCCGCTTCTGCTACTGCCTGGCCTACGTACCGCGTGAGATCTACTCCACCGAGGTGCGCCAGAAGATCCAGCAGGTGCTGATGGAGCGCCTGAAGGCCAGCGACTGCGAGTTCTGGACCTTCTTCTCCGAGTCGGTGCTGGCGCGTGTGCAGCTGATCTTGCGGGTCGACCCGAAGAACCGCATCGACATCGACCCGCAGCAGCTGGAAAACGAAGTGATCCAGGCCTGCCGCTCGTGGCAGGACGACTACTCGGCACTGGTGATCGAGAACTTCGGCGAGGCCCAGGGCACCAACATTCTTGCCGACTTCCCCAAAGGCTTCCCGGCCGGCTACCGTGAGCGCTTCCCTGCGCACTCGGCGGTGGTCGACCTTCAGCACGTGCTGGCACTGTCTGAAAACAAGCCGCTGGCCATGAGTTTCTACCAGCCGCTGACCCGTCTTGGCGAGCGCCTGCTGCACTGCAAGCTGTACCACGCCGATACGCCACTGGCACTGTCCGATGTGCTGCCGATCCTGGAGAACCTTGGCCTGCGCGTGCTGGGTGAGTTCCCGTACCGCTTGCGTCATGCCAGCGGCCGCGAATACTGGATTCACGATTTCGCCTTCACCTACAGCGAAGGCCTGAGCCTGGATATCCAGCAGCTCAACGACATCTTGCAGGATGCCTTCGTCCACATCGTCAAAGGCGATGCCGAGAACGACGCCTTCAACCGCCTGGTCCTGACCGCCGGCCTGCCGTGGCGCGATGTGGCACTGCTGCGCGCGTATGCGCGTTACCTCAAGCAGATTCGCCTGGGCTTCGACCTGGGCTACATCGCCAGCACCCTGAACAACCACACCGACATCGCCCGTGAGCTGACCCGGTTGTTCAAGACCCGTTTCTACCTGGCGCGCAAACTCACCCAGGACGACCTGGACGACAAGCAGCAGCGCCTGGAGCAGGCGATTCTCAGCGCCTTGGACGACGTTCAGGTGCTCAACGAGGACCGTATCCTGCGTCGCTACCTGGACCTGATCAAGGCCACGTTGCGCACCAACTTCTACCAACCGGACGCCCATGGGCACAACAAGTCGTACTTCAGCTTCAAGTTCAACCCCAAGCTGATTCCCGAACTGCCCAAGCCGGTGCCGAAGTTCGAGATCTTCGTCTATTCGCCGCGGGTCGAAGGTGTGCACCTGCGCTTTGGCAACGTCGCCCGTGGCGGCTTGCGTTGGTCGGACCGCGAGGAAGACTTCCGCACCGAGGTGCTGGGCCTGGTGAAAGCCCAGCAAGTGAAGAACTCGGTGATCGTGCCGGTCGGGGCCAAGGGTGGCTTCCTGCCGCGTCGTCTGCCATTGGGTGGCACCCGTGACGAGATCGCCGCCGAGGGCGTAGCGTGCTACCGCATCTTCATCAGTGGACTGCTCGACATCACCGACAACCTCAAGGAGGGCGGCGTGGTGCCGCCAGCCAACGTGGTGCGTCACGACGATGACGACCCGTACCTGGTGGTAGCGGCGGACAAAGGCACAGCGACCTTCTCCGATATCGCCAACGGCATCGCCATCGACTACGGCTTCTGGTTGGGCGATGCCTTCGCCTCGGGTGGTTCGGCTGGCTACGACCACAAGAAGATGGGCATCACCGCCCGCGGTGCCTGGGTGGGTGTTCAGCGCCACTTCCGCGAGCGTGGGATCAACGTGCAGGAAGACCCGATCACTGTGATCGGCATCGGCGACATGGCCGGTGACGTATTCGGTAACGGCCTGCTGATGTCCGACAAGCTGAAACTGGTGGCGGCGTTCAACCACCTGCACATCTTCATCGACCCGAATCCGGATCCGGCCACCAGCTTCGCCGAACGTCAGCGCCTGTTCGATCTGCCACGTTCGGCCTGGAGCGACTACGACACCAGCATCATGTCCGAAGGCGGCGGGATTTTCCCGCGCAGTGCCAAGAGCATTGCCATCAGCCCGCAGATGAAAGAGCGCTTCGCCATCGAGGCTGATCGCCTGACCCCGACCGAGCTGCTCAACGCGCTGCTCAAGGCGCCGGTCGACCTGCTGTGGAACGGCGGTATCGGCACCTACGTCAAAGCCAGCAGCGAAAGCCACGCCGATGTCGGTGATAAGGCCAACGACGCCCTGCGCGTCAATGGCAACGAGCTTCGCTGCAAGGTGGTGGGTGAGGGCGGCAACCTGGGCATGACCCAGCTGGGTCGGGTCGAGTTCGGCCTGCACGGTGGCGCTACCAACACCGACTTCATCGACAACGCCGGTGGTGTGGACTGCTCCGACCATGAGGTCAACATCAAGATCCTGCTCAACGAAGTGGTGCAGGGTGGCGACATGACCGAGAAGCAGCGCAACCAGCTGCTCGGCAGCATGACCGACGAGGTGGCCAGCCTGGTGCTGGGCAACAACTACAAGCAGACCCAGGCGCTGTCGCTGGCGGCCCGTCGTGCCCGCGAGCGGATCGCCGAGTACAAGCGCCTGATGGCTGACCTGGAGGGCCGGGGCAAGCTGGATCGGGCCATCGAGTTCCTGCCGTCCGAGGAGCAGTTGGCCGAGCGCCTGGCCGCAGGCCAGGGCCTGACCCGTGCCGAGCTGTCGGTGCTGATTTCGTACAGCAAGATCGACCTCAAGGAGCAACTGCTCAAGTCGCTGGTGCCGGACGACGACTACCTGACCCGTGACATGGAAACCGCGTTCCCGCCGTCGCTGGTCAGCAAGTTCGCCGACGCCATGCGTCGTCATCGTCTGAAACGTGAGATCGTCAGCACCCAGATCGCCAACGATCTGGTCAACAACATGGGGATCACCTTCGTCCAGCGCCTGAAGGAGTCGACCGGCATGAGCCCGGCCAACGTGGCCGGGGCTTATGTGATCGTGCGCGACATCTTCCACCTGCCGCATTGGTTCCGCCAGATCGAGGCGCTGGATTACCAGGTGCCGGCAGAGGTCCAACTGACCCTGATGGACGAGCTGATGCGCCTGGGCCGCCGGGCCACCCGCTGGTTCCTGCGTAGCCGTCGCAACGAGCAGGATGCCGGGCGTGACACCGCGCACTTCGGGCCGAAAATCGCCCAACTGGGCCTGAAGCTCGACGAGTTGCTCGAAGGCCCGACCCGTGAGCGTTGGATGGTTCGTTACCAGGGCTTCGTCGATGCTGGTGTGCCGGAGCTGTTGGCGCGCATGGTGGCGGGTACCAGCCACCTGTACACGCTGTTGCCGATCATCGAGGCGGCTGACGTGACCGGGCATGATCCGGCCCAGGTGGCCAAGGCGTTCTTCGCTGTGGGCAGTGCCTTCGACCTGACCTGGTACCTGCAGGAGGTCAGCAACCTGACGGTGGAGAACAACTGGCAGGCACTGGCCCGCGAGTCGTTCCGCGACGACATCGACCTGCAGCAGCGCGCGATCACCATTTCCGTGCTGCAGATGGCGGATGCGCCGCAGGACATGGATGCCCGCGTGGCGCTGTGGGCCGAGCAGCACCGGGTGATGGTCGAGCGCTGGCGCGCCATGCTAGACGACTTGCGCAACGCACCGGGTACTGACTATGCGATGTACGCGGTGGCCAACCGCGAGCTGGTCGACTTGGCGATGAGTGGGCAGGCGACGGTGGTGCCGTCCTGATCATCAAGCTGAAATGAGAAAGCCCCGGCAGTGATGCCGGGGCTTTTTTATGAGGCTTGGCGGGAGTTTTGTGGTGGTACGCAAATCGAGCGCCGCCCACGCGACGCATCGCGAGCAGGGCTCGCCCCTCGTTTTTTCCGGCCAGTAACGCCTGCCCCAGACGCACGCAAATCCCGTAGGAGCGAGCCTCGCTCGCGATGCGCCGCGCGGGCGGCGCCCGATCTTACAGGGAAAAAATCGCCTAAGACTAACCCCTTGCAGCCCACCCTCTGGCTACTTGAACCGCCGCTCCACCCCTTTCTCCACCAGGATCTTCGCCGAAATCTCCTCCACCGAAAAATGCGTGGAGTTGATGTTGGGAATGTTCTCGCGCCGGAACAGGTTTTCCACCTCTCTCACTTCGAACTCGCACTGGGCAAAGCTCGAATAGCGGCTGTTGGGCTTGCGCTCGTGGCGGATGGCAGTCAGGCGGTCGGGGTCGATGGTCAGCCCGAACAGCTTGTGCTGGTGCTTTTTCAGCACCGCGGGCAGCTGCAGGCGCTCCATGTCGTCCTCGGTCAGCGGATAGTTGGCGGCGCGGATACCGAATTGCATGGCCATGTACAGGCAGGTGGGCGTCTTGCCGCACCGCGATACGCCCACCAGGATCAAGTCGGCCTTGTCGTAGTAGTGGGTACGGGCGCCGTCGTCGTTGTCCAAAGCGAAATTGACCGCTTCGATGCGCTCCATGTAGTTGGAGTTGCCACCGATTGAGTGGGATTTACCGACGGAATACGACGAATGGGCAGTCAATTCCTGCTCGAGCGGGGATAAAAACGTCGAAAAGATGTCGATCATGAAGCCATTCGACGTGGCCAGGATCTCGCGGATGTCCTGGTTGACGATGGTGTCGAAGATGATCGGGCGCATGCCGTCCCGCTCCGCCGCGGCATTGATTTGCTGGACCATGGTCCGCGCTTTGTCAGGCGTATCGATGTACGGGCGAGTGAATTTGTTGAACGGAATGCTATCGAATTGAGCGAGCAGGCTTTGGCCCAGGGTCTCGGCGGTGATGCCGGTGCCATCGGAGATGAAGAACGCGGTTCTTTTCATTTGCATCCTGGGCCTTAAGCTGATGACGTTTCTTGGATATGATAAGTTCGGTTTGCCGAATGCGGCTGTCGGCATTCTCACTTATTTTCCAGGTACAGGCCACAAGCGTCCGGCCAAGTCAGAACAGGCAGGCGGGCGCCCTTGAGCTTTTCCAATACAGTTAGTGGAGAGATCACCTTGGTAGAGTACGTAGTTTCCCTCGATAAGCTCGGCGTCCATGATGTGGAGCATGTGGGGGGCAAGAACGCATCCCTGGGCGAGATGATCAGTAACCTCGCAGGTGCCGGCGTTTCGGTGCCGGGCGGCTTTGCCACTACGGCTCAGGCGTACCGCGATTTTCTCGAGCAGAGTGGCCTGAACGACCGCATCCATGCCGCGCTTGATGCGTTGGACGTGGACGACGTCAACGCCTTGGCCAAGACCGGCGCACAGATCCGCCAGTGGGTGATGGAGGCCGAGTTCCCGGCTCGCCTGGATTCGGAAATCCGAACTGCCTTCGCCGAAATGTCCAAGGGCAACGACAACATGGCCGTGGCCGTGCGTTCCTCGGCCACCGCCGAAGACTTGCCGGATGCCTCCTTCGCCGGCCAGCAGGAGACCTTCCTGAACATCCGTGGCGTCGACAACGTGATCCGCGCGGCAAAGGAAGTGTTCGCCTCGCTGTTCAATGACCGCGCCATCGCCTACCGCGTGCACCAAGGCTTCGACCATAAGCTGGTGGCCCTGTCCGCTGGCGTGCAGCGTATGGTCCGTTCGGAAACCGGCACCGCCGGTGTGATGTTCACCCTCGACACCGAGTCGGGCTTCCGCGACGTGGTGTTCATCACCGGCGCCTATGGCCTGGGTGAAACCGTGGTGCAAGGTGCGGTGAACCCGGACGAATTCTACGTCCACAAACAGACGCTGCAGGCTGGCCGCCCGGCGATCCTGCGCCGCAACCTGGGCAGCAAGGCGATCAAGATGGTCTATGGCGACGAAGCCAAGGCCGGACGGTCGGTCAAGACGGTCGAAGTCGACCGCGCCGATCGTGCGCGCTTCTGCCTGAGCGACGACGAAGTCAACGAGTTGGCCAAGCAGGCCATGATCATCGAGCAGCACTACCAGCGCCCGATGGACATCGAGTGGGCCAAGGACGGCGACGACGGCAAGCTGTACATCGTCCAGGCTCGCCCTGAGACCGTGAAGAGCCGCGCCAGCGCCAACGTCATGGAGCGTTACCTGCTCAAGGAAAAAGGCACCGTTCTGGTCGAAGGCCGCGCCATCGGCCAGCGCATCGGTGCCGGCAAGGTCCGCGTTATCAACGACGTGTCCGAAATGGACAAGGTGCAACCAGGCGACGTATTGGTCTCCGACATGACCGACCCGGACTGGGAACCGGTCATGAAGCGCGCGAGCGCCATCGTCACCAACCGTGGTGGCCGTACCTGCCACGCGGCGATCATCGCCCGTGAGCTGGGTATTCCGGCTGTGGTCGGTTGCGGCAATGCCACCCAGATCCTCAAGGATGGCCAGGGCGTCACCGTCTCCTGCGCCGAGGGCGACACCGGCTTCATCTTCGAAGGTGAACTGGGCTTTGACGTCAAGCAGAACTCGGTCGACGCCATGCCGGAGCTGCCGTTCAAGATCATGATGAACGTCGGTAACCCGGACCGCGCCTTCGACTTCGCCCAACTGCCCAACGAAGGTGTTGGCCTGGCGCGCCTGGAATTCATCATCAACCGCATGATCGGCGTGCACCCCAAGGCGTTGCTGAACTATGCCGGTCTGCCGCCAGAGCTGAAAGAGAGCGTCGACAAGCGCATCGCCGGCTACAACGATCCGGTCGGCTTCTACGTCGAGAAGCTGGTCGAGGGTATCAGCACCCTGGCTGCGGCCTTCTACCCGAAAAAGGTCATCGTGCGCCTGTCGGACTTCAAGTCCAACGAGTACGCCAACCTGATCGGCGGCAAGCTGTACGAGCCGGAAGAAGAAAACCCGATGCTGGGCTTCCGCGGTGCTTCGCGCTACATCAGCGAGTCGTTCCGTGACTGCTTCGAGCTCGAATGCCGTGCCCTCAAGCGCGTGCGCAACGAGATGGGCCTGACCAACGTCGAGATCATGGTGCCGTTCGTGCGTACCCTGGGCGAGGCCAGCCAGGTGGTCGACCTGCTCGCCGAAAACGGCCTGGCCCGTGGCGATAACGGCCTACGCGTGATCATGATGTGCGAGCTGCCGTCCAACGCGCTGCTGGCCGACGAGTTCCTCGAGTACTTCGACGGCTTCTCCATCGGCTCCAACGACCTGACCCAGCTCACACTGGGTCTGGACCGCGACTCGGGCATCATTGCCCACCTGTTCGATGAGCGTAACCCCGCGGTGAAGAAGCTGCTGGCCAACGCCATTGCCGCGTGCAACAAGGCTGGCAAGTACATCGGCATCTGCGGCCAAGGCCCGTCGGACCACCCGGACCTGGCCAAATGGCTGATGGAGCAGGGCATCGAAAGCGTGTCGCTGAACCCGGACTCGGTACTCGAGACCTGGTTCTTCCTGGCCGAAGGCCAGGGTGTGGCCTGATGCAGTGAATTGCGGGGGCGCGTCTGGCGCGTCCCCGCCTGGTTTCATCCAGGGCGAGTTCCAGCAATGGATCCCGCCCTTTTTTGTGCACCAAGCAACTTTATGCAAAGCAGCAGCAATCTTTTTCCCGTGGCCCTGCTCAGTGCCGAGCGCCGCGGTGACCTCAGCGAAGATGTATACCGGATCAAGGCTGGCAACAGCCCTGACCCGAGCGTCGAGCTGGCCGTGACCCGCCTGGGCCTGGCAGATCAGAATCGGGCCCAAGGCCTGCCGGTGATCCTGCTGCATGGCAGTTTCTCCAACCGGCGCTTTTGGTATTCGCCCAAGGGCATCGGCCTTGGGGCCTATCTGGCGCGAGCCGGTTTCGATGTGTGGATCCCGGAAATGCGCGGCCATGGGCTGTCGCCGCGCAACCTCAGGTGGAAGCACAACAGCGTCGCCGACTATGCCCGCCACGATCTGCCGTTGATTGCTGCGTTCGTGCGCGAGCAGTCGGGCCAGACGCCTCACTGGATCGGCCATTCGTTGGGCGGGACCACCCTGGTGGCGGCCCTGGGCGGCGGTTTTCTCGAGGCCGAACAGGCGGCCAGCGTGGCGCTGTTCGGTACCCAGGTCAGCCGTGTCTACTGGCCATTGAAGGTGCCGCCGCTGGCTTGGGGGGCGAAGCTGGTGCTCAAGCGCTGGGAACAGATATCCGGGCCGCGTTTCAAGCGTGGGCCGGAGGACGAGCCGATCGGCCTGGCGCTGGAGAGCATGCGCTGGCATGGTCTGTTCGGTCGCTTTGGCGATAAGCAGAGCGACTGGTGGGCGGCGTTGGCCGAGGTGGATGTGCCGCTGCTGGCAGTGGCCGGCGCAGGGGACTTCCAGGACCCGGTATGGGCGTGTCGCAAGCTGTTCGACCAGTTTGGCGGCGAGCGCAAGCAGTTCCTGCGCCTGGGGCGCGAGGAAGGTTTCGATGCCTTCGGGCATGTCGACATGCTGGTGAGCAAGGCAGCGCAGGCCCAGGTGTGGCCTCTGGTGGAGCGCTGGTTGCGAGAGCCGCTGCTGCCGGTGCATGAGTCCACAGTGGTGGCGCAGGCTGTGCCCGCCGGTTGAGGCGTCAGGGCTATCCTCGCCGTCAAACCCGGGGTGGGGCAGTCCATGGGCGCGCCGGCCTGCCGGCGATAAGGTCCGCGCAGACGAAATTCACCTGACTGATCGGTCCCGGATGACTGCAACTGCCTCCCCGGTGTAGCCTTGCGTGATCTACCGCTTTCGTTGTGACTGACAGGAGCTTCCCATGCAGCATTACGTAACGCCCGACCTGTGCGACGCCTACCCGGACCTGGTCCAGGTGCTGGAACCCATGTTCAGCAACTTCGGTGGCCGCGATTCCTTCGGCGGCCAGATCGTCACCATCAAGTGCTTCGAAGACAACTCGCTGGTCAAGGAGCAGGTCGAGCTCGATGGCAAGGGCAAGGTGCTGGTGGTCGATGGCGGCGGTTCGCTGCGCCGTGCACTGCTCGGTGACATGCTGGCCGAGAAAGCCGCCAAGAACGGTTGGGAGGGCCTGGTGATCTATGGCTGCGTGCGAGACGTGGACGTGCTGATCCAGACCGATGTCGGCGTGCAAGCCTTGGCCAGCCACCCGATGAAGACCGACAAGCGTGGCATTGGCGATCTCAATGTGCCGGTGACTTTCGCCGGGGTGACCTTCCGCCCAGGTGAATACGTGTACGCCGACAACAACGGCGTGATCGTTTCGCCAAGCCCGCTGAAAATGCCGGAGTGATGCGCCGCGCGCGCTGATGGAGTGTCGATGTTAGAGGAAGACAACGCGCAGTGGGGGCTGGTGCATGCCCTGGTGCTCGATGGCAAAGGCGGCGCGCGCTCGATCGCCCGTACCGAACTGGACGGGCTGCAGTTGCAGCCGCAGGAAAGCCTCTGGCTGCACTGGGACCGAAGCCATCCGCAGACACGTACCTGGCTGTTGCACGACAGTGGCCTGAGCGAGTTCGCCTGCGACCTGTTGCTGGAAGAGAACACCCGTCCGCGGTTGTTGCCGCTGGCCAGCGAGCAGTTGCTGCTGTTCCTGCGTGGGGTCAACCTCAACCCGGGTGCAGAACCCGAAGACATGGTTTCCGTGCGCATCTTCGCCGAAGCGCAGCGGGTGATTTCCCTGCGCTTGCGGCCTTTGCGCGCCAGCGACGAGATTCTCCAGCACCTGGCCGAGGGCAGGGGGCCCAAGTCGGCGTCCGAACTGTTGCTGTTGATGGGAGAGCTGTTGACGGAAAAGGTTCAGGGGCTGGTCAGCGACCTTTCCGAGTGGGTCGACAACGAAGAAGAAAAGGTCGAGTCCGACGAACGGTACTCGCCCGAACAGGCCAGCCTGCAGCAAATCCGCCGTCGCGCCGCCGCCCTGCGCCGTTTTCTCGCCCCGCAGCGAGACATCTACGCGCAGTTGTCGCGCAGCAAGTGGAGTTGGTTCGCCGACGCCGACGCCGATTACTGGAACGAGTTGAACAACAGCTTGATCCGCTACCTGGAAGAGCTCGAACTGACCCGCGAACGTGCCGCGTTGGTACTCGAAAGCGAGGACAGACGCCGCAGTGAGCGGATGAACCGGACCATGTACCGGTTCGGCATCATCACCTGCATCTTTCTGCCGATGAGCTTCATCACTGGGTTGCTCGGTATCAACGTGGGCGGTATTCCGGGGGCGGAAAACCCCTACGGCTTCCTGTTTGCCTGCATCGTCGTGCTCGGGTTGGCGGTGGGGCAGTGGTGGCTGTTCCGGCGGTTGCGGTGGGTCTAGTCGTGCACGGGGCGTATCGCACCTACAGCGAGGCGCCGGCGATCCGGCCGCTGCGCACTCATTTTGAAACACCCACAGCGCCAGTCAGTGTGACCCATCGTCCTGCGCCCTCGTCTCTGACTGACACTGCGTGAGGTGCCTATGCACGATCCGTTCGAAGAATCCCTGCGTGACCTGCTCAAGGCGTCGCCGTCCGGTAAGGACCGTGACGATGCCGCGTGCCTGGGTCGCGTCCTGAAAACCGCCAACCGTCAGGTGGGCGCGGGTGATCTGTTCAGCCTCCTGGGCCGCTGGAGCCAGGCGTTGATGATTGCCGTGAACAATGGCTCGGCGCATGTCGCGCCTGTTCGTAGAAACTCTACCCGCAACGCTGCCGGTGGCAGCAAAGCAGATAAGGCCGATTGAATATGGAACTCGATCTCTGGACCCAGAGCCTGGTCACTGCGATGACCGCCCTTTGGACCAAGGTGGCGAACTTCATCCCGAACCTGTTCGGTGCCCTGGTCGTCGTGCTGCTTGGTTTCGTCGTGGCCAAGCTGCTCGACACATTGCTGTCCAAGCTACTGGCCAAGTTCGGCCTGGACCGTCTGATGGCCGGTACCGGCCTGACCAAGATGCTCAGTCGCACCGGTATCCAGGTGCCGATCTCGACCCTGATCGGCAAGATCGTGTACTGGTTCGTGCTGTTGATTTTCCTGGTGTCCGCCGCCGAATCCCTGGGGCTCGAGCGGGTTTCGGCTACCCTCGACATGCTCGCGCTGTACCTGCCCAAGGTGTTTGGCGCGGCGCTGGTGCTGCTGGCGGGTGTGCTGCTGGCGCAAGTAGCCAATGGCCTGGTGCGCGGTGCCGCGGAAGGCATCGGGCTGGAATATTCCGCAGGGCTTGGGCGTATCACCCAAGGCCTGGTGATCATCATCAGCATCTCGGTGGCCATCAGTCAGCTGGAGGTGAAAACCGACCTGCTCAACCACGTGATCGTCATCGGGCTGATTACCGTTGGTCTGGCAATCGCGTTGGCGATGGGCCTCGGCAGCCGCGAGATCGCCGGGCAGATTCTGGCCGGGATCTACGTGCGCGAACTCTATCAGGTCGGCCAGCATGTGCGGATTGGAGAGGTCGAAGGGCAGATCGAGGAAATCGGTACGGTCAAGACGACGGTGCTGACCGATGATGGCGAATTGGTGTCGATGTCTAACCGTGAACTACTTGAGCAGCGTGTCAATAGCCGCTAACCGCACAAAAGCTGTTAATGTATGCCGCCGCGAAAATCGGCCCATGGGGCTAAGCGGCGACATTGACCTGACTGTCGGCCAGATCCGTTTTGAATAAAGTTCATTCGCCGCCCATGCGTTATGACCCCCGCGAGCTCACGGACGAGGAGTTGGTGGCGCGTTCGCATGAGGAGCTGTATCACGTAACTCGCGCCTATGAGGAACTCATGCGGCGCTACCAACGGACCCTGTTCAACGTCTGTGCGCGTTACTTGGGGAACGATCGGGATGCCGACGATGTCTGTCAGGAGGTGATGCTGAAGGTGCTGTACGGTTTGAAGAACTTCGAGGGCAAATCCAAGTTCAAGACCTGGCTCTACAGCATTACCTACAACGAGTGCATCACCCAGTACCGCAAGGAGCGCCGCAAGCGTCGGTTGATGGATGCCTTGAGCCTGGACCCTGTTGAAGAGGCGTCCGAAGACAAGGCGCCGAAACCGGAAGAAAAGGGCGGGCTGGACAAGTGGCTCGTGCATGTGAACCCGATCGACCGGGAGATCCTGGTGCTGCGATTTGTCGCAGAACTGGAGTTTCAGGAGATCGCCGATATCATGCACATGGGCTTGAGCGCAACAAAAATGCGGTACAAGCGCGCGCTAGACAAGCTTCGGGAGAAATTTGCCGGGTTGAGTGAAACTTAGCCGTGTACAAATGTCTCTAACGAATCGGCAAATTCTGCTAGACTTGCCGTCGAGTTGTCCCCCGGATGTTGGTGGGACTGCTTAACTATCATCAGATGGGGATTTAACGGATGAAATTGAAAAACACCTTGGGCTTGGCCATTGGCTCGCTCGTAGCTGCTACTTCGTTCGGTGCTCTGGCCCAAGGCCAAGGCGCTGTCGAAATCGAAGGCAACGTCACCAAGCAGTACTACGACAGCGAGCGTAACTTCAAGAACGACGGCACCAATCCTGGTGTTCGCCTGGGTTACTTCCTGACCGACGACGTCTCCCTGGATCTGGGTTACAACGAGACTCACAACGCTCGTGGCGAAGTCTTCAACAAGGACATCAAGGGTTCCAAGACCAAGCTCGACGCTACCTACCACTTCGGTACCGTAGGCGATGCTCTGCGTCCGTACGTCTCTGCCGGTTTCGCTCACGAGAGCCTGGGTCAGGCTACCCGTAGCGGCCGTGACCACTCCACCTTCGCCAACGTTGGCGCTGGCGCCAAGTGGTACATCACCGACATGTTCTTCGCCCGTGCTGGCGTTGAAGCCATGTACAACATCGACAACGGCAACACCGAGTGGGGTCCGACCGTTGGTCTGGGTCTGAACTTCGGTGGTAGCGGTGGCAAGGTTGCCGCAGCGCCTGCTCCAGTTGCCGAAGTCTGCTCCGACAGCGACAACGACGGTGTTTGCGACAACGTCGACAAGTGCCCTGACACCCCGGCCAACGTTACCGTTGACGCCGACGGCTGCCCGGCTGTTGCCGAAGTCGTTCGCGTTGAGCTGGACGTCAAGTTCGACTTCGACAAGTCGGTCGTCAAGCCAAACAGCTACGGCGACATCAAGAACCTGGCTGACTTCATGAAGCAGTACCCACAGACCACCACCGTGGTTGAAGGTCACACTGACTCCGTGGGCCCAGACGCTTACAACCAGAAGCTGTCCGAGCGTCGCGCCAACGCTGTCAAGCAGGTCCTGACCCAGCAGTACGGCGTAGAATCCAGCCGTGTTGACTCGGTTGGCTACGGCGAAACCCGTCCGGTTGCCGACAACGCCACCGAAGAAGGCCGCGCTATCAACCGTCGCGTTGAAGCTCAGGTAGAAGCCCAGGCCAAGTAATTGGTTTGACGTTTCATGAAAAACCCGGCCTCGGCCGGGTTTTTCTTTGCCTGCAATTTCAGTTGCCTCACCGTCGGCACTCGGCACATCAGCCGGCCATGACCCGCAGCGCGCGCGCCACCTGCTCGCCAACGACCTCGCCTATCACCAGAATTGCCGGGCTGCTTAACCCGAACCCTTGTGCGTCCTCCACCATTCTCAGCAGATCGCTGCGACACTCCCGTTGCGTTGGCAGCGAGGCATTCTCGATCATCGCCACCGGCATTGTCGGTGTCATGCCGCCATCTAGCAGCCCGCGGCGGATCTCTGCAAGCCGAGCCACGCCCATGTACACCACCAGTGTCGTTCCGCCCTGTGCCAGTGCTGCCCAATTCAGCTCGCTGTCATCCTGGGTATGGGCGGTTACCAGCGTCACTCCTCGGCTCACGCCACGCGAGGTGAGGGATATGCCGCACTGCGTCGCCCCAGCAAGCCCCGCCGTGATGCCGTTGACTACCTCCACGTCGATGCCGTGCCGCTGCAACCACAAGGCTTCTTCGCCACCTCGGCCGAAAATGCAAGGATCGCCACCCTTGAGTCGTACCACGCAACGACCCTGGCGAGCGTGGCGCAGCATCAGGCGCTGGATGAATGCCTGGGGCGTGGAGCGGCAGCCTCCGCGCTTGCCAACGGCAATGACGCGGGCCTGTGGGCAATACTCCAGTACTGCCGGGTTGACCAGGTCGTCGATCATCACCACCTCGGCCTGGCGCAGTGCGCGTACGGCTTTGAGCGTAAGCAGTTCGGGGTCTCCAGGGCCAGCGCCGACCAGCCAGACTTTCGCATTCATCGGGTGTTCCTCATCGGTAATGGGTTCAGCCCTTGAGCAGGGCGAGCAGCAAGATCAGGTTCAATAGCAAGGACAGTAGCGCCAAGGTTCGCCAGAGCTTGAGGGGTTCCCGCTCCAGGAGCGGTCGATTGCGGCTCGGCAGTTCCTGACGGTCGCCGCGCTCAAGCAGCAGAAGCCACTGTTCGGCGGTCTCGAAGCGTTGTTTCGGATCGGCCGCTACTGCTTGTTGCAGGTTGTGTTGCAGCCATTCCGGCAGATCGGGCCGATATCGCGATGCGTTGATCGCAGTGCCGAAGCGCGGGCGTTGAAAGGCCTCCACTTCACCGTAGGGGTAATGCCCGGTCAGCAACCGATACAGCGTCACACCGACGGCGTAGAGGTCTTGCTGCGGGCTGGGAGGGTGGCCGTCGAACGCTTCGGGTGCGATGAACGAGGGCGTGCCCGGCAAGTCATGGTCTGGTGCTTCGCAGAGGCCCGGGCAGTAGGCCAGGCCGAAGTCCAGAAGACGCAGCTGGCCGTCTTCTCCCAACAGCAGGTTTTCCGGTTTTATATCGCGGTGCAGCAGGTTGCGCCGATGCAGCACGCCGACCGCCTGCAGCAGTTGGCGCGCAACTTCGAGCCACTGCGAGAGCGGCAGGGGGCCTTGTGTTTGCAGCATGCTAGCCAGGCTTTGGCCGCGGTGCTCGCGCATGACGTAGTAAAGGTGCTGGCGCTGGCTGGCCGCATGCACTTCGGGAAAGTGACGCCCGGCGACGCGGCGCAGGAACCATTCCTCCGTGAGCAACCCTTGCGCGGCACCTGGCTCCTGCTCGCGTGCCGCGGGCAAGGTCTTCAGTAGCCACGCCTGGCCCTGGCTATCGCGCACCCGATAGAGCAGGGACTGGCGGCTGTGCGCCAGCAAGGTCTCGACCTGCCAGCCGTCGAGCGACTGGCCTTCGCGCAAGGGGCCAGGCACTGGCCATTGCTGCAACTGGGCCAGGGTGTCACCCAGGTTACTTGCGCCCAGTTGCTCGACGCGCACCAGCAAAGCGCTGGCGTTGTCCTGGCTGCCATTGTGGTGTGCGCTGGCAACCAAGGTTTCGGCGGCCAGCTGCAGGTCGGGTTGCTCGCGCAGCACCGCCAGAATGTGCTGGTCGCCCAGGCTGGCCCAGACACCGTCGCTCAGCAGCAGGAAGCACTCGCCCGCCTGTAACTCGCCTTCCAGGTAATCGACCAGCAGGTGCTGGTCCAGGCCCAGTGCGCGCTTGAGCACATGCTGCATGCCGGGTTGGTCCCAGACGTGGTCTTCGGTCAGGCATTGCAACTGGCCGTTGTACCAACGGTAGGCGCGGCAATCGCCTACGTGGGCAAGGGTGAAACGGCGTCCGCGCAGCACCAGCGCGCTCAGGGTGGTCAACAAGGGCTGACCGCGGCCTTGGGCGCGCAGCCAGCGATTCTGTGCCAGCAGCAGACGGTCCAGGGCCTGGGCCACGCCCCAGGTAGCGGGCGTGGCGTAGTAGTCCATCGCCAGCGCCTGCAAACTGGCCCTGGCCGCAAGGCCGCCGTCGGCGCATTGGCTGACACCGTCCGCCAGGGCGAACAGAAAACCCTTGCTGGCGGCCAGTTCCGGGGCCGGGGTTACCAGGCGCAGGGCGTCCTGGTTCTCTTCTCGTGGCCCGGTGGCGCTGGCTTGGGCGAAACGCAGTTGCAGGCTCATCGGGGGCTCAGACCCGCGCCGCAGTCATTGCGGCAGAACCCCAGGTGGTGCGCCAGCGGCGTTTGACGCCGTGCAGGCCGAACCAGGCCAGCAGGCCCAGACTGGCGAACAGCCACAAGCCAAGCTGGTAGTCGCCGGTGTGCTGCTTGATGGTGCCCAACCCGGCAGCGAGCAGGAAGCCGCCGATGCCGCCCGCCATGCCAATCAGCCCGGTCATGACACCGATCTCCTGGCGGAAGCGTTGTGGCACGAGTTGGAAAACCGCACCGTTGCCGGCCCCAAGGCCAAGCATGGCGCTGACGAACAGGGCCAGGGCGGCAGCTGAGCTTGGCAGGTTGAAGCCGACCGCGGCGATGCAGATGGCTGCCACGCTGTACATCGCCAGCAGCGTACGAATACCGCCGAAACGGTCGGCGAAGGCTCCGCCCAGCGGGCGCATCAGGCTGCCGGCGAACACGCAGGCGGCGGTGTAGTAGCCTGCGGTGACCGGGCTCAGGCCATACTGGTCGCTGAAGTAGCCGGGCAGGGTGCTGGCCAGGCCGATGAAGCCGCCGAAGGTGACGCTGTAGAAGAACATGAACCACCAGCTGTCGCGATCACCCAGAGCCTTGAGGTAATCGGCCATGGCTTTGGGCTTTGGCCGTTCTGGTGCGTTGCGGGCCAGGAGGGCGAACAGCACCAGTGTCAGTGCCAGCGGAATCAGGGCGAAACCGAACACGTTGTTCCAGCCGAAACCTGCTGCCAGTGCCGGTGCCAGCAGCGCGGCGAACACGGTGCCGGAGTTGCCGGCGCCGGCAATGCCCATGGCTTTGCCTTGGTGCTGGGGTGGATACCATTGCGAGGCCAGGGGCAGCGAGACGGCGAACGAAGCACCGGCAAAGCCCAGGAAAACGCCCAGCAGCAGGGCCTGTTCGTAGCTGCGCACGCCAAGGAACCACGCTCCGGCCAGGGCGGCGATGACCACCACCTGGCCGATCAGGCCAGCGGTCTTGGGCGAAAGGCGGTCGACCAACATGCCCATGGCGAAGCGCAATACCGCCCCAGCCAGAATCGGTGTGGCCACCATCAGGCCTCGTTGCTGGGCGCTCAGTTGCAGGTCGGTGGCAATTTGCACGGCCAGTGGGCCTAGCAGGTACCAAACCATGAAGCTCAGGTCGAAGTACAGGAATGCAGCGAACAGGGTGGGCACGTGCCCGGATTTCCAGAAGCTGGTACTCATTTGAACACCTCACTCGGCAAAGCAACGGAAATGAAAAAGACGCCGCTACCCGTTCCACTGGTCTGTGGAGGGGAGGCGACGTCTTTGTCGGGATTTGTGGGCAACCGCCGTTGGCTACCGGTAGGAATTCTTCAGCAAGAGGCGGGCCAAGTCTGGACGTGGGTTGGTCGCGATGAGGCCGGGGCCAGCAGCGCAGTGCCTTGCCCCAGGCGCCTGACTAACCAAGCATCTCGTGCATGGCAATGATCTGCTCGGCCACCTGGATCAGCTTCTGTTGGCGGCTCATGGCCTGGCGGCGCATCAGCGTGTAGGCCTGTTCCTCGTTGCAGTCCTTCATCTTCATCAGCAGGCCCTTAGCCTGTTCGATGCGCTTGCGTTCGGCCAGCTGCTGGTCACGCGCCAGCAACTGGGCCTTGAGCGCCTGGTCGCTTTCGAAACGGGCCATGGCGACATCTAGAATGGGCTGGAGCCGCGCGGCATGGATGCCTTCGACGATGTAGGCGCTGACCCCGGCCTTGATCGCCTGGCGCATGACGCCGGGGTCATGTTCGTCGGTGAACAGCACGATTGGCCGTGGTTGATCGCGGCTGACCAGCACCACCTGCTCCATGACATCGCGGTCCGGGGAGTCGGTGTCGATCAACACCACGTCCGGGTGCACCGTTTCGACGCAGGCGGGCAGGTCGATGGTCAGCCCTGGGGCTTCGATCACCTCGAAGCCGGCCTCGCTCAGCGCGGCCTTGAGGCGGCCGACTTTTTTTTGCGTGTCGTCGATCAGCAGGATGCGTAGCATGTTCGTCACCCTCACAGACCGATACGGGCGCCGCGGGCATCGCCCAGGGCGTGCAGGCGGAAGCTGCGGGCGTAGGCGTGGGGGTTGCTACCGTCCCAGCGGATTCCGTCGATCAGCAGGCTGCTGCGCATGGCGGGTGCATCGCAGGGCACGCCTATGGCATTCGCGGCGTCCCGATACACGTCTAGTTGCTGCACCTGGCGGGCCACGGCAAGGTAGTCGGGGTCTTCGCGCAGCAGGCCCCAGCGGCGGAACTGGGTCATGAACCACATGCCGTCGGACAGGTAGGGCAAGTTGGCCCGTCCCTCGTCGAACAGGCGCAGGGCGTGTCGGTCCTGCCAGTGGTTGCCAAGGCCATCCTGGTAGTCGCCAAGCAAGCGCGGCTCGATGCGTTCCAGGGGCGTGTCCAGGTACGCGCTGCCGCTGAGCAGTTGCGCGGTGCCATGGCGGTTCTCCTGGCTCTGCTCGATGAAGCGGCTGGCGGCCAACACCGCCTTGACCAGCGCGCGGGCACTGTTGGGGTACTGTTCGACGAAGGCGCGTGCGCAGCCCAGGACTTTCTCGGGGTGGTCCGGCCAGATCGACTGGCTGGTTGCCAGGGTGAAGCCCTGGCCTTTGGCCACGGCGTCGGCCGACCAGGGCTCGCCGACGCAGAACCCGTCGATGCGACCGGCCTGAACGTGCGCGACCATTTGCGCAGGGGGCACCACCACGCTGTTCACGTCGTCCAGCGGATGAATACCCTGGCTTGCCAGCCAGTAGTACAGCCACATGGCATGGGTGCCGGTGGGGAAGGTCTGGGCGAAGGTCAGGCGCGCGCCTTGTTGGTGCACCAGGCGCGCCAATGCTTCAGGGTTGGTCACGCCCTTGCGTTGCAGGGCCGGGGAGAGATTGATGGCCTGGGCGTTCTGGTTCAAGCCCATGAGCACCGCCATGGCGCTGGCCGGTACGCCGCCGATCCCCAGGTGGACTGCATATATCAGGCCGTACAGGCAATGCGCGGCATCCAGCTCGCCGCTGACCAGTTTGTCGCGCAGTCCTGCCCAGGAGCCCTGGCGCTTGAGGTTCAGGGTCAGGCCATGTTGTTGGGCGAAGCCCTGGGTGGCTGCGACCACTACCGATGCGCAGTCGGTCAGGGCCATGAAGCCGATGTTCAGGCTGGGCTTTTCCGGCGCGTCACTGCCGTTCACCCATGCCAAGGGCATTGCCGGGGGTACTGTGTTCACAAGATTCCTCGCCCGTACTGAATAGGCTGTGTCAGGCAATCGAAGCAACCGATGTGCCAAGGCCCTGTCATGCCGGGCGCGCGCTGGCTATAATCGCCACCTCACTCACCGCGAGTCTTGCCCGCCCATGTATACCCTGGCCCGCCAGCTGCTGTTCAAGCTTTCCCCGGAAACCTCCCACGACTTGTCCCTGGACCTGATTGGCGCCGGTGGCCGCCTCGGTCTCAACGGCCTGCTGTGCAAGCAGCCAGCGGCGTTGCCGGTGACCGTCATGGGCTTGAACTTCGCCAACCCGGTGGGCCTGGCCGCCGGCCTGGACAAGAACGGCGCAGCCATCGACGGCTTTGCCCAGTTGGGTTTCGGCTTCGTCGAGATCGGCACCGTGACTCCGCGTCCGCAGCCAGGCAATCCCAAGCCGCGGCTGTTCCGTCTGCCGGAGGCGACGGCGATCATCAACCGCATGGGCTTCAACAACCTGGGGGTCGACCACTTGCTCGAGCGCGTGCGTGCTTCGCGTTACGACGGTGTGCTGGGCATCAACATCGGCAAGAACTTCGATACCCCGGTCGAGCGTGCGGTCGACGACTACCTGATCTGCCTGGAAAAGGTCTACCGCGAGGCCAGCTACATCACGGTCAACGTCAGCTCGCCGAACACCCCCGGCCTGCGCAGCCTGCAGTTCGGCGACTCGCTCAAGCAGTTGCTCGGTACCTTGGCCGAGCGTCGCGAGAAACTCGCGGTCGAGCATGGCAAGCGTGTACCGCTGGCCATCAAGATCGCGCCGGACATGAGCGACGAGGAAACCGCCCAGGTGGCTGGCGCGTTGGTCGAATCGGGTATGGACGCGGTCATCGCCACCAACACCACCCTGGGTCGTGAAGGCGTCGAGGGGTTGCCATACGGTGGTGAAGCCGGTGGTCTGTCGGGGGCGCCAGTGCTGCAAAAGAGCACTCATACGGTGAAGGTGTTGGCAGGGGAGCTGGCCGGCAAGTTGCCGATCATCGCGGCGGGCGGTATTACCGAAGGCCGTCACGCTGCCGAAAAAATCGCCGCGGGCGCAAGCCTGGTGCAAATTTACTCGGGGTTCATCTACAAAGGCCCTGCGCTGATCCGTGAGGCTGTCGACGCCATCGCTGCCATGCCCCGTACATAAAACGAGCGGGCATAAAAAAGGGCCCCTTGAAAGGGGCCCCTGGGCCTTAGCCCGCCGCCCGGATAGGGCGCGCATGGTAAATCGAATTCAGTGTCCTCGTTCAGCCAACGGCGTGATTTTCGTTGAGTCTATGGATGCCAGCGGTGCCAGTCATTCCGTCCCAGTTATCACCGCGACCTTCACGCCAGCCGTTGATCCAGGCTTGGCGAACAGAAGGAAGATTGAAGGGGCAAAGTTCGCGGGATTTGCCGGTGACCCCGTATTGGTAGCCACGTGAATATGCTCTTTCCAACGGATCACGCTTAAGTCTTCTCATAGGGTGTTGCCCTCACTTGTTGACTGTAATGTCCCGTCGGCCTCTCCGAGGCCGGGCAGAGTCTTTCTGCCGGTTTGCGCTCGCTGCCGGCGTGGCGAGCTGAAGATGCCGCCTCGTTGCGAAGCGGCCTGAGACCAGTTCTAACGAAAGCAGGTCACGGTGTGAATGACCGATTTGTCATAAGGACGTAACCTTTCCGAGGGTGAGGGGATAAGTAAATAAATGCGACTCAACCTTATTTGGCTTTGAGGCCGCTATGATCGGTGTTTGCCGATCGTTGACGTCATTTCGCCAGCGCTGCCGCGGGGTGACAGAAATATTCAGTAATGCGACGAAGGGTCACATTTGACTCCCAGGCGCTGGCATTTTTTGTACTGCTTGATGATCTAAGCTGTCCTCGTCACTGGCGAGCGGCCGATCAATCAGGCGGCCCGGCCTTTACCCGCGCATGTAGCGCAAGGGGCGGCCACCCGGACACCTGTTGGAAAGGGGTTCGGGCAAACATCGGCGGGGCGATGCGTCGCACCGTCACCTATTTAGCCCAAGGCTTTGGAATCCACATGTCGGACCGTTTCGAACTTTATCTCACCTGCCCCAAAGGCCTGGAAGGCCTGCTCGCCGATGAGGCCCGCGGCCTCGGCCTCGAAGAGGTGCGCGAGCATACCTCGGCCATTCGCGGCGTCGCCGACATGGAAACCGCCTACCGCCTGTGCATCTGGTCGCGCCTGGCCAACCGCGTGCTGCTGGTGCTCAAGCGCTTCGCCATGAAGAATGCCGACGACCTCTACGATGGCGTGCACGCCGTGGATTGGGCTGACCATCTGGCCGCAGACGGCACTTTGGCGGTCGAGTTCAGCGGCCATGGCTCGGGTATCGACAATACCCACTTCGGTGCGCTCAAGGTCAAGGATGCCATCGTTGACAAACTGCGCAACCGTGAAGGCCTGCGCCCTTCGGTCGAAAAGGTCGACCCTGATGTGCGTGTGCACCTGCGCCTGGACCGCGGCGAAGCGATCCTTTCGCTCGATCTGTCCGGCCACAGCCTTCATCAGCGTGGCTACCGCCTGCAGCAGGGCGCTGCGCCGCTGAAGGAGAACCTGGCGGCGGCCGTGCTGATCCGTGCCGGTTGGCCACGCATTGCCGCCGAAGGCGGCGCCCTGGCCGACCCGATGTGTGGTGTGGGCACCTTCCTGGTGGAAGCGGCCATGATCGCTGCCGATATCGCTCCCAACCTCAAGCGTGAACGCTGGGGTTTCAGCAACTGGCTTGGCCATGTGCCGGCGTTGTGGCGCAAGGTGCAGGAACAGGCGCAGGCCCGCGCCGAGGCGGGTTTGGCCAAGCCCCCACTGTGGATTCGCGGCTACGAAGCCGATCCTCGGTTGATCCAGCCGGGTCGCAACAACGTCGAACGTGCCGGCCTGGGCGACTGGGTAAAGATCTACCAGGGCGAAGTCGCCAGCTTCGAGCCGCGCCCCGACCAGAACCAGAAGGGCCTGGTCATCAGCAACCCGCCCTACGGTGAGCGCCTGGGTGACGAAGCCAGTTTGTTGTACCTCTACCAGAACCTCGGCGAGCGCCTGCGCCAGGCCTGCATGGGCTGGGAAGCGGCGGTATTCACCGGCGCACCTGAGTTGGGCAAGCGCATGGGCATTCGCAGCCACAAGCAGTACGCGTTCTGGAACGGAGCGTTGCCGTGCAAGCTGCTGCTGTTCAAGGTGCAGCCTGACCAGTTCGTCACCGGTGAGCGCCGCGAAGGCCCGGTCGATGGCGCTGAAGGTGGTCACCAGGCTCCGGTGGCCAGTGAGCCTGCGCGGCTGTCGGAAGGCGCGCAGATGTTCGCTAATCGTCTGCAGAAAAACCTGAAGCAGCTGGGCAAGTGGGCGCGTCGCGAGCAGGTGGAATGCTACCGTCTGTACGATGCCGACATGCCTGAGTACGCCCTGGCCGTGGACCTCTACCAGAACTGGGTGCACGTTCAGGAATATGCGGCGCCGCGGTCGGTCGACCCGGAGAAGGCCCAGGCGCGCCTGCTCGATGCCTTGGCAGCCATCCCACAGGCGTTGGGTATCGATCCCCAGCGTGTGGTGCTCAAGCGTCGTGAGCGGCAAAGTGGCACTCGCCAATACGAGCGTCAGGCCACCGAGGGTCGCTTCCAGGAGGTCAACGAAGGTGGCGTCAAGCTGTTGGTCAACCTCACGGACTACCTGGACACTGGCCTGTTCCTCGACCATCGCCCGATGCGCATGCGCATCCAGCGCGAGGCGGCCGGCAAGCGCTTCCTCAACCTGTTCTGCTACACCGCCACGGCGACCGTGCATGCGGCCAAGGGCGGTGCGCGCAGCACCACCAGCGTCGACCTGTCGAAAACCTACCTCGACTGGGCGCGCCGCAACCTGTCGCTCAATGGCTTCTCCGAACGTAACCGCCTGGAACAAGGCGATGTGATGGCGTGGTTAGAGGGCAATCGTGACAGCTACGACCTCATCTTCATCGACCCGCCGACCTTCTCCAACTCCAAGCGGATGGAAGGGGTGTTCGACGTTCAACGTGACCACGTGCAGTTGCTTGACCTTGCCATGGCCCGTCTGGCACCGGGTGGCGTGTTGTACTTCTCCAACAACTTCCGCAAGTTCCAGCTCGATGAACACCTGGCCACGCGCTATGGGGTGGAGGAGATCACCGCGCAGACACTGGACCCGGATTTTGCCCGTAACAATCGCATTCACCGCGCCTGGCGCCTGCAATTGCGCTGATACGACGAGGAACGTTGCGCGGCTGATGGCCAATAGCTATAAATGAGCGCAGGGCTGGAAAATTCGCAGGACGCTGACGTGACGAGATTGCTTTATGTCCAAGGGTGGCGTGCATGCGAGGATCCTCGCCCTGTGCAGGGAGGTTGTGCCTGCCTGGGCCGTGGCGTTGGTGGCATTGGTGGCAGGCGGCCTGTTGTCGGCCGCCTTGGCGTTGGCCGCGCAGACATTCTATAAACAACAACTGCGCCAGCGTTTCGACCTGCTGGCCAGTGAGCGTTACAGTCGAATTGCCGAGCGTTTCGAAGACCAGCAGCAGCGCCTGGACGGCCTGCGGCGTTTTTTCAGCTTCTCCAGCGAAATAACCCCCCGCGAATTCGATGGCTATGCCCGGCCATTGCTGCTGCGCACGCAAGTCTACTCCTGGGCTCCGCGCGTGGAGGCGGCGCAGCGTGCCGAGTTCGAGCGCCGTGCCAGCGCCTGGCTCGGGCAGCCCTACCAGATCCGTGAACGGGATGCCCAAGGCAATTGGCATCCCGCGCCGCCACGCGATTACTACTTTCCGGTGCTCTATACCCAGGCAGCCAACATGGACGGTCAACCCTATGGGCTGGACCTGCGCAGCCAGCCTGAGCGCGAGGCGACGCTGGCGCGTGCCGTGGTGCCGGGCAGCATGGCGGTATCGTCACCGCTGAACATGATCAATGTCGCGCCGGACTATACCCGGGGGTTGCTGATGGTGGCACCGGTGTTCTCCGATAACGCAGCCGACGGACCTCCGTCCGGTTACGTGATGGCGTTGTTGAGCATGCGCCAGTTGATCACCGAAGGTCTTCCGGCGGTAGCCAACGACAATCTGGTGGTCCGGATCGTCGACCCCACTGGCACCGGTGGCCAGGAAGTGCTGTTCGACTCGCAGAACCCGGTTGCGCCCCTGCCGCTGGGTAGCAGCCAGTTGCTGCACCTGGCCGATCACGACTACCAGATCGATATCCGCCCCAGCATGGCCTTCCTCAAGGCCAACCGCTCCTCGGCGGCGCTCGGGATCGGCCTGCTGGGTGGATTGCTGAGTGTGTTGCTCAGTGCCTTGCTGTACAGCTTGTTCAGTCAGCGGCAACGAGCATTGGCGCTGGTCGAGCAGCGCACCGCCGAACTGCGGGTGAGCGAGCAGACGCTGCGCGGTACCCACAACCAGTTACGCAGCATATTGGATGCGGCGACCCAGGTGGCGATCATCGCCACCAGTCTCAAGGGCGTGATCAGCACGTTCAATGCTGGCGCCGAAAGCATGCTGGGGTACTCGGCCAGCGAGGCGGTCGGCCATCTGCGGCTCGAGGATCTGGTTCTGCCCCAGGAGCTGCACCTGCGTGCCCACGCGCTGAGCGTGCGTTACGGGCGGGATATCGCGGGGGGGCAGGCCATGTTCGCCGAAACGGTGCAGGAGGCGGGTGGAGAACCTGGAGAGTGGACTTTGCGGCGCAAGGATGGCAGCCAGTTGGTGGCCAACATGCTGGTCACTGCGGTGCTTGACGAGCAGGGGCTGTGGGTCGGTTACCTGGCCATCTGCATCGATGTTACCGAAAGGCGGCGCGTGCACGAGGCGCTGGCACTGCGTGACAGGTTGCTGGAGAAGCTCAGTGCCGAAGTGCCAGGTGGGATTTATCAGTACCGCCTCGATGCCGATGGCCGTTCGTGCTTCCCGTATTCCAGTCAGGGGCTGTACGACATTTACGAAGTGGACCTTCAATTGCTGCGCGAAGATGCCTCCAAGGTGTTCGAGCGTATCCATCCCGATGACCTGGAGCGAGTGCGCCGCTCAGTGCTTTATTCGGCCGAGCATCTCACCCCGTGGCGTGAAGAGTATCGTGTCTGTTTGCCACGCGCGGGGCTGCGCTGGGTGCGGGGCGAGGCGACGCCTGAAATAGGCGAGCAGGGGTGTACGCTGTGGCACGGCTATCTCACGGACATTTCCGACCTCAAGCGTGTGGAGGAGGAGCTCAGAACCTTGTCGGTGACCGATGCCCTCACCGGAATCCATAACCGGCGCTACTTCCAGGAACGGCTCAAGGTGGAGCTGGAGCGTGCCCAGCGCGATAACTTGGACCTGGCCGTGATCATGCTCGACATTGACCATTTCAAACGAATCAATGACCAGTTCGGCCATGCGGTGGGCGACCATGTGCTGCGCAGCCTGTGCCAGCGCATCGGCAACCGCTTGCGGCGTACCGATGTGTTTTGTCGTCTGGGTGGCGAGGAGTTCATGGTGCTGTGCCCGGGAAGCAACGCCGACCAGGCCTACCGTTTGGCGCTTGAACTGTGGCAGGGGGTACGCAATGTGCCGGTGGACGGTGTCGGCAGGGTGACTGCGAGTTTCGGGATTGCCGGATGGCGTTCAGGCGAGGCGGCCGATGCGTTGTTGTTGCGGGCGGATGCCGGGGTGTATGCGGCCAAACAGGCCGGGAGGGACCGGGTCGAGACGGAGCTGCCATGAGCGCCGCTGCTTGCTGCGGCGCCTTCTTGTAGGAGCGGGTTTACCCGCGAACACGGGCTAAGCCCGTGTCATCCACCGGGTTGCCTGATTCGTGGGTAAACCCGCTCTCACAGGCAAAGCGCGAGCGTCTAGGTGCTCCTGCACGGTCCATGCAGGAGCGCCGATGGTCACTGAGCGGTGGATGCCGTGCTGTTGGCGAGCTTGGGCTGGCGATACAGGTCCAGCAGAACCTGGTCCAGCACCTGCGAAGCACCCCATGGCTTTGGATCGTTGAGGATCGCCGCCACCGCCCAGGTATGGCCGTTGCTGTCGCGGCTGAAGCCGGCAATGGCACGTACGGTGTTCAGCGTACCGGTCTTGATGTGGGCCTCGCCGGTCATCGCCGTGCGTTTCAGGCGCTTGCGCATCGTGCCGTCCATACCCACCAGCGGCATCGAACTGATGAATTCGGCGGAGTAGGGGCTTTTCCAGGCGGCCTGAAGCAAGGCCGCCATCTCGCGGGTGCTCACGCGTTCGGCACGGGACAGACCAGAGCCGTTCTCCATGACCAGATGCGGCGCGGTGATGCCTTTTTTCGCCAGCCACTGGCGGACCACGCGTTGGGCTGCGCGGGCATCGTCACCGTCGGCATCGGTACGGAACTGTGCGCCGATGCTCAGGAACAACTGCTGGGCCATGGTGTTATTGCTGTACTTGTTGATGTCGCGGATCACTTCCACCAGGTCGGGGGAGAACGCCCGGGCCAGCAGACGCGCGCTCTTGGGTACGTTTTCGACGCGGTCGCGGCCCTGGATGCTGCCGCCCAGCTCGTTCCAGATCGCCCGCACGGCGCCGGCCGCGTAGGTCGGGTGATCGAGCAGGGACAGGTAGGTTTGCGAGTTGCAGCCGTCGCCGAGTTGGCCGCTGACCACCACGCTCAGGCCGTCGGGCTGGGCTACCGGGTTGTAGCGCACATCGCCGCTGCACTGTTTGGAGGCCACCGCCTTGACCTGGTTGTCGATACGGATGTTGGCAATCGGCGGCTCGACCGCGACGGTCACCTTGCCGCCATCGTTGCGGGCGACGAACCGCAGGGCCTTGAGGTTGACCAGCAGCGAATCGGGTTTGACCAGGAAGGGTTTGTTGACGTCACCGCCGTCATCATCGAACTGTGGCAGGTTCGGCTGGACGAAGTGGCTGCGGTCCAGCACCAGGTCGCCGGTAACCGTGCGCACGCCGTTGGCGCGCAAGTCACGCATCAGCAACCACAGTTTTTCCATGTTCAGCTTGGGGTCGCCGCCGCCCTTGAGGTACAGATTGCCGTTGAGCACGCCATTGCTCAGCGTGCCATCGGTGAAGAATTCGGTCTTCCACTGATAGGTCGGCCCAAGCAGCTCCAGGGCGGCATAGGTGGTGACCAGTTTCATGGTCGAAGCCGGGTTCACCGAAACATCGGCATTGAACACGGTTGGGGTACCGGGCCCATCCAGTGGCAGCATGACCAGCGACAGTGCCGAGTCCTGCAGTTTGTTGGCTTTGAGGGCCTGCTGGACCTTGGGAGGTAGGGTGGTGTTGACGGCTGCGGCCTGGCTGGGCAGTGCCAGAGGCAGAAGCAGGCCGGCGAGAACAAGGGGACGGAGCGTTTTGATCATGTTCGATAAGTACCCTGCGCACGAGGGGAATGATAGCGGGGCTGTAAAAGATGATGGCCCCAGGACGACATACGAGTGCGCATTATGCCCCAAGCGCGATCTACATGGGCTACGGTTCAACGGAAAAGCGCCGCTGGCGCGTGGAAACTGGTAAAGTGCCGCGCGTTATTACTCAAGAGGATTGTTTCATGGCCACCAACCGTTCCCGTCGTCTGCGCAAGAAGCTGTGCGTGGATGAATTCCAGGAGCTGGGTTTCGAACTGAACCTGGATTTCAAGGAAGACCTGTCCGACGAAGCCATCGATGCCTTCCTCGATGCCTTCCTGGCAGAAGCCATGGACGCCAACGGCCTGGACTATGTTGGCGGCGATGACTTCGGCCTGGTCTGCCTGGCCAAGCGTGGCTCGGTCAGCGAAGAACAGCGCGCCACCGTCGAGAGCTGGCTCAAGGGCCGCAGCGAACTGACCAAGATCGAAGTCAGCCCGCTGCTGGACGCCTGGTATCCGGACAAGCCGATCAACCCGGCTTCCTGATCCACAGCTGAGCGGCCGTCCCGCTGACGGACCGCTTCACTGAGCCCTGGCAGGCCCACTCAGGTGCCTGGCCAGGGCTTTTTCAACTCGGCGCATGTGCCGAGCCAACGCCTGTCGCCGGGTCTTCACCATCGAAGTCGGCAGGGCGGTCTCTTCAAGGGCCTCGCAGGCCGCCATCAAGCGCTGTGCTTCGAGCATGCGCGCTGCGCTGAGGATCTTGTGCGCCTGGTCGGAAATCTCCAAGGCGTCTTCAACGGGGTCCATTTGCATCAACACCGTCAGGTCTTGCCGCAAGCTCTCGAGCAACGTGGTCATGAACCGAGTGCGGGCGCTTGGGTCATTGCCTACGATCGTGCCCAGGCCTTCGAGACAGAAGGGGTGACGCTTGGCGGCGCTGGCTGGTTGACGCGGTTTGATATCGGCCAGGTATTTGCTTAGGGTGCCCAGGCTGATGGGCTTGAGCAGGCAGTCGTCCATGCCGGCGTTCAGGCATTTCTGTGTCACCTCAGGCTGCGCGTTGGCGGTGTAGCCCAGAATTACGCAACGCGCTCGTCCACTGCGTTGTTCTTCGGCACGTACCGCTGTCGCCAGTTGGTAGCCATTCATGTGAGGCATGTTGCAGTCGAGGACCAGCGCATCGAAATTGCCCTCACGCCATTTTTCCAGGCCCTCGGGACCATTGTTGGCGCTCGACTGGCTAAGGCCCAGGTAACTCAGCTGCTGTTCCATCAACAGCAGGTTGGCCGGGTGGTCGTCGATGACCAGGATATTCAGCCTTGGGTCGGGGGTTTGCACGGCGTCGTTCGCCGGCACGGCGCGCGACGGTGGGCCCACCCGCTGCAGCGGCATGACCAGGCGCACCTGGGTGCCAACGCCCTCAAGGCTCTTGATGGTCAGCTTGCCGCCCATCATCTCGCACAGGTTCCGGCAGATGGCCAGTCCGAGTCCGGTACCGGCCCGGGCGCCTTGACTGTGAGGGTTGGCCTGGACGAACGGGCTGAACAATCGGTGCAGATCATCGGCCTGTATACCGATGCCGCTGTCACGCACCTCGAGATCCAGTAGGCCCAGGCCGGTGCCGTCATCATCCTGCACGTCCACACTGATGCGCACCTGGCCATGCTCGGTGAACTTGATGGCATTGCTGGTCAGGTTCGACAGCACCTGTTTGAAACGCAGCGGGTCGAGTAACGCATGGCAGCGTGCGCCAGGGGCGATCAGAACCTCCAGTGACAGGTTTTTCTGGCGGGCCTGGCCGTCGAACACGCGTCCTACCGATTCGATCAGTGCAGCGAGGTTTACAGGCTCCGGCGCCAGTGAAAGGTGGCCCGACTCGATCCGAACGATGTCCAGGATATCGCCGATCAAGCCCAGCAGGTCCTTGGCCGAAAGGTAGGCGACTTCCAGTGCCGAGCGGTCCACCTGCCCTCGGTTCGCCCGTTTGACCGCCAGCTCCAGCATGCCGATGACCGCGTTCATTGGCGTACGGATCTCATGGCTGATGGTTGCCAGGAAGGTGCTTTTGGCACGGTTGGCATCATCGGCCTGCTGCTTGGCCTGGCGTAACTGCTGGACCAGCTTGCGCCGCTCGCTGATGTCGATCCAGCCGCCGATGATCCCCTTGACTTCGCCCATGGAATCCCGGTACGGCAGAATCCAGTGGTAGATGGTCATCTCCTGGCCCTTGACCCGCAGCGGCCGGTCGAGGATCAATGGGGTACCGATGCTCATCACACGGTGGTAGTCGGCCTGGATCTGCCGTGTATGTTCAGGATCGCCGTTCAGGCTGTCTTCCAGGCGCTTGCCAATGACGTCTTCGGCGCTGGCCTGGACGGCCTCCAGGTAGCTGTCGTTGCAGCTTTGCAGGCACCCCTCGCGATCTCGCACGTACATCGGATGTGGAGTGCCGTTGATCAGGGCACGCATGAACGCCAGTTGATCGTTCAGGGCGCGCTCGGCGAGTTGGCGCTGTTTGATCTGGCGCCGCAGGCGCGCATTCCAAAGCAGCGCCAGCAGCAGTAGCAGGCCGGTTCCCAGCAGGACCTGCACCGCCAGGCGCAGAAAACCCTGCCAGGTGTTGTCCTCATGGACGCTGTAGCCGCGCCAGCGGTTGTTGATGACCCCCAGTTCCTCCGGCGAGATGCTCATCAGGGCTTTGTCGAGAATCGAAGCGAGCTCGCTCGACGCACTCGGCATGGCCATGGCGAAGCTGGCAGGCTCGCTGTCGATCGAGCTGCGGATGATCAGGTCGGGGTTGCCGGACACTGCGTGGTTGGCGTCGAGCAAGGTGGTGATGACGGCGTCGACGGCCCCGCTGCGCAACAAGGCCATGGAATAGAAGGCGCTTTCGGTTTCGATCCAGCCAATCAGGGGGTAGCGCCTGGAAAGCATCTCGTCCATGGCGCTGTAGCGGGTAATTGCGATGCGATGGCCTTGGAGTTGCTCCAGGGTATCCAGTGGTTGCTCGTTGGCACGGGTAACCAGTACGTAGGCACTTTCAAGGTACGGGCGACTGAGGCGCAAGGCGGTGCCATCGGCGCCGTCGGTGGCGAACGCGGCGATCATGTCGACCCGGCCATCCTTGAGCCGGGTGATCATGTCGGCGATACCGCTGGCGCGCTGCACCTCGAAGCGCAGGCCGGTACGCAGGCGAACCAGTTCCAGCAGGTCGGCGCTGATCCCGCGAAAATGGCCGACACCATCGAAGAACGAGACCGGCGCTGCCGTCTCGTCGATGGCTACCCGCACTGTCGGATGGGTCTGCCGCCATTTTTCCTCGGCGGCCGTCAGTTGCAGTTGGCGATCGGTCAGCAGCGTATCGCTGCCCGCGCTCCAGCGTTTGAAGATACTGGTGCGCACGACGCTGGGCTGGATATCGAGGGTGGCGTTCACCAGTTCCCTGAGGGTGGTATCGTCCTGGCGCATGGCGAAGCCGAAGCCAACCGCCTCGTGCTGGCTGAAGCTGGCCATGCGTAGGCGTGGCAGGTGGCCGCGATTGAGCTGGTAGTGGGTGGAGATCGTGTCTCCGATGAACACGTCGGCTTGGCCAAAGGCTACGGCGGCAAGGGCCTGGGATGATGAGCCGAAGGCCAGCAGCTCGGCCTTGGGGTAGGTGTCATGGACTTTTCGCTCGGGCTGGTAATGATACAGCATGCCCAGGCGCAGCCCATCGAGGTCACGGTCCACCGCACGTTTTTCATATTCGCGTGTGACCAGCACCGGTTGGTCGATGGCATAGGGGCGGGACAGCACCAAGCCGTCGGTTTGTGCTTCGTAGCTGTTGGCGCTGCCGAGCAGGTCGATTTCACCCCGTTTCAGGGCCTCGACCGCTGCTTGTCGGTGAGGGTAGCGCAAAACCCGTATTGGCAGCTTCAGGGCTTTGCCAATCAGGTTGGCGTATTCAGCGGTGAGGCCCTGGTAGTCGCGGCCACCGCTGGTGATGTCGAACGGAGGGTAGTCCGGTGCCGAGGTGCCCAGCACCAGTTCGCGACGATTCTCCAGCCATTGCTGCTGCTCGGGTGTCAGTTGCGGATAGGTCGCGGTCGTACCGGAGCGGGGCAGCAACGCATAGGCGGTGGCTTCATGGTGTGTCGCCTGGGCCGCACTCATCATGATCAAGCCAAGGAACATGCAGACAACGTAGCGTGCCATGCCAGGCCTCAGACCAATGCGTTGCGTTTGGCCATGTCTATCAGGTCGACCAGTGTATTGACCTTGAGCTTTTGCATCAGTCGTTTCTTGTAGGTGCTGACGGTTTTGTTGCTCAGGAACATGCCCTGGGCAATCTCCTTGTTGCTTCTGCCTTGGGCAAATAGTTGCAGCACCATAAGTTCGCGGTCATTAACCTGTCGGAAAAGTTTTAAATCGGCGTCCGACGCTTCCTGGGAATAATTCATTGCCTGGCTGGGGAAATAATTGTATCCAGCAAGTACAGCCTTGATGGCGCTCAGCAGTTCGCTGAGGTCTTCCTGCTTGCACACATAACCGGCCGCCCCCGAATGCATGCAGCGCACCGCGAACAAGGCCGGGGACTGGGCGGTGAGTACCAGCACTTTCAATGGCAAGGCCATGTTCTGGAGGCGTGACAGCATTTCCAGGCCATCGAGCATGGGGATGCTGATGTCGAGAATCACCAGGTCGGGGAGGGCGTCGCGGATCCTCTGCATGGCATCGACACCGTTGTCCGATTCGCCGACGATCTTGTAGTTCTGGTTCTCCAGCAGCATGCGTACAGCCAGGCGGATAACGGGGTGGTCATCGACAATGAATACGGATTGCATGTTCAACTTCCTGCGGATTAGTGGCGAAGGCAGGTGCACCTTAACTCAGTTGGAAGTCAGCGGGCATGCGAGGAACGACTGTTAGCGATATATGGGAAATCGCTTACAAGAAAAAACAAATAAGACTACGAAAATGCCACGTGTTGTTATTCATTTGACTGATTTAGTAACTTTATATTTGCTAAAAACAAGCCGTGTTTAGCCTTGCTCGGCGGTATGTAGGAGTTTTCTTTCAAAAAGGGTGGCGCGGGCAGCCGCCGCGCCACGTGACAGGTACTCATACCGGGCTGGAACGACCTGTCATTTCCCGTGCCATTTCGCTGGCATAGCTGTCGGTCATGCCGGCGATGAAATCGATCATGCGCAGGAAGGCATTGTGCAGTGAACCGTGTGGGTCGGGCGCATTGTTGCCGATCAGGTCGAGCACCCGGCGGCTCTTGAACGACGGTGAGCGGCCGCCATGTTGTTCCAGAGCAGCTCCGCAGAAGGTGTTGAGCAGGATTTCCAGCGTGGTGTAGGCGCCGATCTCGTGCAGGGTCTTGCGTTTGTCCTGGAAGATCTTGTTACGCGCCATGTCCTTGGCCTGCAGAACGCAGCGCTTGGCCGGGCCATGCATGTGCTCCACCAGATCCCCTGGCAGACGGCCGGCCAACAGCGCCTGTTGCTGCTCGACGAAGGCGCGGGCGGCTGCGTTGGTCAGGTGCTCGATGGCCTTGCCGCGCAGGATGGCCAGCTTTCGTCGCCGGGAGTCCGAGGGGCCGAGTTGGCGGTAGGTTTCGGGCAGGTCGTCGCCAACCAGGTCGAGCAGCAGCGCTTCGACCTCCGCGTACTGGAGCAACTCCATTTCCAGACCGTCTTCCAGGTCGATCAGCGCGTAGCAGATGTCGTCGGCCGCCTCCATCAGGTACACCAGCGGGTGACGCGCCCAGCGTTGGTGCTCGAGCAGTGGCAGGCCCAGTTTGCGGGCGATCTGCTCCAACAGCGGCAATTCGCTCTGGTAGCACCCGAATTTATGCTTCTTGTAGCCCAAGGCATCCGCGTGGCGGGCGCTCCAAGGGTATTTGAGGTAGGTGCCCAGCGTGGCGTAGGTCAGTCGGGTACCGCCATCGAACTGGTGGTACTCCAACTGCGTGAGCACACGGAAACCCTGGGCGTTGCCCTCGAAATTGAGGAAGTCGGCCCTTTCGTCATCGTTCATGTCGTCCAGCCAGCCACGATCCGCGGCCTGCTGGAACCAGTGACGAATAGCGTCCTCGCCTGAATGGCCGAACGGCGGGTTGCCGATATCGTGGGCCAGGCAGGCGGACTGTACGATCATGCCCAGGTCGCTGGGGGCGCACCAGTCCGGCAAGCTGTCGCGCAGGGTTTCGCCAACCCGCATGCCCAGCGAACGGCCGACGCAGCTGACCTCCAGGGAATGGGTCAGGCGGGTATGGATATGATCGTTGCTGGAGACTGGGTGTACCTGGGTCTTGCGTCCCAGGCGGCGAAAGGCGCCCGAGAAGATGATCCGGTCGTGGTCTTTGTGGAAGGGGCTGCGGCCGAGTTCTTCGGGGCTGTACAGGGCTTTGCCCAGGCGTTCACGGGTCAGCAGGGTTTGCCAGTCCAAGGCTCGATCTCCTGTCGGTCGATGGCCATAGCTTCCCGTGTCGCGGCTGGCGGTGCAAGCGCCAGCCGCTGATCATTCCCCTCAGGGGCGCCGATTCTGCATGAACAGGCGAATCAGTGGCAGCAAGCTACCCCCCAGCCGCACCAGACGGGCCAGGTTGCCGCTGCGCATGCCTTTGCCTGTGAGGAAACCCATCGCTACCACAGCGCCGAGCCCCCACAATGGCGCATGCTTGATGCCCAGGCCGTCCTGCAGCGAATTACCCATGCCGCGCACGCGTCTGAGTGGTTCGAGCAGTTGCGCCGACTCGTGGCGAATTTCCTGACGGTGCATTTCCAGGCGCAGGCGCAACAGTGCCTTGCGCAGTTCCCTTGGGTTTCGAGTATTTGGCAATTCCGGCAGGCTCATGGCAGTAGGCGCTCCCGGTCCTTGGCCAACTCTTCAAGCGTGGCGTTGAAGGGCGACGATTCGTCGAATACCGCGGCCTTGAGGCGCAAGCCGCAATACAGCGCGGCCAGGCTGTAGAACACGCACAGGCCAATGATGCCGGCCAGTCGATAGCTGTCCCACAGCAGTACCAGCAACAGTCCGGACAAGGCTGTCAGCAACAGCAAAGCGAAGACCAGTGCCAGACCCGCGAACAACAGCAGGCTCAGGGTGCGGGCTTTCTGCTCCTGCAGTTCGATGCCGAACAGTTCGATATGGCTGTGCAACAGCCCGAGCAGGGCCGCACTCAGGCGTTTGCCCGAAACGCCGGCGCCGTTGGCGTCGTTCTCCATGGGTACTCCTCAGCGCCGATTGGCCAACAGGCCGATCAGCAGGCCAACGCCCGCAGCGATACCGATCGCGTGCCAGGGCTTTTCCTGCACATACTGCTCGGCGGCACCCAGGGCGGCCTGGCCGCGTTCGCGCACTGAGTCCTGGGTCAGTTGCAGCGTTTCGCGGGCCTGGGTCAGGCGCTCGTGGATCTGCTCGCGCAGTTCGTCGGCCTGGTCGCCTGCCAGGTTGGCGGTGTCGGCAAGCAGTTTCTCGGTGTCTCGCACCAGTGCCTGGAAGTCAGCCATCAATATCTCTTGTGCATTCTTTGCCGATTTGCTGGCCATGGGGCTCTCCCTTGAGTGTTGGTGAAAATTTCGAGTAACGCGGCGTGGCAAAGGTTCACTGCCAACGCTGGTATGGGCCTTGCTAAGTGTTTTGCCACGTCATGGGGCGATGGCATGGACCGTTGCGCCGATTCAGGGCGACACCCCGGCGGATACCAACAAACCTTAACCCAATCCTCGACAAACCCAAGAAAAAACCACGCAGGCTCCAGCCAGGTCACTGAAACAGGGCAGGGGGCTGGCACCGATTAGGTGCACGGATGCAGGTTCTTGAACTGTCCTGGTGCTTTTTTTCAGCAGGTCTGCCTACGTCATGGAAAACATGCACAGCGCGATGGACTCCCTGGTCCATGGCTCCAATACGCTTTTCATCCTCATGGGGGCCATTCTAGTACTGGCCATGCACGCTGGCTTCGCTTTTCTGGAAGTGGGGACCGTGCGACACAAGAATCAGGTCAACGCATTGTCGAAGATCCTCAGCGACTTCGCCATATCGGCCTTGGTGTACTTCTTCATCGGTTACTGGATCGCCTATGGGGTAAGCTTCCTGCACCCGGCGGCGCAGCTGGCGGCCGACCACGGCTATGCACTGGTCAAGTGCTTCTTTCTGCTGACCTTCGCCGCGGCCATCCCGGCCATCATCTCCGGCGGTATCGCCGAGCGGGCGCGATTCGCCCCGCAGCTGTGCGCAACCGCATTGATCGTTGCGTTCATCTACCCGTTCTTCGAAGGCCTGGCATGGAACGGCAACCTGGGTGTGCAGGCATGGCTGCAGGCTACCTTCGGTGCGCCTTTCCATGACTTCGCGGGCTCGGTGGTGGTGCACGCCATGGGCGGCTGGCTGGCCCTGGCGGCAGTGGTACTGCTGGGCGCGCGGTGTGGGCGCTATCGGGAGGGCCGTCTGGTGGCGTTCGCGCCTTCGAGCATTCCATTCCTGGCGCTGGGTTCGTGGATTCTGATCATCGGCTGGTTCGGCTTCAACGTCATGAGTGCCCAGACCCTGCAGGGGGTGAGCGGCCTGGTGGCGATCAACTCGTTGATGGCCATGGTCGGGGGAACGCTGGCGGCCCTGCTGGCCGGGCGCAATGACCCTGGCTTCCTGCATAACGGCCCATTGGCAGGCCTGGTGGCCGTGTGCGCAGGTTCGGACCTGATGCACCCGATTGGCGCTCTGGCCACCGGGCTGGTGGCGGGCGTGCTGTTCGTCTGGAGCTTCACCGCTGCACAGAACCGCTGGAAGATCGACGATGTGCTGGGTGTCTGGCCTCTGCACGGCTTGTGCGGGGTTTGGGGCGGAATCGCCTGTGGCATCTTCGGCCAGGTCGCGTTGGGCGGCATGGGCGGGGTCAGCCTGATCAGCCAGCTTTTGGGCAGCCTGGCTGGTGTGGTGGTGGCGTTGGTGGGCGGTTTCGCGGTGTATGGAACCCTCCGTGCGCTGCATGGCCTGCGTTTGAGCCACGAGCAGGAGTTCCAGGGCGCCGACCTGTCGCTGCACCGCATCGGTGCCACCAGCCAGGATTGAGCCGAGTCAGATGCGCATAGGGCGGGACCGACCTAGAATAGAGGCTCTCCCATTCTCTGACCGGACCTGCCCATGCTGCCTGAATGCCAACTGTTCGGCACCCTCGGTTGCCATCTATGCGAAGTGGCCGAGGCCGTGCTGATGCCTTTCGTCGAGCACGGCCTGCTGGTGGAGCTGGTCGATATCGCCGAAGACGAAGCGTTCTTCGAGCGATACAGCCTGATCATTCCGGTGTTGCGGCGATGCGACAACGGCGCCGAGTTGCGCTGGCCATTCGATGCCGAGCAGGTGGTGACCTTTCTTGGCTGACCTGTGCGAGGGCAGCCTGAATTGACGGAATAGTGAAGCTCTCCGTATGCTGTATATAAATACAGTATCAGGGTGAACTCATGCTCAACGTCGAGCAACTCAAGTACAGCGTCAACCGCATGTCGCCAGACCGGGTATGCGACGCCGTGGTCGAACTGCGTCTTGAAGGCCTGGTGACGGACGACCGCACCCCATTTGGCAAGGTGCATTTCAACACCTGCTTTGCCGAGATCGAGGCCTTGTTCCAACGGGCCGGCTACCACCGGGCGCTCGATGTCGTGGGTTATCAGGGTCTGGTCTATGCGCTCTACGACCCTGGACGTTGGGAGGCGGTGGAGGTGTTGCGTTGGTTGAAAGAGCGTAGCGATGGAGTAGGGCGGGCTGGTTGAGCCGTCGGGCTTGGGGGATAATGCGCGGTCCTGATCGCCCAGAGCTTTGCCATGACCACACCGTTCGACCCCGCTCGCCAGCAGGCCAGCACCGTCTGCCTGCCACCTGGTAACTGGGCGACGGTTCTGGATTGTCTTTGCGACCACTTCAGCGCCATCAGTCGCGACCAGTGGCTTGACCGTTTTGCCCGTGGTCGTGTGCTCGATGCCGAAGGCCAGCCTATTGCAGCTCACCTGCCATATAGGCGGGGCATGCGCCTGCACTATTTTCGCGAAGTGCCCAATGAACGGCCGATCCCGGTGCAGGAAACCATTGTTCACATGGATGAGCACCTGGTGGTGGCTGACAAGCCGCATTTCCTGCCGGTGACGCCGACCGGGGAATACGTCGAACAGACCTTGCTGCGCCGCCTGATCCGCCGCCTGGACAATCCCCACCTGGTGCCGCTGCACCGGATCGACCGGCACACCGCGGGCCTGGTGTTGTTCTCCGCCAACCCTCAGACCCGCAGCGCCTACCAGCGGCTGTTTCCCGAGCGGCGCATCGACAAGCGCTACCAGGCCATTGCTGCGGCGATGCCACAGCATGCATTCCCTTTGGTGCACCGAAGCCGCCTGGTACATGGTGAGCCATTCTTCCGCATGCACGAGGTCGAGGGCCAGAGCAATAGCGAGACCTTGGCCGAGGTGCTGGAAAAGCGAGGCGAGCTTTGGCGCTACGGGCTGTCGCCGGTAACCGGCAAGACTCATCAATTACGTGTTCATATGGCGGCGCTCGGGGCAGGGATCTGCAACGACCCGTTCTACCCGGTTTTGCTCAAGGAAGAAGACGATTACCAGCGACCGTTGAAGTTGCTGGCGCAGAGTTTGCGTTTCGAGGATCCGTTGACGGGGGAGCAGCGGTACTTCGAGAGTGGTTTGACGCTGGATTGGTGAAGCCGGGCCGCTATGCGGCCCGTTTTTCATGCGGGCTCCTCGCAGGAGCACCCGATTGCTGTTGTCTTGCCGGTTCCATTGCTGGCAAGCCGGTTCCTACAGGCGGTGCGCGACGCCTGCAGGAGCGAGCAAGCTTATCGGTTGAAGCGCTCCACCAGCGAATACTGCGTGCCGGCAGTGGAGGTCAGCTCTTCGCTGAGCAGTGCCGAGTGTTGCGCCTGTTCGGCGGTCTGGTCGGCCAGCTCGGCGATGGTGCTGATGTTGCGGCTGATCTCGTCGGCCACGGCGGTCTGTTCTTCGGTGGCCGCCGCGATCTGGGTGGCCATGTCGGTGATATTGGCTACCGCTTCGCTGATTCCAATCAGCGCCTGGTCGGCCTGCATGACCCGCTCGACACCTTCCTGGGCCTGGCGGTGACCGGTTTCCATGGTGAGTACAGCGTTGCTGGCGGTTTGTTGCAGCTTGGCGATCAGGGTGTGGATTTGTCCGGTCGACTCGGCGGTACGCTGGGCCAGTTGGCGGACCTCGTCGGCGACCACCGCGAAACCACGGCCCATTTCACCGGCGCGGGCGGCTTCGATGGCGGCGTTCAGTGCCAGCAGGTTGGTCTGGTCGGCGATGCCTTTGATCACGTCTACCACACCACCGATTTCATCGCTGTCCTTGGCCAGTTGCGTCACGGTCTGACCGGTTTCGCCCACGGCTGTGGAGAGTCGTTCGATGGCTTCGCGGGTTTCACCGGCGATCTGGCGACCCTGGCTGGTCAGGCGGTTGGCTTCCTGGGTGGCGTCGGCAGTGCGTTGGACGTGGTTGGCCACTTCCTGAGTGGTGCTGGCCATCTGGTTGACGGCGGCGGCGACCTGTTCGGTTTCCACCCGCTGACGCTCCAGCCCCGAGGAGCTCTTGTGGGCCAGGGCATCGGACTGGCGCGCTTGCTCGCTGAGGTGTTCGGCACTGTCCTGCAGACGTGTCAGGCAGGTCTTCATCCGCGCATCCTGGCTGAGCATCGCCATTTCCAGGCGTGCCTGTACGCCGCGGCTGTCGGTGAACATCTGCGCGATCAGCGGGTCGGAGGTGGTCTGCTCGGCCAGGCGCAGCAGGCGTTTGAGGCCGCGTTGCTGCCAGGTCAGGCCAAGCAGGCCCAGCGGTACCGACAGGCCGGCGGCCAGGGCAAAGCCCCAGGAATGGCCGAGCCAGTTGCCGATGAGGAAGCCGATCTGGCTGACGAGAATGAACGGCAGCCAGTCCTGCACCACCGGCAGCCATGTGTCGCGGCGCGGGATGGCGCTCTTGCCTTGGTTGATGCGTTGGTAGAGGGCTTCGGCGCGGCGGATCTGCTCGGCAGTAGGTTTGACGCGGACCGACTCGAAGCCGATGACTTGGTTGTTTTCGAAAATGGGGGTGACGTAGGCATTGACCCAGTAGTGGTCGCCCGATTTGCAGCGGTTCTTGACGATGCCCATCCAGGGCAGGCCCTGCTTCAGGGTCTGCCACATATGCGAGAACACCGCCGACGGAACGTCGGGGTGGCGCACCAGGTTGTGCGGGGCACCGGTCAGTTCTTCGCGGGAGAACCCGCTGATCTCGATGAATGCATCGTTGCAGTAGGTGATCACACCTTTGGCATTGGTGGTGGAGATCAACCGCTGTTGGGCAGGGAAAGTCCGTTCTCTCTGGGTAATCGGCTGGTTGTTACGCATGGGCTGAGTAATCCGCAAGGCTTTCCACAGATATCGGCAAGCCACTGGTTTTATTGAATGAATATTTAATTATGGTTGATCTGGCGCAAGGATTGTGAGGTGGGGCTGCATTAGGGAATCCTAGGTTTTCAGGGAAGATGCTGCCTTTACTCGGAACTTTATGACCATTTTGTGACGCTTGGCGTCTATCATGACCGATTGGCCATCAAAGAGCCATCGCGCGATGCATGCTGCGCTTTTGCTTTCTTTTGCTTTTGCTGTGTTCTGGTTTCCAGTACGCGGTTGTCCAGGCGCCGCTACTTGCGACGTCGGTAGGTCGAGCGTAGGGCTTGCTCCGGGAGGGCCGCGCTGAACGGCCCCTCCTGGGCCGCAGCGTTTGACGGGCATTCATGCCCGTCACCTCCCTGCGCAAGCCCTGCGCTCGGCCTCCTGAAGTCGCATGAGGTGGCGCCTGAACTACCGCGCGCTAGAAGCAAGAGCAAAGCGAAGCAAAAGAAAATTTGCCTCGCATTTATGGTTTTAATATTGAATGTGCGGCTGGTTCAGTTGTTGTTGTTGTTGTTGTTGTTGTTGTTGTTCGGATTAGGTATTTCAAGCGCCGCTTTTGCTTTTAATGCGCGATATTCCAGGCGCTGCAAAGTGCGACGTCAGTAGGCCGAGCGTAGGGCTTGCGGAGGGAGGTGACGGGCATGGATGCCCGTCAAGCGCTGCGGCCCAGGAGGGGCCGTTCAGCGCGGCCCTCCCGGGAGCAAGCCCGTAGCGAGGGAACCCCGAAGCGAAGCGAAGGGGCCGGATGATAGGAGCCAGCGGTTTTTGCCTACTTTTGCCCAAGAGCAAAAGCAGGTCGCCGTAAAGGCGAAAAGGTGAATGAGCGCCTCCATGGCGAATGGATATGCACGCTATCTGAATGCCGCCCTTAAATCTGTGCTTTGAAGTTTGAGGTTTTGGTTTCTGGA
>NZ_AUEC01000044.1 GCF_000425785.1 Pseudomonas taiwanensis DSM 21245
GCCAAGAGTGTTTACACGACATTCTGGCAACAGAATTTCTTGACGACCATAGAGCATTGGAACCACCTGATCCCATCCCGAACTCAGCAGTGAAACGATGCATCGCCGATGGTAGTGTGGGGTTTCCCCATGTGAGAGTAGGTCATCGTCAAGATTCATTTCGCAAAACCCCTATCTGCGTGAGCAGGTAGGGGTTTTGTCTTTCCGGCGCGGTGGTTGCAGTCTCAACCCCTCGCCAGTTCCGCCAGGTGGGCTGTTGCTTCCTCGCTCTTGAGCACCAATACATCGCCTTTCAACGCGTCTAGCACCACCTCTGCGGTGTTTCCGATCAAAGCGCCGGTTATGCCGGTTCGGCCGACGGTACCCATGATGGTCACGACAGCGTCGTACTTGTCCTCCGTGAAGGGGATTAGAACATCCGCCGGGCCTTCTGCGATGTGCAGGCGATCATCACTGATATCGAACTCGGCTTGGAAAGCTGTGCATGCGTCCCTATAGCGCTGCTCGATGGTTTCGCTGAGTTGGAAGGCGGGGTCGGAAGCGGAAAGCATGGGGGAGGGATGGGCGCAGATCACATGCAATTCCCCTTTGGCCAAGCTGGCGATTGCATAACCGTGATCGATGATACTGGCATGCAGGCGACGGTGGTCCTCGTCCTGATTGCCGACATCAACAGCAGCAAGAATCACTCCACCGGTCCAGGGCCGCTCGCTCTTGACCATCAACACTGCGCAAGGGCACTGACGCAACAGCTTCCAGTCGCTGGGTGTCAGTATCGCCTTTTTCAGTGGGTTATCCGGTCGATGCTCCTTGATCACCAGTTCGCAACCTTCAGCCTGCTGCACCCGAATAATGGTTTCGTGCAGGCTTTCTTGCCAAGCCTCTTCATGGGTGACATTGATATACCCATCATCGCGCAACTGGCTTTGCAGCAAACTCAAAAGGGCACTGTGCTCACGATTCTTGTCACACATCAGCAGGTGCAGGCGGGCACCTGTCACACCTGCGATCAGTTTGGCCCGGGTCAGTGCGCGGCTATGGGCATGCGCAGGGTCTAGAACGACAAGGATGCTGCGGACGGCTTGCATGGGCGTTAGCTCCCTTCAAAGATGGCGACCTGTGCCTGACTATAGTCCGCGCCGCGCACGCCGCCGTTTGATGTACATCAAGCATAGCCACTGGCGTTGGCCGACGCCGCCGGTATAATTCCTGGTCCTGCCTGTCCTGTGTGGTTGTGTGCTTATGTCCCTGATCCCCGAAATCGACGCTTTCCTCGGCTGTCCCACCCCAGACGCTTGGATCGAGGCGGCGCTGTCGGATCAGGAAACCTTGCTGATCGACCACAAGAATTGCGAGTTCAAGGCTGCCAGCACCGCGCTGAGTCTGATCGCCAAGTACAACACGCACCTGGACCTGATCAACATGATGTCGCGCCTGGCCCGTGAAGAGTTGGTGCATCATGAACAGGTGCTGCGTCTGATGAAGCGTCGTGGTGTGCCATTGCGGCCGGTTTCCGCCGGGCGTTATGCGTCGGGTCTGCGCCGTCTGGTACGGGCCCACGAGCCGGTCAAACTGGTCGACACACTGGTTGTCGGGGCCTTTATCGAGGCGCGTAGTTGCGAGCGCTTCGCAGCCTTGGTGCCGCACCTGGATGAAGAGCTCGGCACCTTCTATCACGGGCTGCTGAAAAGCGAGGCGCGCCATTATCAGGGTTACCTGAAGCTTGCACACCAGTACGGTGCTGAGGCGGATATTGCCAAGCGTGTGGAGCTGGTGCGCGAGGCAGAGGTCGAACTGATCAGTTCACCCGATCAGGAATTGCGCTTTCACAGCGGTATCCCCATGGCGCAGGCTGCCTGATCCACTTCAAGAACGCCGCCCCAGCAACAACCCGATGACCAAGCCAAAGCCCGCGGAAATGGCAACGGTTTGCCAAGGATGCCCGCCAATGTAGTCCTGGGTGGCATCCATCACGGGTTGGGCCTTGGCACGTACCCGGTTGGCAGACTCACGGGCCTGGCGCAATTTGAGGCTGACTTGGGCGCGCAGGGTTTCTGCCTCTTCGCCTACCAGGGAGGCGCTGTCGTTGAGGAGCTTCTCTGACTCTTCGATCAATGCCTGCAGCTCGCTGAACACTTGGTCCTTGATTTGTTCGCTTTCGGTAATCAGGGCGGTTTTCCGGGCCATGAACACATCCTCGTCGATGGGTGAGTTGAATAATGGATGCCGGTGCGGCGGGAAAGTTGCGCCGGCTTACCGATCATTCGCCCCTACAGTGTAAGATAGCGACCATTTTTCACATGCAGGTATCCCCATGAGTTTCAATCTGGCCAACAAGAGCTTCGAGGAACGGGCGCAGATCGAGGCAGAAAAGGCCCGCTTGTTCGAACTGTGGCAGAACAACCTCGGCAAAGCCAAGGGCGAGGCCGCGCGGCTGATTGCCGAAAAGCCCCGGCGCAAAGGCAAATGGGCCGAGTGGGTACGTGCCGAGCTTGACAGCATGTCGCCACCGGAATACGCAAACATGGTGCGCAGCGAGGTCAACAAGCTGATGGCCGCCGCCAGCGCCAATCGTTGAGCGCCTGATATCCTGCACTCAACGATAAAGGCTGCCACCCTGAGGCAGGTCAAGCTTGCCCTGGTCGGTGAAACGCACCGTGCCAAACAACCCTCCCGCCAGTTTTCCGCGCAACACATAGGGCAGGCCTTGCAGTGAGTCCAGCTTGCGCAGCCCATAGGCCTGGCGCAGGAAGGAGAACGCAGTGATGCTGACCGGCACCACGATCACCGCTTCGTCGTATCGGCCGATGTGCCCCTTCTGGTCGCTGACGCCGGCCGCCAGTGGCTGGCCATTCACTTCCAGATTGAGTGCGACACCGTCGTAATCGACCGATGCATCATTAGGGTTCTGCACGCGCATCTTCACTGCCATGCGCATCTCCAGTTCTTGTCCTGGCAAAGGCTCGATGCCGATGACGCTGATGTTCAGTGGGTCGCGCGCCTGGAACAGCGCACAGGCACCGAGCCCAAGCGCCATCAATAGCATCAGTGCATAACGGGCGCAGCGCACAAGACGGTCACGCATAGAGGTGGCCTTTTCGTTAGAAAATCAGCATGCAGTGTGGCAAATGCACGAGGACGTTGAAAGTCTCGGGCCTTATGAAAGATACTGTTTCTCATTAACGCCCGATAATCTCTCTTACTGGCTGCTTCTCACTCAATGCTGACGTCTCCCGTGTCTGGTCTGCTGGCAAGTTTCCAGGAGCACTACGACGACCTGCTGCAGTTTCTCACCCGGCGTATGAACGACCGGCAGCGGGCCGCCGATGTGGCGCAGGAGACCTATCTGAAGCTCGTACAGGTCGATCAGCAGGCGATACCGGTTCTGCATGCGCGCAGTTACATCTTTCGCGTGGCCGGCAATCTGGCGATCGATGCCCTGCGTCGTGAGCAGCGTATCGCGTCCCGCCACGATGACAGTGACGGTGCGGGAGAGATTGCCTGTCCGGCCCCCGCGCCGGAAGCGGCGCTGCTTGCCCGCGAGCGTTTGCAGATACTCGACCAAGCGCTGCTGCAATTGCCCAGCAAACCCCGCGAAGCCCTGTTGCTCAACCGCGTCGAAGGCCTGACCCAGGCGCAAATTGCACAGCGGCTGGGCGTTTCCGAGAGCATGGTGGCAAAATACATCGGCCAAGCCCTGCGCCACTGCCGTGACTGGGTCAAACACAACCATGACTGATGCCCTTGCCATGCCCGCGCCTCCACCGACCAGCGACCTGTCCAACGACGCCCTTGACTGGCAGGTGCTGCTGCATTCTGGCAACGCCAGTGCGGCAGACCACGCACGCTATCAACGCTGGTGCCAGCTCAGCGCGGCCCATGCCGAGGCGGCGCGGGAGGCCCAAGCGCTCTGGGAGGATATCGGCGGCACTTCCGCTGCCGCATCGTTCATTGCGTCGCCGGCACCGCGCAAGCGCCACTGGTTTGCTGGCATCGCCGCATCAGTGGTGCTGTTGGTGGCGGGCTACAGCGGTTGGCAGCAGGCCCCAGTCTGGCTGGCGGACTATCACACAGGCGTGGGGCAGCGGCAGAGCATTACCCTGGCCGATGGCTCGCGGGTGGTGCTCAACAGTGCCAGCGCCTTGACCGTGGCCTTTACCGATCATGAGCGCAGGGTCGTGTTGCGGGCCGGCGAGGCGTTGTTCGAAACGGTCAACGATGTGCGCCCCTTTGTTGTCGATACTGGCGATGAGACCGTGCGGGGCGACACCGCCGTGTTCAGCGTGCGCAGCGACGGCCGGGTGGTGCTGGCCGAAGGTGAGGCAAGGGTAGCGGGGCAGCTCGTGCCGGTATCGGCAGACGCCAGCGCGCAGACAGCCTGGCAGCGCGGCAAGCTGATTTTCAATGGCAAGCCATTGGGCCAGGTGCTGGCAGAGCTTGAGCGTTATCAGCAGGGTCGCATCCTGTTGTCGGACAGCCAGCTGGCCACACTGCAAGTCAGTGGCGTTTTCGATCTTGACGAGCCTCACGCTTTGTTGCGCACACTCGAGCAGCGTTACGGCCTGAAGGTCACCTATCTGCCATGGCTGGCTGTAGTGCATTGAGTCGTCAGAAAAAATAATCGAAATTTTTTTCATTCAGCACTGCAAGTTCATGCAGGCCAGATCGTCGTAGTGGGACTGATCAGCAACCCATTCTCATTTACGACTTGTCTGGAAGCTTATTCGTGACACTCACGCTCAAGCCTTTGCACCGCCGCGGCGGTCGGTTCCATCATGCCTTGCTGTCCTGCACCGCCCTGGCCATGCTTGCCAGCCCGCTGCAGGTCTGGGCCGACTCCGCTCGCGATCAAGCCCGGGTCGAAGCTCGACAGGTACAGCTCGATCTCCCTGCGCAGGCCCTCGACCAGGCCCTGACCGCGTTTGCCGACCAGGCGGGTTTGCACCTGCTGTACACCACCAGCGACGTCGCAGGGCTCACCAGCCCGGCACTGCAGGGTAGCTACAGCATCGAGCAGGCATTGCAACAGCTGCTGGCCGGAAGCGACATGGCCTGGCAGTTCAGCGACGTCCGCACCGTAACCCTGCGCAGGGCCGAAGGTGCGCCGCAGGCGATCAATCTCAAGCCCATCGAAGTGAGCGTGGCGTCGCGTACCAGCACTGCCATCAGTGAAATTCCTGGTACGGTCTGGGTCGTTGACCAACAGCAGCTGCGCGAGCAGATCGACAGCGGCGTCAGTCTCAAGGAGGCCATCGGCAAGTTGGTGCCTGGCCTGGACCTGGCCCCTGAAGGCCGCACCAACTACGGCCAGAACATGCGCGGGCGCAACGTGTTGGTGATGATCGACGGTGTCAGCCAGAACAGTTCGCGCGGTTTGTCGCGCCAGTTCGATAGCATCTCGCCGTTCAACGTCGAGCGCGTGGAAGTGTTGTCCGGCGCCAGCGCCATCTATGGCGGTGGTGCCACCGGCGGCATCATCAACATCGTGACCAAGAAGGGCGAGCCGGGGCCTGCACGTTTCGAGACTCAGTTTGGCGCCAGCAGCGGCTTCAACAACAGCGACGACCTGGCCACTCGTTTCGCTCAGTCGGTCAGCGGCGGCAATGAGCGGGTGAAGGCTCGCCTGGGAGTTTCCGGCGAACAGAACGAGGCGTTCTATGACGGTGCGGGCGACCAGATTTTCATCGACAACACTCAGACCGACTTGCAGTACAACCGCACCCTCGATGTGCTCGGCACCCTGGGGCTCACCTTGAGCGACGAGCAGAGCCTCGACCTGTTGGCCCAGTACTACGATTCCGGTAACCACGGCAGCACCGGCATCTACTTCCCCAACCTCAACTACAACGCACCGTCAGACTTAGAAGACGCCGAGCTGCGCGGTGGTTATTCCTCTGACCTGGAACCTCGCACCCGTCGTCTGCTACTCAATGCCAACTACCACCACACCGATGTGCTGGGCCAGGACTTCTACCTGCAAGCTTCGTATCGCAAGGAGGACGACAATTTCTATCCGTTCCCTTACTACAACCGCGCCACTCCCACCGGCTCGCGCGGCGTGTACTTCGCCGCGTCGCAGCAGAATTTCGAGGTCACCAGCCTCAAAGGGTTGTTCGCCAAGCAGTGGGATACGCTCAAGCTCACTTACGGGGTAGACCTTGACCGAGAGCGCTTCAATGCCCAGCAGACCACCTTCGATGCACTGACCTCGTCTGAAAGCGGTGGCCTGGACCTGGACAAAGCCAGCAAGGCGGACCGTTACCCCAGCTACCGGGTCGACGGTGTGTCCGTTTACGCCCAGCTCGATTGGCATGCGACCGATAACCTGACCCTGTCCACAGGCGCACGACGCCAGCAGATGGACGTGGATGTCAGCGATTTCAAGGGCGTGCCGGGCGGCAGCAATGACTACCAGGTCAATCTTTACAACATGGGAGCCATCTACGATTTCAAGAATGGCCACCAGGTTTGGACCAACTACGGTGAAGGTTTCGACCTGCCAGACCCTGCCAAATACTACGGCAAGCAAGGCCTGAGCGTGGCCGACAACCCGCTGGCGGGTATCAAGAGTCGTCAGGTCGAGCTCGGCTGGCGCTACGCCGATCTGGATTGGGATGCCCAGGCAGCGTTGTACTACATCTGGTCGGACAAGATCATCAACGTCGACTCGCAGACGCTGACCATCGATGTGGAAGACCAGAAGAGCCGAGACTTTGGCTTTGAAGGGGCGTTGACCCGGCACTTTCAGAGCGGTTGGGAGGCGGGCGGCACCCTGCACCTCACCCGCTCTGAGGAAGAAGACGCCAATGGCGGCTGGGACAAGCGCGACGCTCGATATGCATCGTTGTCCAAATCCACTGCGTTCGTTGGCTGGAAAGGTGACGGCCGTAGCGCACGCCTGCAGGCCAACCATGCATTCAGCTTGAAGGATGACGCTGACCACGAGATCGACGGGTATACGACCTTCGACCTGCTGGCCAGCCAGGACACCGGTTTCGGCACCTTCAGCGCGGGTATCCAGAACCTTCTGGACAAGCAGTACAGTACGGTCTGGGGGCAGCGAGCGACATTGTTCTACTCACCAACTTATGGGCCAGCTTACCTGTATGACTACCAAGGACGGGGCCGGACCTACACCCTGACCTGGAGCATGGCCTACTAACCGGTGCTTGCGCGTGCTGGCCGGATCGCCGGCCGGCGCCTACAGGTGCTTTACGCGCCCTGTAGGCGCCGACTGATCGTTTCATGAGACGAACGCCCCTTGCAGATCCTCCACGAATGCGCCCTGCGCCTCCCCGCAGGCCTGCACTCGATGCCAGGCCAAAGTGAACGGCACAAGGAAATCCAGCGCCGGATCCAGCGCTCGCAGCAGACCTTGCGCCTCCCAAGGTGCTGCGTAATGGCACGGTAGGTAACCGATATGTCGGCCCGACAGGATGAATGCCAGTACACTTTCGGTCTGCTCCGCCACCGCCATGCTTCGGTGGCTTTGAAACGGCTCGCCTGATTTGAGAAAGCGATACGGGTGACGAACCTGGTCCGCTTCGAGCAACTGTCCGTGCTCGACGTGCGGCACCGCGAACAGCGCGTGGCCCTTGCCGCAGTACAAGCGCTGGCGCTCTTCGAACAACGGTTGGTAATCGAACGCTGCCTGGTTACCGGAGAAGTAGCTGATGGCGTAATCCAGCCGCTGCTCCAGCAACAGTCGTTCCAACTCTGCCGGTGGTGCGCTGATCAATTGCAACTGGACGGATTCGTCCCGCTCACGAAAGCGCGATATCGCGTTGGCGATGCGCAGGCTCACCGACGTGTCCTGGCCCTCTGCCAAACCCAGCCGTACAGTCCCCAGCAGCCTTCCGCCAACGCCATTGGCCTGCTGACGAAAGTGCTCGATGTTCAGCAACAATTCGCGGGCAGCATCCAGCAATAACTGGCCTTTTTCAGTCAGTCGGAAGCCACCCTTGCCACGGTTGCACAGGCGATAGCCCAGGCGGGTTTCCAGCTGCGCCATGCGATGGCTGATGGTGGGTTGGCTGAGCCCAAGTACGCCCTGGGCGGCACTGAAACCACCGGCCTCTACTACAGTGACGAACAGCCGCAGCAGGTGCAGGTCGGGGTCTTGCAGTTGGCCAAGCATACATTGCTCCTGATGAATGTCAGCTTTACAAACTTGCCATTCTTGCAATGTAACTCGGCTGGCATGCTGGCGGCATCCACCCATTTGCCGAGGTGTTCGTCATGCGTCGATCGTTGTGTCTGTTGTCCCTGGTACTGGCCTTGCCGCTGCAGGCCGAAGAGAAGGTCGTGAACCTTTACAGCTGGGCGGACTATGTCGCGCCGCAAACCCTTGAGCGCTTCGAGCGCGAGACCGGCTACAAGGTCCGCTACGACACCTTCGACACCACCGAAGTGCTGGAAACCAAGCTGTTGACGGGGGGGAGCGGCTACGATGTGGTGGTGCCATCTTCCACGGTGCTGGCGCGTGCGCTGAAGGCCAGTGCGTTACAACCCTTGAACGCACAGGCAATGCCTGGCTATGCCAATCTCGACAAGGACCTGCTGGCAAAACTGGCCGAGGCCGACCCCGGTAACCGTTACGCAGTGCCCTACACCTGGGGCACATTGGGCCTGGGGGTGAATGTCGAAGCGGTGCGCGAGCGATTGGGTGACGTGCCGCTGGACAGCCTCGACCTGCTGTTCAAGCCCGAGTACGCCAGCCGACTCAAATCATGCGGGATCGCCATGCCCGACTCACCCCAGGAGGTCATCGGCCTGGCCCTTAACTACCTCGGTAAAGACCCGTACAGCCAGGACAAGAACGCGCTTGCCGCCGCCCGCCAGTTGCTGGACCAACTGCAGCCGTCGATCAGCTACGTCGCCAACGGCCGCCAGATCAACGACCTGGCCAACGGCAGCGTGTGCCTGGCATTGACCTACAACGGCGACGCCGCCATGGCGGCCGACCAGGCGCGCAAGGCCGGCAAGCCATTCCAGCTCATCTACCGCATTCCGCGGGAAGGCACCCTGGTGTGGCAGGACAACCTGGTCATTCCCAAGGATGCCCCGCATCCGGAGGCTGCCCGGGCGTTCATCGCCTTCATGCTCAAGCCAGAATCGGTAGCCGCGCTGACCAATACGCTGTTTTTCGCCAACGCCAACCAGGCCGCCACCCCCTTGGTGGACGACGCGGTACGTAACGACCCGGATATCTATCCACCTGCCGCGGTGCGTGAGCGTCTGTACGCCGACCGCAGCATGGCATTGTCCGACCTGCGCCAGCGCAACCGCTTGTGGACGGCATTTCGCAGCGGGCAGTAATCGATAACGACATAGGAGCGACACCGTGGACCAAGCCGCCAACAATGACCAGGCCATGACCCGCGACAGCTTGTACGGCACTGCTGCTGAAAGCACCTACGCAGGCATTACCAGTTTCTCCCGGCGCCGCTACAGCCGCGATTTGCGTGGGGTGGATGTAGTGGTGAGCGGGGTGCCTTTCGACACCGCCACCAGCAACCGCCCAGGCGCACGTTTCGGGCCGCGAGCGATTCGTGCCGCTTCGGTGCAGCAAGCCTGGGCACGGCACTGGCCCTGGGCGTTCGATCCCTTCGACCACCTGGCGGTCATCGACTATGGCGACTGTGCGTTCGACAGTGGGACGCCACAGTCGGTGCCGGAAAGCATAGAGGCCCATGCCAATCGGATACTCGAAGCAGGGTGTGCCATGTTGACCCTGGGCGGCGACCACTTCATCAGCTACCCGCTGCTCAAGGCCCATGCCCGGCGCCACGGGCCGCTGGCGCTGATTCACTTCGATGCACACAGCGACACCTGGCCCGACGAAGATGGCAAGCGCATCGATCATGGCACCATGTTCTGGCACGCTGCGCGCGAAGGCTTGGTCGATCCAACGCATTCCGTGCAGATCGGCCTGCGCACCACCAATGACGACAGCCAGGGCTTTGCCATCCTCGATGCCCGCCAGGTCCATCGCCTGGGCACGGAGGCGGTTATCGAAGCGATCCGCCAGCGAGTCGGTGATCGGCCGGTATACCTGACTTTCGATATCGACTGCCTCGACCCAGCTTTCGCCCCAGGCACGGGGACCCCGGTATGCGGTGGCCTTAGCACCGTACAGGCCCTCGAGATTCTGGGTGGATTGCGTGGCATCAACCTGGTGGGCATGGACCTGGTGGAGGTGGCGCCGGCTTATGATCATGCCGATATCACTGCCCTGGCGGGGGCAACCCTGGCCATGGAAATGCTCTGCCTGTATGCGGCGCGACACAAACTCACCGACACATCACGGGGTCTGTAGGCGTCGGCTGGCCGGCGACCAGGCCATCGGAAAGGACCGATGGCCTTGCGTCGCAACGGTCAGGTACAGCGCCGCCAAAGGCCCATACTGAAACATCACGAATCAACTCCATCCGCTTTCACACTTTTGCCGCGAACCCCTTGCGCCTTAGGCTATCCAACCTTCGAGGCGCGTCATTTTCGTACAGGAGGTGAAGCATGAACATCACGATGCCAACCTTGGGCCTCGGCCTGTTGCTGTGCTTGCCACTGCAAGCGGCGCCCCTCCAGCCGCTGCAGCTCGCTGCTGGCAACAACAACCCTTACAACAGCCCAATCCAGCGCGCCAATCCGAATAGCCGCCAAGGTAGCGTCCAGCCGGCGCCTCCGGTACGCGGGCCTTCGACCGTGCCCATTCAGCGAACGCCCAGCCTGGACAACCGCGGCATCGGTAACGGCGACAACCTTCGGCGTCAGCAGCAAGCGCCAAACCTTGAACCCACTCGGCCACCGCGCGACACCCAGCGCGTGCCGTGAGCCCCGCATCGGAAGGAACCCTGCATGACACGACCCACCTGGCTGATTACCCTGACCGCCGCAGCGTTATTCCCGCTGCTGGCCCAAGCCGCTTCCCAGCAGCAGTTTCCCAGTGAAGAGGGGCCGTTAATCGTCGATACCGTGGCCGATGGCCTGCGCAATCCCTGGTCACTGGCGTTTTTACCGGGTGGCAAGGACATGCTGGTGACCGAGCGGCCTGGCAATCTGCGCATCGTCAATGCCGAGGGCAAGGTTGGACCACCCGTCAGTGGCGTGCCCGAGGTGTGGGCCGAAGGGCAGGGTGGTTTGCTGGATGTGGCGCTGTCGCCTGAGTTCGGGAAGGACCGTACCGTCTACCTGTCATTTGCAGAGGAGGGCAGCGACGGCAAGGCCGGGACGGCCGTCGGTCGCGGCCAGCTTTCGGCGGATCGTGCACGACTGGAGAACTTTACCGTGATCTTCCGTCAGTTGCCCAAGCTGTCGGAGGGCAACCACTTTGGTTCGCGGCTGGTGTTTGACCGAGACGGCTACCTGTTCATCGCGCTGGGCGAGAACAACCAGCGGCCCACCGCCCAGGACCTTGACAAGCTGCAGGGCAAGATCGTGCGCTTGTGGCCCGACGGCAGCGTGCCGAAGGACAACCCCTTCGTCGGCCAGGACGCCGTGCGCCCGGAGATCTGGTCTTACGGCCATCGCAACCAGCAGGGCGCTGCCCTCAATCCATGGACCGGAAAACTCTGGACCCACGAACATGGCCCACGCGGCGGTGACGAGATCAACATCCCGCAAGCGGGCAAGAATTACGGGTGGCCCATCGCAACGCATGGCATCAACTATTCGCTGCTGCCGATCCCCGAAGCCGAGGGCAAGCACGTCGATGGCATGATCGACCCGCACCATGTGTGGGAGAAGTCACCCGGAATCAGCGGCATGGCGTTCTACGATAGCCCCACCTTCCAAGCCTGGGGCCACAACTTGTTCATCGGCGCACTGGCCACCCAGGAATTGATCCGACTGCAGTTGGTGGGAGACAAGGTCGTCCATGAGGAGCGGCTGCTGGGCCAGCTCAAGGCGCGGATTCGAGATGTGCGGGTGGGACCGGACGGTTATCTTTATGTGTTGACCGATGAGAAGGATGGAAAGCTGCTGAAAGTTGGGTTGGACGAAGATTGAGGTCGAGCCGCAGGTCGCAGGAGTGCCTATGCTCAAGCATGCATTCCAGGGAGTCGTCTCATGCCTGCCACCTCCATCACCAGCCTTCGGGCCGCACCCTGTGAGCTGATCATCGACACCGATCCCGGGGCCGACGATCTGGTCGCGCTGTTACTGGCCATGGCATCGCCAGATGAGCTGAGTATTCGTGCGATCACCACCGTGGCTGGCAATGTGCACCTTGCCAAGACCTCGCGCAATGCTCGCCTGGCCTGTGAGTGGGGTGGTCGGGAGGATATCCCGGTGTATGCCGGGGCCGCCCGGCCACTGGTACGTGCGCCTGTCCATGCCGCCGAATTGCACGGTGAAGAAGGCTTGAGTGGTGTGACGGTTCATGAGCCGGCCAAGCCCCTGAGTCAGGGCAATGCCGTGCAGTACCTGATCGATACCCTGGGCGCCGCTGAACCTCACAGCATCACCCTGGCCATGCTCGGCCCGCAGACCAACCTGGCACTTGCGCTGATCCAGCGTCCGGAAATAGCCAAGGGCATCAAGGACGTGGTGGTCATGGGCGGTGCCCACTTCAATGGCGGCAACATCACGCCGACGGCGGAATTCAACATTTATGCCGATCCTCACGCCGCCGAGGTAGTGCTGGCAAGTGGCGTTCGCCTGACCTACCTGTCGCTGGACCTGACCCACACGCTACTCACCAGCGATGCTCGTCTGCGGCAGCTGGCGGCTATCCACAACCGTGCCAGTCAAGTGGTGGTGGATATACTCAACGCCTACATCAAGCACGACATGGACGTGTATGGGATGCCCGGCGGGCCTGTGCATGACGCCAGCGTCATCGCCTACCTGGTCAAGCCAGAACTGTTCAGTGGTCGACGTGTCCATCTGGTGGTAGACAGCCGTGAAGGCGCAACCTTCGGCCAGACCATCGCCGATTGGTACGGTGTGCTCAAGCGTCCGGCAAACGTGATGTGGGTATCGCAGGGCGACGCCCAGGGGCTGTTCGATCTGCTCAGTGAGCGTCTGGCGAGATTGCGATAGCCGGCTGTGGGGCGTAGCGCTCGATGACCTGCTCGACGAAACTGCGCGCCGCTTCGGCACCGCGGTCACGTACCAGCAGGTCGATGGCGATCAAAAGCAGCTCCTCCGGGGTGCCAGGGCTGTAGGCGCTCTGGCCCTCGGCCCATTTGACCTTGATGTCGGCGTCGATGCTGTGGCTGCTCATGGAAGGCTCTCGCTGAAGGCCCGGTATGGAGAGGCGAACACCTGACCCTGGCGTTCGAGGGAGGCATGATGCGCTCCACTTCTTGCAGTAAATCATGACTTTGCGTCAAGCACCCTGCGACTTAAGAATAAAAGGCCATGTCGGGCAAACCAAGAGGCTGGTGCAAAATTCAGTCACGATTGCTTTTCGTCTCGACTGGCGAGATCAGGCAGACTTGTGCGGTTTTGCAACAAACTATGAGTGAAGCTGTCGCATTAGGCAGTTCCCGGATTGATTTTAGGAGGATTCATGTTCCGTACCCGTGCTTCCCTGGCGACCCTGCTACTGGCGTCCGTCCTGGCAGGTTGCAGCTCTGGCGGTCACTCGGGCGGCGGTGCCCCGGCAGCGGCGGCTGGCAACGATGGGCGCTGCGATGCCAGTGGGGCCGATTTCGCCATTGGCAAGCCAGGTAGCGCCGAACTGCTCGAGCAGGCGCGAAAGGCCAGCGGCTCGCAAATGGCACGCATCCTCAAACCCCATGACGTGGTCACCCTGGAGTATCGCTCCGAGCGTTTGAACCTTAATGTCGACGAGCGAGGGGTAGTCATCCGCGCCAACTGCGGTTAAGGGGCAGGGCCGAGCGTGCCCGGCGGACACCCAAAAAAAACCCGCCACGGAGGCGGGTTTTTTCAGCTGTCCGAATTACTCCGGACGAACCTGAGCAGCCTGCATGCCCTTCTGGCCGCGCTCAGCGACGAAGGAAACAGTCTGGCCTTCTTTCAGGCTCTTGAAGCCGTCGGTTTCGATGGCCTTGAAGTGTACGAACAGGTCGTCGCCGCCGCCTGCTGGGGTGATGAAGCCGTAGCCTTTCTCATCATTGAACCATTTGACGGTGCCGTTTTGGCGATTGGACATGGGGTGAATCTCCAGACATTTAATTTTTCAGTGGTGCAATGCGGCCGAGGCTACGGAGCACCGGCGACATCATAGTCTAATTCTGCGCATCTAGCGCCTTTTACCTTCGCAGGATACTGATCCAGGGCAAACAAAGTGTTGATTGCTTGCTCAGGACTTCGGTTTGCATGCCGCCTGCACGACAGTTTGCGCTTTCTGCATCAGCTTGGCGTCAACGCCGTCCTTGCTATCCAGGTCTTCGATCTCCTTATCGCTGAAATTCTTTTTGATGGCTTGCGCGCCGCATTCGCAGTGCTTTTTCGCGGTCGCAGCGTCCACGCCCTGTCCGCTGGCCACTTGGGTGCACTGGGCCATGTAACCAGCCTCCTTCCCAGGGGGGAAGTTGCCAGCGTTCGCAGCGACAGGCAGCAGCAGGGCGCTAGCGGCCGCCAGGGCCAGAAGAGAGTGAAGTCGCATAACCGGTTACTCCTTGGGTTAAGGTCTCATCAAGAGTAGGTTGCTTCCCAAGGTCTGATAGGATTTTTTCCGCGTTAGTTCACCACAACCGCGTAATTCCCAAATATTTCTGCCTGCTGTGCAACCCGCGTGCTAGCATGGCCGGCTTGTGGCTGCCCTGACGGCGCCTACATTTATCTTTTTCACTTTCCAGTCACTCAGGTCCCCCTGGCAAGCCGAAAGGTTTCTGCCACTGTGAGGCAGGCTTTCCCAAGGGAAAGGCAGGTCGGATCTTGTACTGGCTCATCCCAACCCACGTGACCTTTGGTAGGGGTCACCACTAGGAGAGGAGGCGCCATGCCCATTATTACTCTTCCCGATGGCAGTCAACGTTCGTTCGACAAGGCCGTATCCGTAGCCGAAGTCGCCGCCTCGATCGGCGCTGGTCTGGCCAAGGCCACCCTGGCCGGTAAAGTCGACGGCAAGCTGGTCGATGCCTGCGACCTGATCGAGAACGACGCCACCCTGCAGATCATCACCCCTAAAGATGAAGAGGGACTGGAGATCATTCGTCACTCGTGCGCCCACCTGATCGGCCACGCGGTGAAGCAGTTGTACCCGACCGCCAAGATGGTGATCGGCCCGGTGATCGACGAAGGCTTTTATTACGACATCGCCTACGAGCGTCCTTTCACCCCGGATGACCTGGCCGCCATCGAGCAGCGCATGCAGCAGTTGATCGACAAGGACTACGACGTCATCAAGAAGATGACTCCGCGCGCCGAGGTCATCGACGTGTTCAAGAACCGTGGCGAGGACTACAAGCTGCGCCTGGTCGAGGACATGCCCGACGAGAAGGCCATGGGGCTGTACTACCACGAAGAATACGTCGACATGTGCCGTGGCCCGCACGTGCCGAACACTCGTTTCCTCAAGGCCTTCAAGCTGACCAAGCTGTCCGGCGCCTACTGGCGCGGTGATGCCAAGAACGAACAGTTGCAACGCGTGTACGGCACCGCTTGGGCCGACAAGAAGCAGCTGGCCGCCTATATCCAGCGCATCGAAGAAGCCGAAAAACGCGACCACCGCAAGATCGGCAAGCAGCTGGACCTGTTCCACCTGCAGGAAGAAGCACCCGGCATGGTGTTCTGGCACGCCAATGGCTGGACCGTTTACCAGGTACTCGAGCAGTACATGCGTAAAGTCCAGCGCGAGAACGGCTACCAGGAAATCAAGACCCCACAGGTTGTCGACCGTATCCTCTGGGAGCGCTCCGGCCACTGGTCCAACTACGCCGAGAACATGTTCACCACTTCGTCGGAAAGCCGCGATTTTGCCGTCAAGCCGATGAACTGCCCGTGCCACGTGCAGGTGTTCAACCAGGGCCTCAAGTCTTACCGCGACCTGCCGCTGCGCTTGGCCGAATTCGGTGCTTGCCACCGTAACGAGCCGTCTGGCGCGCTGCACGGCATCATGCGTGTACGTGGCTTCGTTCAGGACGATGCGCACATCTTCTGCACCGAAGACCAGGTGAAGAAGGAAGCTGCCGACTTCATCAAGCTGACCCTGGACGTGTACAAGGACTTCGGTTTCACCGACGTCGCCATGAAGCTGTCGACTCGTCCCGCCAAGCGCGTGGGTTCCGAAGAGTTGTGGGATCGCGCCGAAGGCGCCCTGGCCGATGCGCTGAACGAGTCGGGCCTCGAGTGGGAATACCAGCCGGGCGAGGGGGCGTTCTACGGTCCGAAGATCGAGTTCACCCTGCGCGACTGCCTCGGTCGTAACTGGCAGTGCGGTACGCTGCAGTACGACCCGAACCTGCCTGAGCGTCTGGATGCCAGCTATATCGCCGAAGATAACAACCGTAAGCGCCCGGTCATGCTGCACCGTGCCATCCTCGGTTCGTTCGAGCGCTTCATCGGCATGCTGATCGAGCACTACGCGGGTGTGTTCCCTGCCTGGCTGGCACCAACCCAAGCGGTGATCATGAACATCACCGACAAGCAGGCCGATTTCGCCCTCGAAGTAGAAAAAGCCCTGAACGGTAGCGGTTTCCGTGCCAAGTCGGACTTGAGAAACGAGAAGATTGGCTTTAAAATCCGCGAGCATACTTTGCTCAAGGTCCCGTACCTTTTGGTTATAGGGGATCGCGAAGTCGAAACGCAGACCGTCGCCGTACGCACCCGTGAAGGCAAAGACCTCGGCTCCATGCCGGTGGCTGAATTCACGCAGCTGCTCAACAGCGCTGTAGCCCAGCGCGGTCGCCTAGAATCGGAGTAATGACTATTAAGCGTGAAATGAGAAACGATAAACGAACTGCACCGAAAGCCCCGATCAACGAGAATATCTCGGCACGCGAGGTTCGGTTAATTGGCGCTGACGGCGAGCAGATTGGCATCGTCTCGATTGATGAAGCGCTTCGAATCGCTGATGAAGCGAAGCTGGATCTGGTGGAAATCTCTGCAGACGCGCAACCGCCCGTCTGCAAGGTGATGGACTACGGCAAGCACCTCTTCGAGAAGAAGAAGCAGGCCAACGAAGCCAAGAAAAACCAGAAGCAGATCCAGATCAAAGAAATCAAGTTTCGTCCAGGGACGGAAGAAGGGGATTACCAGGTAAAACTACGCAACCTGGTACGTTTCCTTACTGATGGGGACAAGGCCAAGATCTCTCTGAGATTCCGTGGCCGTGAGATGGCTCACCAGGAGCTGGGCATGGAGCTGTTGAAGCGGGTCGAAGCCGACCTCGCCGAATACGGCTCCGTTGAGCAGCATCCGAAGATGGAAGGACGCCAGCTTATGATGGTCATCGCCCCCAAGAAAAAGAAGTAATCTCCCGGGCACGGCAGGCCTGATGATTATGTGTAATTTTATCGAATGCGGAGTTCCAACATGCCAAAAATGAAAACCAAGAGCGGTGCTGCAAAGCGCTTCCTGAAGACCGCTTCCGGCTTCAAGCACAAGCACGCTTTCAAGAGCCACATCCTGACCAAAATGTCGACCAAGCGTAAGCGTCAACTGCGCGGTGCCAGCCTGCTGCACCCGTCTGACGTTGCAAAAGTCGAGCGCATGCTGCGCGTACGTTAATTTCGGTCAAAGATAGAGGAAGTTACTCATGGCTCGTGTAAAGCGCGGCGTTATCGCTCGTAAGCGTCACAAGAAAATTCTGAAACTGGCTAAAGGCTACTACGGTGCACGCTCGCGCGTATTCCGCGTCGCCAAGCAGGCTGTCATCAAGGCTGGCCAATACGCCTACCGTGACCGTCGCCAGAAGAAGCGTCAGTTCCGCGCCCTGTGGATCGCTCGTATCAACGCCGGTGCCCGCACCAACGGTCTGTCCTACAGCCGTCTGATTGCTGGCCTGAAAAAGGCGTCGATCGAAATCGACCGTAAGGTTCTGGCTGACCTGGCAGTGAACGAAAAAGCGGCGTTTGCTGCGATTGTCGAGAAAGCTAAAGCCGTTCTGGCTTAAGTACCCACGACAATCATCCGGCGGCGCGCTGCGGCGCCGGGTGTAAAACGTCATCGATAGGGGAAGAGCCTTCAAAAGCTCTTCCCCTATTTTCGTATCTGGAGTCTGTACATGGAAAACCTGGACGCGCTGGTTGCCCAAGCCCTCGAGGCCGTGGAACGCGCTGAAGACATCACTACCCTGGAACAGATCCGGGTTCAATTCCTCGGCAAGAAGGGCGAACTGACCCAGGTGATGAAGACCCTGGGCAACCTGCCAGCCGAAGAGCGGCCGAAAGTCGGCGCGCTGATCAACGACGCCAAGGAACGCGTCACCGACGTGCTCAACGCACGCAAGGCCGCCTTTGAAGAGGCCGAGCTCAGCGCTCGCCTGGCCGCCGAATGCATTGACGTGACCCTGCCAGGCCGTGGCCAGACCACTGGCGGCCTGCACCCGATCACCCGTACCCTCGAGCGCATCGAGCAGTTCTTCACCCACATCGGCTACGGCATCGCCGAAGGCCCGGAGGTCGAAGACGACTACCACAACTTCGAAGCGCTCAACATCCCAGGCCACCATCCGGCCCGGGCGATGCACGACACCTTCTATTTCAATGCCAACATGCTGCTGCGCACCCATACCTCGCCGGTACAGGTCCGCACCATGGAATCGAGCCAGCCGCCGATTCGCATTGTCTGCCCAGGCCGCGTCTACCGCTGCGACTCGGACATTACCCACTCGCCGATGTTCCACCAAGTCGAAGGCCTGCTGATCGACCGCGGCATCAACTTCGCCGACCTCAAGGGCACCATCGAAGAGTTCCTGCGGGTGTTCTTCGAGAAAGAGCTGGCCGTGCGCTTCCGCCCGTCGTTCTTCCCCTTCACCGAGCCGTCCGCCGAAGTGGATATCCAGTGCGTGATGTGCGCTGGCAACGGCTGCCGCGTGTGCAAGCAAACCGGCTGGCTGGAAGTGATGGGTTGCGGCATGGTGCACCCGAACGTGCTGCGCATGTCTGGCATCGACCCGGAAGAGTTCCAGGGTTTCGCCTTCGGCATGGGCGCCGAGCGCTTGGCCATGCTGCGCTATGGCGTCAACGATTTGCGTCTGTTCTTCGACAACGACCTGCGGTTCTTAGCGCAATTCCGCTAGGCCTATCCGACGCAATTTTCAGGAGAACAGCATGAAATTCAGTGAACAGTGGCTGCGCGGTTGGGTAAACCCGCAAGTCTCCCGTGACGAACTGGTCGCCCGTCTGTCCATGGCCGGCCTCGAAGTCGACAGCGTTACCCCCGCTGCCGGGCAGTTCAGCGGTATCGTCGTGGGCGAGATCCTCGCCACCGAACAGCACCCGGACGCCGACAAGCTGCGCGTCTGCCAGGTAAGCAACGGCCAGGAAACCTTCCAGGTTGTCTGCGGCGCCCCTAACGCACGTCCAGGCATCAAGATCCCGTTCGCCATGATCGGCGCCGAGTTGCCAGGTGACTTCAAGATCAAGAAAGCCAAGCTGCGCGGTGTCGAATCCTTCGGCATGCTGTGCTCGGCCGCCGAACTGCAGATCAGCGAAGAAAACGACGGCTTGCTGGAGCTGGCCGCCGACGCCCCGGTAGGTGAAGACATTCGCCAGTACCTGAGCCTGGACGACGCCAGCATCGAGATCGGCCTGACCCCGAACCGTGGCGATTGCCTTTCCATCGCCGGTCTGGCGCGCGACGTCAGTGCGCTGTACAACGTCCCGGTTACCCGCCCGAACGTGCCGGCGGTACCGGCTGCGCACGACGAAGTGCGTCCGGTCGAAGTCAGTGCTCCGGCTGCTTGCCCGCGTTACCTGGGCCGCGTCATCCGCAACGTCGACCTGAGCAAGCCGACTCCGCTGTGGATGGTTGAGCGCCTGCGCCGCAGCGACGTGCGCAGCATCGACGCTGCCGTCGACATCACCAACTACGTGATGCTTGAGCTGGGCCAGCCCATGCACGCTTTCGACCTGGCTGAGATCAACGGCGGCATCCGCGTGCGCATGGCCGAAGAGGGCGAGAAGCTCGTCCTGCTCGACGGCCAGGAAGTAGCCCTGCGGGCCGATACCCTGGTCATCGCCGACCACACCCGCCCCCTGGCCATTGCCGGCGTCATGGGGGGCGAGCACAGCGGCGTGAACACCGAGAAGACCCGCGACCTGTTCCTGGAAAGCGCCTTCTTCGAGCCGATTTCCGTCGCTGGTAAAGCCCGTTCCTACGGCCTGCACACCGACGCCTCGCACCGCTATGAGCGTGGTGTCGATTCGCAGCTGGCTCGCGAAGCCATCGAGCGCGCTACTGCGCTGGTGCTGGAGATCGTGGGTGGCGAAGCCGGTCCGGTGGTCGAGGCTGCCAGCGAGCAGCACTTGCCGAACATCGCCCCGATCACTCTACGCGCCGACCGCATCACCCAGATGCTCGGCATGGAAATGGACCCGGCCCAGGTCGAGCAACTGCTCAACGCCCTGGAGCTGACCACCACGCGCAGCGGAGAGGGGGAGTGGACCGTCAACGTCCCGAGCCACCGCTTTGACATCAGCCTGGAAGTCGACCTGATCGAAGAGCTGGCCCGCCTGTACGGTTACAACAACCTGCCGGTCCGTTATCCGCAAGCGCGCCTGGCGCCGCAAGCCCGCCCGGAAACCCGTGGCGAGCTGCCAAACCTGCGTCGCCTGCTGGTTGCTCGCGGCTATCAGGAAGCCATCACCTACAGCTTCATCGACCCGAAACTGTTCGAGCTGTTTAGCCCAGGTGTCGAGCCGCTGCTGCTGGCCAACCCTATCTCCAACGATATGGCTGCCATGCGTGCGTCGCTCTGGCCGGGTCTGGTGAAGGCGCTGCAGCACAACCTCAACCGCCAACAAGACCGCGTTCGCCTGTTCGAAAGCGGCCTGCGTTTCGTTGGCCAGCTGGGTGATCTCAAGCAGCAGCCGATGATTGCCGGCGTGGTCACCGGTAGCCGCCTGCCAGAAGGCTGGGCCAACGGTCGCGATGGCATCGACTTCTTCGATGTCAAGGCCGATGTGGAGGCCCTGCTGGGTTACTCGGGAGCGTTGAACGACTTCACCTTCAGCGCTGGAAAACACCCCGCCCTGCACCCTGGCCAAACCGCCCTGATCGAGCGCGACGGCAAGCAGGTCGGCTACCTGGGCGCCATCCACCCAGAGCTGGCCAAGGCCCTGGATCTGGATCGCCCGGTGTTCCTGTTCGAGCTGGTGCTGGGTGAGGTGGTCGAAGGCCGTCTGCCGAAGTTCAGTGAACTCTCCAAGTTCCCGGAAACCCGTCGTGACCTGGCGCTGATCGCCGGCCGTGACGTGGCCTCCAGTCAGGTGCTTGAAGTGATTCGTAACAATGCCGGCGAATGGCTGACAGACCTCAGGCTGTTTGACGTCTACCAGGGTAAAGGTATTGATCCTGATAGAAAAAGCCTGGCAGTCGGCTTGACCTGGCAGCATCCATCGCGCACTCTTAACGACGATGAGGTGAACACGACCCTGCAGAACATCCTCACCTCGCTCGAACAAAGGTTGAACACCACGTTAAGGAAATAACGGTATGGGTGCTCTGACGAAAGCTGAGATGGCCGAAAGGCTGTACGAGGAGCTGGGACTCAACAAGCGTGAGGCCAAGGAGTTGGTAGAGCTGTTTTTCGAAGAAATTCGGCACGCGCTTGAGGAGAACGAGCAGGTGAAGTTGTCAGGTTTCGGCAACTTCGACCTTCGCGACAAACGGCAGCGGCCGGGCCGCAACCCCAAGACGGGGGAAGAGATCCCGATTACCGCGCGCCGCGTCGTCACCTTTCGTCCAGGGCAAAAGCTGAAAGCCCGGGTAGAGGCCTATGCTGGAACCAAGCCATAACGACGAACTGCCCCCCATACCGGGCAAACGCTACTTCACTATTGGTGAAGTCAGCGAGTTGTGTGCGGTGAAGCCGCATGTGCTGCGGTATTGGGAGCAGGAGTTTCCCCAACTCAACCCGGTCAAGCGGCGCGGGAACAGGCGGTATTACCAGCGGCAAGATGTGCTGATGATTCGTCAGATCCGTGCACTGCTGTACGACCAGGGCTTCACCATTGGCGGGGCGCGGTTGCGGCTTTCCAGTGATGAGGTAAAGGACGAGTCCAGCCAGTACAAGCAGCTGATTCGGCAGATGATTGCCGAATTGGAAGATGTGCTGGTCGTGCTCAAGAAGTGATCTGCACCCGACGAATGGAAGTTTCTTGAAAAAAAAGCTTCCATTAATCAGATGGTTAGGGTAGATTCTTCATCGTTCTCAGCGGTATCGAGAATAGAGTCGGGGCGTAGCGCAGCCCGGTAGCGCACTTGCATGGGGTGCAAGGGGTCGAGTGTTCGAATCACTCCGTCCCGACCAATATATTCAGCAACTTAGCCACCTTCGGGTGGCTTCGTTGTTTCTGGGGCTAGTGACTTTTCGAGTGACTTCGCCTTTTTCCTCATCCGATCCTCCTCTTCAAAATTGTCAGTACCGGTCCACGCGAGTCGGTGGCCGACACCTTGTTTGCTGCTTCTATCAGCTGACCAAGCTCCGCGCCGGAGTAGTGACTGGTCACGCTGCCGTTCTTATGGCCCAATAACGCCTTGCGGTCCTCTTCAGTAACTCCTGCTGCTTTCAGCCTCCTGCCGAAAGTGTGCTTGAGGTCATGAATGCGTATGGATGCGAACCCGGGGTGTGCCGGCCGTAAGTGTTGCTCCTGCCAGAGCTTCGCCGCGCGCACCCGAGCCTTCTTCCAGGCTGAGTCGTTCATGCGATGCATCGCCGTGCCGTTGTAGGGGAAAACCCACTCACGACTGATACCTCGCTGGCTATCGACTACCGACTTCGCCACGCTGTTCAGCACTACCAGGCGCTCGTCCCGGTTCTTGACCCCAGAGTTTTCATGTCGACCGCCAAACTCGGCCGGTATCAGAAACACGCTGGTGCCAAGCTCCGGCACGAAGATTTCCCAGTCCCACCTCAGCTTGCAGACCTCTTGCTCGCGGCAACCTGTGTTCACCTTGAACAGGGCCATGCGCTGCAGGTGGTCCGGCAACTCCCCGAAGAGAATTGACTGCTCCTCCCATGTCATGGGGTAGGGCTTTCGGCTCGCCTTCTTCTCTTCCAGCTTGGTCAGCAACGGTACGCTGTCCAGCCAAGGCCTGCGCTCCTCGTCCCGCCACTTCCTGCAAGCCAGCGACAACACGCGAATCGCACGCTCGATCGCGATGTTGATCGTCCGGTTGCTCACTCCCTTCTTTATTGTCCCGTCCGGCAGAACGCTGTCCGCCTTTCGGTCCCGGATGAATGGTGCCAGTGCCTCATCATCGATATGCGTCAGAGGCAGGTGGCCGATGTAGTCATCCAGCTGGCCAAGGTAGGTTGCGGTGACCTTGAATGACGGCTGGTCCTTGTGTTCTATCAGGTACCGGGCAGCCGCGGCACTGAAGGTCTTGATCTCGCGAACGCCATACACCTTGCGCAGCCGCATCTTCTCCAGGATGTGAATCAGGTACTGCTCGGCCTCTACCCGGTCAGTAGTGCCAGTGCTCTCTTGAATTCGCTCCCCCCTGTAGACTTTGTCGATTTTCCAGATGCCGTTTGGCATTTTCTGGAGCCCTGTGATTGCCTTTTTGGCCATGGAGTCTCCTTGGATTCCCCGGCCATACTTCCGCTGCGGGGTCGATTGTTGTCCTGATTGCTTGCCTTTTCAACGGCCATGGCCTCGATGTAGGCGTCTGCCCAGGCATCCAACTCCAGTCGGTCGAAGCCGATGCCCTGTTTCCCGATCGGGAACTCGCGGACATGCGGCCTGACGGTATTCTTGAATTCGTCCTTGCACATGCCGAGGTACCCTGGCGCGTCTTTCGCGCGCAGGAACCTTGGCTGCAAGGCTGTCGGTGCAGCTGCAGTGGCGTTTGCCATGTGTGTCTCCTGCGGCCGATCAGGCCAAGAAGTGATGCCCGACCTTCGCCGCGCGGGCGGCTTCCTCGGTGCGGAACATGAGTCGGGTAGTGCTGGTTCTGCCCCAGCTGTTGTATTCGACGTCGACCCACCAAGCGCCGAACTTGCGGTACGGCTCGCCGAGGATCTTCGTGACGTAGCAGTCGATCAGGTTCATGGATGGTCTCCACGCCGCCGGTGGCGGCAGGTTGGTGGTCAGGCCAGCAGCACGTCGCGCACGACTTCCCAGAGTCGGGCGGCGGGCCATTGGTAGCGATCGAAGTCTGTGTCCGGCTGGACGCCGTAACGGCAGGTTGAGTGGGCGCCGGCGGGGTACTCGCCGCGCTTCTGCATGATGGTGGCAACTCGGCCGTCACCGCCTGGCTCGGTCCGGTGGTACTCGTAGGCCCTGGTGGTGTACACGTCGCCGGC
>NZ_AUEC01000045.1 GCF_000425785.1 Pseudomonas taiwanensis DSM 21245
TCCAGCTCCGCCATCAGATCACTCAGCCGGTCGACCTTGTCGTCATCAAGCGCACTGTCGCGCAGCCCTTGCACATACTCAGCCAACGCCTCCACCGTGCTGCACTCGAACATCGCCCGCAGTGGCACGTTCAATTGCAACTGCTTCTGCACCCGCGAAGCGATCTGCGTGGCCAGCAGCGAATGCCCGCCCAGCTCGAAGAAGTTGTCGCACACCCCTACCCGTTCGGCCTTGAGCACATCGGCCCAGATGCCGGCCAGTGTCTCTTCCAGCGGATTGCGCGGTGCAACATAGGCCTGGCTGTGCTGGCCGCCGATATCGATAGCCGGTAGGGCCTTGCGGTCAAGCTTGCCGTTGGCGTTGTGCGGCAAGCTGTCGAACCAGCCCCAGTGCAGCGGCACCATGTATTCCGGCAGTTCGCTGCGCAGGCGCTGCTTGACCTGCTCAAGCAACGCAGCGTCGGCGACGACGCCTTGATGGGCGACCAGGTAGCCGACCAGGTGCTTGCCGTTGACGCCGTCCTGGACACCGACAGCGGCATCGCGAAGCTCGGCCTGCTCGTGCAGACGCGCCTCGATCTCGCCTAGCTCGATGCGGAAACCGCGGATCTTCACTTGGTGGTCGATACGCCCGACATACTCGAACACGCCATCCGGCCGCTGGCGCGCCAGGTCGCCGGTGCGGTACAGGCGCTCACCCGGCGCGCCATAGGGATGCGGGACGAAGGCCTGCGCTGTGCGCACCGGGTCGCTCACATAACCACGACCGACGCCGGTACCGGCAACACACAGCTCACCCACCGCGCCCAGTGGCGCCAGTGTCAGGTCTTCTCCAAACAGGTACAGACGGTTGTTGTCAGTCGGCGTTCCGATGGGCAGGTAGCTACCGCGGGCGGAGTCAGCATCGACGCGGAAGAACGCCACATCGTCCGAACACTCCGCCGGGCCGTAGGCGTTAACCAGGCCAATGGCCGGGTAACGCTGCAGCCACTGCGCCGCCAGCTCCGGTGGCATGGCTTCGCCAGTGGGCAGCATCCAATGCAACCCATCCAGGGTCTGGTGGTCGTTGGCCAACATGCCCTGAATCAACGAAGGCACGCTTTCCAGCACAGTGATACCGGTGGTTTGAACGTGGGCCAGCAAGCCTTGCGGGTCATGGGCAATGGCATTCGGCACGATCTCGACCCTGGCCCCGAACAGCGGCGCGGCCAGGAACTGCCAGACCGAAATGTCGAAGCTCTGCGAGGCAGTCTGGGCGATCACGTCCTGCTCGCTCAGTGCCAGGTACGGCACCTTGCTCAGCTGGTTGTTGAGCATGCCGCGCTGCTCGACCATCACGCCTTTGGGCAAACCGGTGGAACCGGAGGTGTAGATCACATAGGCCAGGTTGTCCGGCCCGCTGTGAATGCCGGGGTTATGACTGGCGACACGGCTGGCTTGCACCTCTTCCCAGACCAACAGCTTCGGCCGCATCACGCCGCCCAGCTCATCGAGCAACTGGCGCGCCTGCTCGGCACAGGCCGCGCTGCACACCAGCACCGGGGTGCGGCTGAGTTCAACGATGCGCTGCAGCCGCGTCGTCGGCAGGCCCGGATCCAGCGGCAGGTAGCCTGCTCCGGCCTTGAAACTGCCGACGATCATGCCCAGCAGCGGCAAGCCGCGCTCGGCCAACAGGGCCACTGGCTGGTCGATGGCCACGCCGACGGCGACCAATGCATGGCCCAGCCGGTTGGCCGCCAGGTTCAGGCCGGCGTAGTCGTACGACGCCTCCAGGCAGCGGGCGACGGTTCGCTCAGGGCTGGCGGCGACCTGAGCCTCGAACAGCTCGACATAGCTCTGATCAAGGGCGTAGGCACGCTCGGTGCGGTTGCAGTCTTCAAGCAGGAAGCGCTGCTCTTCGACCCCCAGCAACGGCAGCTCGCTGACATCGCCTTCGAAGCCCTCGACCAAGGCCAGCAGCAGACGCTTGAACTCAGCCAGCAGGCGTTCGACGGTCGGATAGTCGAAGTAGCGCTGGTCGAACGACAGGTGCAGGCCCAGGTCATCGCCTGGATAGCACACGGCGGTCAGCGGGAAGTTGGTGTGGGTGCGGCCCGAGTCGGAGCTGGCATTCAGGTGCTGGGCGTGGTCAAGCACGGCGGTTTCCACCGGGGCGTTCTCGAACACGAACAGGCTGTCGAACAGCGGCTGACCCTTGGGCAGTTCGCTGCATTCCTGAATCGCCACCAACGGCAGGTACTCGTACTCGCGCAGCTCCATGTTGCGCTCAAGCAGCCCTTGCAGCCACTGGCGCACGCTGCGGCGCTGGCCCGCGTCGGGCAGCTGTACGCGCAGGGCGATACTGTTGATGAACAGGCCAACGGTGCGCTGCATTTGCGGCATGCTCACCGGGCGTCCGGCCACGGTCACGCCAAAGGCGACGTCGCGGTCGCCGCTGTAGCGCGCCAGCACCAGGGCCCAGGCCGCCTGGGCGAAGGTGTTGACGGTAAGCTGATGGGCTTGGGCCAGCTCACGCAGGCGCACACCTTCGCCGACCTCAAGGCGGGTGTAGCAATCGCCGACCACCATGCCGTCGCCGGCACGATCATGGCGCAGCGGGCGATCGCTCGGGATGGCGGTGGCGCGCTCGAAGCCGGCCAGGTTGGCCCGCCACCAGGCACGGGCTTCGTCCAGGTCCTGGCGCTGCAGCCAGCCGATGTAGTCGCGGTAGCGCGGCGGTACCGGTAATTGGGCCTGGCGACCTTCGCCGAGGGCCTGGTAGAGCTCGAAGAAGTCGTTCATCAGCAGCGAACGGCACCAGGCGTCGATGAGGATGTGGTGGTTGCTCATCATGAACCAGTAGCGCTCGTCGGCAACCCGCACCAGACGCAGGTGGAACGGCGCCTCGCGCAGCAGCGCGAAACCGGCCTCGCGCTCCTGCTTGTGCAGGGCGTGCAAACGCGCCTCCTGGGTGGCGTCGTCCAGGCCACGCCAGTCTTGGTAATCCACCGGCGTTCTGGCGGGTTTGTGGATGATCTGCAGCATCGCCTCGCCAGCGTTCCAGCTGAACGATGCGCGCAAGGCTTCGTGGCGCGCCACCACGGCCTGCCAGGCCTGGGTGAAGCGTTCAGGGTCCAGCGCGCTGTTGATGCGGTAGCGGTCTTGCATGTAGTAGATGCCGGTGCCGGGTTCCAGCAGCGTGTGCAACAGCAGGCCTTCCTGCATCGGCGTCAGCGGGTAGACGTCTTCGATCTCGTCGGCGGGTACCGGCAAGGCGTCGATCTGCTCCTGGGTCAGGCGAGCCAGGGGGAAATCTGATGGGGTGAAGCTGCCGTTGCCATCGGCCAGGCAATGCTCGACCAGTGCGAGCAACTCTTGGCGATAGGCCTCGGCCAGACGGGCGATGGTCGAGTCGTCGTAGCGCTCGGCGCTGTAGGTCCAGCGCAGTTGCAAGGCGCCGCCATAGACCTGGCCGTCGACGCTGAGCCAGTTCGGCAGCGGCGCATCGAGGTCATGGGCCAGGCCCGCTGGCGCATCCAGCGGCTGGAATAGCGCGGCGGCATCGAACTGCTGGTCGAACTGCCCGAGGTAGTTGAAGGTGATGCGTGCCTGCGCCAGGGCCGCCATGCGCTCGCGCCCGACGTCATCGGCAAGGTAGCGCAGCACGCCGTAACCCAGACCTTTGTGCGGTACCTGGCGCAGTTGTTCCTTGATGTGCTTGATGGACGTGGCGCGGGCGCTTTCGTCGTCGCCTACCGCTGGCTTCAGGCACAGCGGATAGGCGTTGGTGAACCAGCCGACGCTGCGAGTCAGGTCCATGTCCTCGAACAGCCCGTCACGGCCATGACCTTCGAGCTGCACCAGTACGGTTTCGTCCTCGCTCCAGCGGCACAGGACACGGGCCAGCGCGGTCAACAGCAGGTCATTGACCTGGGTGTGGTAAGCCGCCGGGGCCTGCTGAAGCAACCGACGGGTCTGCTCCACGTCCAGGCCGATGGCCAGCGTGCGCGCATGCCGGTTCAGGTTACCGCCCTGAGGGTGATCGCATGGCAACTCGTGGCGCACATTGCCGAGTTGCCTCTGCCACCAATCCAGCTCGTCTCTTAGCGAGTCACTGCCGGCGTAGCTGGCCAAGCGTGCTGCCCAGTCGCCCATGGCATGGGTCTTGGCAGCGAGCGTCTGGCCACGGTAGAGCGCTTGCAGGTCTTCGAGCAAGACACGCCAGGACACACCGTCGACCACCAGGTGGTGGATCGCCAGCAACAGGCGCTGTGCGCCCTGCCCATCGCTCACCAGCAAGGCGCGCAGCAGTGGGCCTTGGTGCAGGTCGAGGCTGCGCTGCACGTCGGTGTACAGCGCCTGGCAGTCGTCGAAGTCGCTGACCGTGGCGGTCCACAGCAACTGCTGGCTGGCCGACGCCGCATACTCGGCTTGCCAACGGCCATTGGCCTGGACGAAGCGCAGGCGCAGGCTGTCGTGGTGTTCCACCAGGCCGGCCAGGGCGCGCTCCAGCACCGTGCTGTCCAGTGCTTGGCGAGCTTGCAGCAGCACAGCCTGGTTCCAGTGTTGTGGCTGGGTGGCCTGGCTGTCGAAGAACCAGTGCTGGATCGGCGTCAGGCCACTACGCCCCTGCCGCAAGCCCTGCTCGATGTCGCTTGGCGCTGCACTGCGGCTGACCACGGCGGCGAGGGTCTGGATGGTCTGGTGCTGGAACAGGTCGCGCGGGGTGAACTGCAGGCCCAGCTGACGGGCACGGCTGACCACCTGGATCGACAGGATCGAGTCGCCGCCCAGTTCGAAGAAGTTGTCCTGCACGCCCACGCGGGCAGCATTGAGCACCTCACACCAGAGCTGCACCAACTGTGCCTCGACTTCGTTGCTCGGGGCCAGGTAATGCTGTTGGGCTTGCTGGAGATCCGGCAGCGGCAGTGCGCGGCGATCGAGCTTGCCGTTGCCCGTCAGTGGCAGGCTGTCGAGCAGCACCAGGTGCGCCGGTACCATGTAGTCCGGCAGGTGCTGGCGGGCATCGGCCTTGATCGCTTCGCGCAGCGAGGCCTGGGCCTCGGCGCTCGCCGTGGCCTGCCTGCACACCAGGTAGCCCACCAGTTGCTTGCCACCGGGCAGGTCGATTGCCAGGACCACCGCGTCGTCGACATCGGCATGCTCCTGCAGGCGGCTCTCGATCTCGCCAAGCTCGATCCGGAAACCGCGGATCTTCACTTGCTGGTCGGCACGCCCGATGTACTCCACACACCCGTCGGCACGCAGGCGCACCAGGTCGCCGGTGCGGTACAGGCGACCGCCATCATGGCTGAATGGGTCGGCGACGAAGCGTTCGGCAGTGAGCCCGGGGCGGTCGTGGTAACCCTGGGCCAAACCCGCACCACCGATGTACAGCTCGCCGATGCCGCCCTGGGGCAGGAGCGCCAGGTCCTCGTCGAGAATGTACGCGCTACGTGCGCCGATCACCCGGCCGATCGGCACGCTGCCGGCATCGGCGGGCAGGGTCTGCGGCGCCAGGCAGGCCAGCGGCATCACCACCGTTTCGGTCGGCCCGTAGGCGTTGAAGAACTGTTGCGGCGCGAAGGCCTGGCGAATGCGTTGCAGGTGCTCGCCGGTCAGCGCCTCGCCGCCGGTGATGACCAGGCGCACCGGCAGTTGCTCGCCCCGCCCCGCCAGGTACTGGGCCAGCTGGCTACCATAGCTCGGGGTGAAGCCCAGCACGCTCACCTGTTGTTCGCGCACCAGTTGGCAAATGTCCTCGGCGCCCCACTGCCCCTGTGCGCGCAGCACCACGCGGGCACCGCACAGCAGCGGCACCAGCAGGCGCTCGCTGGCTGCGTCGAAGTTGATCGAATAGAAGTGCAGCTCGCAGTCGTCGCTACGCATGCCGAAGGCGGCGATCACCGCCTGGCAGTGCATGGCGATTTCACCGTGGCTGACCACCACGCCCTTGGGCTTGCCGGTAGAGCCGGAGGTGTAGATCAGGTACGCCTGGTGCTGTGGCAGGTTGAGGTTGTCCAGCGGCGCATCGCTGTAGGCGGACAGGCTGACGGCATCATCTTCGAGGCTCCAGCGGGCCACGCCATCGGGCAGCTCGCCGAGCGCCTCCAGCAGCGTGCGCTGGCTCAGAAACAGGCCGATGCGGCTGTCCTCGATCATGTAGTGCAAACGGTCGAGCGGGTATTCGGGGTCCAGCGGCACATAGGCACCGCCGGCCTTGAGAATGGCCAACAGGCCGACGACCATCTCCAACGAGCGCTCGAGGGCCAGGCCCACCCGTACCTGCGGGCCGACACCGCGCTCGCGCAGGGCCCGGGCCAGGCGGTTGGCCCGTTGGTCCAGCTCGGCGTAGCTCAGGTGCTGGCCGGCGAAGGTCAGTGCCAGGGCTTGCGGGGTACTGGCTGCCTGGATGGCGAACAGGCCGTGAAGGGTCTGGTTGAGTCCGTGGTCCGGCTCGCCCTGCAAATGGCCCACCAGCACCTGCTGCTCGGTGTGGCTCAGCATCGGCAACTCGCACAGACGTCGTTGAGGATCGTCGAGCAGGCCGACCAGCAACTGCTGCCAGTGCTCGGCCATGCGCGCGATGCGCGGTTCGTCGAACAGGTCGCGGCTGTAGGTCAGGCAGCAGCCGAGGCGGCCGTCCAGGTCGGTGACCTCCAGATAAAGGTCGAACTTGGTGGCACTGGCGTCGTTGACCAGGTAGTCCACCTGCATGCCCGCCAGTTCGCGGCGCTGCTGAAAGGCCCAGCGCTGGACGTTGCACATGACTTGGAACAGCGGGTTGTAGGCACTGCTGCGCGGCGGCTGCAGGGCTTCGACCAGTTGGTCGAACGGCAGGTCCTGGTGCGACTGGGCCTCGATGGCGACCTGGCGCACCTGATCGAGCAGCGCGGTGCCGGTCATCTGTCCGTCCATCTCGCAGCGCAGCACCTGGGTGTTCAAGAAGGCGCCGATTAGCCCCTCGCTCTCGGGACGAATACGGTTGGCCACCGGCGCGCCGATGCGCAGGTCGCGCTGGCCACTGTAGCGGTGCAGCAATGCGGCCAGCGTGGCGGTGATGGTCATGAACAACGTCAGGCCACGTTGGCTGTTGAAGGCATGCACGCGCGCCACCAGCGCCGGGTCGAGGTCGAAGCGATACAGCTCCCCCCGGTGGCTCTGCACGGCCGGGCGCGGGCGGTCGGACGGCAGGGCCAGCACCGGGTGTTCATCGCCCAGGCGGGCTTTCCAGTAGGCCAGCTGACGGGTGCCCTCACCGCTCTCCAGCCACTGGCGTTGCCACACGCTGTAGTCGAGGTACTGCACCGGCAGCGGCGCCAATGGCGATTCGCGCGCGTCGACAAAGGCCTCGTACAGCTCGCCCAGCTCGCGGGCGAAGATGTCCATGGCCCAGCCTTCGGTGACGATGTGGTGCAAGGTCAGGACGAAGAAGTGCTCGTGCGCCTCGGTCTTGGTCAGGCACGCACGCAGCAGCGGGCCGCGCTCCAGGTCGAACGGCTGGTGCGCCTGGGCATCGGCCAGTTGCTGCAAACGATGCTGGCGGGAATCGGCAGGCAAGGTGCTGAAGTCTTGCCAATCGAGCTGCAGGCCGCTGTGCTCGGCAACGCACTGGTACGGCACGCCGTCGATGCTCGGGAAGGTGGTACGCAGGGTTTCATGGCGCACGATCAGCGCCTGCAAGGCACGCTCGAAGGCCTCCACATCCAGAGTGCCACGCAGCCGGGCCATACCACCGACGTTATAGGCCGGGCTGTCCGGCTCCATGTGCCAGAGGAACCACATGCGCTGCTGAGAGTAAGACAGCGGCACGGCCTGACGGCGGTCGACACGTGCGATCTCGCCTTGCAGGTTGCGCTCGCCAGCCTCGCGGATGCGAGCGATCTCGGCGCAGAAAGCGCCCAGCTCGCTGGCTTCGAACAAGGCTTTGAGCGGCAGCTCGACATCGCAGGCCTGGCGGGTGCGGGAGACGATCTGGGTAGCCAGCAGCGAGTGGCCGCCAAGGTCGAAGAAGTCGTCCTGCAGGCCGATACGTGGCAGGTTGAGCACCGCGCGCCAGATGGCCGCCACCTCTTGCTGCAACGCAGTTCGTGGCTCGATATGTTCGCGCTGCTGCCAGACCGGCGCAGGCAAGGCCTTGCGATCGACCTTGCCGCTGGGGCCCAGCGGCAGGTGCGCCAGCGCAATCAACTGCGCAGGGACCATGTAGGCCGGCAACCGCTCTGCCAGGGCCGCCACCAGCGCTTCAGGCTGGGCGGTGCCACTGTAGTAGCCGACCAGTCGTGCACTGATCCCATCCTTGTGGATGAGCACCAGGCCCTGGTCGACACCGGACTGGCTCAGCAGGCAGGCCTGGACCTCTTCGGGCTCGACGCGGAACCCGCGCACTTTCACCTGCTGATCGAGGCGACCCAGGTACTCCAGCGCCTGGACCTGCATCTGCCAGCGGGCACGGTCGCCACTGCGGTACAAGCGTTCGCCGTTACCATCGGCCTGGGGCACGAAGCGTTCGGCGGTCAGGCCCGGACGGCCCAGATAGCCCCGCGCCAGACCCGCACCGCCCAGGTACAGTTCGCCCGGCACACCCGGGGCGGTCAGTTCCATCTCGTCATCCAGCACCCGGCAGATCACATTCCCCAGCGGGCGGCCGATGGGTGAACGCTCACCATCCTCTGCCTGGCAATGCCAGTGGGTAACGTTGATCGCAGTTTCGGTCGGGCCATAACGGTTGTGCAACTGCACCTGCGGTAGCACTTGCAGCACACGGTCACGCAGGTTCGCCGACAGCGCCTCGCCACCGGAGAACACTCGCCGCAGGCTGGTGCAGCCGGCAGTCAGCGGCTCTTGCACGAACACTTGCAGCAACGGCGGGACGAAGTGCAGCGTGGTCACGCCATGCTGCTGCACCAGCGCCGCGATGCGGTGCGGGTCGCGATGCTCGCCGGGGCCGGCCAGCACCAGGCGGCAGCCGGTGACCAGCGGCCAGAAGCACTCCCACACCGACACATCGAAACTGATCGGCGCCTTTTGCATCAGCACGTCGCTGTCGTTCAGGCCGTAGGTGGCCTGCATCCATTGCAGGCGTTCGGCAAGGGCCGCGTGGGTATTGCCGACGCCCTTGGGTTGTCCGGTTGAGCCGGAGGTGTAGATCACGTAGGCCAGGTTATCCCCATCCAGATGCAGGCCAGGCGCCTGGCTTGGCCAACTGTCCAGGTGCAGTTGGTCGAGTGCGATGGCGCTGACGCCGTCCACCTGCGGCAGCCTGTCGAGCAGGCCACTGTGACTGAGCAGCAGGCCGGCCTTGCAGTCTTCGAGCATGTAGGCCAGACGCTCGGCCGGGTAATCGACATCCAGCGGCACATAGGCGCCACCGGCCTTGAGAATGGCCAACAGGCCGATCAGCAGTTGCGGTGAACGCTCGATGGCAATGGCAACGCAGGTGTCCGGGCCGACGCCTTTGTCGCGCAGGTAGTGGGCCAGCCGGTTGGCCTGCTGGTGCAGTTCGGCGTAATCGAGGCTACCGCCCTCCCACACCAGCGCCGTGCGCTGCGGGGTCAGCCGGGCCTGCTCGTTCAGTTGCCCTAACAGCAGGCTCTTAGGGGCTGGCATCGGGGCCTGGCCCCAACCCAGCAGTTGCTCGCGGCCCTGCTCATCCAGCAAACGAACCTCGCCCAAGGCCATCCGCGGTTGGGCGCAGACTTGCTCCAACAACGCCAGCAGGTGCTGGGCCAGGCGCTCGATGGTGCTGGCTTCGAACCGTTCGGCAGCGTAGTCGAACGCCAGGCTCAGGCGGCCCTGGTGGTCTTCCTCGCTGTGCAGTTGCAGGTCGAACTTGGCTTCGCGGCTATGCCACGGCAGCTCTTCGGCCAGAAGGCCGGGCAGCCGGCGCAGGGCAGACAGGTCGCGTTGCTGGTGGTTGAACATGACTTGGAACAGGCCTTGCTCGCGCGCTTCGGGCAAGGCTTCGAGCAGTTGTTCGAACGGCAGGTCCTGGTTGGCCTGGGCTTCAAGGGTCGCTTGGCGCACCTGCGCCAGCAACTGCTGGAACGGCAGACGGCCATGGAGCTTGGCGCGCAGCACCTGGGTGTTGATGAAGAAGCCGACCATGCCCTGGGTTTCCAGGCGCGGACGGTTGGCATTGGGCACGCCGACGCAGAGGTCGTTCTGGCCGCTGTAGCGGTGCAACAGGCCTTGCCATGCCGCCAGCAGGACCATGAACAGACTCGCCTGCTGCTCTCGGGCCAGGCCTTTGATGGCGTCGCCCAACTTGGCCGACACCTTGAGGTTGAGGCGCGCGGCGCGCCGGTCGCGCAGGGCGGAGCGCGGATGGTCGGTGCACAGGTCGAGCACCGGCAGTTCATCGCCCAGACGGGCCTTCCAGTACGCCAACTGGCGCTGCGCCTGGCCATCGGCCAGCCACTGCCGCTGCCAGTTGCCGTAGTCGGCATAGCCTAGCGACAGGGGAGCGAGGTTGGCTTGCAGGCCCTGGCAATGTGCGGCATACAACTTGGCGAACTCATCGAGCAGGATGTTCAGCGACCAGCCATCGGCAATGATGTGGTGCAGGGTCACCCACAGCTGATGGTCCTCGTCATCCAGGCGCACCAGGGTCACCCGCAACAGCGGGTCGCCGGTCAGGTCGAACGGATGCTGGGCCTCCTCCTCACGCAGCCTCGCCACGTCATCGGCGCTCAGCCCTTGGAGGTCCACGCGCTTTAGAGTGAACGGTCGCTCGGGCAGGATCCGCTGCAACGCCTGGCCGCCTTCTTCGCTGAACAGCGTACGCAGCGATTCATGGCGGGCCACCAGGGCCTGGAACGCAGCTTCCAGTGCAGCGACGTCCAGCTCGCCGCGCAAGTGCAGGCCGGCGGGAATGTTGTAGGCCGCCGACTGCGGCGCCAGCTGCCACAGCAACCACAGGCGGTTCTGCGCCAGCGACTGTGGCAGCGCCTGGCCACGGCTCAGGCTGCTGATAACCGTCGCCTTGGCACTGCCCTGGGCAAGGATGGCCGCCACGGCAGCACGGTAGTCCGCCAGGATGGGCGCTTCGAACAGCGTGCGCAGCCCCAGGTCGATGCCCAACTCGTCGGCCAGGCGTGCAGTCACCTGGGTAGCAGCGATGGAGTTGCCGCCCAGCAGCAGGAAGTGATCGTCCGCGGCCACCGCTTCGACCTTGAGCACCTCGCGCCAGGCTGTCGCGATGCGCGCCTGCAGAGCGTCGCCAACGGCCGTGGCGATGGCCGGCTCGGCAGGTGCCGGGTAACGCGCATAGCAGTCCAGGCTACCGTCGCTCATGCGCAGACGGCAGGCCGAGCGTTGCAGCTTGCCGCTTGAGGTCTTGGGCAGCGCGCCGGGATTGAGCAGCAACACCACGGCGGGGGCCTGACGGCAGGCATCAGCGATCACCTGGCGCAGGGCCTTGATCAGTTCGTGAGGCTCGACGGCCTTCTGCACGCTGCGGCTGACCTCTACCGCAACGCCAATGCCCTCCTCGCCCTGATCGTCGACGGCGAACACCGCTACGCGACCTTTGCGTAGCACCGCCACTTCACGCTCGAGGGTTCTTTCCAGATCTTGCGGGTACAGATTCTGCCCACGGACGATGAGCATGTCCTTCAGGCGACCGGTGACGAACACCTCGCCATCGCGCATGAACCCCAGGTCGCCGGTGCGCAGCCAGGTCTGGCCGTCCGCCTCGACGAAGGTCCGGGCAGTGGCCTCACGGTTGCGCCAGTAGCCCAGGGCGATGCTCGGGCCACCCGCCCAGATCTCGCCCACCTGGTTGTCACTCAGCACCTCGAGCCGTTGTGGCTCGACGATACGCACAGCGTGTCCAGGCTGCGGATAACCACAGCTCATCAGCACACTGCCCTCGCCCGGCTCGGCGCGGTTGGCGGCAAACGCTTCGGCGTCCAGTTCCAACGCAGCGATACCCTGGCCACGACGGCTGCCGCTGACGAACAGCGTGGCCTCGGCCAGGCCGTAACTGGCAAAGAAGCTGCTCGGTTGGAAACCGCAGGACTGGAACTTGTCGGCGAAGGTGGCGAGGCTGTCCTGGCGGATGGGCTCGGAGCCGGAATACGCCACGCGCCACCGGCTGAGGTCGAGCCCGGCCAGGGCCGCCTCGCTGACCCGCTCGCTGCACAGTCGGTAGGCGAAGTCAGGGCCGCCACTGATGGTGCCGCCGTACGCGCTGATCGCCTGCAACCAACGCAGCGGCCTGGCGAGGAAGTAGCCTGGCGACATCAACACACACGGCACACCGCTGAAGATCGGCTGCAATAGGCCGCCGATCAGGCCCATGTCGTGGTAAAGCGGCAGCCAGCTGACGATCACATCGTCCGGGTTCAGGTCGATGCCGAAACCATGGCGAATGAGTTGCTCATTGGCCACCAGGTTGCCGTGACTGACCTGGACCCCTTTGGGCAGGGCGGTGGAGCCGGAGGTGTACTGCAGGAAGGCGATGTCATCGCACGCCAGCGCAGGTTCGCGCCAGGACGCCGCCAGCGCAGGGTCCAGGCTGTCCACCGCCAACAGTGCCGGAGCATTGTCCGCGCTCAAGGCTTCCAGGCCCTGCAGGCTGTCGTGCAGCGCAGTGACGGTCAGCAGCAGGCGCGGCTCGGCGTCGTCGATGATCGACAGCAGGCGCTCTTGATGATGGCGGCGCGATGACTCCGGCGGGTAGGCCGGAACGGCGATGACGCCGGCATACAGGCAACCGAAGAACGCCGCAACGTAATCCGGGCCGCTTGGGAACAGCAGCACGGCGCGGTCCCCTCGTGCGGTTCGCGCCTGCAGGGCGGCGGCTATGGTGCGAGCGCGCGCGTCCAGGTCCCGGTAGCTAAGCACGGCCTGCTCGCTGGGGTCATCGGCCAGAAAGCGCAAGGCGATGCGGTCCGGTGTCTGCGCGGCGCGTTGCGCCAGGGCCTGGACCAGCGTGAGCGGGAGTTCGAAGGCGTCCGTCATGGGGGGTTCCTGCCAGTGTCTGGGTAAGTCGGGCCAGCTGCCCACGCGGTGGTCGGCGGGCAGCGCTCGGCGGCCGGATGTACACAGGTGAACGGATTGGTGGGGGAAGAAATTAGCGTCGGGAGGGATGGAAATAGGGCGCGGGCAGAACACCGCCCACGGCGCATCGTGAGCACGCTCGCGCCCACGGCGGCTTCGTAGCGGATATTCCCGAAGGTTATATTTACTAATTACGTTTCGTATTTGACATTAATTATCATTACGAATAGCTTGTCGCACGTCGTAGGAAGCTACCCCACATGGGGTGCGACCTCTCCCATCTGAGACAAGGTGATTTCCATGGCGGAACAACTATCCACAAGTAAGTGCGATTCACCATTACTCCAGGCATTCGTCGACAATCGCAGCATTCTGGTGAAGATCGCCGCCCGCATCACGGGTTGTCGCTCACGCGCTGAAGATGTCGTACAGGACGCTTTCTTCCGTCTGAGCGCTGCTCCGCAGATCACCTCGTCATTCAAGGCCCAGCTCAGCTACCTGTTTCAGATCGTGCGTAACCTGGCCATCGACCACTACCGCAAGCAGGCGATGGAACTGAAGTACTCCGGGAGTGAAGAGGAAGGCCTGAATGTGGTCCTCCAGAACGCCTCGCCGGAAGCTACGCACATCAACCTCGCCACCCTGGAGCACATTGCCGATGCGCTCAACGAACTGCCGCAGCGCACTCGCTACGCCTTTGAGATGTACCGCCTGCACGGCGTGCCACAGAAGGACATCGCCAAGGAACTGGGCGTGTCGCCAACGCTGGTGAATTTCATGATTCGCGACGCCCTGGTACATTGCCGCAAGACGGCCAGCCGACAGGCCTGAGTTTTTCAGGCCGTTTTCCGCCCCCCGGGGAGCGGCCTCTTCGCGATAAAAGGCCGCTCCCACCCGGCGCTCCCACCCGGGCTGCGCAGTTCTTGTTGAGATACCGTCAAACCAGCTTGCAATGATCGAAGAAGCGCTCGCGCCCCAGGATCATCAGCGCCGCACGCTTGTGCGGGAAGTCGAACTCTTTCTCGCAGTGGAAGCACTGGTCGTGCATGTAGCCGATCATCTTGCCATTGTCGGCGCGTGGTTCGGCCACCACCCGCTGGGTACGCGGGTCGTCCAGGAACAGGTAATGCACCAGGGCCGATAACCAGCTCGCGACCTTGTGCGGCCCTCGGTGCGTCTCCTCGCCCACCAGCATATGCACGCCTCGATCGTAATCGTCCGCAGGGTAGAACGGAGCGATGCGGTCCTCTTTCGCCCAGTAGGCTTCGAAGTAGGCAAAAGGCTGGTCATCGAAACAGCCGATCAGCGTCAGGGTATGAGGGTCGGCGTCGAGCTTGGTCAGGTATTCGCGATGCTGCTCCAGGGAGCCGCCCTCCTGCCAGAACCGCTCGACGCGCGGATTGTTCTGCCAGCGGTTGAAACGCTCCAGGTCCTGGTCGATTTCCAGGGTGCGCAACGATACCCAGCTGCCCAGGCGGGCATCGAAACGGCGATACACCTCACCACGGGGTTTCGGTGCACGGCGGGGGTGACGCTTGCCATGGCTGATCTGCATCTGCTGCGGATAGGGCTCGCTGGCGACCAGGCCCAGCCAGGGCTGGGGCAATTGCCAGAACAGGGTGCGTTCGCACAGGTAGTGCCCCGGCTGGTCGGCACTCAGCAATAGGCCGCTGGTCAATGCCTGCGGCACAGGCTCGGGCAGACGCCAGGCCAGGCGCTGGCGCGCGGGGTCGCGCGACAGCAACCAATAGCACGCGGCCCACAAGGCTTGGTACGGACGCTCCGGGCAAAGGCGTTCGAGGTGAACGTGCAGGGTTTCAGCCGGCTCCAGGCGCACCCGGATCAACGGGCGACCTTCAAGGGTCAGGCTCAGCCAGCAGTCTCCCTCATCGGCGCTCAGGCTGCGCCAGCGTGGCAGGGACAAGGGCTGCGAAGCGGCATCGAACGGCATGGTCATGGCTCACAGGTAGAGAATAGAAAGGCTCACACCTGAAAACGTGACCACGCTGCAGGAATTTAGTCGCCGGGGGTTTCCACGGTAATGCGGTATGGCTGGAAGATCCGCGACAGTTCGCCGGTCTCTCGCAGGTCACGCAGCAACCCGGCGAACGCCTTGTCGCTGATGGGGGCATCGGGGCGGAGCAACGCGTAGTGGTGGTAGACCTGGTCGACCCGCTCCGAGGCCATCAACTGCGCCAGGCTTTCCGGGTTGCGCACCATGAAATCGCTCAGGTAGGAACGGGTCACCAGGGCGATGTCGGAGCGGCCGGCCTGAACCATCAACAGGTTGCTGTCATGGGAATAGGTCAGCGTCGCGTTGTAGGTCTTGCGTAGGTAGTTCGGGTCGGGGTTGAAAGCGGCGAATGCGTAGTGGTAGCCATTGAACAGCGCCAGCCGCTTCCCCCTCAGGTCATCGAAGTAGCGCTGATCACGGTTGTCGAGCTTCTTGGCGACGAATACCTCGGCATCCTCGAGGCCCATGTCCACGGTCTGATGCGGAATGCTTTGCCAGCCCCATTGCGGGTTCTCGAAAATCGCCATGTCGGTGCGACCTTGCTGGAAGTCGCCGAAGCGCCGCTGAATGGAGGTCGGCACCAGCACGAAGCGGTAGTCCTGCTGCAGCCGGTTGAGCGCTTCCACCAGTTGTGGCAGCAAGCCGGTGTCCGCGCCCTGCTCGGGGCGGACCGTATAAGGAGGGAAATGCGCGGCGCCGATCTTCACTTCGATGGCCCCGGCAACGCAGGCAGGCGTGACCAGCCACAGCGCGGCGAGTACCAACAGGGAAGACAACACTTTTAGGCCGGGCGCTGGAGTCAAGACGGACACTCATCACGGTTCGTACCTGGATGCGCCTAAACTAGGCGTTTTCCCAGCGGCGCACAACCGCTGGTTATGCCAAAGTGACGGCATTTTGCCAGGGGATGCCGTGGGGGCAGACATTGGCTACGCTGCTTTGGCATGAATGGCAAGGGAGCCTGGTATGGGCCACTGGTTGGTGATCGACCTGGAAGCCACCACCGATGACGGTGGCTGGCCGGTCACAGAGATGGAAGTCATTGAAATCGGCGCCAGCCTGGTGACCCGCGAAGGCCGCGAGGTCGACCATTTCCAGCGCTTCGTGAAGCCCAGACGGCGCCCGCAGCTGACGCCGTTCTGCCGAGAGCTTACGCACATCAGCCAGGCCAGCGTGGACAGCGCCGCCGGTTTCGCCGAAGTGTGGGTCGCTTTCGAACGCTGGCTGGGGCACCATCGGGGCCAGCTGCAGGCCTGGGTCAGCTGGGGCGACTACGATCGCCAGCAATTATTGCAGGAATGGCAACAGCACAAGGTCGACAGCCTGCTGCGAGACCTGCCGCACATCAACCTCAAGCAACGCTTCGCCAAGGCTCGCCACCTGCAGCGGCCGACCGGGCTCAACGGTGCCTTGCAACTGGCCGGGCTGCAATTTTGCGGTCAACAGCACCGGGCCCTGGAAGATGCGCGCAATACGGCGCGCCTGCTGCCCCTGACACTGCCGGCCCACGGCACCTGAAAGCAGATGACGGCGCCAGTGGCCTTGGGCATACTGGCCAGCCCTTTTTCATCCCCCCTCATTTCAGGAGTCGCCCTATGTTCAAGGTCAATGAGTACTTCGATGGCACCGTCAAGTCGATCGCCTTCGAAGGCACTGAAGGTCCGGCCACGGTTGGCGTCATGGCACCGGGCGAATACGAGTTCGGCACCGCCAAGCGCGAGATCATGCATGTCGTTTCCGGCGCCCTGACCGTCAAGCTGCCAGGCAGCGACAACTGGGAAACCTTCAACGCTGGCGACAAGTTCAACGTGCAGGCCGACAGCAAGTTCCAGTTGAAAGTGGCGGTGGACACTGCCTACCTGTGTGAGTACCGCGACTAAGCGTTAGTCCGCACTGGCCTCATCGCCGGCAAGCCGACTCCTACAGGGATCGCGCCGACTTCGGAAAAACTGTAGGAGCCGGCTTGCCGGCGATGAAACCAAGACTATCCCTTCAGAAACCCCGCCACCCGCTCAGCCGCCGCCTGCAAATGCTGCTCATGGCTGAACCCGGAAGCCTTAAGCGGCTTCAAGTCATGATCCGCCGCCACCAGCCAGCTCACGTCGATCGAAGGCGACAGCGCATACCCCTGCACCGCTTCACGATTACCCAGCGCATCCCGCTCGCCCTGCACGATCAGCGTTGGCGTACGCAACCCAGCCAAGTGCTCGACCCTGGGCTTTTCCGGCTTGCCCACGGCATAGAACGGATACCCCAGGCATACCAGCGCATCGACCCCCAGTTCGTCGGCCAACAGACTGGCCATGCGCCCGCCCATCGACTTGCCGCCAATGGCTAACCTGCCCGCGACCAAAGGTCGCACCTGCTGGTACACCTCGCGCCAGCATTGCAGTAATACCTTCTGAGGATTGGGCGGTCGTTTGCCGCCACTCACCCTGCGCTCGGCCATGTAGGGAAACTCGAAGCGGATCACGCCTACCCCAAGCGCCGCCAGCCTTTGCGCGATGTCCTCCATGAACGTGCTGTCCATTGGCGCGCCCGCGCCATGGGCCAGGATCAGGCCGCCCGCGGGGCCTTCACCCAGCCCTGGGCGCGGAGGATTGCAGCGCAAGCCTGGGACATTTCCGATATTCGCCCATTGATCCCCGTCAATACCGGCACTTTGCCCATTACTCATGCTTGCCTCGCTGTATAGCCTGCCAATAACCGTGGATGGGAACCCATACATGAACACAACCAGCAGTACCGCCTATAACTACAAGGTGGTCCGCCAATTCGCCATCATGACGGTGGTGTGGGGAATCGTCGGGATGGGGCTCGGCGTCTTCATCGCCGCCCAGCTCGCCTGGCCTTCCCTCAACTTCGACCTCCCCTGGACCAGCTTCGGCCGCCTGCGACCCCTGCATACCAATGCGGTGATCTTCGCCTTCGGCGGCTGCGCGCTGTTCGCCACCTCCTATTATTCGGTGCAACGCACCTGCCAGACCACCCTCTTCGCTCCGGGCCTGGCTGCGTTCACCTTCTGGGGCTGGCAACTGGTGATCCTGCTCGCGGCCATCACCCTGCCGCTGGGCTACACCAGTTCCAAGGAGTACGCCGAACTGGAATGGCCGATCGACATCTTGATCACCATCGTCTGGGTCTGCTACGCCATCGTGTTCTTCGGCACGCTGATCAAGCGCACCACCAAGCACATCTACGTGGGCAACTGGTTCTTCGGGGCGTTCATCCTCACCGTGGCGATGCTGCACATCGTCAACAACCTGGAACTGCCGGTGAGCCTGACCAAGTCGTACTCGGTGTACGCCGGTGCCACCGATGCGATGGTGCAGTGGTGGTACGGCCACAACGCGGTGGGCTTCTTCCTGACTGCAGGCTTCCTGGGGATGATGTACTACTACGTGCCCAAGCAGGCCGAACGCCCGGTGTATTCCTATCGCCTGTCGATCGTGCACTTCTGGGCGCTGATCACCCTGTACATTTGGGCCGGTCCGCACCACCTGCACTACACCGCTCTGCCCGACTGGGCACAGTCGCTGGGCATGGTGATGTCGCTGATCCTGCTGGCACCAAGCTGGGGCGGCATGATCAACGGCATGATGACCCTGTCCGGTGCCTGGCACAAATTGCGCAGCGACCCGATCCTGCGTTTCCTGGTGGTATCCCTGGCGTTCTACGGCATGTCCACCTTCGAAGGCCCGATGATGGCCATCAAGACGGTCAATGCCCTGTCCCACTACACCGACTGGACCATCGGCCACGTCCATGCCGGCGCCCTCGGCTGGGTCGCGATGATCTCCATCGGCGCGCTCTACCACACCATTCCCAAAGTGTTCGGCAAGCAGCAGATGCACAGCATCGGCCTGATCAACGCGCACTTCTGGCTGGCGACCATCGGCACCGTGCTGTACATCGCCTCGATGTGGGTCAACGGCATCGCTCAGGGCCTGATGTGGCGCGCGGTGAACAGCGACGGCACGCTCACCTACTCGTTCGTCGAGACCCTGGTTGCCAGCCACCCAGGCTTCATCGTTCGCTTCGTCGGTGGCGCGATCTTCCTCAGTGGCATGTTCCTGATGGCCTGGAACACCTGGCGCACCGTGCGCGCGCCGGCTGCTGAAGCCACCCCTGCCAACGCCCAGCTGGCCTGAGGAGTCCTGCCTGATGAAACATGAAGTCATCGAGAAAAACGTTGGCCTGCTGGCCTTGTTGATGGTGTTCGCCGTCAGCATCGGCGGCCTGACCCAGATCGTCCCGCTGTTCTTCCAGGACGTTACCAACAAACCGGTCGAAGGCATGAAGCCCTATACCGCGCTGCAGCTGGAAGGCCGCGACATCTACATCCGCGAAGGTTGCGTCGGTTGCCACTCGCAGATGATCCGCCCGTTCCGCGCCGAGACCGAGCGCTATGGCCACTACTCGGTCGCGGGTGAGAGCGTCTGGGACCATCCGTTCCTGTGGGGCTCCAAGCGCACCGGCCCGGACCTGGCCCGCGTCGGCGGTCGCTACTCGGACGACTGGCACCGTGCGCACCTCTACAACCCACGCAACGTGGTACCTGAATCGAAAATGCCGTCGTACCCATGGCTGGTCGCCCAGCAGGTCGACAACAGCCATACCGACACCAAGATGCGCACCCTGCGCACCCTCGGCGTGCCGTACACCGACGAAGACATCGCCGGTGCCCGTGACGCAGTGAAGGGCAAGACTGAGATGGATGCCCTGGTCGCCTACCTGCAGGTGCTGGGCACCGCCATCAAGAACAAGAGGTAAGTGCGATGGAACTGGACATCGGCATGATCCGCGGCTTGGGCACCCTGGTGGTGATGATCGCCTTCATCGGCCTCTCGCTCTGGGTATTCAACCGCCGCCGCGACCGTGATTTCGCCGAAGCGCGCCTTCTGCCCTTCGTCGACGACCGCCTGCCCCCGGCCGGGCAGGAACCTGCCATGAGGAATGAACGGCAATGACCACCTTCTGGAGTACCTACATCAGCGTACTGACCCTTGGCAGCCTGGTCGGTCTGGCCTGGCTGCTGCTGGCCACCCGCAAGGGTCAGAGCAACAACACTACCGACCAGACCATGGGCCACAGCTTCGATGGCATCGAGGAGTACGACAACCCACTGCCCAAGTGGTGGTTCTATCTGTTCGTCGGCACCCTGGCCTTTGGCGTGGGGTACCTGATCCTGTATCCGGGCCTGGGTAACTGGAAAGGCATCCTGCCCGGTTACGAGAACGGCTGGACCGGCGCCAACGAATGGCAGAAGGAAATGGAAAAGGCGGACGCCAAGTTCGGTCCGATCTTCGCCAAGTTCGCCGCGATGCCGTTGGAAGAAGTGGCCAAGGACCCGCAGGCCCTGAAGATGGGCGGTCGTCTGTTCGCCTCCAACTGCTCGGTTTGCCATGGCTCGGATGCCAAGGGCGCGTATGGCTTCCCCAACCTGACCGACAAGGACTGGCGTTGGGGCGGCGAGCCGGAGACCATCAAGGCCTCGATCATGAACGGCCGTCACGGCGTGATGCCGGCCTGGGCCGAGGTGATCGGCGAGCAAGGCGTGGCCGATGTGGCGGCCTACGTGCTGACCAACCTCGACGGCCGCAGCCTGCCCGAGGGTATCAAGGCCGACGCAGCCAAGGGCAAGGAGATCTTCGCCGCCAACTGCGTGGCCTGCCACGGGCCTGAGGGCAACGGTACTCCCGCCATGGGCGCGCCGAACCTGAATCATCCGCAGGCATTCATCTACGGGTCGAGTTTTGCCCAGTTGCAGCAGACCATTCGCTATGGTCGCCAGGGCCAGATGCCGGCGCAGGCCGAGATCCAGGGCAACGACAAGGTGCATCTGCTGGCGGCTTATGTGTACAGCCTGTCGCAGGGCAACGGTACCGAAACGGTGAGTGCCAAGTAATTACCTTGCGGGAAATCTCGCGCCAGTGAGATCGAGTGCCGCCCGCGCGGCGCATCGCGAGCAAGCCTAGCACCCACGTCTGCGACATCGAGCCAAGCGCCATAGCGTCCCGCGCAACCCTCGCGGGAATAATTGGCCTGAAACA
>NZ_AUEC01000046.1 GCF_000425785.1 Pseudomonas taiwanensis DSM 21245
TGTTGCCGCTGACCGAAAACTGACCCAGTTTCGCCCATTGTGCTGACTGAAAACTGACCCAGGTGTTCCACTGCACCTGCTCATTTTTTGAGCAGGAGAACACAGGGTGATCAGCATGGAAATGATGGGCAAAATTCGGCGGATGTATTTCCGCGACAAGCTGTCGTTGCATGAGATAGTCAAGCGCACCGGCCTGTCGCGCAACACCATCCGAAAATGGGTCAGAGCGCCGGAGTCCAAGCAGCCGGTTTATCAGCGTCGAGCCGTGTTCAACAAGCTCAGTCCCTTTCACGAGATGTTGGAGCAGGCGCTGCGGGCTGATGCCTTGAGGGCGAAGCAACATCGCCGCAGTGCCAAGGCGCTACTGGCCATGATTCGCGCTGAAGGCTATGACGGCGGCTACAGCCAGCTCACTGCCTTCGTTCGTCATTGGCGCGGAGAACAAGGCAAGGCGGTACGGGCATTTGTGCCGTTGGCGTTCGCGCTGGGCGAGGCCTTCCAGTTCGATTGGAGCGAGGAAGGTCTGCTGATTGGCGGTGTTTTCAGGCGCGTCCAGGTCGCGCATATGAAGCTCTGTGCCAGCCGAGCCTTCTGGCTTGTGGCCTATCCCAGCCAAGGGCATGAGATGCTGTTCGATGCCCATACCCGCTCATTCGCCGCCTTGGGCGGCGTGCCGCGTCGCGGCATCTACGACAACATGAAAACGGCGGTCGACAAGGTCTCCAAGGGTAAAGGTCGCACGGTCAATGCTCGTTTCATGGTGATGTGCTCGCACTACCTGTTCGACCCGGACTTCTGCAACGTAGCGTCCGGCTGGGAAAAAGGTATCGTCGAAAAGAACGTCCAAGACAGTCGGCGCCGCATCTGGCTGGCCGCCCGCGACAACACTTTCCATAGCTTCGAAGAGCTGAATGCCTGGCTTGCCCAGCGCTGCCGGGCTCTGTGGCACGAGCTGATCCATCCGCAGTACAACGGCCTCACCGTCGCAGAAGTCTTGGAGCTGGAGCGCGTCGAAATGATGCCGATGCCGACGCCCTTCAACGGCTATGTAGAGCGCACGGTTCGCGTTTCCAGCACCTGTCTGATCAACGTGGCTCGCAACCGCTATTCAGTACCCTGCGAGCGTGTTGGACAGTGGGTTAGCAGTCAGCTCTATCCCTCGCGGATCGTCGTGATTGCCGATGATGGTGTGATTGCCAGCCATGAGCGCCTGTTTGATCGCGATCAGGTCAGCTACGACTGGCAACACTATATCCCCCTCATTGAGCGTAAACCGGGAGCCCTACGCAATGGTGCCCCGTTTGCCGACCTGCCCAAGCCACTACGCCTGCTCAGGCGCGGGCTGCGGCGGCATCTACAGGGTGATCGGGTCATGACCCAGGTCTTGGCCGCCGTGCCCATCGCTGGGCTGGATGCTGTCCTCGTAGCGGTTGAGCTGGTTTTGGAGTCCGGCAGCCTGAGCGCTGACCACATCCTCAATATCGTGGCCCGTCTGACCGCCCGTGACGCACCACCCTCGGTCGAAACCAACCTGCAACTGAAAGTTACCCCTATCGCCAATACCGCGCGCTATGACCGGTTGCGCAGCACAGATGAGGAGGTGCGCAATGCGTGATCTTACAGAGGAACTCAAAGACTTACGCCTGCACGGCATGGCCACTGCCTGGGCAGATCTGGCCGCACAAGGTGAATCCACCACCGCCTCATCGAAATGGCTGATCGAGCATCTCCTCGATCAGGAACACGCCGACCGGGCAGTGCGCTCGGTACATCATCAGATGAATATGGCGAAACTGCCCATGCACCGCGATCTGGCTGGCTTCGACTTCGGTGTATCCAGCGCTGATGCCCGGCTGATCAAGGAACTGTCCACTCTGACCTTCACCGACACAGCTCAAAATGTGGTGTTCATCGGCGGCCCTGGCACCGGTAAAACGCACCTCGCCACCGCCCTGGCGGTGGCCGGCATCACCCAACACAACAAGCGTGTACGCTTCCACTCCACGGTCGATCTGGTCAACCTGCTGGAACGTGATAAGCACGAGGGCAAAACGGGGCGGATCGCCCGGGGGCTACTGCGTGCAGATCTGGTAATCCTTGATGAGCTTGGTTACCTACCTTTCAGTCAGAGCGGCGGAGCCTTGCTGTTCCACCTGCTCTCGAAGCTTTACGAGCACACCAGCGTGATCATCACCACCAATCTCAGCTTCGCCGAATGGTCGAGCGTATTTGGCGACGCCAAGATGACCACGGCCTTGCTCGACCGATTGACACACCACTGCCACATCGTCGAGACGGGGAATGAATCGTACCGCCTGCAAAACAGCACCTTGGTGGCCAAGACCAAGATCCAGGCGAGGGAGCGTAGGCGACAGGATATCGAGGAGGCGGAGGACGACCCGTTTTGACCTCTTTGGGCTGGCCTTGCTGAGTGCAGGGTCAGCACTTTTACGACGCTGTCGACTGCTAGGCTTATCCACAATTGCCGGGGTCTAAATCGGCAAGCAGCCCTGGGTCATTTTTCAATCGGCAGGGTGGGTCAATTTTCAATCAGCGCCGACAGATCAAGACCTTGGATGCGCGGGCATTGCGTAAAATTTTCATTCAGCCATTCGTCTGATCGGGATGACCCTTGAATCCGAGGAATGCCCGTGTTCACACTTTCGCGTCCACTGACCTGTGCCAGCCTGGCGGTAGCCCTGGTTGTCTTCAGCGTTGCTGCCCAGGCTCGGGATACCGGTGACGAGGCCAGCGCACAGATCCGCCGCACCAGCTTTGGCGTCCCGCACATCGTGGCCAAAGACGAGCGCGGCCTGGGGTATGGGATTGGCTACGCCTACGCGCAGGACAACCTGTGCTTGCTGGCCAATGAGGTATTGACCGTCAATGGCGAGCGCTCCCGCTACTTTGGGGCCCAGGGCAAGACCGTGGAGCAGCGCGACAACCTAACCAGCGACCTGTTCTTCACCTGGCTCAACCGCCCATCAGCGGTCAATGGCTTCCTGCAGGCACAGCCGACCGCCGTACGGCAGTTGCTCGAAGGCTATGCCAGCGGCTACAACCGTGCACTGGGCGAGCGCCGTGCCGCGGGCCTGCCGGCCGAATGCGGAACAGGGCAGTGGTTGCATCCGATCACCAGTCTGGACCTGGTCAAGTTGACCCGGCGGTTGCTGGTGGAGGGTGGGATGGGGCAGTTTGCCGAGGCCGTGGTAGGCGCGCAGCCGCCGACACGGGCGACTCAGCGGGCCGCCAGCGATTTTACTGCGGCGCTGGCACAGCAGTCGCGCTTCGCTTCCGAGCGCGGCAGCAACGCGGTGGCCGTCGGCGCAGAGCGCTCAGCCAATGGTCGCGGGCTGTTGTTGGCCAACCCACATTTCCCTTGGGTGGGTGGCATGCGTTTCTATCAGATGCAGCTGACCATTCCTGGCCAACTGGATGTCATGGGCGCTGCCCTGCCGGGGTTGCCGGTGATCAACATCGGTTTCAACCGGCACCTGGCCTGGACCCACACCGTCGATACCTCGAAGCATTTCACCCTGTACCGGTTGCAACTGGACCCGAAGGACCCGACCCGCTACCTGCTCGATGGCCAGTCGCTGCCACTCATGCCGCAAACCGTGAGCATCACCGTCAAGTCCGAAGACGGCAGCCTGAGCCAAGTGCAGCGCCAGGTCTATGCCTCGACGTTCGGCCCGGTGGTGCAATGGCCGGGCCGACTGGACTGGGACAGCCAAGCTGCCTACAGCCTGCGCGACGCCAACCTGGACAACACCCGTGTGTTGCAGCAGTGGTACCAGATCAACCGCGCGGGAAGCCTGGACGCGCTCAAAGGCTCGATCGCCAGCCTCCAGGGCATTCCCTGGGTCAACACCCTGGCGGTAGACGCCGCAGGACGAACGCTGTACCTCAACCAGTCGGTGGTGCCGTACGTCGACCAGGAGTTGCTGAGCCACTGCAGTCACCCGGCAGCCCAGGGCCCACTGGTGGTGCTGGATGGATCGCGCAGTGCGTGCCAGTGGAAAGTCGATGCCCAGGCGGCTCAGCCGGGTATCTTCCCCGCGCGTCTGCTACCAAGCCTTGAGCGCTCCGACTTCGTGCAAAACTCCAATGACCCCGCCTGGATGGCCAACCCTGCCGAGCCCCTGGCGGGTTTCTCGCCACTGGTCAGCCGCGATGATCAACCGCTTGGCATGCGCGGGCGCTTTGCCCTGCAGCGCCTGCAAGGCGAGACGAAGGTGGGTATCGATGACTTGCAGCGCATGGTGACCGATGACGAGGTCTATCTCGCCAGCCTGGTGCTGCCGGATCTGATGCAGTGGTGCAGGGAAGCCGAGGCTGACGTGCAGACCGTTTGCGCCAGCCTGGCAGCGTGGAACGGCAAGGCTGATCTGAACAGTGGCGTCGGCCTGGTGCATTTCGAAAACATTGTCGAGGCGCTGGCCGAACACCCGCAAAGCTGGCGGGTGGCCTTCGACCCGGCCGATCCGCAGCACACGCCCCGGGGGCTGGCCGTCGAGCAGGCAGCGGTACGCAAGCTGCTCCATCACGCCGCGCTGGCGTCATTGCAGGCAGTCGCACAAGCTGGGGTAGGGGAAAACAGCCAGTGGGGGCAGATCCAACAGGCTGCCGATGGCACGCCAGTGCCGGGCGGGCCACAAGGCTTGGGCGTATACAACGCGATCTACAGCGTGCCGCACGGGCCGGGCAAGCGACGGGTCGTCAGTGGCACCAGCTACCTGCAACTGGTCAAGTTCACCGAGCAGGGGCCGCAGGCCCGAGGGCTGCTGGCGTTTTCGCAGTCCAGTGAAGCCGGTTCGGCACATTCGAACGACCAGACCAAGGCCTTCTCCGCCAAACAGCTGGCGCCGATTCCGTTTACCGAGGCGCAGATCAAGGCAGACCCGCAGTATCGGCAGTATGTGATCAGCGAGCGGGATGGGGCGGTTGTGAGCGTGAAATGAGGGCGGCCTCACCGCCGGCAAGCCGGCTCCTGCAGGTCGACACGGGCCTGCAGGGGCCGGCTTGCCGGCGATAGGATCGACAGCATCAGGAAAACTCGAAAGGCGCCAGCTGGAACCCTTGCTCGTCCACCTGAAGGGCCCAGCCCCGACGGTCCCAGTCGCCCAGAACGATGCGCCGCGCTGGCTCACCTTCGACCACCAGCTTGTGAATCGCCGGTCGGTGGGTATGGCCATGGACCAGGGTGCGCACACCGTGCGCCGCCATGACCTTCGGGACCTCTTCGGGCGTGACGTCGACGATCTCGGTTGCTTTCATGCGTGTCTGCGCGCGGCTTTCGCTGCGCAGCTTGCGCGCCAGCTTCTGCCGCGTGGATAGCGGCAGGTGGCGCAGTACCCACAGGCTAACCGGGTTGCGCAGGTATCGACGCAGCTTCATGTAGGCCAGGTCGCGGGTGCACAGGGTGTCGCCGTGCATCAGCAGCACCTGTTCGCCACCGAGCTCGATCACGCTTGGGTCGGTCAGTAGCGTGCAGCCGGCGGCTTCGCAGAAGTCCTGGCCGATCAGGAAGTCACGATTGCCATGCATCAGGTAGATCGCCGTGCCGCTGTCGCTCAGCTGGCGCATGGCCTGGCCGATCGACTGCTGGAAGGGCGACATCGCGTCGTCGCCGATCCATGCTTCGAAGAAGTCACCAAGGATGTAAAGCGCCTTGGCGTGGCGGGCACGACCGTCGAGCAGATCAAGAAACGCCCGGGTTATGTCCGGGCGTTCTTCTTGCAAGTGCAGATCGGAGATCAGCAGAATCACTCAATGATCTCGGCTTTCTTGATGACCACGTCGTCGTTCGGCACGTCCTGGTGGCCAGCCTTGGAACCGGTGGCGACCGTTTCGATGGCGTCGACGACTTCACGGCCTTCGATCACTTCGCCGAACACGGCATAGCCCCAGCCCTGAACGTTCTTGCCGCTGTGGTTGAGGAAGTCGTTGTCGTTGGCGTTGATGAAGAACTGCGCCGAGGCCGAGTGCGGCTCCATGGTCCGGGCCATGGCGATGCTGTACTTCTTGTTCTTAAGGCCGTTGTCGGCTTCGTTCTGGATGCTGGCGCGGGTCTTCTTCTGGCTCATGCCGGCTTCGAAGCCGCCGCCCTGGATCATGAAGCCCTTGATCACGCGGTGGAAGACGGTGCCGTCGTAGTGGCCGTCTTTGACGTACTGAACGAAGTTCTCAACGGTTTTCGGCGCTTTCTCGGCGTCCAGTTGCAGGACGATGTCGCCGTGGTTGGTGCTCAGTTTGACTTTGGACATGCTGAAATTCGCTCTTTCAAGGCATTCGGGAATAGGGTGCGTCAGGCGCATAATGGCAACTGACGCAGGATCCGGCCGGCACGACACATGGCCTGCGTCGGCTATTTTGCCAGCTTGCGACAAATAGCAGCGATAAATCGCGGCAGTTTGTCCGAGCCCGGCTGTCAGCAGCTTGACTGCTTCGGCTATGATAGGCCCTTTGATTCAATCGGCCTACCCAGGCCGGACACGTGCATTCAAGGATCCTATGAGCAAGCCCACTGCCGACAACGCGCCCAACGCCGCTGCCAAAGGCGCCCCCGCCGTCCCTGCGAACTTCCTGCGGCCGATCGTCCAGGCCGACCTGGACTCGGGCAAGCACAGCAGCATCGTCACCCGCTTCCCGCCAGAGCCCAATGGCTACCTGCACATCGGCCACGCCAAGTCGATCTGTGTGAACTTCGGCCTGGCCAAGGAGTTCGGCGGCGTCTGCCACCTGCGTTTCGACGACACCAACCCGGCCAAGGAAGACCAGGAGTACATCGACTCCATCCAGCGCGACGTCAAGTGGCTGGGCTTCGAGTGGGCGGGCCCGGTGCGCTACGCCTCGGACTACTTCGAGCAATTGCATGAGTGGGCCGTGGACCTGATCAAGTCGGGCAACGCCTACGTCTGCGACCTGACCCCGGAGCAGGCCAAGGAATACCGTGGCAGCCTGACCGAGCCTGGCAAGAACAGCCCGTTCCGCGAGCGCAGTGTCGAGGAGAACCTGGACCTGTTCGCCCGCATGAAGGCGGGTGAGTTCAAGGATGGCGAGCGCGTGCTGCGTGCCAAGATCGACATGGCCTCGCCGAACATGAACCTGCGCGACCCGATCCTGTATCGCATCCGTCACGCCCACCACCACCAGACCGGTGATAAGTGGTGCATCTACCCCAACTACGACTTCACCCACGGTCAGTCGGACGCCATCGAAGGCATCACCCACTCGATCTGCACCCTGGAATTCGAAAGCCACCGTCCGCTGTACGACTGGTTCCTGGACAAGCTGCCGGTACCGGCGCACCCGCGCCAGTACGAGTTCAGCCGCCTGAACCTGAACTACACCATTACCTCCAAGCGCAAGCTCAAGCAGCTGGTCGACGAAGGGCACGTCGAGGCCTGGGACGACCCGCGCATGTCGACCCTGTCGGGCTACCGCCGCCGCGGCTATACCCCAGCGTCGATCCGCAACTTCTGCGAAATGATCGGCACCAACCGTTCCGACGGCGTGGTCGACATGTCGATGCTCGAGTTCAGCATCCGTGACGACCTGGACCGCACCGCGCCTCGTGCCATGTGCGTGCTGCGTCCGCTGAAGGTGGTCATCACCAACTACCCGGAGGGCAAGGTCGAGCAGCTCGAACTGCCGCGTCACCCGAAGGAAGACATGGGCGTGCGCGTACTGCCATTCGCCCGCGAGCTGTACATCGACCGTGACGACTTCATGGAAGAGCCGCCCAAGGGTTACAAGCGCCTGGAGCCAGCCGGCGAGGTGCGCCTGCGCGGCAGCTACGTGATCCGTGCCGACGAAGCCATCAAGGATGCCGACGGCAACATCGTCGAGCTGCGCTGCTCGTATGACCCCGACACCCTGGGCAAGAACCCTGAAGGCCGCAAGGTCAAGGGTGTGATCCACTGGGTACCGGCCGAAGGCAGCGTCGAATGCGAAGTGCGCCTGTACGACCGTCTGTTCCGCTCCGCCAACCCGGAGAAAACCGAAGACGGTGGCAGTTTCCTCGACAACATCAACCCGGACTCGCTGCAAGTGCTGACGGGTTGCCGTGCCGAACCATCGCTGGCCCAGGCACAGCCGGAAGACCGCTTCCAGTTCGAGCGTGAAGGCTACTTCTGCGCCGACCTGAAGGACAGCCAGCCTGGCCGTCCGGTGTTCAACCGCACCGTCACCCTGCGTGACTCCTGGGGCAGCTAAGGAACCGCCGTGCTTACCATCTACAACACGCTGAGCAAAACCAAGGAAGTCTTCAAGCCGCTCGATGGCAACAAGGTGCGCATGTACGTCTGCGGCATGACCGTGTACGACTACTGCCACCTGGGCCACGGTCGCAGCATGGTGGCCTTCGACCTGGTCACCCGCTGGCTGCGCAAGAGCGGCTATGAGCTGACCTATGTGCGCAACATCACCGACATCGATGACAAGATCATCAACCGGGCCAACGAGAACGGCGAGTCGTTCGACGCGCTGACTGCCCGAATGATCGACGCGATGCACGAGGACGAGCGCCGCCTGAACATTCTCAAGCCGGACCTGGAACCGCGTGCCACCGACCATATCGCCGGCATGCATGCGATGATCCAGACCCTGATCGACAAAGGCTACGCCTACGCCCCGGGCAATGGCGACGTGTACTACCGCGTCGGCAAGTTCGTCGGTTACGGCAAGCTGTCGCGCAAGAAGATCGAAGACCTGCGCATCGGCGCCCGCATCGAAGTCGACGAAGCCAAGCAGGACCCGTTGGACTTCGTGTTGTGGAAAGGCGTCAAGCCGGGCGAGCCGTACTGGGATTCGCCGTGGGGCCCTGGCCGTCCGGGCTGGCACATCGAGTGCTCGGTGATGTCCACCTGCTGCCTGGGCGAGAGCTTCGACATCCACGGTGGCGGCAGCGACCTTGAGTTTCCGCATCACGAGAACGAGATCGCCCAGAGCGAGGCGGCCACCGGCAAGCCGTACGCCAACGCCTGGATGCACTGCGGCATGATCCGCATCAATGGCGAGAAGATGTCCAAGTCGTTGAACAACTTCTTCACCATTCGCGACGTGCTCGACAAGTATCACCCCGAAGTGGTGCGTTACCTGCTGGTGGCCAGCCATTACCGCAGCGCGATCAACTACTCCGAGGACAGCCTGCGTGATGCCAAGGGCGCCCTGGAGCGGTTCTACCACGCCTTGCGTGGCCTGCCGCGCGTGGCAGCCAAGGGGGGCGAAGAGTTCGTCGAGCGCTTCAGCGTGGCGATGAACGACGACTTCGGTACGCCCGAAGCCTGCGCCGTGCTGTTCGACCTGGTACGCGAGATCAACCGCCTGCGGGAGACTGACCTGGAGGCCGCTGCCGGCCTGGCGGGGCGTCTGCGTGAGTTGGGGGATGTGCTGGGTGTGCTGCAGCTGGAGGCTGATGACTTCCTGCGCGCCGGTGCCGAGGGCAAGGTCGATGCGGCCGAAGTCGAGGCGCTGATCCAGGCGCGTCTGCAGGCACGTGCCGACAAGAACTGGGCTGAATCGGACCGTATCCGCGACCAGCTGACCGCCATGGGCGTGGTGCTGGAAGACAGCAAGGGTGGGACCACCTGGCGTCTGGCCGACTGATCGCGTTAGCGGATCGTTCGCCGGCACGCCGGCACCTACAGATCTCTCAGTGTCATGTAGGCGCCGGCGTGCCGGCGATTAGGCTGCGAGGCAGTCCCGGTCGTTACTTGGCCAGCCCCGCCAGCGGGCAATGCATCACCAACTTCGCCCCACCGAACTCGCTTGCCCCAATTTCCAGTGCGAACCCATGCAGGTCGACGATCGCCGCCACGATCGACAGCCCCAGCCCGAACCCTGCATGACGGTGACCTTCCTCGCTGCGATAGAAGCGTTTCAACACCGCGGCGCGCTCCTCTTCAGGAATGCCCGGCCCGCTGTCTTCGATGGCGATATGCACCCCGGCCTCGTCCTGGGTTGCCGAGATGACCACACGCCCGCCCTCGGGGGTGAACTTGATCCCGTTGCCGACCAGATTGGCCAGCGCCTCGAACAGCAGTTCCCGGTCGCCGTGTAGCGCCGCCAGTTGCGCGGGCTGTTCCAGATAAAGGCGTATGCCACCGTCCTCGGCCAGCGGCAGGTAGAAGTCATGCAGCTCCACCAGCAGGCCATGCGGATCCAGCTGCACGAAGCCGGCCCGGCGTTGGCGGTCCTCCAGTTCACTGATGCGCAGCAACCCGCGAAAACGCGCCATCAGCGTATCGGTTTCGCCAATCGCCTGGTCCAGCGCCTCGGCTTCGGCCGAGTCGACGGCGCTTTGCTGGCGAATTCGATACAGCTGCGCGCGCAGGCGGGTCAACGGCGTGCGCAGGTCATGGGCAATGTTGTCACACACGCCCTTGACCTCGTGCATCAGCCGCTCGATACGGTCGAGCATGGCATTGACGATGGCCGCCAGCATATCCAGCTCGTCACGCCGTGCCGACAGCGGCAGGCGGTGGGTAAGGTCGCCGGCGACGATCAGTTCGGCCTGGGCCTGGATCGCGCGTATGCGCTTGAGAGGGCGGCGGCGCAGCAGGTACCAGCCAGCGAAGCCTGGGATCAGGGTCAGCGAGATGCCCCAAAGCAAGGCATGCAGGATGATCCGGGTGACCACGAACAACGAGCCATTGTCGCGCACCAGCACTAGCCAGCGGCCATCCTGCACCTTGATGGCCACGGCATCGCAGCTGTCTCGCGGCATGTGCGGGTCATCGGCATCCAGGCAGCGCTTGAGCTCATGCACCTTGCCGTCCAGCCCAAGTTCCTGAGGTATGGCGCGAATACGCCCGCCAATCGGGTTGAGCTGCGCGTCGAACAGGCCATAGGCGTCGAAACTGCGCTCTTCGAAGGCTTGGCTGGCGATCAGGGCATCGTCCAGTTGCTTGCCGCTCATGTGCGCGAACAAGTGCTGGCGCTGCAGCATGGAATGGCGAGTGAGCTTGTTCAGGTAACTGGACACCTCGAAGTACAGCACCCCCATGAGGATGCAACTCCAGGCCACGAACAGGAAGCTGTACAGCGCCAGCAGGCGGCTGGTGGACGAGCTCCAGCCCTTAGACGGGTTCAGCAATGGCATAGCCGGAGCCCCGTACGGTACGGATCAGCGGCGACTGGCCGGGTGAGTCGATCTTCTTGCGCAGACGGCCGATGTGGACGTCGATCAGGTTGGTGCCAGGGTCGAAGTGGTACCCCCAGACTTCTTCGAAAATCATCATCCGCGTGATCACTTGGCCGGCGTGGCGCATCAGGTACTCCAGCAACTTGTACTCGGTGGGCAGCAGGTTGAGGGTCTGCTCGCCGCGACGTGCCTCGTGGCTGATCAAGTCCAGCTCCAGGTCGGCGACCTGCAGGCGGGTCTGGGTCATGGGCACGCTGTTGCGCCGCAGCAGCACTTCGACCCGCGCGGCCATTTCATCCGATGCGAACGGCTTGGTCAGGTAGTCATCCCCGCCGGCGCGCAGGCCACGTACCCGCTCGTCGACATCGGACAGGGCGCTGATCATCAGGATCGGCGTGGCGATCTTCAGGTTGCGCAGGGTGGTGACGATGGTCAGGCCGTCGACCTCGGGCAGCATGCGGTCCAGGGTGATCAGGTCATAACCACCGGCAATGGCCTTGGCCAGGCCTTCACGGCCATTGTCGGCCCAATCCACTTCCAGGCCGTGGCTGGTGAGTTCGGCGACGATTTCCTGGCCGGTGACGGCGTCGTCTTCGATGGTCAGTACGCGTGGCATGCTGGTTCCTGGGCGGCGAATGGAGACTGGATTGTGCCAAAGAATAGACTGCCCGGAATTTAAGAAAAATTCATCTGCCACCGGGTAGCAAGCGTTGGCCGAGCCGCCGCCTCTGCGCCAAGCCGGTTGTTGGGCGGATTTAGATCAATCCTACATTCAGTAGTGAAGCGTCCTACATATATTCGCGGATGTTCTTGGTAGGTTCCGGTCTTTGCCGATTGACAGGCATTGGTCCAACCCACATCAAAGGACATCGGATGTTCAAGTCATATGGCTACGGGGCAATTCGCTTTCTTGCGGACAGGTTGCCCGATGACATGCGCGTGCTGGCCTTCAGCGGCGGCGAAGGCATCAGCAGCCTGTTCTCTTTCGATATCGAACTGGTCAGCGAGCGCGCCGACCTGCCGTTGGAAACACTGCTCAACCAGCAGGCGTTTCTCGCCTTCGACACACGGGGCAGCGGTGTGCATGGCGTGATTTCGCGCTTGCGTCAGGGTGCCAGCGGCAAGCGCCTGACCCACTACCACGCCAGGCTAGAGCCGCAAATGGCCCGCCTGGGACTGCGTCGCAACCACCGCATCTTCCAGGGCCGCACGGTTGCTCAGGTGGTCGCCCGCCTGCTCGAAGAGCACGGCATACTGTCCGACGCCTACCATTTTCACCTCGCCGAGCCATCACCGCCCCGCGATTACTGCGTGCAATACGCAGAGAGCGACCTGGCCTTCGTCGAGCGGTTGTGCCAGGAAGAGGGCATTCATTACCACTTCGTCCATTCGCCGCAGGGGCATCGGGTGGTGTTCGCCGATCACCAGTCCTATTTCCCGAAACTGGCCACCGCGGTCCCGTTCGTGCCGCCCGCCGGGCTGCAACCCGACTGGCCGGTCATCCAGGCATTCAGTGTGGCGGTGCAGACCACGGTAAGCCGCGTGGAACTGCGCGACCATGACTTTCGCAAGGCCGCTGCGCCGCTGGCCTATGCCAGCCGTAGCAATACCGGGCTACGTGCGCCGGATATCGAGTTTTACGCCTACCCGGGCGGCCTGCGCCAGACGTTGGAGCAGCGCCGTGGCAGCACGATGAGCAAGCGTGCCCTGGAGCGTTGCCGGGTCGACCACCGCCAGGCCCAGGGCGACAGTGATGAACCTCTCCTGGTCAGTGGCCACTTGATGAGCCTGACGGGCCACCCCCGCGCTGACTTCAACGACCTGTGGCTGCTGACCAGCCTACGCCATGAGGGGCGTCAGCCACAGGTATTGGAGGAGAACGGTGGCCAGGAGGGGGCCGTCAGCGAAGCGCCGCGCTATGCCAATCACTTCACTGCCACGCCCTGGGACGTCATCTACCGTCCGGCCATGACCCGTCCCCCGCCGCGCATGCCTGGTTGCCAGGCCGCGCGGGTGACCGGGCCCAAGGGCGAGGAGGTGTACTGCGACGAACTGGGACGGGTCAAGGTGCAGTTTTACTGGGACCGTGAAGGCCAGGGCAACGAACACAGCAGCTGCTGGCTGCGGGTGATGTCGAGTTGGGCCGGTGATCGTCATGGTGTGGTGTGCTTGCCGCGGGTCGGTATGGAAGTGGTGGTGAGCTTTCTCGATGGCGACCCGGACCAACCAGTGGTCAGCGGGTGTCTGCCCGACAGCCTGCACCCTTCACCGTATGCGCTGCCGGACGCCAAGGCCCGTACCGTCTTGCGCAGTCGCAGCCTGGGAGGCAGCGGTGGCTACAACGAGTTGGCCATGGATGACCGCGACGGCAACGAATTGCTGTACCTGCGCGCACAGCGCGATTTCGAGCAATGGGTCGAGCATGACAGCCTGCTGGAGGTCGGCAACCGCCAGCAGGTGCTGGTCAAGGGCGACAGCCACGTCACGCTGGAGGCCGAGGCAGGGTGCACGGTCGGCGGCGACCGCCGTGTCCTGCTGCGCTCCAGCGATCACCTGACCGTCGACCTGGGTCGTCAGGTCCGGGTCGGCACCGTGCTCGCCCAGCATGCCGGTCAGCAAATGCAGCTGTCGGCGGAGCGTGAGGTGGTCGTGGAGGGTGGGGCGAGTATCACCCTGAGAGTCGCAGGTCAGCACCTGGTCATCAATGGCGCCGGGATCTTCGCCAGCAGTCCCGTTCAGCTTGGTGGCGTGCCGGCTGCCAGTCTCGTCGCCAACCCCTTGTCGCCAGGGCAGGGGGGTGGCGTACAGGTACCGGGGGCATTGCCGGCGAGCATGGCGCCGACGCAAGCGGCGTTGATGCAGCAGAGCCGGTTACTCGGAGCGGCCTATTGCCCGGTTTGCGAGGGCTGCCGCGAAGGCGTGGCGGCGTTGGGAGGTGTGCAATGAGCGCGGTATCGCCTCGGGCCTGGATGGCGCAGCAGCGCGCCTGCGGTCGCGAGATTGCCTTGGTGCTGGACAGCGGCTTCGACGAGCGCACGTCCCTGCTGGCGTGCCTGCCGAGCGAGCGCTGGTGTGCGTTTTATGCCCAGACCGAAGTGGCGCACATGGCGACCCTGGGGCCGAGTTGCTTCTTGATTGGCGAGCCCGAGGCGAAGACCGTTCAGGCGCTGCTGGATCAGCCACAACGGCATTGGGGCTGGCTGGCCAGCCTGGCCCCCGATGCGCTGGCCGCCTGGGCTGCGCATTGGCGGGCGCGGCTGTTGATCGGCCAGCGACCGCAGCAGGCGCTGTACCGCTTCCATGACAACCGCATTCTGGCGGCGGCCTTGCAGCGGTTGCCCTCGGCTGCCCTGCCTGCCTACCTGGGGCAGGCCATCAGCATCTGCTACTGGGACGGGCAGCGGTGGGCGCAGGTCGACAACCCGTTGCCCGGTGATCATCCCTTGCCGACAGCGCCTGTTTGGCTGGCGCACGGCTCAGGCAGCGAAGCGGTGTTGCTGGCCAATGCACATCGATTCCTCCTGGCCCACCACTTCGCGGCCTACCTGAAGGTGTTCGAACCCCCTGGTCACCCTGATTGGTTGCGTACGCAACTGGCGCGTGCCCGCGCCTGGGGCTGGGAGACGCCGCAGCAACGCGAGTTCTTGCTGGTGCAGAGCCTGAGTATGCCGGGGTTGGTGTTGCCAGAGGAGTGGGGGCCACAGGCTGGGGAAAGTCCGCAGATGCATCTGCACCGGTTGCGCTATCGCACGGTGGGCTGACGAAACGAGAGGTCAGGGAGCATGAGTGCTCAACGGATGATTAAACAGTTGTGCTGGCTTGGCGGCATGGCGCTACTGGCTGGTTGCGGTGATGACAAGACCAATACCTTTACGTTGATAGGTGAGTTGCCGCCGAATTTTTCCTATCACGGCGTGGCGTGGTACAGGCACGAATCCGACCCCACGTGCGACGCCGGAGGGTTTCGTGGAGTGTCGATCAATAAGGACTGGCGGAAAAACTACCTCCCCGTGACGACCATCGAAATTCGCAAGGTGGTCAAGGGTTGCCCGATGGTGGTGCGGCATTTGGAGTTGAAGATACGTGCAAAGTATGGAGATACGATTTATGAAATAACTGGGGATCCGGCAAATATCGGGATCTATGAAGTGTTGGAGGAAAAGTACCATCGTGAATTCAATGAGACGAACGAAGATGTTTTCTTTGGGGTGTGTGAGTGGATGTTCAGGACGATGGGGAGGGATCGGGTGATACGCAAGTTGCTGGCATGCAGAAAAGACAATGAGCGCGGAGAACGTGGTTTGGGCCATCCCTTTGCGGCGTATACGCTCGATCAGCTACCAGGGAAAACGGTGCGGATGAATATTCGAGTGGGTGGTGAAGAGCGTCCGTCTTGGGGAGATACATGGGTTAAGTTTCCAAATGGTTGGAAACGATGTAAGGGAAGGGGGCCTGAGGATGTTAGAGGGTACTGCAACGGAAATCACACCGATTTCAGCGAATTTACCATGCCTGATGGTAGGCGTTGCACAATTTACCCAGGTTGTGAGGAGTGATGGATGAAGTTGGGCGTTAATACTGCCAGGGCAGGAAAACATATTCTAGGGCTTGGCGTTGTGGCGCTACTGGCTGGTTGCGGTGATGACAAGACCAATACCTTTACGTTGATAGGTGAGTTGCCGCCGAACTTTTCCTATCACGGCGTGGCGTGGTACAGGCACGAATCGGACCCCACGTGCGACGCTGGAGGGTTTCGTGGGGTGTCGATCAATAAGGACTGGCGGAAAAACTACCTCCCCGT
>NZ_AUEC01000047.1 GCF_000425785.1 Pseudomonas taiwanensis DSM 21245
ATCTTCACCTGGTGGTCGATGCGCCCCCTGTACTCGATCACCCCGTCGGCGCGCTGGCGGGCCAGGTCGCCGGTGCGGTACAGGCGCTGGCCGGTGCCGAACGGGCTGGCGACGAAGCGCTCGGCGGTCAGCCCCGGACGGCGGTGGTAGCCTCGCGCCAGGCCTTCGCCACCCAGGTACAGCTCACCCACCAGCCCCGCTGGCAGCGGCGACAGATCGTCGGCCAGCACGTAGGCGCTGAGGTTGGCGATCGGCTGGCCGATGGGCACGCTGTCCAGGCCTTCGTCGCGGCAGGTCCAGTGGGTCACGTCGATGGCGGCCTCGGTCGGGCCATACAGGTTGTACAGTGCAGCGTTGGGCAGCTTGGCGAACACCTGCTGCTGGGCATCGACCTGCAATGCCTCGCCACTGCACACGATGCGCGACAGGCTGGTGCAGCGCGACACCCCTTCATCCTGCAGGAACACCTGCAGCATCGACGGCACGAAGTGCAGCGTGGTGATGCCCTGCTGCTCGATCAACCGCACCAGGCGCGCCGGCTCGCGGTGATCGCCCGGCGCGGCAACGACCAGGCGGGCGCCGACCATCAGTGGCCAGAAGAACTCCCACACCGACACATCGAAACTGAACGGGGTTTTCTGCAGCACGGCATCCGTGGCATCCAGGCCATAGGCCTGCTGCATCCAGCACAGGCGGTTGCTCAGGGCCTTGTGACGGTTGCCGGCGCCCTTGGGTTTGCCGGTGGAGCCGGAGGTGTAGATCACGTAGGCCAGGTTTTCTGGCTGCGGCTGCACCTGTGGCGCCATCAGCGGGTAGCCCAGGTGCCCCTGCTTGTCGAGGCACAAGGTGGGCAAGCCTGCTGGCAGCGGCAGTTGTGGCAGTAGCTCGGTTTGAGTCAGCAGCAATGCGATACCGCTGTCCTCGAACATATAGGCCAGCCGCTCGCGCGGGTACTCAGGGTCCAGCGGCACATAGGCAGCGCCGGCCTTGAGCACCGCCAGGAGGCCAAGGACCATCTCCACGCTGCGCTGGGCGGCGATGCCCACCAGTACGTCAGGGCCTGCGCCCTGCTCGATCAGTCGGTGCGCCAGCTGGTTAGCCTGCTGGTCCAGCTCGCGATAGCTCAGCTGGCGGTCGCCGAACACCAGCGCAACCGCATCCGGGGTGTTCTGCGCCTGAGCTTCGATCAGGTTGTGGACGCAGGTATCCGACGGGTAATCGACGAAGGTGGCGTTCCACTGTTCGACCACCTGCGCTTGTTCGAGCGGCGCAAGCATGTCCAGCTCGCCCAGTGTGCGCTGCGCATCCTGCGCCAGGGCGACCAGCAACTGGGCCATATGGTCGTTGATACGGCGAATGCGCTGCGCAGTGAAGTGCGCCAGGTCGAAGCTGTAGTGCAGCGCCAGTCGCTCGCCCAAGGTGACCCCCAGGGTCAGCGGATAGCTGGTCAGGTCGCTGTGCCTGGCCGGGCCAAAGCGCAGGCCCTGCGGCGCCCCATGCTCCAGCGCCTCGGAGACCGGGAAGTTCTCGAACACCAGAATGTTGTCGAACAGCGCCTCGCCGCTGTGACCGACCCAACCTTGCACTTCGAACAGCGCGCTGTGCTCATGCTCGCGCATGGCCAGGCTGAGGTCCTGCAGGCCGCGCAACCATTGCGCCACGGTCTGTTGCGCACGCGGGCTGGCGGCCAGCGGCAGGGTGTTGATGAACAGGCCCAACTGGCGCTCCACGCCAGGCAAGTCGGCCGGGCGACCGGCTACGGTCGTGCCGACGGTCACGCAGTCCTGGCCGGTGTACCGCTGCAACAGCAACAGCCAGGCCGCTTGAACCAGGGTGTTGAGGGTGACTTTCTGCTGCCGGGCGAAGGCGTTCAGGCGCTGCGTCGCGACCGTGTCGAAATCATGATGGAACAGTGCGTGGCCGCTGCCGCTAGCCGGCTCGTCGCCTGCCTTGGCCAACAGCGTCGGCGCCTCGAATGCCGCCAGACGTTCTTTCCAGAAGCGTTCGCTGCTCCGCGCATCGCGCTGTTGCAGCCACTGGATGTAGTCGCGGTAACGCCCAACCGGGCGCTCAGACGCCTGGCCGTGGTAACGCTGCATTACCTCGCCCAGCAACTGCGAACTGCTCCAGCCGTCCATAAGGATGTGGTGGTGGGTGAACATCAGGTGATGACTGTGCTCGCCGGTACGCACTAGGGTCAGGCGCAGCAGGCCGGGACACGACAGATCGAAACCTCGGGCGCGGTCCTGCTCGGCCAGCACTTGCAGGGCGGCTGCCAGGTCGTCACGACCCCGCCAGTCGAGGCGGTTGAAATCCAGCGGCAGCTGGCGGTGGATGATCTGCAACTGCTGCCCAGCGCCTTGCCAGGCAAAGGCACTGCGCAGGATGTCATGGCTGTCCATCGCCGCCTGCCAGGCAGCACGAAAACGCTCGACCTCAAGGCCGTCGACATCCACGCACAACTGGTTGATGTACTCACCACTGCCCTGCTGCAGCAGGCTATGGAACAGCATGCCCTGCTGCATCGGCGAAAGCGGGTAGATGTCCTCGATCTGGCTGGCGGGCACGGGTAGCGCATCCAGCTGGGCCTGGTCGATGTTCGCCAGCGGGAAGTCGGACGGCGTGAGGCCCATGACCTCGGGCTGACAGCAATGCTCGACCACCGCACGCAACTGCCTATCGAAATCCGCGGCCACGCGGTCGATGGTGGCCGTGTCGAACTGCTCGCCGCTGAAAGTCCAGCGCATTTCCAACTCACCGTCGTAGACCTGGCCCTCCACTTCCAGCCAGTTGCCCAGCGGCGCGTCTTCGCTCAATTCGGCACCCGCGCTCTCACGGGCCGGCAGCAACAGCGCATCAGCGTCGAAGCTGGCGTCGAACTGCCCCAGGTAGTTGAAGGTCACGCGCGGCTGCGGCAAGGTTGCCAGCACATCGCACCCAGGCTGCGCCCCCAGGTAGCGCAGTACGCCGAAGCCCAGCCCCTTGGCCGGTACGCCGCGCAGCTGTTCCTTGATGCCCTTGAGGCAGGTGCCCAGGTCCTCGTGGGCGGTCAAACGCAGCGGGAACAGGCTGGTGAACCAGCCAACGGTGCGGCTCAGGTCGACATCGTTGAACAGGTCTTCACGACCATGGCCTTCGAGCTGGATCAGCACGTCGCTCTGGCCAGTCCAACCACGCAGGGTACGGGCCAGGGCGGTCAGCAGCAGGTCGTTGACCTGAGTGCGGTAGGCGGCAGGCGCCTGTTGCAGCAACTGGCGGGTGCCCTCGCGGTCGAGGCGGCTGCGCACGACCTGGCGATGACGGCTTTGCACGCTACCCTGTGGGCGATCGCAGGGCAGGTCGAGCGGGACATCACTCAGTAGGTCGGTCCAATAGCCCAGTGTTTCCTGCATGGCCGGTGCCTGGGCGAGAGCGTGCAGGCGCTCGGCCCAGGTCTGGAGCGAACTGGTCTTGGCCGGCAGTTGCGGCGAGCGGCCCTGGATCAGCTGGGTATAGGCCTGCTGCAAGTCCTCCAGCAGGATGCGCCAGGACACCCCGTCCACCACCAGGTGATGAATCGCCAGCAACAGGCGCTGGCTGCCATCGTTCAAGGTCGCCAACACGGCACGCAGCATTGGCCCCTGGGCAAGGTTCAGACTGGCCTGCGCCTGACTGTTCACTTCACCAAGCTGCTCGACGCTGAGGCCTTCACGGCACCACAACAGGTCATCAGCGCACGCGCTCGGCTCGGCGATCTGCGCCTGCCAGCGCCCGTCCTGCGCCACGAAACGCGAACGCAGGGCATCGTGATGGTTGACGATCGCGCCCAGTGCCTGGCGCAAGGCCCCTGCCTGCAATGCCTGTTTCGGCTGCAGCAGCAACGCCTGGTTCCAGTGATGGCGCGCCGGAATCGCCTGGGCAAAGAAATCGCTCTGGATCGGCAACAAGCCAAGCGGCCCGTGAACTGGCCCCTGGTCGACCACCGCACACGCCTCACTGCGACGAGCGACACTGGCCAGCCCCTGCACGGTCTGGTGCTGGAACAGGTCCTTTGGGGTGAACAGCAACCCGCCCTGGCGCGCTCGGCTGACCACCTGGATCGACATGATCGAATCGCCGCCCAGCTCGAAGAAGTTGTCGGTGATGCCCACCTGCTCACGCTTGAGCACATCCTGCCAGATGCCCGCAATTTGCTGTTCCAGCGCGGTGCGCGGTGCAACATGGTCATGCTGCAGCTGGCGGGTGTCGGGGCGTGGCAGGGCCTTGCGGTCGAGCTTGCCATTGGGGCTAAGGGGCAACTGGGCGAGCAATAGCACCTGTGTCGGCACCATGTAGTCGGGCAGCTGCTCTTGCAAACCAATGCGGATGGTTTCACGCAGCGCAGCTTGGGGGGCTGGGCCTGCATCGACCAACCCGCGGTCGGTCGGCACCACGTAGCCGACCAGTTGCAGGCCGTTGGCCCCCGGCAGCGCCAGCACCAAGGCATCGGCGACTTCTGCGCGCTCCAGCAGCCGGGCTTCGATCTCGCCCAGCTCGATGCGGAAACCTCGGATCTTCACTTGGTGATCGATCCGGCCGGCGTACTCGATCACCCCTTCGGCGTTGAACCGAGCCAAATCGCCGGTGCGGTACAGGCGCGCACCGCACCCACCGTAGGGGTCGGGAATGAAACGCTCGGCGCTCAGGCCTGGGCGCTGGAAGTAACCCCGCGCCAGCAGTTCGCCACCGATCACCAGTTCGCCGACTACACCCACCGGTGCCGGCAGACCGTTGTCGTCGAGCACCAGGATGTTGCGCCCGGGCAGCACGGTGCCGATCGGCAAGGTCAGCGGAATCGGCCGCTGGCCGCTTACATAGTCGTCGCAATCCAGGGTGGTGGCGGTAACCGTCGCTTCGGTCGGGCCATAGGTATTGAGCAGACGCACATGGCCCAGTCCGGCCTGACGCCAGGCCAACAACCCTTCCGGCGGCATTGCCTCACCGCCGCCATGTACCTGGCGCAGCACGCCGTAATCACGCGGGCCGACCGCGGCGAACTCCTTGGCCAGCATGTGCCAGTAGGCTGTGGTCAGGTCCATCACGCTGATGCGCTGCTCGATCAGCTGGCGGTAGAGGGTTTCGCTGTCCCAGATTTCGCTGCCGCGGATCACGACCGAGGCGCCGCAGATCAGGGCCGGGTAAAGCTGCTCGACGAAGCCGTCGAAGTTGAAGGTCGCGAACTGCAGCACCCGGTCAGCGGCGCTGAGGTTGAAAAAACCCAGCGACACGTGGGCGTGGCGCACCAAGGCACGGTGGCTGATACCGACGCCCTTGGGCCGGCCGGTGGAGCCAGAGGTGAACATGACGTAGGCGAGGTTGTCGGCCAGGGCCAGGTTGGGCAGGTCGCTGTCGTCGTCGTGAGCCCAGGCTTGGTCGTGGTCCAGGCACAGAGTCTGCACGCCCTGTGGCAACGGCAAGCGCTGCAACAGGCTGTCCTGGGTCAGTATCAGGCGGCTGCCGCTGTCCTCGATCATGCATTGCAGGCGGTCGGCCGGGTATTGCGGGTCGAGCGGCACATAGCCGCCTCCAGCCTTGAGTACCGCCAGCAAGCCGACCATCATGTCCAGGCCTCGCTCGAGGGCGATGCCCACCAGTACCTCGCGACCCACACCGCGCTCGACCAGGGTTCGGGCCAGTCGATTGACCTGGGCGTTGAGCTCGCCGTAGGTCAGTCGCCGGCCCTCGAAGATCAAAGCGACCGCGTCTGGCGCGCGCGCCGCCTGGGCCTGGAACAGCTCATGCACTGTCAGCTCGTTCGGGTATCGGGCCTCGTTGCGCCCCCAACCTTCGACCACCTGGCGGTGTTCCTGCTCGTCCAGCAGGGCGATCTCCCCGATACGTTGGCCCGGGTTGCCGACCATCGCCTGCAACACCCGCAGCCAGTGCCGTGCAAAGCGCTCGATGGTGGCTGCCTGGAACAGGTCGCAGGCATAGGTGAAGGCCGCATTGAGCCGCCCCCCCTGCTCGTAGGTGTCCAGGCTCAGGTCGAACTGGGTGGTGCGGCTTTCCCATTCGATGACGCTCAGTTCCAGGCCCTGACCGACGTTCAGGCGAGTGACGTCGGCCACTTCCGGCTGGTGGTTGTACATCACCTGGAACAGGGGGTTGTAGCTCAGGCTGCGTTCGAGCTTGAGGGCATCGACCAGGCATTCGAACGGCAGGTCCTGGTGGTCCTGGGCGCCCATCGAGGCGGCTTTGATTTGGGCCAGCAGCTCGGCCACCGTGGTCATGCCATCCAGCCGGGTGCGCAGCACCTGGGTGTTGACGAAGAAACCGATCAGACCCTCGACTTCGTTGCGATTGCGGTTGGCAATGGGTACGCCGATGCGCAAGTCGCCCTGGCCGCTGTAGCGGTGCAGGACAATGTTGAAAGCCCCCAACAGCAGCATGAACAGGGTCACCCCCTGCTGCCGCGCCAGCGCGCGCGCCTGCTCGACCCACTGCGCATCGAGGGTCAGTTCATGGCGACGGCCCTGGTAGGTCGGCTGCACTGGGCGCGGGTGGTCGGTGGGCAGTTCCAGCACCGGGTGTTCGTCGCCCAACTGCGCCTTCCAGTAATCCAACTGGCGTTGCTGTTCGCCTGCCTCCAGCCAGCGACGTTGCCACAGGGCGTAGTCACTGTACTGGACCTGCAGCGCCGCCAGTTGCGGCTGGATGCCTTGGTCGTGTGCGTCGTAGAAACGGCAGAATTCATCGATCAGCACGCTCATCGACCAGCCATCGGAGGCGATATGGTGCAGGGTCAGCAGCAGCACGTGCTCCTGCTCGTCAAGACGCAACAGGCGCACCCGCAGCAGCGGGCCCTGGGCCAGGTCGAACGGCTGCAGCGCCTGGGCTTCGGCCTCGGCCGCGACTTCGGCTTCGCGCTGCTCGGGCGACCATTGGCCGAGGTCGCGCCAGGCAATGCTCAACGCCTGCTCGCACGGGACCTGGCACAGGCTGTCGTCCGGCATCTGGCGGAACACCGTACGCAGGGTTTCGTGACGCTCGACCAGGCTGGCGAAGGCCTGCTCGAGGGCCTGACGGTTGAGCACGCCCTTCAGGCGTACCGCAGCCGGCAGGTTATAGGCGCCGCTGTGTGGGTCCAGGTGCCAGAGAAACCACATCCGCTGCTGGGCAAAGGACAGGGCTTGGCGGTCTTCGGCAGGCACATCACAGGGAATCGGGAACTGGGAGAAGTCCACCCCTTCCTTGCGCAACGCCGCCAGAAATACCTGGCGTTTTTCCACGGGCAGACCGATGAACCGGCGAGCGAGTTTCAGGGCGTCTTCAGCATTCATTTCTTGGCATCCGGAGCGTGGGTCGAATGACCCGATGACAGGTCGTCCCTATAGAACGAACCCAGACCGGAAAAATTAGCGCCGGCCTCTCGGTGGGCCGCGTAACGGTTAAATTGCCGGGCGCACGACTCGTCCACTCGGTGAACCCGATGCCAAAGGACCGACCATGGCCACCCCCTCCTCCCTCGCCAGCGCCATGCAGCGCGGCCTGCGCAAACTGGCTGGCGGGCTGGGGCAGAAACCCAGCCCCTACCGGCTGTTCGACCTGCAACTGGTGCACAGGATCGAGCTGAGCCCTTCACTGTGCCGCCTGGTGTTCACCGGGCCCGATGTGGCCAGCATGAACTGCGCCGGGCCCGACCAGCGGGTCAAGCTGTTCTTCCCCGCGGCGGACGGCAGCCTGCCGGCCCTGCCCCATGACAGTCACTGGAACGAGGCGCGCAAACAGCTCCCGGAGGCCTCCCGCCCGCCGATGCGCACCTACACCATTCGAGCCCTGCGCCGGGCCCAGGCGCAGGTGGACATCGACTTCGTCATGCACGGCGTCAACGGCCCCGCCTCAGCCTGGGCGACCCGCGCCCGCAGCGGTGACTGCTTGCAGATGCTGGCGCCCAACCTGGCCTACCCCAAGGACCCCGGCGGTTACGAGTGGAACCCACCTGCCGGCGTCAGCCGCGTGCTGCTGGCGGGCGACGAGACCGCCCTGCCGGCCATCGCGTGCATCCTCGAAGACCTGGCCGCAACCCAGCAGCCAGCGAAGGTGCAGGCATTCATAGAAGTACCTTTGCAAGCGGACTGCCTGGACCTCCAATGCCCCCGCGATACCCATCTTCACTGGCTGCCGCGCGACGCACTGGGCAGCGAGCCCGGGGCCGCCCTGCGTCATGCCGTCGAGCACCTGGCCGACCTCCCGCAGGTAAAGACACTGGGCACGGCCTGTCATCTGGAAGCGATCGACATCGAGCAACGCCGGCCCTGGGAGCTGGCCCAGGCACGACACGGTGATTTCTATGCGTGGGTAGCCGGGGAGTCCGCCACGGTGATGCAGGTCCGTCGGCACCTGATCAACGACCGACACATGGATCGCGCCTGCCTGACGCTGATGGGCTACTGGCGTCGGGGGCGTTCGTTCGAGTGATGGTTTCGGGTGCCGTACACCCTGTATCGCGCCTGTAGTCGCCGGCTTACCGGCGAAGGGGCTGCCATGCAGCCCAAGGCACTATCAGAGCGCCGCAGCCAAAGCCTCGGCGAATCGCTGGGCGACCTCGTCGATCTGTTCGGCGCTGATGATCAGCGGCGGCAGGAAGCGCACTACCGCTCCATGACGCCCACCCAACTCCAGAATCAGCCCACGCTTGAGGCATTCGCGCTGCACCTTCGGCGCCAGTTCGCGGTGGGCCGGCGGGTGGCCCAGCGCATCGGCCCGGCCATGCGGGTCGACCAGTTCCACCCCCAGCATCAGACCGCGGCCACGAATATCGCCCAATTGCGGGCAGTCCCGCTGCAGACGCAGCAGATGGCCTCGCAGGCGCTGCCCCATGGCGTCAGCATGTTCGGCCAGACGGTGCTCGCTCAGGTAGTTGATCACCGCCGAGCCCGCTGCCATGGCCATCTGGTTGCCACGGAAAGTACCGGCATGGGCGCCTGGCTTCCAGGTGTCCAGCCAGTTGCGGTACACCACCACCGCCAGCGGCAGGCTGCCGCCGATGGCTTTGGACAGGGTCACCACATCCGGAACGATGCCGGCGTGTTCGAAGGCGAACATTCGCCCGGTACGGGCGAAACCACTCTGGATTTCATCGACGATCAGCGCCACGCCGGCCTGCTCGGTGATGCGGCGTACACCCTTGAGCCATTCGATATCGGCCGGAATCACCCCGCCCTCGCCTTGCACCACTTCCAGAATGACTGCGGCAGGCAACGGCACACCGCTTTCCGGGTCGAGCAGCAGGTTTTCCAGGTAATGCAGGTTGGCTTTCACCCCTGCCTCGCCGCCCAGGCCGAAGGGGCAGCGGTAATCGTAGGGGTACGGCATGAACTGCACGCCATTCCCCAGCAGCGCGCCCAAGGGCTGTTTCGGGCCGTGGCTGCCCATCAGGCTCAGCGCACCCTGGCTCATGCCATGGTAGGCACCGTGAAACGCCAGCACCGTACTGCGTCCGGTGGCCGTACGTACCAGTTTCAGGGCCGCTTCCACCGCATCGGTGCCGGTCGGGCCGCAGAACTGCACTTTCGCTTCACGGCGCAGCGCCTCTGGCAGCACGCCGAACAGGTCCTGGACGAAGCGGTCCTTGACCGGGGTGGTGAGGTCCAGGGTGTGCAGCGGCAGTTCGTCAGCCAGCACGCGCTGGATCGCTTCGATCACCACCGGGTGATTGTGACCCAGGGCCAAGGTGCCGGCTCCGGCCAGGCAGTCGATGAACTGGCGGCCTTCAATGTCCTCGACGTGAATGCCACGGGCGCGCTTGAGCGCCAGCGGCAGGCGTCGTGGATAGCTGCGGGCATTGGATTCCTGCTGTTGCTGGCGCTGCAGCAAAGGGGAATCGGCGAACTCATACAGGGGTTGCGGCGCGCTGGTCGGTAGGACCTGGGCAAGGCTGGAAGCGGTCGACATCGGTAAATCCTCGCAAGCAAGCGAATGTACCCCGTCACGCCCCTGTAACCGGATGTGTGTCGGGTAGTAGTCGCTTGGGAAACGCTTTGGCGCGAGGAGGATTTAGCGTTTGATGTGCGAAATTGTGCAGGGTTCGACGGTCTCATCGCCGGCAAGCCGGCGATGAGACCAAGGAAGATCAGCTACCCGAGCGTGCTGGCACCTGCAGCAGCACCCGCAGCCCATCGCTGCGACTGTCGAACCTGAGGCTGCCGGCACAACGCTGAACGATCGCCTGCACGATGGCCAGCCCCAACCCGCAGCCGCCGCTCTTGCCAGTGCGCCAGAAACGCTCGGTCAGGTGCTCCAGGTCCTGCTCGGCAATGCCCGGCCCGTGGTCGCGGACCATGAAACCCACCTGTCCATCGGCCATGTGGACATCCAGCTCCACCGCCGCCTCACCGCCATGGCGCAGGGCGTTGTCCAGCAGGTTGCGCAGCGCCGCCACGGCCAGCGGCGCGGGCATGCCCAGGTAGATCTGCGCGGCTTCATCGGGCAGGCGCAAGACGATGCGCCGATTGTCCCCTCCCCCAGCATCCTGCACCGCTTGGCGGGCCACTTGCTCGGCGCTGCACTGCACGCCATCCTCGAATGACAGGCTGCCTTCCACCCGGGCCAGCATCAGCAGTTGCTCCAGCGTGCGGTGCATGCGGTCAGTGCCCTGCTCGGCGTGCTCCAGCGCTTGCTCGCGAACCGCGCCATCGGTCATCCGCGCCACCTGCAGGTGGGTCTTGATGGCGGTCAGCGGGCTGCGCAGTTCATGGGCGGCATCATCGGTCAGGCGCCGCTCGCGCTCGATGGTCTGGGCGATGCGCAGGAACAGCTGGTTCTGCGTCTCCAGCAAAGGTTGCAATTCGCTGGGCAAGCCCGCCACCTGAAGCGGCTCGACACTGTCGGCGCGACGCCTGCGCAAGGCATCGCGCATGCGGTTGAGCGGCTCCAGGCCCTTGCCCAAACCGATCCACAGCAAGCCCAGGCTGCCGAGCAATGCCATCAATACCGGCGCTGATGCCGCCAGCAGAATCGACTGGTTCAGCGCCTCACGCTCCTGATGGCGATCGGCGGTGGTGATACGTATGTCGCCGTGGTTATAGGTGAAGGTACGCCACGAAGCTCCGTCGATGGTCTGATCGCGAAAACCACTGCGCTGGTCATCCATGGCGCCGTCGTGCTTGTGGTTGCTGGCGAGAATCTCCCCTCGCAGCGAACTGACCTGGCAGGCCATGCCGTCCGGCACGCTGAACTGATCGGCCGAAAAATGTGCATCTTCGCCCTTGGCGGTCAGAGGCTGCGGCAACTGGTCGACCAGGCCGGCGACCATCCGCGCAGACGCCACCAGGCGCTGGTCGAGGGAGAACATCATCTGCTGGCGCAGGTCTCGCAGCATCCAGGCGGCAGCCAAGGCCCAGATGATAATGAAAGCGCTGCCCAGGATCAGGCTCAGGCGCACGCGCAGGCTCATGGCGCAACCTCTTCAGGCGCCTGGGCCGGCCCCAGACGGTAACCCAGGCCACGCACGGTTTCGACGATGCCATTGCCGAGCTTGCGACGCAGGTGATGGATATGCACGTTCAATGCGTTGCTTTCGACCTCGTCGCTAAAACCGTACACGCAATCCTTGAGCTGCTCGCTGGACAACACCCGACCGGGGTTCTGCAGCAGCGCCTGGAGCAAGGCCTGCTCGCGCCGCGACAGATCCACCGATTTGCCGGCCAGGGTCGCTTCGCAGCTGCTGGGGTCATACTGCAGCGGACCATGCTCGATGACATTCACTGCGCGCCCGGCCACCCGTCGCAGCAGGGTATGCAAACGCGCAGCCAGCTCACGCAGGTCGAAGGGTTTGAGCAGGTAGTCGTCGGCACCGGCCTGCAGGCCGTCGACCCGGTCGGTGACCGCATCGCGCGCGGTGAGCACCAGCACGGGCAAGTTCTCGCCCTGCTGGCGCAGGCGACGCAGCAACTTCAGGCCGTCTTCGTCAGGCAGGCCCAGGTCCAGAATCATGACGTCGAACTGCGCGGCCTGGAGCATGGCACGGGCGCCAGCTGCGTTGGCCACTCGGTCCACGGTCAGGCCCTGGGCGGTGAGGCCGGCGCAGATGCCGCTGGCGATCAGATCGTCGTCCTCGCAGAGCAGAACGTGCATGGTGGGGCTCCCAGGATGGTGTAACAGGCATTGCACTATGGCGCGATTAAGAGGGGATTATGGACCTTGGGTTTTCCGGCGGCGATAGCGGGTTGTCGCGCCGGCTGGGCTACGTTAACCCTTAGTTAATAAACCCAGGCCAGCATGGCTGCATCCCAAGCATTGCCAAGGCGAAGACATGCGCGTTCTCCTGCTCTTCCTGACATTTCTCCTGGCTGGCCCGCTGCAGGCCAACCCGTTTGACGTCAAACCCGACTTTCTGCCGGTCGACCAGGCCTTCGTCCTGACCCAGGACCGCCAGGCCGATGGCCAGATGCGCCTGTTCTTCCAGATCAAGCAGGGCTACTACCTTTACCAGAAGCGCCTGAAGTTCGACGGCCTGGCGGCCGACCAACACCCACAATTGCCCCCTGCCCTGAACCACCACGACGCGTTTTTCGGTGACAGCGCGGTGTATCGCGACCAACTGGAGCTGCTGATCCCGGCCAGCGCCAAGGGTGAGCTGCGCCTGGGTTGGCAAGGCTGCGCCGATGCCGGCTTGTGCTACCCGCCACAAACCACGGCCATAGACCTTGGCGGCAGCGCCACGGCCGTGGCCGATCAGGCCAGCGACCAGGCATTGGCCAGCAACCTGCAGCAAGCTGGCCTGGCCTGGAGCCTGCTGGCCTTCTTCGGCCTTGGCCTGTTGCTGGCCTTCACCCCGTGCTCGTTGCCGATGCTGCCGATTCTGGCTGGGTTGGTACTCGGCAACGGTGCAAGCGTCCGCCGTGGCTGGGTACTGGCGGGGGTATACGTGCTGAGCATGGCGCTGGTGTACGCGGCGCTTGGCGTTGTCGCCGCGCTGCTGGGTGCCAGCCTGCAAGCCTGGCTGCAACAACCCTGGTTGCTGGGTAGCCTGGCGGGGCTGTTCGTGATCCTTGCCCTGCCCATGTTCGGCGCATTCGAACTGCAACTGCCTGCCGCGCTGCGCGACCGCCTGGACCGTGCCGGGCAAGGCACCCGTGGCGGCAACCTGTACGGCGCCGCGCTGCTGGGCGCGCTTTCCGGGTTGCTGCTGGGCCCCTGCATGACAGCTCCACTGGCCGGCGCGCTGCTGTACATCGCCCAGAGCGGCGATGTCATCGAAGGCGGTCTGGTGCTGTTCACCCTGGGTTTGGGCATGGGTGTGCCACTGTTGCTGCTGGTGACGCTGGGCAACCGTTACCTGCCGCGCCCCGGCGCCTGGATGAACCGCGTCAAAGGCGTGTTCGGCTTCGTGTTCCTGGCCATGGCGTTGTACACCGTGCGCAGCTTGCTGGCTGAAACGCTGGTGCTGGCGCTGAGCGGTGCCTGGCTGATCGCGCTGGCCTGGGCCGCCTGGCCAGCCTTGCAGCGCCTGCCTGCACTGCGCGCGGTACCCTTGCTTGGCGCGCTATGGGGCGGCCTGCTACTGGTCGGTGCCGCCGCCGGTGGTGACGACCCATGGCAACCGCTGCGACCCTTTACCGTAGGCACCGCCGTGAGCGCGACACCGCACAACGCGGATACCTTCACCACCGTAAGCCGCCCCGAGGACCTGCAACGCGAACTGGATGCCGCCAAGGCGCGCGGCCAGTGGGTAATGCTCGACTACTATGCCGACTGGTGCGTGTCGTGCAAGGTCATGGAGAAACAGGTATTTGCCCGTGGCGATGTGCGGGCCAGCCTGGCCGGAGTGCACCTGTTGCGCCTGGACGTGACCGCCGACTCACCGGCCAGCCGCGAACTGCTGCAACGCTACCAGGTACCCGGCCCGCCCAGCATCATCTGGATCGGTCCGGAAGGCCAGGAACGTCGCGCCCGGCGTATTACCGGTGAAGTGGACGCGCCGGCATTCGTGCAACACTGGACCCAGACCAGGAGCCAAGGTTGATGCTGACCATCACCCTCGGGCCGTTGACCATGGCCCTCAACCATCTGCTGATGCTTGCCGCCCTGGCCGTTGCCTGTCTGATCGGCTGGTGGGTCGCCCGGCGTGGTGGCCAAAGCCCCGAGTCGGCGCTGTTCAACCTGTTCCTGATCGGCCTGCTGTGCGCACGCCTGGGCTTCGTCCTGGCCTATTGGCCGATGTACCGCGATGACTGGGTGCAGATCATCGACATTCGCGACGGCGGCTTCCTGCTCTGGTCCGGTTTGGTCGGTATCGTCCTGGCCGCCCTGTGGCAGGGCTGGCGCCAGCCTGGTCTACGTCGCCCGCTGGGTTGGGCATTGTTCAGCGGCGCGCTGTTCTGGGGCATGGCCAGCTTGGGCAGCCACCTGTACAGCAAGGGCACGGAGTTGCCGGATCTGAGCCTGAGCAATGCCGGCGGGCAAGCCGTGGCGTTGCACAGCTACCGAGGCAAGCCGCTGGTGATCAACATCTGGGCCACTTGGTGCCCGCCATGCCGCCGGGAAATGCCGGTGCTGCAGCAGGCCCAGGGCGACTATCCGCATGTGACCTTCCTGTTCGTCAACCAGGGCGAGACGCCGGAAAACGTCAGCACCTTCCTCGCCACCACCGGCCTGAGCCTGACCCACGTGCTCTTTGACGGCACCGGCCTGCTGGCCCAGCGGGTCGGCTCCATGGCCCTGCCCACCACGTTGTTCTATGACGCCGATGGCCGGTTGATCGGCAGCCACCTGGGCGAGTTGTCGCGCGCCAGCCTGCGCCATGCCCTGGAACCTTTCGAACGGGCCAGCGCGCCCGCCCCTGCCGCACAAGGAAAATGACATGCGATCGACTGCACTGCTGCCCCTGAGCCTGGCCCTCCTGGCCGCCCCGATCCTGCAGGCAGAAGAGCTGCCCAAGGCGATCCAACAGATCCAGGCCAAGGGCGCCGAGATCAAGGGCAGCTTCGACGCCCCCAACGGCCTGCGCGGCTACGCCGCCGAATACCAGAACAACGGCTTGGCCCTGTACCTCACCCCTGATGGCAAGCACGTGCTGGTCGGCAGCCTGTTCGACGAACAGGGCAAGGACCTCAGCGCCGAGCCTTTGCAGAAGCTGGTCTATGCGCCGATGAGCAAGGAAATTTGGGTGAAGATGGAGAAAACCGCCTGGATCGCCGATGGCAAGGACAATGCGCCGCGCAAGGTGTACCTGTTCAGCGACCCCAACTGCCCGTACTGCAACATGTTCTGGGAACAGGCGCGGCCCTGGGTCGAGTCGGGCAAGGTGCAGTTGCGCCATATCATGGTCGGCATCATCCGCGAGGACAGCCCGGGCAAGTCAGCTGCATTGTTGGCCGCCAAGGACCCGGCCAAGGCGCTGGCCGAGCACGAGAGGGCCGGCAAGGGCAGTACGCTCCAGCCGTTGGAGAACGTGCCTGAGAAGGTACAGAAGCAGTTGGAGGCGCATCTCGCCTTGATGGAGGAAATGGGGTTGCAGGCTACGCCGGCGATTTTCTATCAGGACGAGCAAGGGAATCTGCAGAGCCAGCAAGGGGCGCCGCGGCCGGAGATGTTAGGGAAGATTCTGGGTAAGCGGTAAATGCGTAGAGGGGGGGCTGTGCGGCGCTTGCCCTGGGTTTGGTGGTGTTGCGCAAATCGAGCGCCGCCCGCGCGGCGCATCGCGAGCAAGGCTCGCTCCTACGCTAGTTTCGGGCCAATAACGCCTGCCACAGGCGCGCGCGACCGCCGTGATATCGAAGGATGCACGCATGAACATACGCCAATGAAAAGGGGCGCCAAGCGCCCCCCACCTTAAAGCCCCTCCAGCTCCGCCATCAGATCACTCAGCCGGTCGACCTTGTCGTCATCAAGCGCACTGTCGCGCAGCCCTTGCACATACTCAGCCAACGCCTCCAC
>NZ_AUEC01000048.1 GCF_000425785.1 Pseudomonas taiwanensis DSM 21245
AAGCACCCAACCCGCGATCAAGCCTCGCTCGTCAATCCTTCTTGCGATACCCCTCGACAATCGCCGAGAAGTCCTTGCCACCGTCCCCCCGCAGGCTCATCGCCTGGTACAACTGCTGGGCGACGGCGCCGAGAATCACCGGTTGGTGCGCCTGCCGCGCAGCCTCAGTGGCCAACCCCAGGTCCTTGAGCATCAACTCGGCACCAAAACCTCCGGTGTAGCCCCGTGACGCCGGGGCGGTCTCGATGACGCCCGGCCATGGGTTGTAGGTGTCGGAACTCCAGCAACGCCCGGTCGAGCTATTGATGATGCCGGCCAGCACCTTGGTATCGATGCCCAGCGCATTGCCCAGGGCCATGGCTTCGGACACTCCGATCATGGAGATGCCCAGCAGCAGGTTGTTGCAGATCTTGGCGATCTGCCCGGTCCCGACCTCACCGCAATGCACGATGTTGCGGCCCATCTGCTCCAGCACTGGCTTGAGGGTGGCGAACAGCTCGGCACTGGCGCCGACCATGAACGTCAATGTGCCAGCCGCCGCGCCGCCGGTGCCGCCAGACACCGGAGCATCGCCCATGTCCACCCCCTTGGCCGCGGCGGCCTTGGATACATCGCGGGCGGTCTGCGGGTCGATGGTGCTGCAATCCACCGTCGGCGTACCGGGGCGGATGCCCGCCAGTACGCCATCTTCTTCGTTGAGGTACACGGCGCGCACATGGGCCGCAGCCGGCAACATGGTGATGACCAGTTCGCTGCCAGCAGCCGCGTCCTTGGGCGAGGCGCTGACCTGCCCCCCGAGCTCGGCAAGCTCGGCCAACACGGTCTTGTTCAGGTCGAACAGGTTCAACGAGTGCCCGGCCTTGATCAAGTTGCGGGCCATGGGGGCACCCATGTTGCCCAGGCCGATGAATGCGATACGCATGGCGATCTCCTTAGCGCAGGCTGATGGTGGTGTTCACGCCGTCATTGACGCTGTCGTCATCGAACCAGCGGGCGGTGACGGTCTTGGTCTGAGTGTAGAACTGCACCACTTGCTTGCCGTACGGGCCCAGGTCGCCCAGCTTCGAGCCGCGCGAACCGGTGAAGCTGAAGAACGGAACCGGCACTGGGATCGGGATGTTGATACCGACCTGGCCGATGTCGATCTCGCTCTGGAACTTGCGCGCCGCCGCGCCACTCTGGGTGAACAGGCCGGTGCCGTTGCCGAACGGGTTGGCGTTGACCAGGGCGATGGCTTCATCGAGGGTGTCGACTTCCAGGGTCACCAGCACCGGGCCGAAGATCTCCTGGGTGTAGATCTGCATGTCGGTTTTCACCCCAGAGAACAGGGTCGGGCCAACGAAGTTGCCCTGCTCGTAGCCTGGGACCTTCACATCGCGCCCATCCAGTTCAAGCTTGGCGCCTTCCTTGATACCGCTTTCGATCAAGCCCAGAACACGCTCCTTGGCGCGCTTGGATACCACCGGGCCCACATCGGTGCCTGGTTCACAACCAGCATTGACCTTGAGCTTGCTCGCCGCCGCCTTGATGTCCGGCAGCCACTCACGGGCCTTGCCCACCAGCACCGCCACCGACGTGGCCATGCAGCGCTGGCCGGCTGCGCCGAAAGCGGCGCCGACCAGAGCATTGACGGTTTGCGTGCGGTTGGCATCGGGCAGTACCACGGCATGGTTCTTGGCGCCCATCATCGACTGCACGCGCTTACCGTGCTGGCTGCCCAGGTTGTAGACGTGGGTGCCGACTTCGGTGGAGCCGACGAAGGAGATGGCCTTGATGTCCTTGTGGGTACAGATCGCATCGACCACTTGCTTGCCACCATGGACCACGTTCAGAACGCCCGCTGGCACGCCGGCTTCCAGCGCCAGCTCGACCAGCATCATGGTCGACAGCGGGTCCTGCTCGGATGGCTTGAGAACGAAGGTGTTGCCGCAAACGATGGCCATGGGGAACATCCACAGCGGGATCATCGCCGGGAAGTTGAACGGGGTGATGCCTGCACACACGCCGATGGGCTGGCGCAGGGTGTAGGTGTCGACACCACCGGCGACGTTCTCGGCGAACTCGCCCATCTGCAGGGTACCGATGGACGCTGCGTGCTCGACCACTTCAAGGCCACGGAAGATATCGCCTTCGGCATCGGCCAGGGTCTTGCCCTGCTCGGCGCTGAGGGTCTGGGCGATGCGCTTGGTGTGCTCGCGGATCAACGCCTGCAGCTTGAGCATGATGCGCATGCGTGCGCCGATCGGGGTGTCGCGCCAGGTCAGGAAGGCGCGCTGGGCGGCGGCCACAGCAGCATCCACTTCCTCGACAGTGGCGAAGGGAACCCGCGCCAACACCTGCTGGGTGGCCGGATTGACGATGTCACGCCATTCGCTGGTCTTCGATTCGACCCATTGGCCATCGATCAGCAGCTTGACCTGTTCGACCTTGGTCTGGTCGGGGGATTGCGGTGCGTTCATCTGCGTTCTCCTTGGAATTATTGTCAGGACGAGATCGCCAGCGCCGGGGGCAAACGCGAGGTGGCGCTTGGGTCTTGGGGCTTTTTTCGAGTATAGATGTGCAAACATCCAACAAGAACGCACAAAAAAACCGGATCATCATGCAAAAAGACCTCACCTCATTGAGCGCGCTGAACTGGGACGATCTCAAGTTCTTCCTCGAAGTGGCACGCACCCGCAAGGCCAGCAGCGCCGCCAAGCGTCTGAGCGTCGACTACACCACGGTATCGCGGCGCATCAGCTCGCTGGAGGGCGCCCTGGGCACCTTACTGTTCGAAAAATCACGCACCAACGGCTTCGTGCTCACGGCCGAGGGCCAGCGCTTGCTGGGCTATGCCGAGTCGATCGAAAGCACCCTGCACATGGCCTGCGAACAGGTTTCCGGTTCTGGGGTAGCGTTGTCGGGGCATGTACGCATGGGCTGCACCGAGGGTTTCGGCAGCTTCTTCGTCACCCCGCAATTGAGCCATTTCGTCGATGCCTGGCCGGCCATTTCGGTGGATATCCTGCCGCTGCCGCACTTCATCAGCCTGTCCAAGCGCGAGGCGGATATCGTGATTGCCCTGGAACGTCCGGAGCATGGGCCGTACGTGTGCTGCAAGCTGTGCGACTACCGCCTGCGGTTGTATGCCACCCAGGAGTACCTGGACAGCCACGCGCCGATTCGCCAGGTGAGCGATCTGGTCGAGCATCCGTTCATCAGCTATGTGGATGACCTGGCGTTCAGCTCGGAGCTGCTGTACCTGGCCAACCTGATTCCCAATGCCAGTGCGCACCTGCGCAGCACCAGCGTGATCGCCCAGTTCACCGCCGCGCTGCAGGGTCGAGGACTGGCGATTCTGCCGTGCTTCCTGGCGGCGCAGGATCCGCGGCTGGTGACGGTGCTGCCGGAGGAGATCGAAGTGACGCGGCAGTTCTGGATGTATTGCCGGGAGGACTTGCGCAAGTTGAAGCGGATTACCTTGCTGTGGGATTACATACGTGAGGTGACCGAGGCGAATGCACCGCTGTTGATGGGTGAAACGCGCAAGATGCGGTTCGTTCAGACCTGAGAGGCCACAAGGCCACGGTAGGAGCCGGCGTGTTGGCTTCTACCGTGATCGCGCAAGATTCAGTACGACGCCACCACGATCGACACACGGCGATTTTCCATGCGCCCAGCGCTGCTGCGGTTGTCTGCAACCGGCTGACTGCTGCCCAGACCTCGGGTCTGAATGTTCTGTGCCGGCATGCCGATGCCAATCAGAGCCCTGGCCACACTCTGTGCCCGGCGCTCGGAAAGCTGTTGGTTGTAGGCAGCCTTGCCCGAGGCATCGGCATGGCCGTCGACCCGCACACCTTGGATACCCACGCTCAACAACGCCTTGCCGATCCGCTCGACTATCGCCTCGCTCTGGCCGTTGAGGCTGTCCAGGTCGCTGCCGAACAGCACCTTGCCCGACAGGTCATAAGCCCAACCCTCCTCAGTCGGAGCAAACCCTTCACGCTTGAGGACAGCGATCTGTTCGGCACTCAGTCCTTTGGGTGGCGCACTCTGGCAACCACCCAGCGCCAGCAGGGTCAGCAACAACGCAACGAAGGGAAAACGTAAACGCAGTATCACGGTTCAACTCCTGTCTTTTACATTTGCGGCGGACTACTCCGTCTGCGCCGCTTGCCAATGACCCCGACGCCTGCGCTTGGCCTGGTACATCGCCGCATCGGCGGCATTGAGGAGGCTGGCAGGGTCGGTGCCATCTTGCGGGTAGTAAGCGATGCCCACGCTCACCGACGTGCTGATGCTGCTGCCGCTGTCCAGTTGGATGGGCAGCTTCATGCTGGCAACGATCTTCTCGGCAATGCGCTCGGCATCTTCGCGCGACTGCATCGGTGTCAGGATCACGGCGAATTCATCACCGCCAAGGCGCGCCACCAAGTCGTGTTCGCGCAACTGGGCGCGAACGCGCTCGGCAACACAGATCAGCACTTCGTCGCCCACGGCATGGCCGAGGCTGTCGTTGATCTGCTTGAAATGGTCGCTATCGAGGAACAACAGTGCCAGGTGATCGCCCTGACGGGCCGCATTGCGCACCGTGCGGTTCAGACGGCCTTCGAAGAACGCGCGGTTGGGCAAGCCGGTGAGGCTGTCGTGGCTGGCTTGATGGGCCAGGGTCTGGTTCTCGTTCTGCAGGTGGCTGTGCCAGACCTCCAGTTCATCGAGCAAGGCATTGAAGTCGTTACCCAGTTCGTTGAGCTCGGCAATGGGTGCTTCCGGCACGCGACGGTCGAAACTGCGCTCACGGCGCGCGGCATGGGCGACGCTGGCCAGGCCGCGCAGCGGGCGGACAATGTCGCCCAGCATGCGTTGCGACAGGTAAAGGGCAACCACCGCGCTCAACAGAGTGCAGCACAGAATGCCGCACAATCCGCTGAGCAGGAATAACAACAGGCTGCGGCCCTGGCCAACCAGCTCCATATGCCCCACCTTCTGCTGCTGATGAAAAATCGGCAGGTTGATCGGTTCGTCCAGCAAGGCAGTTGCCACCCGGGCTTCCAGATGGGCAAGCATGCTGTCATCGCGGCGTTGCCAGTGCGCAAGCTGATCGCCATCGTTGTTGAAGACTTTGGCCTCGGCCACCTCTTCGGTGCTGGCGATCAGCGCCAACGCCTCATTGGCCGCGGCACTGTCGTCGAACACCACGGCGGCTTCGACGGTGTAGTTGATCGAGCGGGCAATCAAGTGCAGGTTGTGATTGGCATAAGCTTGCAGGGCAAGCACCCCGAGCAGGGTCAGGGATATACCGGCCAGCCCCACTGCCAGCAACGCCACGCTGAGGTGGCCACGGCTCAGCACCGAGCGCAGGGTCGGGCGTGCATTACGCTGCTTGCCAGGCTTCATGGCTGCACCGCTCGACGCCGCGACAATTGCAGCACGCTAGGGTGAATACGAACGCCTGAGCGCGCCACGGAGTCGAGGTTCACCTCGAAGGCGACCTGCTGGTCAGTGACCCGCAGGCAAAACAGGCTGCCCACCGTGCAGGGGTCGTCAGCCTCGCTGATGCTCAACACCGGGTGGCCGCTAACCGACTGGAAGAGGCGGTCACGCTGGCCGGGGTCAAGCCTGCCGATGTACAGCGCATCGCAGGACTGGGCGAGCTGGGCATCGTCGGCCAACAGGCGGCGCACCTGAAGCGGCTGGCCGGCGTTCTGGACATTGCCTTTGATCAGGTCGTCGGCATATTCGGTAGGCCCGACCAGGCACAAGCGCAACGGCGAAGGTGGCACCGGCCAACGGGCATAGCTGAAGATCCCCAGCACTACCTGAGTGACGGCCTTGGCCCGCTGTTGCGCCTGCTCGGCCGTCGCCGTGGCGTCGGCGCGCACAGGGCCTGCCAATAGCGACAGAGCAGCCAGAAGCAGCGAAAGCGCGCAGCGCGACAACCGTCCCCCAGCCCCTGTCATGTGGGAAATCTCTCACATCCCTTTCAAATTATTTCGCAACGATAGCATAACGCCGCCCCACAGGCGGCTAGACCTGCTCCAGCATCAGCCCCGAGATACGCCGGACCTTACGCATCACCGCCTCTTCGAAAATACCCTGGCGCGGCTCGATCAGGCTGAAGCAGTGCTTGGCGCGCGTGATGCCGGTGTACACCAGCTCCTTGGTCAGCACCGGGTTCAGGGCATCGGGCAGTACCAGGGCGGTATGGCTGAACTCCGAGCCCTGGGACTTGTGCACCGTCATGGCGAACACCGTCTCCACTTCGTTAAGGCGGCTGGGCAGGACGAAACGCACACCGCCACTGCCGTCGTTACGTGGGAAGGCCACGCGCAACAGGGGCTGGCCCTGTTCATCCGGCAGGTACAGGGCGATCCCGATGTCGCCATTCATCAGCCCCAGGCCGTAGTCGTTTCGCGTCACCAGGACTGGACGCCCCTCGTACCAGGGCTGCTGGCTATTGATCAGGCCTGCATTGTGCAGCACGCGAGTCACCCGCTCGTTCAACCCTTCCACCCCCCAGGCGCCCTTGCGCACCGCGCACAGCAGCTGGAAGTCCTCGAAATGCTGCAGCACCTTGCTCGCCCATTGCTGCCAGCGTGGGTCGTCGAAGGCGGTGCCTGGCGCGGGGCGAAAACGCCCGATGGCACGCAGGTAGTGACGGTAACCGTGTGGCCCCTCCTCGCCCCGGTTCAGGCCATCGAGCAACAGGCGGTCGAAGGCACGATCCTGTTCACCGCGCAGGGCAAGGCCAAACACGTCCGCCGGTGGCAAGGTCAACAAGTCGCGCGCAGCTTGCGCCTCCTGGCGGTTGACCAGACGAGCCAGTTGGCCGATACCACTGCCCTCGCCGAAGCGGCGGGAGAAACGCAGCATCACCACCTGCTGGGCGAGTGGGTTGCGCTGTGCATCACCGGCCTTGAGACCGCTGTTGGCCAGCGATTGGCCGCCCACCTGCTCAAGCCAGGCTCGGGTTTCAGGCGAATAGCAGCCCTCCTCCGCGTCCCGGCACAGGTCACCCAGCACGGCACCGGCCTCGACCGAGGCCAGCTGGTCCTTGTCGCCCAGCAGAATCAGGCGGGCCCTTGGCGGCAGGGCATCGAGCAGGTTAGCCATCATCTCCAGGTCGATCATCGAGGCTTCATCGACCACCAGTACATCCAACGGCAACGGATTGGCGCTGTGATGACGGAAATGCCGAGACCCTGGGCGACTGCCCAGCAAGCGGTGCACCGTACTCACGTCGGTGGGAATCTGCCCGCGTACCTCGGCGCTGACCTGCAGCCGCTCGACCTGCTGGCCAATGGACTCGGTCAGGCGAGCAGCGGCTTTGCCGGTCGGCGCGGCCAGGCGGATGCGCAGAGGCCGGCCCTGCTCGACCGCCGGAGCCTGCAGCAGCGCCAGCAGGCGCACCACCGTGGTGGTCTTGCCGGTGCCGGGGCCGCCAGTGATGATGCTGAAGCCTGCCCGCGTGGCCAGGGCACACGCGAGCTTCTGCCAGTCCACCTGGCCTGCCGGTGAGCCACCATCGAACAACTGGGCCAGACGTTCGGGCAGTTCATCGGGCGGTACCTCGCCGCGGCCCAGGCGTTGGCGCAGCGTCTGGTCGATCTGCCGTTCGTAGCTCCAGTACCGGCGCAGGTAAAGGCGCTCGCCACTGAGTACCAATGGACGCGAACGCTGCTCATGACTATCGCCGGCGGCCACCAGTAGGCTGGCGGCGATACGTTGGCGCCAGGTAGAGAGGTCCAGATTCGCCAGCAGTTGCGAGGGCAGCATCAGCGGACCGGCCAAGGCATCGCCTTCGGGCGGCAGTGACAGGGCGAAGTCCGGTTCGGCCAAGGTCTGCTGCAAGTCCAGACAGACATGGCCATGGCCCAGCTGATGACTGGCCAGCGCCGCCGCCAGCAGCAACAAAGGATCACTGCCCGGCGCCCGCTCTTCGAGAAACGACACGAACGCGCGGTCCAGGGCGCGTAGCCAGCCCCGCTCTACCCAACGGTCGAGCAATTGCAACAGGTCGTTGCTGTCACGTTGCGGCGCCAGTGCCTGCAGGTGCTCGGCATCCAGCGGCGTGGGCAAAAGATCGTCAAGGCTTCGGCTCATGGCGCGACTCCGGCAAACAGGTCCTGCTGTTCGGGTTGGTGAACGCCACGGAACAGGGCATCCAGCGCGTCGATCAGCACTCGGGGAGGTTTGGCGAAGTACACGCCGTGGCCGCTGCTGGCTCCCCGCAGGAAAATGAACAGTGCACCGCCGACATCGCGGTCGTAGTCGTAGTCAGGCAGTCGTGCGCGCAACTGGCGATGCAGGGCCAGCAGGTACAGCACGTATTGCAGGTCATAACGGTGCTCCAGGATGGCTTTTTCCATGGCCATGCCGTCATAGGCCTGGATGTCGGGACCGAGCCAATTGGACTTGTAGTCCGCCACGTAATAGCGGCCATCGCGCTCGAAGGCCAGGTCGATGAATCCTTTGAACATGCCATTGAGCAGCGTCGGCTGGGCAGCCGGACGGCCAGCACCGGGGTGCGTGTAGCGTGCCACCAGGCGGTCAAGCTGCTCGGCGTCGACCTGGTGGCTCGCGAACCAGAACTCCATCTCGATCTGGTAGTGCCGCAACTGGGCGAGTGACAGCGTCGCATCGCCACCGTCGATCGACAGCGGCTCGGTCAGCAGCCGCTGCAACCACTGGCTCAAGGCCGGAATCCAGCCGGTCCAGTCTCGCCGATTGCAGCGTTGGCCCACCGTGCGTTCGAGCAACCTGGGGTTGGCGCTGACCTCGGCAAAGCCCTCGCGACCGGCCCATTCGAGTAGGCCATGGAGGAAGGTGCCGGGGTTCGGTCCGCGGGGGAAGCGGTGGATATCCCCCCCTTCGGCTGGCACTTCACGCACCCGTTGGGCATCGACGGCTTCATCATCGAGCAGTTGCTGAGCCAGGGAGCTGTCTGCCCCCAGGGTTTGTTCGCCAACCCGCAGCGCACTGTAGGAAGCGATCCACCAATGCTCGGCCGCGGCCCGACGCGGTTTGCGCGCCGGCACCATTTCTTGCTCGCTGCGCGGTGCGCTGTACAGCGTTTCATCGACTTCAGGAGGGCTGGAGCAGACGATATGGCGGCAAGCCGACGCCAATGCCTGTAACCAGTCCGCCAACAGTTCAGAGGTGGGAAGCGCCAGCCCGCCGCCGAGCAAGTAACCCAGCGCCGAACGGTGCAACTGCGAGCTTTTCTGGTTGCCACGCTTGAGATCGGCAATACCCAGCCAGCAGGCATGCTGGGCGCGGGTGAGGGCCACGTAGAGCAGACGCAGGTCCTCGGCGAGGCGTTCGTCGTCGGCCTGAGCTATCTGTTCTGGGGTGGGCGTCAAGGTCAGGTGGGCGTTGCCCGCGCCGTCGTGCCAGGCCAGCGGCAGTCGTGAGCCATCCACCGGTTTGCTGGTGCAGATGAACGGCAGATAGACAAGCGGATACTCCAGGCCCTTGGACTTGTGAATCGTGACTACCTTGACCAACTGCTCATCGCTTTCCAGACGCAGAATTTGCTCCTCGCCGGCCTGGCCCGAGTTGGCCAGGTGCTCGGCCAGGTGACGGATCAGCGCCTGCTCGCCATCCAGTTCGGTGGCGGCCTGTTGCAGCAGCTCGGCCAGGTGCAGCAGGTTGGTCAGTACACGCTCGCCGTCGGTGCGGCCAAGCAAGGTTCGGGGCAGCTCGAAGTCGTGCAACAAGTGGCGCAGCATCGGCAGCACGCCCTGGCGCTGCCAGAGTTCGCGGTAGTGACGAAAACGCATCACCCAGTCTTCCCAGACCCGCTCATCCTGGTTGAGCTGGTCCAGCCTGGCCAGCGGCAGGTCGAGGGTGAGGCTGGCCAGGGCAGCCTTGAGCAGGCGCTCGGAGTCCGGCTCGGCGCAGGCCTTGAGCCAGGCCAGCAGGTCATGGGCTTCCTGGGCGGCGAACACCGAGTCCTTGTCGGACAGGTACACACTGCGCACGCTGCGCGCCGCCAGTTCGCTGCGAATCAACTGCGCTTCGTTGCCGTCGCGCACGAGGATGGCGATATCCGAAGGCAGGCAGGGACGCCAGTCGCCATCCCCCTTACCGAAGCCGATCGTGCCCTGCTGGCCGCCGTTGAGCAGGGTCACGATGTGGCTGGCGCAGCTGGCCGCAAGTTGCTGCCGGTAGAGCGTACTGGAGATCGGTTCGTCACGCTCCAGTCGCCAGCAATGCAGTGCCGCGCATGGCTGGCCATCGACGAGCAATTGCTCGCTTCGACCTTTGGCCTTCACCTCTACGAAGGGCAATGGGTTGTCATGCGCCTCGCGGAACAGGAACGCCCCTCGCCCCTGCGTCCGGCCTTCTGCCTGGAGGAACACTTGGTTGACTGCCGCGACCATGGCCTGGCTGGACCGGTAGTTGGTGTCCAGGCTATGCAGTCGGTCGGCGGTGGCACGTCGGGCAGTCAGGTAGGTATGGATGTCGGCGCCGCGGAAAGCGTAGATCGCCTGCTTGGGGTCGCCGATCATGAATAGACCGGTTTCCCGGCGATTCTCGGTAATCCGGTAGATGCACTCGAAGATGCCGTACTGCACCGGGTCGGTGTCCTGGAACTCGTCGATCAGCGCCACGGGGAACTGCTCGCGTATCAGTCCCGCCAAGCGCTCACCAGCCTCGCTCGTCAATGCCTGCTGCAATCGCGTCAGCATGTCGTCGAAGCCCATTTCCGCACGGCGGCGCTTCTCCACTTCAAAGCGTGCCGATACCCAGCCCGCAGCCTGTTCCAGCAAGCGTGCGTCGGGACTGGCCAGGGCCTGCAATTGCTGCTCAAGCGACTGCATGGCATCCAGTCCGGGATGCGCCGGAGGCGCGCCCGACTTCCAGATCTCGGCCATGCCGTCTGGGGTGAGGCGTGTGAAACCGGTGCCCAGTTCCAGCTCCGCGAGCTGATCGTCGCTGGCCCAGGCACGCAGCTTGTCGAACCATGGGACGAAAAACCGCGCCTGTAGTTTACGTCCGTCGACCTGCTTGGCAGCGACGGCATCCTGGCAGAGCTGCTGTAGCTCGTCGGCCCATTGCGCCCAGGGCGCCTTGAGTTGGCGCAGCTGTTCACCGCGCTGGCGCAGCGCAGCCTCGATCAACGCTTGTGGCTCTGGCCCGTCCAGGTCGATGGCCACTCGCCCGAACAGCGGACGAATACGGGGAAGCAGCGCGTCCGGGCTGCCCCAGTGGTCGCGCACCCAGGCCAGTGCTTCGCCCTGCATGGCGTAGCAGAAGCGTCGCCAGTAGTCGCGCATCACTTGGCCCAGCAGCTCGCTGTGGTCGGTCTCCAGGCTCTGCGTGAACAAGCTTCCACTGTCGAAGGCATGCTCGCGCAACATGCGCTGGCACCAGCCGTGAATGGTAGATACTGCGGCTTCATCCATCCACTGAACGGCGATTTCCAGACGGCTGGCGCAGCGCGGCCAGTCGTGCTCGGGATAGTCGTCACGCAGCTGCTGCAGTAGCGGATCGGCGGCGGCCAGTTCGCCCCGGAAGAAGCGTGCAGCCTCGGCCAGGCGGGCACGAATGCGCTCGCGCAACTCCTTGGTGGCGGCATCGGTGAAGGTCACCACGAGAATTTGCGGTGGCAGCAGTTCGCGACCAAAGCCTTGTTCGCCGCCGTGGCCGAGGATCAGGCGCAGGTACAGTGCGGAAATGGTGAACGTCTTGCCCGTACCGGCACTGGCCTCGATCAGCTGGCTGCCATGCAGGGGAAAACTCAATGCCAGAGGTCGAACCTGGGTCATGCGCCACTCTCCGGGTTACCCAGGGTTTGCCAGGGTGCGGTAAATAACGGTCGGTACAGGGTCTCGCACCAGCCCTCGAAGGTCTCGTCGGCCATGAGTGCGGCAAAGTCGCGGAACTGGCGCGCCAGGGCGAGGCTTTCGCTGCGTTCGCCAAAGCTGGTTCGGCCATCCCCTTCATAGGCACGCTCAGCGGCGGCCAGGGCCTTCTCCGGGTCTTCCTGGGCGAGCCAGGCGAACGCTGTCTTAGCGGCCACCGGCAGCGGTGAGTTCATCGCCGCCTGGCGTGCCACGAGCAGGTGGCCAAGCAGATTGGCGGCATCCGCCTGTGGCAGGGGCGGCAGCAGCAGGGTCAGGTCACTGGCCACCACGGCACTGTTGAGCGGATAACCGGCAGCGCAGGCTGCCAGGTGCATCACCCAGCTTGCCGTGAGGCGGTGCCACTTGAAGTTGTTGCGCCCGGCACTGATGGTATTGGGTACCGTGGTGACGCTAAGTAGGCTCTGGTCATCGGCCTGGTAGACGCGTCCCAACCAACCCTCGAGGCGATGCTTACCCTGCTCGAAATGAATTGGTAGCGCCCCCTCAACCAAGGTTGGCCAGCGTTGCAACAGTTGTCGGTGACGTTGCAAAAGATCAGGCAAGGGCTCGACCAAGTCGGCCTGCAGCAGTTCACCGAAGCCCGCCAGAGGCAGCGCCCCACAGGCCTGCAGACGACGGGCCTGGGCGTGCAAGGCCTGCTCGGCGTGGTCGGGATCGGCCAGCGCGGCGCCCAGCAAGCTTTCGCTGGCGCTGTAGCGTTGCAGGGTGTCGAGCACGAACGGTTCCTCATCTGGGGTTGGTGCTTCCAACGCCTCGAAAAACACTTTCAACCGTTGGCTGAAGAAATGCCGGACCGGGTGACGCAAGAAGTCCTGCAGTTGCATCAGCGTCAGGGCCTCCTCATTGTCATAGGGCGCCAGTGCGTCGCTGAGTGGCACCTGTTCGACTGCCTGATGCAGCACCTGCCACTCATGGGCATAGCTGAACAATGCACTGCCCTTCTGGAAATAACGCCAGCTGAACGGCTGCAATGGATGCTCCTGGGTCAGGGCATGCAACAGTTGCTGGCCGGGGTCTTGCTGTTCGCCATCCTGGGCACCGAGCAGGCGCCAACCGGCCGCAAGGTGGTCACGCAACTGGCCAATCAACACCGAGGCTGGCCGCTCGCTGTTGTCGCGAATGCTGCGACCGACCCAACTGACATACAGCTGGTCCTGAGCCGAAAGCACGGCTTCGAGCAGTAGGTAGCGGTCGTCTTCACGGCGGGAGCGGTCACCTGGACGGTAATCGCTGGCCATCAGGTCGAAGTCCAGGGGTGGCTGGGCGCGCGGGTAATCGCCATCGTTCATGCCCAGCAGACAGACTACACGGAAAGGAATGGCGCGCATGGGCATCAAGGTGCAGAAGTTCACCGACCCGGCGAGAAAACGCTGAGACAGCTTGCCCTGGTCGAGACCGGACAGCCAGGCCTCGCGCACGACGGTAAGCGGCAGCAAATCCTGCAGCCCCACGGTTTCGCAGACTTCGAGCCAGCTGTCGCGCAGCTCCTGCAATTGCATCAAGAGGAATTCATCGTGTTCTTCCTCTGCCAGGAAGAATACCTGCAACAGCGCGTGCAGACGCTCGCCCCACTGCGCGGCGGTAGCGGGTTGGCGCAAGGCTTCGCAGGCCACGTCCAAGGCCTCCAGCAGCGCCACCAATGGGCCGATCAAGGCAGCGTCGAGGCCGCCGATCTCATCGTAGGGCTCGATGCCGTCGCAGCTCTCACCCACGCCGACGGCATAGCCCAGCAGCATGCGGCGCAAACCAAATCGCCAGCTGTTCTGCTCCAGGCCTTCCGGCAACCCCAGCGAGGCCCTTTGCTCGGCACTCAAACCCCAACGAATACCGGCACCCTCGATCCAGCGATGCAGTGTCGGCAGGTCGCTCTCACGGATGCCGAAACGGGCGCGAACGGTCGGGACATCCAACAGATCGAGTACTTCACTGACGGCGAAGCGGCTGTCGGGGAGCTTGAGCAGGTACTCGAGGGCGATCAGCAGTGGGTCACGACCACGCTGCCCCTGATCGGTGAGGGTGTAGGGGATATAGCGGGGATCGTTACGCTGCAGTTGACCGAACACAGCGCGAATGTGCGGGGCATAGGTGTCGATTGCCGGGAGCATGACGATGACGTCACGTGGCCTCAGGGTAGGGTCGGCGCTGAACCGGGCAAGCAACTGGTCATGGAGGATCTCGACCTCACGCTGGGGGCTATGGGCCACGTGGAAACGCACCGAACGATCCTTGCCAGGGTCGACTTGTGGCCACCGCTCGCGGGTTTCCGCGAGCGGACGAAGTTCGAGAATGTCGTCTTGCAACTGGTTGAGCAATGTAGTGGGCGCGCCGTCGCTGAACAGGTCGATACGCCCATCGCTGAACACGCCCCGGTAGCTGCCAGGGTCGTCGTAGCTGTCGAGCAGGTTGATGTAGTCGCGGCCCTGCTTGCCCCAAGCGGCAAGCAGGGGATGGGCATGCTGATGCAGCGATTCATCATCCAGTTGCAAGGGCATGCCCTGCTTGCGCTGCTGGCGCTTGTACTGATGACGCAGCAGGTCCTTGTCGGCGACGATATCGGCCCAGTGGTGACGACATGGGTTGTGCACACAAAGCAAGACCTGACTGAAACGGGCCAGGCCGGCCAACGCCTCCAGTGCCTGGGCAGGCAAGGACGAGATACCGAACACGATTACCCGTGAAGGCAGGCCCGCCGGTGCGTCTTGAAGTTGGTTGATACGCTCGATGAAGCGTTGGTGCACTCCGGCACGGCTCTGGGCCATGCCTTGCTCGCCGACATCTTCCAACAGCGCTCGCCACAGCTCGGCTTGCCAACGATTACCGGGGGCCAACGGTTTGCGTTCGCCACGGGCGGTGTTGAGTACATGCTCACCGGCAGCCCAGTCCTTCAGCCAATCGGCGCGGTAGACCTGGTATTGGTCGAACAGGTCGGCAAGGCGTTCCGCCAACTGATAACGCTTACGCAGGTCGCTGTCGTCGGTGAGGAAACGGCGCAGCGGCTCGAAATGGGGACGTTCGATCAAGGCGGGAAGCAAGCGCATCAGGCGCCAGGTCAGCGGGGCCTTGTCGAGCAGGGATACCTCGGGGATTTCTTCGCGCCCCAGTATGGCCCGGTACAACTGCCACATGAAACTGCCAGGTAGTTGCACGTCAATGGCGGCCGCGATGCCACAACCTCCTTGATCGTCGTCCTGCGGGTCCTCAGCCAGGGCCAGCTTGAGCCACTGCGCGATGCCGTTGCTTTGCACGAGGGCGATTTCGTTTTCCAGTGGCGCCAGCGGGTAGCGCCGCATCCAGCTCACCACCAGGCTTCGCAGGTCATCCAGTCGGTTGCCGTGGACGATCATGAAGCCGGGATGAAGTGGGGTGCTGTTAGCCATTGAGCGTTCTCTGGTAACTGGTCGGTTCTGGTGCGGAACCATATCACGGGGCAGACACCGAAATGTGTCGCAGTCGGTTGTGCGACAGCCCTTGAACTGGGGGGCGCGGTGCGCCAGAGCAGTAGTGTTCTGCGCCAGAAAGACAAAACCCCTACCTGCTCGCGCAGATAGGGGTTTTGCGAAATGAATCTTGACGATGACCTACTCTCACATGGGGAAACCCCACACTACCATCGGCGATGCATCGTTTCACTGCTGAGTTCGGGATGGGATCAGGTGGTTCCAATGCTCTATGGTCGTCAAGAAATTCTGTTGCCAGAATGTCGTGTAAACACTCTTGGCCAATTCGGATATGTGAATTTGTGGTCTTGCGAACTTTCGGTCGTTTCGTCTTCACCACCGCAATCTGCGTCAGCAAATTGCTTGGGTGTTATATGGTCAAGCCTCACGGGCAATTAGTATTGGTTAGCTCAACGCCTCACAGC
>NZ_AUEC01000049.1 GCF_000425785.1 Pseudomonas taiwanensis DSM 21245
ATGACTGTCACCCTGATCAAGACCATCGCAATGGAAGACGGTCTGCGCTTCGCTATCCGTGAAGGCGGTCGTACCGTCGGCGCCGGCGTCGTAGCAAAAATTATTGAATAAGTAGTTGATTTACTTGATCGGGCCGGTATAATGGCCGGCCTGATACAGCGTTATAGGTCAGTAGCTCAATTGGCAGAGCGACGGTCTCCAAAACCGTAGGTTGGGGGTTCGATTCCCTCCTGACCTGCCATTCACCTCGGTGTGATTGGCTTTCTTCTCACAGGATCCTCCCCGATGACGCCCAAGACTGAAGCCCAAGAATCGCGTTTTGATCTGTTCAAGTGGCTGGCTGTAGTGGCTTTGGTAGTCGTTGGCGTTGTGGGTAATCAGTATTACTCCGCCTCTCCAATCCTGTATCGCGTCCTTGCACTTCTCGCCCTGGCTGCTGTCGCAGGCTTCGTTGCTCTGCAGACTGCGAAGGGTAAGTCGTTCTTTGCGCTGGCGAAGGAAGCTCGTACCGAGATTCGTAAAGTCGTGTGGCCGACCCGCCAGGAAACCACCCAGACCACTCTGATTGTCGTGGCTGTCGTGTTGGTTATGGCACTGCTGCTGTGGGGTCTTGATTCCCTGCTCGGCTGGGCGGTCTCCTTGATCGTTGGCTAAAGGTGTCCCGTGGCTAAGCGTTGGTATGTTGTGCATGCTTACTCGGGTTACGAGAAGCATGTGATGCGGTCGCTGATCGAGCGCGTCAAGCTGGCTGGCATGGAAGACGAATTCGGCGAGATCCTGGTCCCGACCGAAGAAGTCGTTGAGATGCGCAACGGCCAGAAGCGCAAAAGTGAGCGCAAATTCTTCCCTGGCTACGTTCTGGTCCAGATGGAGATGAACGAAGGGACTTGGCACTTGGTCAAGGACACCCCTCGTGTGATGGGCTTTATCGGTGGTACCGCAGATAAGCCTGCGCCGATCACTGATAAAGAAGCTGAAGCTATCCTGCGTCGCGTGGCTGACGGTAGTGATAAGCCGAAGCCGAAGACGCTCTTCGAGCCGGGTGAAGTGGTTCGAGTCATTGATGGTCCGTTTGCTGACTTCAATGGTAGCGTCGAAGAGGTTAACTACGAAAAGAGTCGCCTCCAGGTGGCGGTGCTCATTTTCGGTCGCTCTACTCCGGTGGAGCTCGAGTTCAGCCAGGTCGAAAAGGTCTAGGCGGACAACGCATCCCATACCCCGCAGCCCTGTGTGCTGCGGGGTTTTGTCGTCACTGGGATAAAACGCAAGTCATCCGGGGAGCCATCTGGCGTTCGTACCCGATATTGGAGTAGCTCATGGCTAAGAAGATTCAGGCTTACATCAAGCTGCAAGTTAAGGCCGGCCAGGCCAACCCAAGCCCACCCGTTGGTCCAGCACTGGGTCAACACGGTGTGAACATCATGGAATTCTGCAAGGCCTTCAACGCCCGTACTCAGGGTCAAGAGCCAGGTCTGCCGACTCCAGTGATCATCACTGTTTACAGTGACCGTAGCTTCACTTTCGAAACCAAGAGCACCCCTGCTTCGGTTCTGCTGAAGAAGGCTGCTGGCCTGACCAGCGGTTCGGCTCGTCCGAACACTGTCAAGGTTGGTACCGTCAACCGTGCTCAGCTGGAAGAGATCGCCAAGACCAAGCAGGCTGATCTGACCGCTGCTGACCTGGACGCAGCTGTACGCACCATCGCTGGCTCTGCCCGCAGCATGGGTCTGAACGTGGAGGGTGTGTAATGGCTAAGCTGACCAAGCGCCAAAAGGCCATTGCTTCGAAAGTCGAAGCTGGCAAAGTTTACAACTTCGAAGAAGCAGCAGTGCTGCTGGCCGAACTGTCCACCGTGAAGTTCAGCGAGTCCTTCGACGTTGCCGTCAACCTCGGTGTTGACCCGCGTAAATCCGACCAGGTCGTTCGTAGCGCTACCGTGCTGCCACACGGCACTGGCAAGACCGTACGTGTTGCCGTCTTCACCCAGGGTCCTGCTGCTGAAGCCGCTCTGGCTGCTGGCGCTGACCGCGTAGGTATGGACGATCTGGCTGCCGAAATGAAAGGCGGCGACCTGAACTATGACGTCGTCATCGCATCGCCTGATGCAATGCGCGTTGTAGGTCAGCTGGGTCAGGTTCTGGGTCCGCGCGGCCTGATGCCTAACCCGAAAGTTGGTACCGTGACGCCAGACGTCGCTTCGGCTGTCAAAAACGCCAAGGCTGGTCAGGTTCGCTACCGTACCGACAAAAACGGTATCATCCACACCTCCGTTGGCAAGGTCGGCTTCGAAGCTGGCAAGCTGAAGGAAAACGTTGAGGCACTGATCGCTGATCTGAAGCGTATCAAGCCTGCTTCTTCGAAAGGTATCTACGTCAAACGCGTTACCCTGAGCACCACCATGGGCCCAGGCCTGGTCATCGACCAGAGCTCGCTGAACGCGTAAGACCGATGGTGGCGCGATTCGTCGCGCCACCAGCAAAAAATTGGGGTCCCTGCCTGGCGGGGGCTATCCAAGACCGTAGGCGGCGCAAGCCTTAAACCACAAGCCTACGCAGATGGTGCTCCCGATTCGTTACCGAATCAGACACCAAAACGACATCCGGCTTCGGCCAGATGAAACGGTAAAAACCAGGAGTAAACCCGTGGCAATTAAACTCGAAGACAAGAAGGCCATCGTCGCTGAAGTCAACGAGGCTGCCAAAGTCGCTCTGTCCGCTGTCGTGGCTGATGCCCGTGGTGTGACTGTAGGCGCAATGACCGGACTCCGTAAAGAGGCCCGCGAAGCTGGCGTTTACGTACGTGTCGTACGTAACACCCTGCTCAAGCGCGCTGTTGAAGGCACCGAATTCTCGATCCTCAACGACGCGTTCAAAGGCCCGACCCTGATTGCTTTCTCCAACGAACACCCGGGCGCTGCTGCTCGTCTGTTCAAAGAGTTCGCCAAGGGTCAGGACAAGTTCGAGATCAAGGCAGCTGCGTTTGACGGCAAGTTCCTTGCCGCTAACCAGATCGACGTGCTGGCAACCCTGCCAACTCGCGACGAGGCTATCGCACAGCTGATGAGCGTAATCCAAGGTGCAACCAGCAAGCTGGCTCGTACCCTGGCAGCTCTGCGCGACCAGAAAGAAGCTGCTGCTGCCTAAGGCACGCGCAACTCTTTCAAAATCATACGTTTAATTTGATGGCTGCGTAGGCTGTCACCCCAATACAGGATTTAAGTCATGTCTCTGACTAACGAACAAATCATCGAAGCGATCGGCCAGAAAACTGTTCTGGAAATTGTTGAACTGATCAAAGCGATGGAAGAAACCTTCGGCGTTACCGCTGCTGCCGCTGTTGCCGCTGGCCCAGCTGTTGCTGCCGCTGCTGCTGAAGAGCAGACCGAGTTCAACGTCGTTCTGACCGAAGCTGGCGACAAGAAAGTAAACGTGATCAAGGCCGTTCGTGAACTGACCGGTCTGGGCCTGAAAGAAGCCAAAGAGAAAGTCGACGGCGCTCCTCAGGTTATCGCTGAAGGCGTTTCGAAAGAAGCCGCTGAAGACGCGAAGAAGAAGCTGGAAGAAGCTGGCGCTAAAGTCGAGCTGAAGTAATCTCGACCTTGCGACTCCAGCCGGAGCGTTGAGCGAAGGCTGATGGCTGGTGGCTTATGCCACCGGCCTTTTTCCGTTATTGGTGGCCGATCAGGTCGGCCCCGATAACTGGCTGCAAGACACCCATGTGGGTGGCGCAAACCAAGAGGTTTGCACGATTTTCTGGCTGCTCCCGCCGGGAGAAGCCAAACAAGCAGGTGACCAAGCTGGGGAACGCTGATGGCTTACTCATACACTGAGAAAAAACGTATCCGCAAGGACTTTAGCAAGTTGCCGGACGTCATGGATGTGCCTTACCTCCTGGCCATCCAGCTGGATTCGTATCGCGAATTCCTGCAAGCGGGAGCATCCAAGGATCAGTTCCGCGACGTCGGCCTGCACGCGGCCTTCAAATCGGTATTCCCGATCATCAGCTACTCCGGCAATGCTGCCCTGGAGTACGTAGGCTATCGCCTGGGCGAACCAGCCTTCGATGTGAAGGAATGTGTCCTGCGTGGCGTGACCTTCGCGGTCCCACTGCGGGTCAAGGTGCGCCTGATCATCTTCGACAAGGAATCGTCGAACAAAGCGATCAAGGACATCAAAGAGCAAGAAGTCTACATGGGTGAAATCCCCCTGATGACTGAGAACGGTACCTTCGTTATCAACGGTACCGAGCGTGTGATCGTTTCCCAGCTGCACCGTTCGCCTGGTGTGTTCTTCGACCACGACCGTGGCAAGACGCACAGCTCCGGCAAGCTGCTGTACTCCGCTCGCATCATCCCTTACCGTGGTTCGTGGCTGGACTTCGAGTTCGACCCGAAAGACTGCGTGTTCGTCCGTATCGACCGTCGCCGCAAACTGCCGGCCTCGGTACTGCTGCGCGCCCTGGGTTACAGCACCGAAGAGGTTCTGAACACCTTCTACACCACCAACGTATTCCACGTATCCGGCGAGAAGCTGAGCCTGGAACTGGTACCGCAGCGTCTGCGTGGTGAAGTCGCGGTGATGGATATCCACGACGGTAGCGGCAAGGTCATCGTCGAGCAGGGCCGTCGTATCACTGCGCGCCACATCAACCAGCTCGAGAAGGCTGGGGTCAACCAGCTGGACGTACCGCTGGAATATGTCCTGGGCCGTACTACCGCCAAGGCCATCGTGCACCCGGCAACCGGTGAAATCCTCGCCGAGTGCAACACCGAGCTGACCACCGAGCTGATGATCAAGATCGCCAAGGCTCAGGTCGTCCGCATCGAAACGCTGTATACCAACGACATCGACTGCGGTCCGTTCATCTCCGACACCCTGAAGATCGACACCACCAGCAACCAGCTGGAAGCTCTGGTGGAGATCTACCGCATGATGCGCCCAGGCGAGCCGCCAACCAAGGATGCTGCCGAGACCCTGTTCAACAACCTGTTCTTCAGCGCCGAGCGTTACGACCTGTCCGCCGTAGGCCGCATGAAGTTCAACCGTCGTATCGGTCGCACCGAGATCGAAGGTTCGGGCGTGCTGAGCAAGGAAGACATCGTCGAGGTCCTCAAGACCCTGGTCGACATCCGTAACGGCAAAGGCATCGTCGACGACATCGACCACCTGGGTAACCGTCGCGTTCGCTGCGTCGGCGAGATGGCCGAGAACCAGTTCCGTGTTGGCCTGGTGCGCGTGGAGCGCGCGGTCAAGGAACGTCTGTCGATGGCTGAAAGCGAAGGCCTGATGCCGCAAGACCTGATCAACGCCAAGCCGGTAGCGGCGGCGGTGAAAGAGTTCTTCGGTTCCAGCCAGCTGTCGCAGTTCATGGACCAGAACAACCCGCTCTCCGAGATCACCCACAAGCGTCGTGTCTCTGCACTCGGCCCAGGCGGTCTGACCCGTGAGCGCGCTGGCTTCGAAGTCCGTGACGTACACCCGACCCACTACGGCCGTGTGTGCCCGATCGAGACTCCTGAAGGTCCGAACATCGGTCTGATCAACTCCCTGGCAGCCTATGCCCGCACCAACCAGTACGGTTTCCTGGAAAGCCCGTACCGCGTGGTGAAGGAAGGCGTGGTCAGCGATGACATCGTGTTCCTGTCGGCGATCGAAGAAGCGGATCACGTCATTGCACAGGCTTCGGCCGCAATGAACGAGAAGAAGCAGCTGATCGACGAGCTTGTTGCGGTCCGTCACCTGAACGAATTCACCGTCAAGGCGCCGGAAGACGTCACCCTGATGGACGTTTCGCCGAAGCAGGTTGTTTCCGTCGCTGCCTCGCTGATTCCGTTCCTCGAGCACGACGACGCCAACCGTGCACTGATGGGTTCGAACATGCAGCGTCAGGCTGTACCGACCCTGCGTGCCGACAAGCCGCTGGTAGGTACCGGCATGGAGCGCAACGTCGCCCGTGACTCCGGTGTCTGCGTGGTAGCTCGCCGTGGTGGTGTGATCGACTCGGTCGACGCCAGCCGTATCGTCGTTCGCGTAGCCGACGACGAAGTCGAAACCGGCGAAGCAGGTGTGGATATCTACAACCTGACCAAATACACCCGTTCCAACCAGAACACCTGCATCAACCAGCGTCCGCTGGTCAGCAAGGGTGATGTGGTTGCGCGTGGTGACATCATGGCCGACGGCCCGTCCACCGACATGGGTGAACTGGCACTGGGTCAGAACATGCGCATCGCGTTCATGGCGTGGAACGGCTTCAACTTCGAAGACTCCATCTGCCTGTCCGAGCGTGTTGTTCAGGAAGACCGTTTCACCACCATCCACATCCAGGAACTGACCTGTGTGGCGCGTGACACCAAGCTTGGCCCAGAGGAAATCACCGCGGACATCCCGAACGTCGGTGAAGCCGCCCTGAACAAACTGGACGAAGCCGGTATTGTCTACGTCGGTGCCGAAGTCGGCGCTGGTGACATCCTGGTCGGCAAGGTCACTCCGAAAGGCGAGACCCAGCTGACTCCGGAAGAGAAGCTGCTGCGCGCGATCTTCGGTGAGAAAGCCAGCGACGTCAAAGACACCTCCCTGCGCGTGCCGACCGGCACCAAGGGTACCGTCATCGACGTTCAGGTCTTCACCCGTGATGGCGTAGAGCGCGACAGCCGTGCCCTGGCCATCGAGAAGATGCAACTGGACGAGATCCGCAAGGACCTCAACGAAGAGTTCCGCATCGTCGAAGGCGCAACCTTCGAGCGTCTGCGTGCTGCCCTGAACGGCCAGGTGGTCGACGGTGGCGCGGGCCTGAAGAAAGGCACCGTGATCACTGACGAAGTGCTGGACGGTCTGGAGCATGGGCAGTGGTTCAAGCTGCGCATGGCTGAAGATGCACTGAACGAGCAGCTGGAAAAAGCTCAGCAGTACATCGTCGATCGCCGTCGTCTGCTGGACGACAAGTTCGAAGACAAGAAGCGCAAGCTGCAGCAGGGCGATGACCTGGCTCCGGGCGTTCTGAAGATCGTCAAGGTCTACCTGGCAATCCGCCGTCGCATCCAGCCGGGTGACAAGATGGCCGGTCGTCACGGTAACAAGGGTGTTGTCTCGGTGATCATGCCGGTCGAAGACATGCCGCACGACGCCAACGGTACTCCGGTCGACGTCGTACTGAACCCGCTGGGCGTACCTTCGCGTATGAACGTCGGTCAGATCCTTGAAACCCACCTGGGCCTCGCGGCCAAAGGTCTGGGCGAGAAGATCGACCGCATGATCGAAGAACAGCGCAAGGCCGCTGAACTGCGTACCTTCCTGACCGAGATCTACAACGAGATTGGCGGTCGTCAGGAAAACCTGGACGAGTTCTCTGACGAAGAGATCCTTACCCTGGCGAACAACCTGAAGAAGGGCGTGCCCATGGCCACTCCAGTCTTCGACGGTGCCAAGGAGCATGAGATCAAGGCCATGCTGAAACTGGCCGACCTGCCAGAGAGCGGCCAGATGGTGCTGTTCGATGGCCGTACCGGCAACAAGTTCGAGCGTCCAGTGACCGTTGGTTACATGTACATGCTCAAGCTGAACCACTTGGTGGACGACAAGATGCACGCGCGTTCCACTGGTTCGTACAGCCTGGTTACCCAGCAGCCGCTGGGTGGTAAGGCGCAGTTCGGTGGTCAGCGTTTCGGGGAGATGGAAGTGTGGGCGCTGGAAGCATACGGCGCGGCATACACCCTGCAAGAAATGCTCACAGTGAAGTCGGACGACGTGAACGGCCGTACCAAGATGTACAAGAACATCGTGGATGGCGATCACCGTATGGAGCCGGGCATGCCCGAGTCCTTCAACGTGTTGATCAAAGAGATCCGTTCGCTCGGTATCGATATCGATCTGGAAACCGAATAACACGTGACGCGAAGGGGAGTGGGCAGCTAATGCCCGCTCCCTGCTCCGCCAGGAGGAAAGGCCTTGAAAGACCTACTGAATTTGCTGAAAAACCAGGGTCAAGTCGAAGAGTTCGACGCCATCCGCATCGGTCTGGCGTCGCCTGAAATGATCCGTTCGTGGTCGTTCGGTGAAGTTAAGAAGCCGGAAACCATCAACTACCGTACGTTCAAGCCTGAGCGTGACGGCCTGTTCTGCGCCAAGATCTTTGGCCCAGTCAAGGACTACGAGTGCCTGTGCGGTAAGTACAAGCGCCTGAAGCACCGCGGTGTCATCTGCGAGAAGTGCGGCGTTGAAGTCGCCCTGGCCAAGGTTCGTCGTGAGCGCATGGCCCACATCGAACTGGCTTCGCCGGTTGCCCACATCTGGTTCCTGAAGTCGCTGCCGTCCCGGATCGGCCTGCTGATGGACATGACCCTGCGTGATATCGAGCGTGTTCTCTACTTCGAGAGCTATGTCGTTATCGACCCAGGCATGACCACCCTTGAAAAAGGCCAGCTGCTGAACGACGAGCAGTATTTCGAAGCGCTGGAAGAGTTCGGCGATGACTTCGATGCCCGCATGGGTGCCGAGGCTGTCCGCGAACTGCTGCACGCTATCGACCTGGAGCACGAGATCGGCCGCCTGCGCGAAGAGATTCCGCAGACCAACTCGGAAACCAAGATCAAGAAGCTGTCCAAGCGCCTGAAGCTGATGGAAGCTTTCCAGGGTTCGGGCAACCTGCCTGAGTGGATGGTCTTGACCGTCCTGCCAGTGCTGCCGCCGGACCTGCGCCCGCTGGTTCCGCTGGATGGCGGCCGCTTCGCGACCTCCGACCTGAACGACCTGTATCGTCGGGTGATCAACCGTAACAACCGTCTGAAGCGCCTGCTCGATCTGTCGGCGCCGGACATCATCGTGCGCAACGAGAAGCGCATGCTGCAGGAAGCGGTCGACGCCCTGCTGGACAACGGCCGTCGCGGTCGCGCCATCACTGGCTCGAACAAGCGTCCGCTGAAGTCGCTGGCCGACATGATCAAAGGTAAGCAAGGTCGCTTCCGTCAGAACCTGCTCGGTAAGCGTGTGGACTACTCTGGCCGTTCGGTAATTACCGTAGGTCCGACCCTGCGTCTGCACCAGTGCGGTCTGCCGAAGAAGATGGCTCTGGAGCTGTTCAAGCCGTTCATTTTCGGCAAGCTGGAAATGCGTGGTCTGGCGACCACCATCAAGGCTGCCAAGAAGATGGTCGAGCGCGAACTGCCAGAGGTGTGGGACGTTCTCGCCGAAGTGATTCGCGAACACCCCGTCCTGCTCAACCGTGCACCGACCCTGCACCGTCTGGGTATCCAGGCCTTCGAACCGGTTCTGATCGAAGGTAAGGCTATCCAGCTGCACCCGCTGGTCTGCGCCGCGTACAACGCCGACTTCGACGGTGACCAGATGGCCGTTCACGTGCCGCTGACCCTGGAAGCCCAGCTCGAAGCGCGCGCTCTGATGATGTCGACCAACAACATCCTGTCGCCAGCCAACGGTGAGCCGATCATCGTTCCGTCGCAGGACGTTGTACTGGGTCTGTACTACATGACCCGTGAAGCCATCAACGCCAAGGGCGAAGGTCGCGTGTTCGCTGACCTGCAGGAAGTCGACCGCGTATTCCGCGCCGGCGAAGCTGCCCTGCACGCGAAAATCAAGGTTCGTATCAACGAAACCGTGAAAGAGCGTGATGGCTCGGTGGTCAAGAACACCCGCATCGTCGACACCACTGTCGGCCGTGCGCTGCTGTTCCAGGTTGTACCGGCAGGTCTGCCGTACGACGTGGTCAACCAGCCGATGAAGAAAAAGGCGATCTCCAAGCTGATCAACCAGTGCTATCGCGTGGTTGGTCTGAAAGAGACCGTGATCTTCGCTGACCAACTGATGTACACCGGTTTCGCCTACTCGACCATCTCCGGCGTTTCCATCGGTGTTAACGACTTCGTTATCCCGGACGAGAAAGCCCGCATCATCGGTACCGCTACCGACGAAGTGAAGGAGATCGAGAGCCAGTACGCGTCCGGCCTGGTAACCCAGGGCGAGAAGTACAACAAGGTCATCGACTTGTGGTCGAAGGCGAACGACGAAGTGTCCAAGGCGATGATGGCCAACCTCTCGAAAGAGAAGGTCATCGACCGCGAGGGCAAGGAAGTCGAGCAAGAGTCCTTCAACTCGATGTACATGATGGCAGACTCCGGTGCGCGTGGTTCGGCCGCCCAGATCCGTCAGCTGGCCGGTATGCGTGGTCTGATGGCCAAGCCGGACGGCTCCATCATCGAGACGCCGATCACCGCGAACTTCCGTGAAGGTCTGAGCGTTCTGCAGTACTTCATCTCGACCCACGGTGCTCGTAAGGGTCTGGCGGATACTGCACTGAAGACCGCGAACTCCGGTTACCTGACTCGTCGTCTGGTAGACGTTGCCCAGGATCTGGTTGTGACCGAGATCGACTGCGGCACCGACCAGGGCCTGCTGATGACTCCGCACATCGAAGGCGGCGACGTTGTAGAGCCGCTGGGCGAGCGCGTATTGGGTCGTGTGATTGCCCGTGACGTGTTCAAGCCAGGCACCGAGGACGTCATCGTTCCGGCCGGTACCCTGGTCGACGAGAAGTGGGTCGAGTTCATCGAGCTGAACAGCATCGACGAAGTCGTCGTTCGTTCGCCGATCAACTGTGAAACCCGCTACGGCATCTGTGCCAAGTGCTACGGTCGCGACCTGGCGCGTGGTCACCTGGTCAACATCGGTGAAGCTGTCGGCGTTATCGCCGCTCAGTCGATCGGTGAGCCGGGTACCCAGCTGACCATGCGTACGTTCCACATCGGTGGTGCTGCAAGCCGTACTTCGGCTGCCGACAGCGTACAGGTGAAGAACGGCGGTATGGTGCGTCTGCACAACCTGAAGCAGGTTGAGCGTGCCGATGGCAACCTGGTCGCGGTATCGCGTTCCGGCGAGCTGGCCATTGCCGACGAGTTCGGTCGTGAGCGTGAGCGCTACAAGCTGCCTTACGGTGCTGTGATTTCGGTCAAGGAAGGTGACAAGGTCGAAGCTGGCGCCATCGTCGCCAAGTGGGACCCGCACACCCACCCGATCGTCACCGAGCTGAAAGGTACCGTGACCTTCGTAGGCATGGAGGAAGGCATCACCATCAAGCGTCAGACTGACGAATTGACCGGCCTGACCAACATCGAAGTCATGGACGTCAAGGATCGCCCTGCCGCAGGCAAGGAAATCCGTCCGGCCATCAAGATGGTCGACGCCTCTGGCAAGGATCTGTACCTGCCAGGTACCGACGTACCTGCTCAGTACTTCCTGCCGGCCAACGCCTTGGTTGGTGTGGCTGACGGCGCCCAGATCGGTGTTGGTGACGTTATCGCGCGTATCCCGCAAGAAACGTCCAAGACCCGTGACATCACCGGTGGTCTGCCGCGCGTTGCCGACCTGTTCGAAGCGCGCCGTCCGAAAGAAGCCTCGATTCTGGCAGAAGTCAGCGGCACCATCGCCTTCGGTAAAGAGACCAAGGGCAAGCGTCGTCTGGTCATTACCCCGACCGACGGTAGCGAGCCGTACGAAGAGCTGATTCCGAAGTGGCGCCACCTGAACGTCTTCGAAGGCGAACAGGTAAACCGCGGCGAAGTTATCTCCGACGGTCCGAGCGATCCGCACGACATCCTGCGTCTGCTGGGTGTGAGCGCGCTGGCGAAGTACATCGTCAACGAGATTCAGGACGTTTACCGTCTGCAGGGCGTGAAGATCAACGACAAGCACATCGAGACCATCCTGCGTCAGATGCTGCGCAAGGTCGAGATCTCCGAGTCGGGCGATTCCAGCTTCATCAAGGGCGACCAGATGGAACTGACCCAGGTACTGGTCGAGAACGAGCGTCTCGCCAGCGAGGACAAGTTCATCTCGAAGTTCACCCGCGTGCTGCTGGGTATCACCAAGGCGTCGCTGTCGACCGAGTCGTTCATCTCCGCGGCTTCCTTCCAGGAAACTACCCGCGTACTGACCGAAGCGGCGGTAACCGGCAAGCGCGATTACCTGCGCGGCCTGAAAGAGAACGTGGTCGTGGGTCGTCTGATCCCGGCTGGTACCGGTCTGGCGTACCACAGCGAGCGTAAGCGTCGCCGTGATGCCGACAAGCCGCTGCGTGTAAGCGCCAGTGAGGTGGAAGCCGCACTGACCGAAGCGCTGAACTCCAGCGGTAACTAAGTACAGGGCAGGGCCCCGGCAGTTCCTGAAGGTCATCGGTGACAGGATTTGTTACCGATGACCGGGCGGGGAGGGCCGGGGCCTCGTCTTGACTGGGTGCAAGATCCTCTTTAGACTTTTGTACCCTTAAATTTGGTGAGGCTCCGTCTCGCCAATTTTTGGCTTTTCTTGCAAGACAATAGCGTCGCAAGACAATCAGTGGAGCTAGTAGATGGCAACTATCAACCAGCTGGTACGTCAGCCGCGTAAGCGTATCGTCGAGAAATCCGACGTTCCTGCGCTGCAGAACTGCCCGCAACGTCGTGGCGTGTGCACCCGCGTGTACACCACCACGCCGAAAAAACCTAACTCGGCACTGCGTAAAGTATGCCGTGTGCGTCTGACCAACGGTTTCGAGGTTTCCTCGTACATCGGTGGTGAAGGCCACAACCTGCAAGAGCACAGCGTCGTTCTGATCCGTGGCGGCCGTGTAAAAGACTTGCCAGGTGTTCGTTACCACACCGTTCGCGGCTCTCTGGATACTTCGGGCGTCAAAGGCCGTAACCAGGGTCGTTCGAAGTACGGTACCAAGCGTCCGAAGTAATCGGCCGTTTGCAGACATCCAATTTTTTGAGTCGATAAGAGTAAGGTCGGGCAGGGGTCGAAGACCCACGTCCCGGGCTAACCTGAAGACCGTTTGAGGGCTTATCATGCCAAGACGTCGTGTAGCAGCAAAACGTGAGATCCTGGACGATCCGAAGTACGGATCCCAGATCCTCGCCAAGTTCATGAACCACGTGATGGAAAGCGGCAAGAAGGCCGTAGCCGAGCGCATCGTTTACGGTGCTCTGGATACCGTCAAAGCACGCAAGAACAGCGATCCCCTGGAAATCTTCGAGAAAGCTCTCGACGCCATCGCTCCGCTGGTCGAAGTAAAGTCCCGCCGTGTCGGCGGTGCCACTTACCAGGTTCCGGTTGAAGTTCGTCCGTCCCGTCGTAACGCTCTGGCAATGCGCTGGCTCGTAGACTACGCCCGCAAGCGCGGCGAGAAGTCGATGGCTCTGCGCCTGGCTGGCGAGCTGCTGGATGCTGCTGAAGGCAAGGGTGCTGCAGTCAAGAAGCGTGAAGACGTGCACCGTATGGCTGAAGCCAACAAGGCGTTCTCGCACTACCGCTTCTAATTCAAGCATCAATCTTTTTGCGAGGGCTTTATGGCTCGTACTACAGCAATTAACCGCTACCGTAACATCGGTATCTGCGCGCACGTTGACGCGGGCAAGACTACCACTACCGAGCGGATCCTGTTCTACACAGGCCTGAGCCACAAGATGGGCGAGGTGCATGATGGCGCCGCGACCACCGACTGGATGGTTCAGGAGCAGGAGCGCGGTATCACCATTACCTCCGCTGCTGTTACCACTTTCTGGAAAGGCTCCCGTGGTCAGTACGACAACTACCGCGTAAACGTCATCGATACCCCCGGCCACGTAGACTTCACCATTGAAGTAGAGCGTTCGCTGCGCGTACTCGACGGCGCGGTCGTCGTGTTCTGCGGTACCTCCGGCGTTGAGCCGCAGTCCGAAACCGTATGGCGTCAGGCCAACAAGTACGGCGTTCCACGTGTTGTCTACGTGAACAAGATGGACCGTGCTGGTGCCAACTTCCTGCGCGTTGTCGGCCAGATCAAGAACCGCCTGGGTCACACCCCGGTTCCAATCCAGCTGGCTATCGGTGCTGAAGACAACTTCCAGGGTCAGGTTGACCTGATCAAGATGAAAGCCATCTACTGGAACGAAGACGACAAGGGCACCACCTATCGCGAGGAAGAGATTCCTGCCGATATGCTGGAGCTGGCTGAAGAGTGGCGCGCCAACATGGTCGAGTCCGCTGCTGAAGCCAACGAAGAGCTGATGAACAAGTACCTCGAAGAAGGTGACCTGTCCGTCGAAGAGATCAAGGCTGGTCTGCGCGCCCGTACTCTGGCGAGCGAGATCGTGCCTGCGGTCTGCGGTTCTTCGTTCAAGAACAAGGGTGTTCCCCTGGTTCTCGACGCCGTTATCGACTTCCTGCCGGCTCCGACCGAGATCCCTGCTATCCAGGGTATCAACCCGGACGACGCCGACCTGGCCAAAGATGACCCGGCTGTTCGTCATGACGAGCGTCACGCTGACGACAACGAGCCGTTCTCGGCTCTGGCGTTCAAGATCGCTACCGACCCGTTCGTAGGTACTCTGACCTTCGTTCGCGTCTACTCGGGCGTTCTGAACTCCGGTGACTCGGTCATCAACTCGGTCAAAGGCAAGAAAGAGCGCGTTGGTCGTATGGTGCAGATGCACGCCAACCAGCGTGAAGAGATCAAGGAAGTTCGCGCTGGCGACATCGCGGCCCTGATCGGCATGAAAGACGTTACCACTGGTGAAACCCTGTGCGACGCTGACAAGCCAATCATCCTTGAGCGCATGGACTTCCCAGAGCCAGTGATTTCGCTGTCTGTTGAGCCGAAGACCAAGCAAGACCAGGAAAAAATGGGTATCGCACTGGGCAAGCTGGCTCAGGAAGACCCGTCGTTCCGTGTCAAGACCGACGAAGAGACTGGCCAGACCATCATCTCCGGTATGGGTGAGCTGCACCTGGACATCATCGTTGACCGCATGAAGCGCGAATTCAACGTTGAAGCCAACATTGGTAAGCCTCAGGTTTCGTACCGCGAGAAGATCACCAAGTCCGGCGTCGAGATCGAAGGCAAGTTCGTTCGTCAGTCCGGCGGTCGTGGTCAGTTCGGTCACTGCTGGATCCGCTTCTCCGAGCCGGATCAGGACGAAAAGGGCAACATCACCGAAGGCCTGGTCTTCACCAACGAAGTCGTTGGCGGTGTGGTTCCGAAGGAATACATCCCGGCGATCCAGAAGGGTATCGAAGAGCAGATGAAGAACGGCGTTGTCGCCGGCTATCCTCTGATCGGCCTGAAGGCTACCGTGTTCGACGGTTCGTACCACGACGTCGACTCCAACGAGATGGCGTTTAAGATCGCGGCCTCCATGGCGACCAAGCAGCTGGCCCAGAAGGGTGGCGGTGTTGTGCTTGAGCCGATCATGAAGGTTGAGGTAGTAACCCCTGAGGATTACATGGGTGACGTGATGGGTGACCTGAACCGTCGTCGTGGTCTGATCCAGGGTATGGATGACTCGGTCTCCGGCAAGGTTATCCGTGCAGAAGTCCCACTGGGAGAGATGTTCGGTTATGCGACCGACGTTCGTTCCATGTCTCAGGGTCGCGCAAGCTACTCCATGGAATTCTCCAAGTACTCCGAAGCTCCGTCGAACATCGTCGAAGCACTCGTTAAAAAACAAGGCTAATCCAGCCCTTTAGGCAAGAGGTTCACTGTCGTGGCTAAAGAAAAATTTGATCGTTCCCTTCCCCACGTTAACGTCGGCACCATCGGCCACGTTGACCACGGTAAGACCACTCTGACCGCAGCTCTGACTCGCGTCTGCTCCGAAGTTTTCGGTTCGGCAGTCGTTGAGTTCGACAAGATCGACTCGGCTCCGGAAGAAAAAGCGCG
>NZ_AUEC01000050.1 GCF_000425785.1 Pseudomonas taiwanensis DSM 21245
CACCTGATCCCATCCCGAACTCAGCAGTGAAACGATGCATCGCCGATGGTAGTGTGGGGTTTCCCCATGTGAGAGTAGGTCATCGTCAAGATTCAAATCCAGAGCCCCTGTCTGCGTTGCAGACAGGGGCTTTGTCCTTTTGGGCTTATCGTCACGTCAATTGCTAAGCGCTTCAGGTGAGCACACTTAGCGGGCCGTTTGCTTGTCCAGGTAGGCCCTGATCACACGAGCGGCTGTATTGAGGTGCTTTTCCAGCACCGTGACCGCTTCGTCCACCAGCTTGTCGCTGGCTGCATCGACCAAGGCGTTGTGGTCATCCTGGGTCAATTTGCCCAGCCCCATCGAAGACAGATGGAAGCGCAGGAAGCGTTCTTCTTCGTTGAGTTCATTCTCGATCAGCCGCAGCAGTTTTTGGTTCGGCGCCTTGTTGTACAGTGCCATGTGGAGCAGCCGATTGAGACGACCGATTTCGGCGTGGCTGGTTTCGCTTTCCAATTGCTGGATATACCCACGGGCCTGAGCAATGTCATCGGCATTGAGCAGGGGGATCGACTGGCGCAATGCCTCGGATTCCAACAGTACCCGCAGTTCGTAGGTATCGACTGCATCTTCACCGATCAAGGGCGCAACCACGGCCCCTTTATGCATTTCCACCTTGAGCAGGGACTGCGCTTCCAACTGACGTAAAGCTTCACGCACTGGCATGCGGCTGACACCGAACAGGGTCGCGAGCTCCTGTTGGCGCAGGGCTGTTCCCGGAGGCAAACGACCGTCTAGGATGGCACTGCGCAAGCGTTCTTCGATCACGCTACGGGCCAGGTGTGCTGGTACCTGTTCGCTGGCCAGCACTTTGCTCAGTTTGAATTTCTCGGCCACGCGAAGTCTGCCTCGACGATTAAAGTTGGATCCAATTACACTAGTGACGAGCAAGGAGGCTTGTCAAACCACTGCCCACACAGCAGGGAGCGCCCCAAAACCGCGGGTATGGTGGAGCAAGTCGCCTACCAAAGAAAGCAATACACATATCGAGTTAACGATAAAGTTAGATTAGCCCGACTATCGGCATCGTGATTGCATCGCGCCATTGTCTTTTGCCTTGGCAGGCCGCACCATCGCTGCATTAGGCTGGCCTGAACAGGTCTTCGCAGTGGCGATATCCTGGATACTTAAAACCGTCTTGCGTTGTTTCGGCCTTGCCACGTTGCTGGGGGGCTTGTTGCTGGGCGCTCTGCACGCCGACTGGGATTTCTCCCAGATCAGCCGCAAGTCTCAGGCGCTCTACGGCCCCCTGGGTGCCGGAAAGGCCCGTATCGATGCCTGGCAGCAGTTGATGGCCACACAACAGCAGGGCAGTGAGCTTGAGCGGTTGCAGGTGGTCAATCGCTTCTTCAACCAGCAGTTGCGTTACGTCGAAGACATCGACTTGTGGCGTGAGGTCGATTATTGGGCAACGCCCATTCAGGCCTTGATCAAAGGCGCTGGCGATTGTGAGGACTACGCTATCGCCAAGTACTTCAGCCTACGGCGTATGGGCATCCCCAGTGAAAAGCTGCGCATCACTTACGTCAAAGCCTTGCGGCAGAACAGGGCTCACATGGTCCTGACCTATTATTCAAGCCCACAGGCCCAGCCGCTGGTACTCGATAGCCTGATGGATGCCATCAAGCCGGCGAGCCAGCGTCCTGACCTGTTACCGGTGTATGCCTTCAACGGCGAGGGCCTGTGGCTGACCGGTACCACGGGCAACAAGAAGGTAGGGGATACCAAGCGCTTGTCGCGTTGGCAGGATCTGTTGAAAAAAATGCAGGCCGAAGGGTTCCCGGCCGAACCGGTTTACTGAGGGAGCGCAGATGTCACTGTTCAAACAATTGCTGTTGGCCATTTGCTTGTTCCTGGTGGTCGCTTTCAGTGGAAGCTTCGTGGTCAGCCTGGAAAGCTCGCGCAGCCAGTACGTCAACCAGTTGCGTTCACACGCGCAGGATGCAGCCACTGCATTGGCTTTGTCGCTGACACCCAATATCGACGACCCTGCGATGGTCGAGCTGATGGTCAGCTCGATTTTCGACAGTGGCTACTACGCAAGCATCAAAGTTGTCGATCTGGACTCCAACGCCACCTTGGTCGAGCGCCACGCCGAGCCCGACAGCAGTGGTGTGCCGAGCTGGTTCGTGCGCATGATTGGCCTAGAACCCGCAGGTGGGGATGCCATCGTCAGCCGCGGCTGGCAGCAGGCCGCGCGCGTCGAGGTGGTGAGCCACCCCATGTTCGCCGTCGCCAAGCTCTGGCAGAGTGCGTTAGGCAGCCTCGGCTGGTTGTTGCTGTGTGGTGCGGCTAGTGCGGTGCTTGGCGCGTTGTTGCTGCGTCGGCAACTGCGACCGTTGGACTACATGGTGGAGCAGTCCCATGCCATTGCCCGCCGCGAGTTCCTCACCTCGCCGCTGCCACGTACCCCAGAATTGCGCCGTGTGGTGCAGGCCATGAACCAGATGGTCGAGAAGCTCAAGGCATTGTTCACCGAACAGGCCGAGCGAAGCGAGCGACTCCGAGCAGAGTCATACCAGGACAGCCTCACTGGCTTGTCCAATAGACGCTATTTCGAAATGCAGCTCAATGCCAAGGTGAGCAACCTTGAGGAAGCCCGAGCCGGCTATCTGTTGTTGCTTCGAGTGCAGGATCTTGCAGGCCTCAATGCCCGATTGGGTGGCCAGCGGACGGACCAGTTGCTGCAGGCGGTGGGTGAGCACCTGCGCCGTACCTGTGCCGGTTTTCCCGAAACCAAAGACCTGATTTCTCGCAGCCGTGGAGGCGAATTCGCCGTGCTTGCACCAGGCATGGTGCATGAAGAGGCGGTGAAGCTGGCCCAGGCACTCGAAGCTTCGTTGCACAGTCTGCATGACACTGGGGCCAGCGATGTCGCTCCGGTCGCCTGTATCGGCTTGGCACCCTACACCCCAGGCGATGCACCGCAGGCACTGCTAACACTGGCGGACGAGGCCCTGGCAAGGGCTGAGAACCAACCGACACCGGGCTGGGTGTGCCTTGAGCAGGGCGCGGCGGCCGTGGCCGGGGACAGCCAGCACGACTGGCACTCGCGCCTGGACAAGGCCTTCGTCAACGGCCATTTCGAATTGTTCTTCCAGCCCGTGGTGGACTGCCAATCCACTGAAGTAGTGCTGCACCATAAAGTTATTTCCCGACTTGACGACGGGCGTGGCGAAGCACTGACGGCGGGCCGTTTCCTGCCCTGGCTTGAGCGCTTTGGCTGGATGGCCCGGCTGGATCTGCTGATGCTGGAGAAAGTGCTCGCCCACCTGCGTGGCCATGACCAGGTGCTGGCGCTGAACCTGTCCGGGGCAACCCTGGCCGACCCCGAAGCCCTGAGGCGAGTCTATGAGCTTTTGGGCCAGAACGTTGCTTTAGGGCCACGGCTGATCTTCGAGATCGGAGAGGAGCAACTGCCCGAACAATCGATGCTCGAGCAATTGACCCGGCGCCTGCGTGGGTTGGGCTTCGGCCTCGCGTTACAGCGCTTTGGCGGACGTTTCAGCATGATTGGCAACCTGGCTAATCTGGGCCTTGCCTACCTCAAGGTGGACGGAAGCTACATCCGCAACATCGACCAGGAACAGCACAAGCGCCTGTTCATCGAAGCCATCCAGCGGGCGGCGCATGGCATCGACTTGCCACTGATCGCCGAGCGGGTAGAGACGGAAGGGGAACTGAGCGTCCTGCGAGAAATGGGGGTAGAGGGCGTTCAAGGACAACTGGTGGGCGAACCTGCGCCCTGGCGATGAGTACACGGGCATCCTAGGAGCCGGCTTGCCGGCGATTGGGCCAGCAAAGACAGCGGCTCCTGCATCCCACCCGCCCTCAGATCAACCCACCTTCGCTTTCCTCCTCGATCAGGTTGTTCAGGCTGCCCAATGCCCTACGGGCCGTTGAGCGGTTGAGCAGCTTGGCCTGGGCGCCGACGGGCAGGTCGGTGATGCTGATCACCCCCTTGGTGGTCAGCACCTCGATCAGGTCCTCGAGCACCCGGATCATGTCCAGATCACTCTGCTTGAGTTGCTTGAGGCTGTTTTCGACGACGTCGTCGGCAAACCACTCCTGGATCTCGGCATGGTCGGCCGGGAGGATTTCCGCGAAGCCCTCGAAGGGGGCGGCCTCGACCCGCAGCAACTCCCCTTCACTGTCGCGTTGCACGTAGAACATGGCATCCGTCCTCGTCACTTGGGTTCCTTAACGGTTGGGCTATGCGCAGCTTAGGCAAAGTTCCCGAGCTGCGCCTGCCGGTCAGTTATTGGAATTGTCGATCTTGATGGTCGGGTCGGCACCGCTTATGAGCGAATTGATCGTGGTGTTGGACAAGTTGACCCCTTCCAGCTTGATCGAGACATCGGCATTGGCCAGCCCCCCGGCAGCATTGAGCTTGCCCTCCGTGCTGATTTGCAGGGTCGACTCACCGCCAACGGTGGTGATCTTCAGGTAGTTGTCGATCGTCGATCCACGCTCCCCCTGCAGAAGGTCGCTCAGGTCAAGACGGTCGCCCTCGCTCATTTTGAAGTCCTTGATCACATCCTGGCCGATGTCGCCGAGCTTCCAGACGAAGGTGTCCGCGCCGGCGCCGCCGCTGAGGATGTCGTTACCCTTGCCGCCGGTCAGGGCATCATTGCCGGCTCCGCCAAACAGCAGGTCGTTGCCGTCGCCCCCCAGCAGGGTGTCGTTACCCGCGCCGCCCAGGAGGATGTCATTGCCCTTGCCGCCATCGAGGTAGTCGTTCCCGCCCTGGCCGAAGATGATGTCGTTGCCAGCACCTCCCATCAATGTATCGGCACCGTCGTTGGCGCGGGAGATATCGAACTCGGAGTAATGCTCGGAAACGTACTTGTGCATCGTTCGCGCATCCACGTCGCCCGCATCCACACCGAGCTTGAGGGCAACATAGGTCTGGATCGCTTCCACGCCGGTGCCAGGGATCGAGTCGAAGGTGACAAGGTCACCGAAGATGATGTCGTGGCCATCGCCGCCATCGACTCTGTCCGAGCCGGGCTGTGTCACTTCGGTGTGGCCAAGGATGGCCTCCGCCAGTTTGCTGGGGTCGATGTTCGATTGCGGCGTCTTGTCCGAGTCGAAGGGTTTCAGATCGTTCGTATCGACGCCGCTGTTCAGGCCGATTGCCTCCACTACCGACAGCGCCGCGAGAATCTTGAAACTGTCGTTGGAGTTGTTCAACGTTGCATCATTGGTGGTGTTGCCAGTACCTGCGCGAGTCGACAGCTCATAGCCGCCATTGCCTTCGGCGCGAATCGTGCCGCTGGTCACGGTGTTCCACTTGTAGCTCCAGGTCAGTAGGTCGAAGCTGCCGCGCGTCTCGGCGGTCAGTTTGCCGCTGCTGTCGATCGATACCCGGTTGGTGGTGTCGAGCTGGTAGTTCGTGACAGTGTCACCAGCCTTGTAGTTGATGCTACTGAGGAAGGTATCGAGTTTCACGCTGCTGTTGGCCAGGTTCGGGTTGGCTTGCTCGCCGGTCTGGTAGTAGGTCGGTTGGCCGTCGGTGATGAAGAACGTCTGGTTGCTGCCAGTGTTGCCGGCATTTTTGAGATTCTGGAACCAGTTGGCGGTGGTCTTGAAGGCGTCCTCGTAGTTGGTGCCGCCCTCTGAGCTCATGGTGCCCAGGGCGTTGAGCAAGGTCTTGAGCCCGGCGTCATTGAGGGTAACCGAGATGGAACTCTTGACCTGCGTGGCGAAGTCCACCAACAGAATGTTCACCGTGCCCGATTGTGCACCCTTGACGCTGGCGGCCAAGGTCCGGAACACCGACTCCATGGAGGCTTTGGCGGCATCCACACCGGACGCCCCCATGCTGCCCGAGGTGTCGACGATGAACGCGATGTTGTAGTCCTTCCCCGCCACGACGTGCAGGCCTGTCACATCGGCGACGATGAGATCGTTGTTCACGGTACCGGTCGCGGTGTCGCTATCGGTACCCAGGTTGCTGGAGGTGTAGCTTTCCGGGTAGACGGTGACTTTAACCGAGCCTTCGTTGATGGCTTGGCTGCCTCCCACGCCTTCTTTGGAGGTGGAGGTGATCTTCACGTCGAACTGGCCAGAGTAGTAAGCCGGTGGCTTGATCGCCAGACTGCCCAGGTTCCAGCCAGTGACATCGACCGCCGTTGCACCCACGGTGATGCTGTGTCCCGCGTTGTCGCTCACCACCGAACCTGCCGGAATCCCGGCAAGCTTGACGCTCAAGGTTTCCGAACCGTCGGTATCGGTCAGGCTGGTGCTGATGCCCACCAGCTTGACGCTGCCGTTCTCTGGTCCTTCATTGAGCTTGTAGCCATCGTAGTAACCCTGGCCATTGCTGCCATGCAGGTCAGACACCGTCACCCCGGCGTTAGCCAACTCGGTGACGTTGGGGTACATCGGGATAGTCGCACTGTTGAAGTCGCCGACCGAACCGTTGCCGACCTTGATGTTGATGTCGTAGCTGCCTGGCCCGGCCTGGTTGGCGTGGTAGATCTCCAGGGTGTAGTAGCCGCTAGCGCTGGGTGTAAAGCTGCCCGAGACATTGCCGCCCGCACCCCAGGTGGCGGTGACCACCGTCTTGCCGCCGATATTGACCAGCAGACTGTCATCAGCCGTGCCGCTGAAGGTATAGGTCTTGCCGGCTTCCAGATAGATCAGGCCCGAAGTTTTCGAGCCGGACTGGGCGGCGACGCTGGCCTCGGACTGCACATTGGTCGTGGTTTCGCTCTTGCTCGCACTGCCGGAGTTGGCGAACACGGATTTCAACGCATCACCGGTGATACCGTTGCCGCTGTTGGTCAAGCCGGTGAGGGTGTTCCAGGTTTCTTTGGTCAGGCCTAGGGAATTGACGTTGTTGTTGCCAATGTTCAGCTCAGGTTTGTCGGCGACGGGTGTGATGTCCACCTTCAGCGTCGCCTCGCTACCTGGGCTGCTGCCGTCGGTGGGCTTGTATTTGACCTGGGCATAATCGGCCTGCTTGTTGCCCACGCCGGAGCCGCCGTAGCCATCGGCCCCCGACTGATTGGTCAGCGGTACGAACTTGAGTTTGCCTGCAGCGATGTCTGCCTGGCTGATGGTCTGGTTGACCGTCACGTTCACCCAGGCCGTGCCGTTGAAGTACTTCAAGTTCCCGAGGTCAGGCAGCTTGGTGATAGTCACCCCAAGGTTTGCGGCGGAGCTGTCGACGTCGGTGATGTTGAAGTCACTCCAGTTCAGCACCAGATCGGTGTCCTCCGAGCCAGTGGCCGCCCCACCTGTGGTGACTGGCGCATCGTTGACCGCAACCACATTGACCGTGGTGGTGGCCGTGTTGGAAACGTTGACCCCATCGGTCACGGTAACGGTGATCACGCGGGGTGTAGTGCTTGGGTCGTCGCTGGTGTTGACGAAGGTGATGTTCTTGATGGCCTGCATGTAGTCTGCCAGCGACGCTGCACCGCTCAAGGTGAGCACCACTTTGCCGTCGGTCACGCTTGATGTGACGGTGATGCCGTTGACGCTGTTGCCGAGGTTGAGCGCATCGCCAGGCTGGCGATTGGTCAGGGTGACGGTAGCGCCGGTCAGTTGGCTGCTGTCGAAGTCGGTGATGGAGATGTCCAGGTCACTGATGGAATTGCCGTTGCCGTTCTCGGTGAAGGTGGTCTGGTAGTCCGCGCCGTTCTTGCCGCTGGAGTCGTTGGCATCGAGGTCCAGCACTGGGGCGGGTTCATAGATCTGGGTCGTGACACTGGATGCACCGGCGTTGATCACAAGGCCTTCGAAGTTGCCGCCTGTGGCTGAGTCGATCTTCACATTGATCTGTTCGGTGCCCTCATTGATGGCGTCCTTGAGGGTGGGGATAGTGAAGGTTGCCTGGGTGCTGTTGGCCTTGATCACCACAGTTGCGACGCCGGTGTAGTCGACGCCATTGGTCGCCGTACCGCTATAGCTCAGTTTGACGGTGACGTCAGTTTGCGGGGCATTGCTCAGGGTCAGGGTGTAGGTGGCATTGTTGCCCTCGGCCACTGCCGCGCTGCCGGAGATCCCTAGTGTGGTGTTGTTCAGGGTATCGGAAACGGCCGTGACCGCTGGCGCCGGGTTGACCACGAGGTTCTCGAAGTTGCCGCCACTGGTATTGGTGATCGTGGCACTGACTGGTCCAGCGTCGATGTAGACGTCATCGGAAGGTGCGGCCACCGTCACGCTGCCGGAGGATTGGTTGGCGCCGATGGTGATGGTCTGGCCGTTGCTCAGGGTTAAGGTAAGCGCGGTTTGCGCAGGGTTGGTCAGGGTCGCGGTATAGACGATCTGGCCGCCCTCTGTCACGGTAGGTGTGGCCGTCAATGTGACGGTGGTGGTCTCCTGTACATCGGTGACTGTACTGCTGACCGGGCTATTGTTTGCCACCAGGTTTTCGTAGTTGCCGCCGCTGACATTGCTGATGCTGTTGGTGACTGGCGCGTGTCCTTGGTAGACGTCGTTGGTCACGGCACCGGTGGCAGTGCCGGAGCTTTGACCGACCGGGATGGTGATGGTTTGACCGTTGGCCAAGGTAACCACCACTGGACTACCGGTGACGGGGGCGCCGACGCTGGCGGTGTAGATAATGGTCCCGCCTTCGGCGACGCTTGGCGTGGCGGTCAGGGTGACCGTGGTGGTGTCTTGAACATCGGTGACGGTGGTGCTGACCGGTGCCGGATTGGCAACCAAGTTCTCGTAATTGCCCCCGGAAACGTTGGTGATGCTGTTGGTGACTGGCGCGTGCCCTTGGTAGACGTCGTTGCTCACGGCGCCGGTGGC
>NZ_AUEC01000051.1 GCF_000425785.1 Pseudomonas taiwanensis DSM 21245
AAGCTTTCAAAATCTCTGGAACCCCCGAAAAACCCGCCTTCTGGCGGGTTTTTTCGTTTTGGCGTTCCGTCGGATTCCGAGGGTAGCCAGCGCTAATAAGGGTACTTTTAAGGATACCTACCAATTCGACATTGGAAAGTACCCTTATGGCTCGCACAACGGCTCCCCTTACCGACAACGCCTGCCGCACTGCAAAGGCTCGCGAACGTGAGTACAAGCTTTTTGACGGCGATGGCCTTTACCTGCTCGTGAAGCCCAACGGTCGCAAAGGCTGGCGGCTCAGGTATGTGAAGCCCGATGGCCGCGAGGGCCTGACCTCACTTGGCAACTACCCAGTGGTCGGGCTGGCTGACGCTCGCCACAAGCGCTTCGAGCTCAAACAGCAGCTCGCCAACGGCATTGACCCTATACAGTCCAAGCAGCAGGCCAAGGTGCAAGCCGTGATCAATGGCCGAACCTTCGAAAGCGTTGCGCTCGATTGGTATGCCGGGATGGTGCCGAAGTGGGCGCCGGGCCACGCTAAGACTGTGCTTAGTCGGTTGAAGACTCACGTATTCCCTTTGTTAGGTGCCAGGGCAATCGTTGAGTTGGACACCCACGACCTCATGCAGCCACTGGAGGCTGTGACGAAGCGCGGCACCATCGACGTGGCGCTCAGGATCAAGAACTACCTGCAAAGCATCATGCGCGAAGCCAAACGGCTGCGACTGATCACGGCGAACCCGGCTCACGATCTCGATGGCTCGATCAAAACGCCACGGGTTACACATCGACCCGCACTACCCTTATCGCGGTTGCCTGAGCTACAGGCGCGTATCGACGGCTACAAAGGTCGCCCGCTCACGCGCCTCACGGTGATGCTATCGCTGCACGTGTTCGTGCGCTCCAGTGAACTGCGCTTCGCCCGTTGGAACGAGTTTGACCTCAAGCGTGGCATCTGGGAGATCCCCGACACCCGCCCGGCGCTGGACGGAGTACCCTTTTCCACAAGGGGTACAAAAATGGCCGGGGATATCCACGTTGTACCCTTATCGCCGCAGGCAGTGGCCTTGCTTGAGCAGATCCACGCGATCACCGGCAAGTTCGAGCTGGTGTTCGCGGGGGATGCAAAACCGTGGAAGCCGATGTCCGAGAACACGGTGAACGCCGCGCTAAGGACGATGGGCTATGACACCAAGGTGGATATCTGCGGCCACGGGTTCCGAGCCATGGCGTGCAGTGCGCTGGTCGAGTCCGGGCTGTGGTCGGAGACGGCTATCGAGCGGCAGATGAGTCACAAGGAGCGCAACAACGTACGGGCCGCTTATACCCACAAGGCCGAGTTCCTCGAAGAGCGCCGGATGATCATGACCTGGTGGAGCCGGTTTCTGGAGGCGAACCGCGAGGACCATGTGACGCCGCACGAGTTTGCCAAGCAGACGGGCGAGAACGTCACGCGCCTTCGCAGTGCCAAGAGGACCGAGTAAACCGCCGCACACCACCTCAACTCGTTGTGAAGTTACCCACAGCACCGCATGAAGCTCCTCCGCGCGGGTCCTTGCAAACGGGGCTGCAAAGCCGCCCCTTTTGAAAGGACCATACCCAAGAAAAAAACTGCTGGCACAGCGTACGTCTGTGGAAAACCACTGATGTCCACCGGGGGATAGTTTTATCCACAGGCGCTAAATCCCTGATATCGCGCTGCTTGACGAATATTGTCCACAAGCGTAGACCGGGAGTCGCAAGAGCTGTCGATGACAGCACCCAGGTGACCCGAACCTTTAAGGTCACGCCGCTCCCGCGGTGGTTCACCCGCAAGTACGATTCGCGTCCGGCAGCTCGTACGGTCACTACCCATGTGATGGATGCCAACTCAATATCGTTGCCCCTGCGGCAACCACCCTACCCATCTGCTCAGCGGCAACCTATCCGCTTGGCCATTTCGTGTGCGCCAACCTGCGCCCGTCTCTTTCACTGGAAAGAGACGGGCGCTCCTGACACTGCTGCAGCCCTGATCGCACATGGCTCAGCGGCAATTCCCCTCGTGACAATTGGCGTGACAAACGCCGATGTCACCAGCAACAGCCATGCCGATGATGGTGCCGCAGACCAAGGAATGGACTGCACCTGACTGACAGTCAGGCATGCCCCGGTCATCGCATTGCTGCGTTCACCCGACTCAGGATCTCGCGGCACTGGTCTCGTCAGCCAATGCAGCCTCCACCCGCCCACCGGTAACGGTGCTCAGGAGGCCAGATCATGAGATGCCCTTGCTCCCGGTCGTAAGGAGCCGTCAGTCCCGCGTTAGAGGACATCCCCACAGGTCGCAGGGGCCTTGATCCCTGATAACACTCAGCATTCTTGGCGGGATGACGTGGGGAACGTTTCGAAGATTTTCTGTAAAAATGACATTGATAATCTCCAACGTCCGGCAGCGGGCTGGACGGATCTCATCATATCTATTAATTCTAATAGCAATTTGGCATTATCCCCCCATGTTTTAGCCTAGGGATGGCATGCCATGAAGATTTTGATGCTGAAGGCCGGTTACGGCGACTCAATTCTAATCGTAGGTAACACAACCAACATCTTAGTAGATGGTGGTACGGCAAAATCTTTCGACGAATGGTCAAAATCGATACAAAAAATTGACAAGCTAGACGCTCTCTTCGTCACCCACATTGACAACGATCATGTTGGCGGCGCAATAAAACTCCTCACATCAGAACACTCAAACAAAGTTGAAAAGATTTACTTTAATGGTGCAAATCAAATTGTTGTAAATCCCTCCCCCGACTCAGGCACTAGAAATGACGATATAGAACTCTCGGCAATTTCTGCTTCTACTGTATTGTTTGATGAAGACAAGCAAATAGGGTATTCGGAAGGGACCTCTCTGTCCTTCATTCTCCAAAGCAAATGTCTTAACGCAAATTTAGAGTTCAATGGCAAAGCCGTAACGAGGCAATCTCTACAAAACATCATAACAGTAGGCGAGTTCAAACTAAACCTTATAGGACCAACAAAAGAAAACTTAGATAGCCTGAGAGACAACTGGCTCGCACTTTTAAAATCAAGAGGAATTAAAAGACGCATTATCGATAAAAAATATAGCTCTGCTTTTGAAAGCTATATTAGCTCCATCGACTTACCCACTAAGTCCGACCAGACTATTTCCAGCAACAGTGACGACATAGATTATCTAGCTAGTCGCCCCTTCAAAGATGATGACTCCCTACCCAACAAAAGTAGTATTTCTTTTTTGCTCAAGGCAGAATCCAAAAGCATATTAATGCTTGGTGACTCCGACGCTGCGACTATTAGCTCTTGGCTGAATGAAAATGCGATTTCTATTTTGAACGTTGATGCAATCAAAGTCCCGCACCATGGAAGCAAAAATAATTTTAACATCGAACTTATCAAAAGAATAAATACACCTTACTACCTCATATCTACTAATGGCAAAAAATCCTCACACCCAGACCTAGAAACAATAGCTAGGATATTAAAATACGCGCCGAACCGCTCAGCCAAAATTATTTTAAATTATAAAATACAGCACTTGACCAAGTCATTCTTGATGAACCTGGAAAACTGGGAGGGTAATATCAGCCTGCATCAAGATGTTGAGGAAATAGAACTTTGAGCAAAGAACTTTCGGATGACTTCAAGCTTGACAACGTCTTCATACTTGAAGCTTATAACGACCAAGAGTCCGCGATAGCAACTGGCACTTGCTTCGCTGTATCAGAGTCACTTTTTTTTACTGCCTACCACGTACTGGATGAAGCGCATTCTTTAAAGATTTTTCGAAATCGAGATGAATATCATTCAGGGCATTCCTATTCAATTGAATGCGTTTTTTCTGATTCAGAATCCGACTTTGCGATTCTATCCTCATCAACATTTAAAACAAATTGTACAATTGAACTCGGCCACTACGAAAGTGAACTTGGCGATGAAATTAGAGCAATCGGCTATTCAGCAGAGAAAAGTCGATTGCACTTCCCCATAAAAAGCACAATCTCTAATATTTTCGACTTTTCCAGCACTTACAGATACGATTTTGAGTTTGGAAAACCTGCAGAGATCGCGCAAGCTAGTGGCCTTTCTGGCGGGCCAGTATTCTTCAAAAAGTACGCCATCGGTTTTCTAGCACTCCAAACTATAGGATCTGGACTGCAAGCCGTTTCGTTTCACTCCCTATTTCAAAAGCAGTCGGTTAAGGACTACATTAATAATAATGGCATTCTAATTATCGATAGTGAAGAAATTTCATACGATGGTATCCCTCATCCAGAAAGTCCGTTTAAAATTTCAATAGACTGTTCTATAGCTGCACCCAACATTAAAGGACTAGATATTGGCTTTGATCTTGGCGAATGGCGCACGGAAAATCTGATCGACCAGGCTCTAAACTGGGTGGAAGACTACGCTCTCACACCTAAGGAAAAAAATGCCCTCAGCAGGCACAGCTTCAAACGAATCCAAAGTGCCCGCCGCAACTTCAAAGTTGAAGACCCCGCTGCGCTCGCAGATTTACTCCTACACATTGCAATACGTCAAAACCACAAAACAATTCCCATTATATCCAACACTACTACTATCGACGGAGAAGCTATATTCTCTTGTTCCCATATTATTATTAATAGGGCAAAAGTTGAGCTATGGCTTGGCATCTCCGCGATGGAAGATAGCTTAGAGAGCGCAGTAAAGGAAGCTATCCGCCGTGTCGACTCGCTAATTCGTGCAGGCGGCATAAGAGATAGGCTGGTTTTTATTTTGGCTGCTTTAGATCCAACTTGGCCCCAATTAGCCAAACTAGAGAAGCTTTCAATGCCGAACCTTAGTCTATCCGAAAAATTTGATAGAATAATCATTCCAATGTTTCTTTGCGCCAACTCTGAAACCATTAACAAATACAATCCCTCTAAATTTCTTGAATCATTCCAAAGCGATATAGATGATTGCAGGAAAAGAGTTGTAACTGCATACAGTTCTCAAATCGTGCCTCTAATCGACTTGCGTGTTTTCTTATTCCCTGTTGATAACGTACAACAACTGCACGAAAAATTTGCCACGGAGTTCAACTCATGAACAAGGCATTTTACTCTGAGCTTCGCGCACACATCGACAATCCGCTCTTTAGCGACTGGCAACATCTATTTCTTAGATTAATACAGATATACAACTCAAATCAAACAGACCACTTTCTCATACAAGATCTTACGCTGCGATGCCTAGAACGGCGCGACGAGTTCCACTCACTAAATGGATTGCTTAACGTCCTTATATCGGAACTTGGGCTTTTCCCGTATATAGACCAAGCCTCTACGACAACAAAAGATAAGTTCCGGCTTGAAATATTCAAATCCCCTATATCTGAAGACATCACGTTCCACCTTAAACAAGCCGAAATTTACTACAGAATAATAAGCGGAGAGAACATCGTTCTAAGTGCACCAACAAGCTTTGGGAAAAGCTTGGTTATTGATGCACTAATAAGCTCTGGCGAATATTCAAACTTAGTCATTATCGTCCCAACAATTGCCCTAATGGACGAACTCCGTAAAAAGTTTAGCAAATACAAAAGCCATTATAAAATCATCACGCAATCTTCACAAAAGCCATCAGAGCGAAACCTATACATTTATACACAAGAAAGGGTTCTTGAGTGTAGAAACCTAGAAAAAGTTGATTTCTTTATTATTGATGAGTTCTATAAACTGGCGCCCCGGAACTCAGCAGATTATAGAAGCGATCGGCTGAACCTAGCTTTCCACAAGCTATTTAAAATTTGCAAACGATTCTACATGCTTGGCCCTAACATAAATGGTTTAGCCGATGGCATTGAAGAAAAGTTAAACTGCGTATTTGTCAGCTATGATAGCTACAAAACAGTAGCCGCCAATGAATACGGGTACGAAATCAGGCACTATGGCACTGATCCTGAAAAAGATGTAGATAGAGATGAACATCTCAAAAATATCTTGAGCAACCTAAAGCCTGATGAGCAAACTCTAATTTTTTGCAAAACACCAAAACGAGCCGCATCTCTAGTTAAAAAAATCATGTCATATGATTTAACAAAAAGAAAAAACTAGAAAATTCATTTTCTTCCTGGCTGCGAGAAATCTATCACAATGACTGGTCGATGGCACAGGCAATTGAATATGGTATCGCTTGCCACCATGGAAGACTGCCTCGAGTTGTTTCCAGCTATATCGTAGAAGCTTTTAACGACAAGCTCATCAACATATTGATTTGCACTTCAACTTTGATTGAAGGTGTCAACACAAATGCAAGGAACGTGATAATCTACGATGACTGCATCCGAGGAGCAACCCAATTAGATTCTTTTACATTTAACAACATTAGCGGTCGTAGCGGCCGTATGTTCGAGCACTTTGTTGGAAATATCCATGTAATTGGGCGAAAACCAACTGTTGAGCTTCCTTTCATTGATGTTCCGATCGTCACACAAGATAGCAACGCATCTGCCTCAATGCTTCTTAGCATAATAGATGAATTGCCCCCAGAGAAGCGCTCATCGCTTTCTAACTACACTACACAGCAGTATGTCCCAATCAGCTTATTAAACAAGCATATTGGTGTACCTCCAGAGCGGATGATAAAATTCGCTGAAGCCCTTATGGAAAAATTTAAACCATGGAATACCTTAATGACATGGTCTGGAAAACATCCGAACAAGCACCAACTAAGGCACCTTTGCGAAATAATGTTCAACCACTTCGGCGTATCGAAAATGGGTGGAGGGTGCGTCAAAACCAGCAACCAGCTTTTCTATCGAATATTAAACATAATTAACAAAACTGAAGATAGAGAGTTAATCCAAAGCGAATATAACTTCTGGTCCTCGCGCACGGAGGATTACGAGATTGATGACGCAGTACAAAGTGTTTTTGACTTTAAGAGAAATTTAATTGGCTACAATCTTCCAAAAATCATCTTGGCTATAAGTGACATTCAGCGCACCATATTCAAACGATTCAACTACCCTTGCGGTGATTATACAGTTTTTGCACTTAGCCTAGAATCCTTGTATCTTCCGCCGCCGATTGTCGCGCTTGAAGAGTTCGGCATTCCTACTTATCTTGCAAATTGGATTTATGAGCTTTCAGGCGCAACTGACGATACTACTGTGGACATTTTATTAGAATACATCAGACGAGACAAAAATAGGATAATTTATTCTTTCGAAGGATTCGAGAGAAAGCTTTTAGAGCGCGCTATCACTTACATTTAACAATTTTTGCAAACTCAAGTCTAAGCCGCCTCAACTATCTCGCGAGCATGCCCAAAATCATGCTCGCTTTTTAGGGATACTTTTAGGGATAGCGATCGGAGACCTTTGACGAAAACTGAAGAAAAATCAAATTATTAATGCATATGTCGACTCCTGGTGCCGCACCATTCAAGGTTCCATAGAAAGCTTTCAAAATCTCTGGAACCCCCGAAAAACCCGCCTTCTGGCGGGTTTTTTCGTTTTGGCGTTCCGTCGG
>NZ_AUEC01000052.1 GCF_000425785.1 Pseudomonas taiwanensis DSM 21245
GGCGTGGCCTGTGAGCTGCACCGCGACTGGCGCAACGATATCGAAGGCTTGGCGGCACTGTGCTCGAACCACATCCCGGACTACCGCAACCTGATTACCACCTACAACGCCCTCACCGCCGGCAAGTAAGCCCCGCCGCCCGGGCACCAAGCATCGGTGCCCGGGCAAGGCAGCACACCCATCCAATCCTCAGCCCGTCCGCCGTTGCACAGTGGATGCGGGCAAGCTCATCCCAAGGAACGCCGATGAACACCGCATTCCAAGACAACCGCAACGTGGTGACCCTGGTCATCCAACACAAGGTCCGCGCCGAGTCGCTGGCGGGCTACGAGGCGTGGCTAAAGCGCACGGTCAGCACCGCGCGCCGTCAGCCGGGGCACCTGGATGTCAATGTCATTCGCCCCGACGACGGTGGGCGCCACTTCACCACCGTGGTTCGCTTTGCCGATGCCAGTCTGTTGCAGGCCTGGGTCAACTCGGCCGAACGTCAGGCGCTGGTCGAAGAGGTGCTGCCGCTGCTCGAAGACGGTGACCACACCCAGGTCCACGAAGATCCCGAGTTCTGGTTCACCCCGCCCAGCACCAGCGTTGCACCGCCGCCGCGTTGGAAGCAGGCGCTGCTGACCTACCTGGTGATCTGTCCGATGACCCTGGTCATTCCTCAACTGCTGGCACCCTTGTTCGCGCACTTCCCGCTGTTGGGCGGCCGGGTTACCAGCAACCTGATCGTCAACCTGTTCGTCATCCTGCCCGTGGTGTTCTACATCATGCCTTGGGTAACCCGCCGCTGCGCCAAGTGGCTGCGCGGCTGATTCACACCTCACCTGCAGACTTTCAAGGAGATACCGACATGAGCACACTCGTCACCCGCGATGGCACTTCGATCTATTACAAGGACTGGGGCAGCGGCAAGCCTGTACTGTTCAGCCACGGTTGGCCGCTGGACGCCGACATGTGGGATTCGCAGATGGAGTACCTGGCCAGCCGTGGCTACCGTGCCATCGCCTTCGACCGTCGAGGGTTTGGCCGCTCCGATCAGCCGTGGACCGGTTATGACTACGACACCTTCGCCGATGACATCGCACAACTGATCGAACACCTCGACCTGCGCGAGGTAACCCTGGTGGGCTTCTCGATGGGCGGTGGCGATGTCAGCCGCTACATCGCCCGTCACGGAAGCGCGCGCGTTGCCGGCCTGGTGCTGCTGGGGGCGGTGACGCCAGTGTTTGGCAAGATCGAAAGCAACCAGGAGGGTGTCGACCTTTCGGTGTTCGAAGGCATCAAGGCTGGCCTGCGCGCCGATCGCGCACAGTTCATCGCCGACTTCGCCACGCCATTCTATGGCCTGAACCATGGGCAGCAGGTATCTCAGGGCGTGCAGACCCAGACCCTGAATATCGCCCTGATGGCGTCGATCAAGGGCACCCTCGATTGCGTGACGGCATTCTCCGAAACCGACTTCCGTCCGGATATGGCCAAGATCGATGTGCCAACCCTGGTAATCCACGGGGATGACGACCAGATCGTGCCGTTCGAGACCACCGGCAAGCGTGCCGCGGAACTGATCCGTGGGGCCGAGTTGAAGGTGTACAGCGGTGCACCGCACGGCTTTGCGGTGACCCATGCGCAACAGCTGAACGAAGACCTGCTGGCGTTCCTGCAGCGCTGAAGGCGGGGCCGCTGTGCGGCCCATCGCCAGCGAGTCGGCTCCCGCATCGATCGTGTCGTCACTGGGATCCGCGGGAGTCGGCTTGCCGGCCAAAGGGCTGGGGCAGGCGGCACGAATCCGAGTGGTTGCTAGTCTTCAACCACTTCACCGCACATCCATCCAATCCTTAGCCCGGCGCGAACCGGCATGCTCGGCAGTCGCCTGCCGCCCCAGCCAGACGGAGAAGACCATGTCCCAGGACCCCAACGACAAGACCCGTCGCCAGTTCATCGCCACCAGCACCCTGCTCGGTGCCGCTGGCGCGCTCTGGTCCGCATTGCCCTTTACCGGCCAAGCCGGTTCCGCTCACGCATCGACCCAAGGAGGTTCCATGATCGCCGACCTGATTCTGTTCAACGGCAAACTGCACACCGTTGACCGCGAAAAGCCCACCGCGACTGCCGTCGCCATCAAGGATGGCCGCTTCATCGCCGTGGGCAACGACGCCGAGGCCATGGCCCACAAGGGCTCCGCCACGCAGATCATCGACCTCAAGCAACGCACCGTGATCCCCGGCCTCAATGACTCGCACCTGCACCTGATCCGTGGTGGCCTGAACTACAACCTCGAACTGCGTTGGGAAGGCGTGCCATCGCTGGCCGATGCCCTGCGCATGCTCAAGGATCAGGCCGAGCGTACGCCAAGCCCGCAGTGGGTGAGGGTGGTGGGCGGCTGGAACGAATTCCAGTTCGCTGAAAAACGCATGCCGACCCTGGAGGAAATCAACCAGGCCGCACCCGACACCCCGGTGTTCCTGTTGCACCTCTACGACCGTGCGCTGCTCAATCGCGCAGCGCTCAGGGCCGTGGGCTACACCAAGGATACGCCGAACCCGCCAGGTGGCGAGATCCAGCGCGACAAGTTCGGCAACCCGACCGGCATGCTGATCGCTCGTCCCAACGCCACTATCCTGTATGCCACCCTGGCCAAGGGGCCGAAGCTGCCGCTGGAATACCAGGTCAACTCGACCCGTCAGTTCATGCGTGAGCTCAACCGCCTGGGCTTGACCAGCGCCATCGATGCCGGCGGTGGTTACCAGAACTACCCGGACGACTACCAGGTCATCCAAGAGCTGGCCGACAATGACCAGTTGACCGTGCGGATTGCCTACAACCTGTTCACCCAAAAGCCCAAGGAAGAGCTGGCGGACTTCAAGAACTGGACCACCAAGGTCAAGCCGGGCGACGGCACGGACTTCTTCCGCCACAACGGTGCCGGCGAAATGCTGGTGTTCTCCGCCGCCGACTTCGAAGACTTCCTCGAACCGCGCCCTGACCTGCCGCAGACCATGGAGCAAGAGCTCGAACCGGTGGTGCGTCACCTGGTTGAGCAGCGTTGGCCGTTCCGCCTGCACGCCACCTATGATGAGTCGATCTCGCGCATGCTCGATGTGTTCGAGAAGGTCAACCGCGACATCCCGTTCAACGGCCTGCCGTGGTTCTTCGACCATGCCGAAACCATCTCGCCGAAGAACATCGAGCGCGTGCGCGCCCTGGGCGGTGGCATCGCGATTCAAGACCGCATGGCCTTCCAGGGCGAGTATTTCGTCGACCGCTATGGCGCCAAGGCCGCCGAGAAGACCCCGCCGATCCAGCGCATGCTGGCCGAAGGTATCCCCGTCGGGGCCGGTACCGATGCGACCCGCGTGTCCAGTTACAACCCATGGACCTCACTGTACTGGCTGGTCAGCGGCAAGACCGTTGGAGGCCTGGAGTTGTACCCCGAAGGCCTGAGCCGCGAGACCGCACTGCAGTTGTTCACCCATGGCAGCGCCTGGTTCTCCAGCGAGCAGGGCAAGAAAGGTCAGATCAAGGTCGGCCAGCTGGCAGACCTGGCCGCACTGTCGCTGGACTTCTTCAGCGTCGAGGAAGAAGCCATCAAAGGGATCGAGTCGGTGCTGACCATCGTCGATGGCAAGGTGGTGTACGGCGCGGCAGAGTTCGACAAGCTCGGCCCGGCGCAGGTGCCCGTGCTGCCAGAGTGGTCGCCAGTGGCCAAGGTGCCAGGGCACTGGCGTGCCGGCGCGCCAATGGCGGCGGCCTTGCACCAGTGCGTTGGCCCATGTGGGGTGCATGCCCACAGTCATGAGAAGGCTCGCCATTCCAGTGTGCCGGTCAGTGACTTCCAGGGCTTCTGGGGAGCGTTGGGTTGTTCGTGCTTCGCGTTCTGAGGTAAGCGGGGGCCATCAGGGCCCCCACCGTTGGCAACCTGGCGCCTATACGATCTTGTAGGTGCCGGCTTGCCAGCGATTCAGTTCAGAAAACCCCTTTGAGCGGGTATTCGATGATGAGGTACAGGCGGTCGATATCGTCGCCCGCCTGGGCCTCGTTGGCGCGATGGCTGACGTGGGACAGCGACACGCCGAGGTCCTTGGCAGCGCCGGACTGCACCACGTACTTGAGGTCCAGGTCACGCTCCCAGTGGCGCCCCCCTTTGCCCTGTTGCGACACATAGGCACCCGCCGCCGGAGCATGGCTGCCATCGATGCCGCGCCCGCTGACGTAGCGCCCCATCACGCTCAGGCCGGGCACACCGAGGGTGGCGAAATCCAGGTCGTAGCGCAGTTGCCACGAGCGTTCGCCGGGTCCGTTGAAGTCTGCATACTTGATCGAGTTGGCGAGGTAGATGGAGTCGCCGCCGACGAAGTCGAACGGGGTGTCGCCCTCGACCTTCTGATAGGCAAGGGTCACGGCCTGGGCGCCGGCTCTGTACTTGGCCGCCAGACTGTAAGCCAGGGTGTCGATGTTGCCTGCACTGGCTGCACCGGTATCGCGGGTGTGATAGAGGTTGCCGTCCAGCCGCCAGCGGCCTTCCGCCAGGTTCAGGTTGAGGTAGGCCTGGTTCCAGGTGTCCTGCAGCTGCGAGGCGAACAGTGCTCCGCCAAACGGACCGTTGGGGGCGAAAGTGACACCCGCCAGGCTGATCGCGCGCCCATGGGTGCTGGCGCCGTAGCCGGCGAAGTCGTCGTGCGTCGAACTGTTGTCTTGATTATTGAACGCGGTGAATCGCCCGGCTTGCACGCGCCAGTCGGTTAAGTCGGTGTTTTCCAGTAGCCAGCCTGTGGCGTACTCCGGGTGCAGGCGCTTATCGCCGGTATCGAACACTGGCGTTTCCACTGTCATTTCGCCATAGCGCAGCACGGTGTTGCCCAGGCGCATTTTCAGCGCAGCGCCTGCGCTGGAGTAGTCAGACTCAGCGCGCCCGTCGCTGTCTCGGGGCAACAGACCCGTGCCGGCGTGACCGCGTCCACCGTCGAGCTTGAGCCCCAGGAAACCGTGGGCATCCACACCGAGGCCGACCGTGCCCTCGGTGAAGCCCGAGCGAATTTCACCGATGAAACCCTGGGCCCATTCCTGGCGATAGCTTTGGCCGCTGGGTGACGGCGAGCGGAAGTCACTGTGCAAGAAATAGTTGCGGCTGAGCAGTGACCAGCCTGGCTCGTCGGCCAGTGCAAAAGCAGGGCCGAGGGCGGCGAAGGCGATCAGCAGGGCGCGAGGGGGTAAGGTTCCGTTATGCATGAGCCGGGACTGTGCACCAGCGACGTGTGAGGTTCTTGTATGGGTGTGCTGGCCTCATCACGGGCAAGAGGCATTGGGCCGCTCCCGTGGGAGCCTGCTTGCCGGCGATAAGGCCAGGGGACCCGAATCAAGCCATGTCGCTGGCCGCGAACTCTTCCGCCAGATGATCGATCAACGACCGCACCGAAGGCAGCAAGCCCCGCCGCGACGGGAAGATCGCGTGCACGATACCGCAGCGCGGGTGCCACTGCGGCAGCAACTCCACCAGCCGCCCCTCGGCCAGGTCCTCGCGCACCGCTACCCGTGGCAAGTGGGCGATACCCACGCCAGCCACGACGAAGTGGCGTAGCGCGAACAAGTCGTCAGTGACCATGCGCGGTGTATGCGGGATCACCAGGCTGTGCGTCATGTCCTCGCCCTGGAACAGTTCCCACTGATACTCGCGCTGGGCGCTGCCCCAATGCAGGCTGGGAAGTTCGCCGAGTTTTCGCGGGTCGAAGCCCTCTGGCAGTTGTTCCAGAAAGGCTGGGTGCCCGACCAGGCACTGGGTGCTGTTGCTCAGCACCTTCATCACCATGTCGGTGTTCTCCAGCGGTGGAAAACGCACGCGCAGGGCGACGTCGAAACCTTCATGAAGCAGGTCGACGCGGCGGTTGGTGCTCTCGATGAACAGCTCCACTTGCGGGTACTTGAGCATGTAGCGGGTCAGCATGGGGCCGACCCAGGAGTTGAGCAGCGTGGTCGGGCAGCTGATGCGCACCAGACCGCGTGGTTCGCTGCGGTTGCGTTCGATGATCTCCGCTGCGCCTTCGGCCTCGACCCGCATGGCCAGGCATCGGTTGTAGTAGGCCTGGCCGATCTCGGTCAGCGAACAGTGCCGGCTGGTGCGGTGCAACAAGCGCACACCCAGGCGGTCCTCAAGGTCGGCGATGCGCCGGCTGAGCTTGGATTTGGGCATGTCCAGCGCTCGCCCTGCGGGAGCGAATCCACCGTGCTCGACCACTTGGGTGAAGTAGTAGAGGGAGTTGAGGTCTTCCAATGATCGTTCTCCAAATGGAACGCTAAGGGCAATTTTCGCAGTCTACCGCGCCAAAGGTGATGAATCTAATCTTTGCTCATCAACGCGAAACACCCCACTTACTGAAGATCAGAACCCCTTAGGAGCGACGACCATGACCCAGTTCAAATACAACCGCCTGAACAAAGACGAC
>NZ_AUEC01000053.1 GCF_000425785.1 Pseudomonas taiwanensis DSM 21245
GCAATCGTGCAAGTCGAGTGGTGCACCATGTTGGCGCGGCCATCCGGCGTCCAAGGTCTCCCGCCGCCAGCTTGACGCGACCCCTCATGCAGGTAGAGAACGAATTCGCCATCATCAAGCCGGCGCATGTCGTAGCAGTGGTTGATCTGTTTCCCGACCAGGATCCGCGAAACGAAATTGAAGCGGTGATCGTGAATGGCCGAGTGCTCGAAGCAGCTGCGCCGCGGCAGTTCGGGGTGCCAAACATGCAAGCGCTGCTCGCCCTGCAGCTGGACCTGAACGAAGCCCAGGCCGTGAAGCGTAATTTTGTCCGTCATCACGTCGTCGATGATCATGGCAATAGCTCTCCATGCCCGCGCATGTCGGCGGGCTTGAGTAGTTGGTGGAGGGGTTAGGCTGCTGGGCGTTTCATGAAGGTGATCCAGTGCGTCTTCTCGCGCTTGCCGGACTTGTGGCCAAAAAGGGGCTTCTCGTCGGTGAGGGCCAGCAGATCGCTGACGAGCACCTGGGTTTCGTTCCACTTGAATATCAGGATGCCTTCGGGCTCTAGCACGCGGAAGCACTCAGCGAAGCCCTGGCGGATGTCCTCCCGCCAGTCACTGGTGAGCACCCCGTACTTGGCTCGCATCCAGCTGTCCACGCCGGCCCTGGTAAGGTGTGGCGGGTCGAACACTACAAGGCGAAAGGATGAGGCCTCGAAGGGTAATTTCCGAAAGTCCATGAGCACATCCGGCTCAACCTTCAGTACCCGACCGTCGCAGAGCAGGTGCTCCTCATCGCGGATGTCTCCGAACAGCGCACGCTGATCCTGCTTGTCGAACCACATCATGCGGCTGGCGCTGCATGGGGCGAGCACTTTGGCTACTGCGCTCATCTCGGCCCCCTGTAGATCAGGTAGGCCATGTAGGCGAGGGGAAGGATCACGGTCATGGCATGAGCTCCTTCGGCACCTGGACGGTATCGCCGAGCCTGGCGGCGACGATGGCGCGGCAGGCGGCGATTAGGGCGCTGTCACCGGCCTGGCAAAACTCACCCTTGTCGGTGATCACCCAGCCGGCCCAGACGTCGTCGGTGCTCTGTGGGCAATGCAGGCTGATCATGCGCCTCTCGATCATCGCCCCACCCAGCGCCCAGTCCTCCCACGGGTTGTAGCGTTTGGTGTGCTCGATGGCCTGGGCCTGGTACCGCGCGAATACCCGCCATGGATTGCCGTACTGCGGCGGGACTAGGAGCACGTCCAGGCCTTCCGCCTTGCCGACTGCCCACCCCAGCGTCTCGCCGGCCAGGTCTGCCGCCTTCACTTCAATCAGGTCGGTCATGGGGCCACCTGCTTGCTCTTGGCCGCTCTGGCGCGCTCGATGTTGCCGAACTTGCTCTTGCGCTGGATATCCTTGAAGTTGCGGCAACCGGACATTAGCAGGCTGGAAGTCAGGTCTTTACGGCTCCGACCAACCTCCATTATTCCTTTCACGCCGTGGCGGCAGAGCACGTAGGCGGTCTTGTATTCGCCGCTGCGCAGCATGGTTGTGTAGAACGCCAGTCGCATCGCCAAGCGCCAACTGTCGCTGTCGTCAGAAGGGTGCATGCGGCGGGTGTAAAGCTGACCTTTGCGATACTTGCTCACAGCTGATACCTCTCATCAATCCAGCGCCCAGGCGCCAGAGCGGGTGTAGGTTCGGGTTGGGTTTCGTGCGGGGAGAGCTGGCGCGGGCTTTCCGCTACCTGCGGCAGCCAAACCTTCACGCAGCTGATGGCGTTGTTGCCCAGCGAGTTCATGAAGTAGCAGACGACGCCGCGGGGCTTGTCCTCGAAGGACCAGACGCCTGACGGCAGTTCGGTTGCGCTGGCGCCGGTGGCCAGCAGCAGGAGGCAGAGGGCGAGGCGGGTCATGATCTGCTCCCGATCGCTGCGGCCGCCTCAACGATTGCCCGGCGAGTTGCGCGGAACGGGTCGTCGCCGTGGTAGATGTCGAACTCACCAAAGCGCTCAGTATCCACAACGGTGTACGGGTCGCTGTCGCCGTCGAACGGCTCAACGATGTGGATCTGGATGCCCAGGCGGTCGCCCTGGCCCATCAGTACGGCCAAGCGCAATGCATCGCCATCGTTGATCAGCGGGTTCCAGTGAGCACGCACACCCGACTGACCTTTCAGGCGGAAAAGCCACTTTGGATCGCGGCAGGTGCATGGCTCGATCTCAAGTCGTGCTGCCTTGGCGGCCAGCTTGAGCAGTTCGAGGTCGTGTTCGTCTACTTCGGACACAGGCATTCCTTGGCCGCCATATCGCGGCAGTAAATAGAGGGAAGAGGGGTTACAGAAAAAGAGTACTACTGACTGGAATTAACGTTATTTTGGCTGGTCAGATACTCTCTCAATTTCGTACTAACGAAGTGGGATGATATCTTTGTGCCATTTATGTCGCTGGAGGTGCAAGGATGTCTGATCCCAAAACAATGGCTGTAGGTAAGTCAATGCTTGTGTCATCCGATTTCTATTTCGAAGACTTGGAAGGTCGAGCGATTCGTCCAATTTTTCAACTGGATGCTGCTACTGGTGAGCGTTCCTATCGAGGCTATCCAGATGGAGGAAATCAGAAGGCGTTCGAACTAAAAATTTATAGCCATGAGGATTTAGTCGAGCAGGCTTTGCTAGGGATACCAATCCGCTGCCTGCTTCCCGACGGTAAGAGTAGTAATCGCTCCTCAACGTCGAAAGACATTGTGCGGTACGTGATCAACGGTGAGGTTCCGCGCCGATTTTGGTGGGTGAATCACAAGCAAACCTACAAAGATGAGCACGTCGGCGGGTACATCTGGTCCCCAAAAACGAAGAAAAATAAGACATACAATCTGGGTTACGACAGCCTTACACGTGTGAGGGCTGGAGATGTTGTCATTTCTTTTGCCTGGCAGGAGATTAAAGCGATTGGTTTTGCATCTGGTGATTGCCGAGAAGAACCGATTCCCGATAGTCATTCTCAAACCGCCGACTCCTGGGGTGACCTCGGCTGGATGGTACCGATTGAATGGTTCACTTTAGATTACCCACTTTTGCTAAAGCCGCATGTGGATGGTTTGATTGAATTTCTCCCGAGGAAGTATTCGCCCATACAGGATAATGGAGATGCGAATCAGGGATCGTATCTGGCGAGTATCTCCCCCATGCTTGCTCAAAGGATTTTGAGTCTACTATCCGTCACCAATCCTGAAGTCGAAGCCACACAGCTATTATCGAACTCTCTTTTGGGGACCTCTAAACCCATCGAAGGAAGGTTGCCTGCGGATCAGTTACGTAAGGTCACCTCTGAGCATATCTGGCAAGCTGTGCAGGAACTACTTGAGGGAGGTACAGCTGAAGATTTTGGGCCTTCAACCGATTACGATCTTCTAGTGGGCCAAGGGGAGCGTCTTGCCCCTAAACAGGTATTTGGACTGGCGGCAACTGCCGCTTTGGGGTTCACCGTTAGACCATTGCACTTTACCGCAGGTCTTGGGACCGTTTGTTTCGAGCTGTTAGAGGCAGCTGGTTATAAGGTGGTGCCGAAAGGGTCCGAAGTTAAGCTTGTGGATCTACCCCTTGATAGCGAAGAGCGGGTGTGGGCAGAGGGCCGCCGTGAGTTGGTGCAACACCTTCGAAAAGAGCGGGCCACTGGTCTTTCCAATGCCAAAAAAGCTGAGTTTCGTCGCAAACACGGTAAGTTGTTTTGCGAGAATTGTCACGTCGATCCTATCGAGATTTATGGCGAGCTTGGCGAGGCATGCATTGAGGTTCATCACCATGCAATTCACGTTGCCGAAATGGGCGATAACCACAAAACAACTCTCGAAGACCTCCGCTGTCTTTGTGCGAACTGCCATCGACTAGAGCACCGTCGATTGAGGGCGCAGTTATGAAGTAACTTAATAGCATCATGGTCAGCTAGCACTATTGTGTACCAGTCCCGCGAGATCAGCCTCCGCCAACTCGCAGAAGAATGAGCAAGCAGGCAGTTTTTCGTTGCGACGCACCGGTCCATCGCCCAGATCACGAAGGGAGAATCGGACGTTGGTGGTTCGGTTGCGGAACAGGTAGGAACCTTCGCCCAAGTCGTCTTGGATGGCGCACAAGGCCTCGAATTGCTCCGGGAAGTCTTGGCGGATGGCCCGGAAGTAGCCTTCGCCACCCTTCACGCAGCCGATGCAGTTGGCGTTTTCGTAGCCCATCCGGTACATCAGCGGCAGCTCAATGCCGGCACGCAGCAATATGGCCTTGCAGTCGTCCTTGCCCAGGCCGCGGTCGATCAGCGGGGCTATCACCGGGCGGTCTGGGTTTCGCTCCCTGAAGTCGTCGAGGCGGTCGGCCTCTTCGGCGGTGTAACCGAACACCATCACGTCTCCAGGCTGCTTCCACGTGTCGAGCAAGCGCCTCTTGAGGATCTTGGTGCATGGCGCGCCGGTTCGGCCTTTCATGTAGCGCTCGCGGCGGAACACCTCGTGGGCGTCGGCGCCGTACTTCTCGTCCCGCAGGACCGTGATCGGCTGGCCAAACCAGGCTTCGCAGTCCTGGGCGAACCGACGGTTATCGGCTTCCTCGTTGGCAAGGAACGCGTTGATGATCTGCACGTCGTGCGTGCTGCCGTACTCGGCCAGGGCCAGCTTGGTGGCCACCGCCGAAGCGGCGCCGCAACTGAACTGGCAGACGATTCGATTGGACATGGTGGATCCTCGCCGGGGAGGCGTTATCGTTGAACACGGGAAGGCGCTGGCGGGCAGTGCCGAATTGGGCTATTGCTTGGCTCTCGGTCAATCCATTCAGTGAGCGTGAGATGAAGCGGTTAATGATTTGTGCGTTGCTGGCTGCGTCGGGCGCGGCTCAGGCTGGCATTCCACTGGTGAACGCGACGTGCCCAGGAAACATCGAGGTGCACGCCGACAAGGGCGGTCCGATTTATATCAACGGCAAAGAAGGCAAGCTGAAGAAGTTCAACGAGAACTACTTCGAAGCCAAAGGCAGTGGGGTGACAATCTCGCTGTCGATCAACCCGGACGGCTCGCCTGATGTCTCGTATACCGGGAAGGACCGGGCTAACGGGATTTGCCAGGTGAAAAGCGAAGGCTCCTGAGGCGCTGGCGGACAGCGCCAGTTTGTTCAGGTAGTTGGTGTGTGCTATTCCGATATGGTCGAACAAGGAGAACTCTAATGAGATTTCTCATCGTTTTCGGAATTGCGCTAGCAGCCGCCCAGTTGGTTGGCTGCGGTGAAAAGGTGGAGGCGCAGCCGCAGGCCAACGTTGCGCCAAGCGCTTGCGGATGCTCTGACCAGGCAAACCTGATTGGGAATAAGCACGCCGTATACAATTGCAATTGTGGGGCGATGCAGTGCGTCGTCGCATTTTCAGCAAATGGAACCGGTGGTCCTTTGGGTGAAGTTGCGTTGCAGTGTAAGTAGATCGTTATCGGGCCGCTGATTGTCCGGCAGCGGCGGATGGTCAGGCTGCGATCGGGAACTGCTTGGCCAAGGCCTGCTGCACCGTCTCGATGATGCGGCAGAGGTAGGCCCAGTCCGGGTTCGGCTCCATGGCGTCAGCCGGCAGGTTCCACCAGTCGTCACCGAATACCCGATGCATGAACTCGCGGTGGACGCCGCCGCACTCATCTAGCGAAATGGTGTGGCGAACATCCTCTGCCTCGTCGAGCAGGCTCCTGGCATCTTCTGCGTCCAGATCCCGTTCACGCCGCATTTGCACGATCACCTTCCGCGCTTTGTCGGCCATGGCTTCAGCACTGAACCGGCGAGAGCTCAGCGACCGGTCGAAGTAGCCGATGATGTAGGCGTCGTGCAGCTTGCAGAAGAACTGGCCGATGGTCAGGCCATCCCACATGCCGCCCCAGTAGGCGTGCCAGGTCTTGTCGTAGCAGCTGACGGTGATCTTTCCCTTGCAGGGTGCGAAGTCTTCGAGGTAGACGCTGATCGGGTCCAGGCCTTCGGCGCCGGTGATCAGCAGCTTGGTGACTGTCGAGGTCTCGACTTGCATTGCGGTACTCCATGCATGCGCCGCCCTCCGTGGCCGGATGC
>NZ_AUEC01000054.1 GCF_000425785.1 Pseudomonas taiwanensis DSM 21245
TGCGTGGCCAGCAGCGAATGCCCGCCCAGCTCGAAGAAGTTGTCGCACACCCCTACCCGTTCGGCCTTGAGCACATCGGCCCAGATGCCGGCCAGCACCGCTTCCAGCTCAACCCGCGGCGCCAGGTAGGCCTGGCTGTGGTGCCCGAACGGGCTTCTAAACATTTTGAAACAATGATGATCGAGTAAACATCACATCAACCCCTTAGAAAACGCTGAACAACCGACGCAACAAAAGCCACTATTCTTACTGCACAAAGTAAATTTTCACACAATAAATAATCATAAACCCCACAAAAAATTAAACTCTTCGCACTAATAACCGGCAACAACCATCTGAGGTAGGAACTTTCCACTGGAAGCCCCCTACACTGGCCTTCCAAGCCATACACAGCGTTGTTTTTTATACATCCATCCTAGGCTGTCGCAACATTGACAATAAAAGATTGAAGTTCTAAACCTGCAGATACCCGCACATGCCGGGCAACAACAAAAACAATCAAGGGGACACTATGGAAAATCAATATGGCATCAGCATCCTTGAACTTACCTCCCACAATGAGTGTGATATGGACTCTGAGTATTTTGGGGGATCTGGCGGCGCTGGCGGTTGCGGAGGTAGCGGAGGCTGCGGCGGCGGTGGGGGGTGCAGCGGCGGCAGTGGTGGGTCCGGCGGTAGCGGAGGTCACGCTATTAATAATGATGATAGCGCAAACTGAGAAGCCTATGACCAACTAAGGAATGAGCGTTCCCGGCGCAACACCGGGAACGCCTGCATAACACTTGAGATAATGCAATGAGCACACTGAGAGTTTACAATTACGAAATACTAAACTTCGAGCGAGAGCCGATGGTGTTCTCAAGCACAGGATTCACAAAAATCACAGAACCCAAAATAATCAGAGCCTTGCAACAAATAGAAAACACTCAATCCAAGTACATAGAGCACAACGACCTTGAACACATATTTAAAACTGAAAACCTAGACCCCAGAAGCGCACTAAATTTCCTGAAGTCTTTATCAATTATAGGGGAAAACGCAGAAACGCCGCACTTCCAGGAGACAATTATATATCACGACCTGGAAATCCCACCAACACTAAAAAAATATTACGAAGAAAAATACAACAACACGATTAAAATTGAAAAAATCGAGCATTTTGAAACACCTCCCCCCCATACCCCGAGGTTATTTGTCTTCGCCTGCTTAAAGCTACGTCCTGAGTCAATCAGAACAATCTATACAGGCTTAATGAAAGGCAACCCCGATCACGGGGCCAGTATTGGCTTTATAAGCAACAACCACTTCCACCTAACAGAAGTGCATGTACCGTCAATCGGAAACCCCTGCGCATTTTGTACTCTCGATCGGGTTGCATACTATGAAACCAAGCGCATCAGTCAACATCCGTGGAGCAAAGTATGGGCTTTCTGCTGCCAAAATAGGTATGACTTACCTAAAGCATCCATTGATGACCTTCAGACCTCATTAATTCTAGGAACCATCATTTCATTCACCAACAAACTTACGCACGCACCCAAATTCAGACAAACGCAAGACCAGACCCTACTGTCCAGAACGATCGACTTAGAGACCGGTGCCGTCACAGAAGAAGTAAGCGTCCACTGGCCATTCTGCCAATGCTTAGGGGAATAGAATGAGCATTAGTCACGATCAGTATTCAAGACTCACTGACTTCAGAGTCCTCGAGGAAACATTAGCATTTCACGCAAAGGGGAACTACACACTACACAAGGCGACACGACATCTAAGCACACTTCACCACATCCCAGCAAAGGACCTAAGCAAGCTAACCGGTAAAGAGTTAAAACTCAATACACTCACAAATGAACCCGAAGACTGTAAATTCCACTTAACACCCCTCCCCCTGGAACACCCTCTCGTGAGGAACGAGTCATGTGACGAATTTGGTGAGCGCTACTTGCATTTTGATACTGTCCGCACGTTGCTGGCTCCGCTCCTGAGAAAAATCGGCTCCAAATACAAACGCGGCTATCCGAGTGCGGGAGCAATTTTCCCTATAGAAATATTCTGCATAAACTTGGACAACAGAATAGAAGCATGGCCAACTGATTGCAGAGCACTGCATCTACTTCCCTCATCCCAAACACTAGAAATACACAGCACAAACATAAACATCAAGCAACTGATTCAAGCCATAACGCCGCAAAGCCCAGGAATTGGCACACCTTCAATCGCGCTCGTTTATATGATTTATCTACCCAAAGCACTATTCAAGTACAGATATCGAGGCTACCGCCACGCTTTGATGGAGGTTGGGTCTCTCTACATGCTCACAGACCTACGCTGCAAAGAAATAAACTTGGACAGCAGACCTTGGTCAGCCTTCACAGACCACCAAATAACAAATCATTTAAATCTTAACCCCACCCTGTTCCTACCGGCATGCATCCAGTTGATAGGTTAGGTCTATGAATATATTCAGTGAAATACATCATCCTTCATCTGTTGATTTCGAAGTACTTCGCCCCAGCGCGGTTAGACACCTACCTCACAGTGTGGAGTGTGGCAGTCGCTGGCACACCTATGGATCCAGCAGCGGCTGGTCTGCGGATGTAACGACCCGTGCCAGGGGTGAGCATTTCGAGCGCAAGCATTTCTACCTAGACATCCCGGTCAACGATACCAAGAAACTTGCTGATGGTCTGAGCGCTCAAGAAATCGTTGATTTCACGGACGCTTTCGCGCAGACATCGGTCTATGGCACAGACATAAAACTCGACTCACATTTCTTTGATCGCACAAACGAACACAGAGTTATCGACTTCACCTCCTGCAAAGTCCCAACTGCATGCCTCTCAATAACAGAATGCAGAAACAACATTGATAATAGTTACTACCCAATGCGAGACACCTGTGGTTGCAGTGCGCACGACAATATTGAAAGCGCCATTACTGGCGCCCTAAAAGAAAGTCTCGAACGGCAATTTTTACTGCGTTTCTGGCTTACCCTTAAATATAACAAACGCCATACCTACCAAGAAGCATGCGCCCTACTAGAACTCCGACCTAGTTCTACGCTCTTTCGTGAGTTAGGCAAGTCTGGCGACATACTCGTACTTGACCTCACTGACGGGCGCTTCCCGGGAGCCTGCATCCTTGTCTGTTACGGCAACATGCGCCGCGGCGCCAAAGTACATTATTGCGCAGGCATGTCATACGCAGACACTGCAAGCAATGCGCTCGAAAAAGCGATCTTGGAACTCTGGCAAACATTTCGCTATATGCAATCGATTGATCACGACAGCCATCTGACCCGCGAGCCTCAAGACCCTTATCTTAAGCATTTCCTTGCCTGCAACAACTATGAAACCTATCAAGAAATCTCCAAAGGCACACCTTACGAGAGCAGTGACGGCCTTGCCCTTAACTGCCAACCCTTCAACTGCCAGAGCCTTTTGAGCACACTCAGACGTTTAGAACTAAACGGCTACCTCTATACCTCTCAATTAGCCTCTACTCGATCAAAAATTTACTTTTGTAAATATTTTTCTCCCAACCTATTTCTTCACATGAACAACTCACACCACTTCAATCTCAAAAACAGGTACTCCACCCCCTTCCTCGATCACGTTATCGCACACCAACTATCCCGCATGGTACCCTTCCCATGAATAGACACTTGAAGCCCATAATCGTCAACACACAAAAAATAGCGCACATTGCTCGAATCTTAACCCTAGAACAATTAAGAGAACCTACAGCCCTTCTATGGTCAGCCATCGCACCTTGCCTTCTATTTCTGTTGACAAGGGGTCACACTGATGCAACTCCCGGCCGTGACGACGCCTATATACACTCCGCATCGTGGTTTTTCTCGTACATCTCTGCTAACGTCGCCTTTTTTGGCTTCAGCTTTTACCTCGTAGGAAGAAGAGAGAGTGGCTTCACCAGATCTTTCATTTACCAGCGCGGCGCCATTGGGCGTTTTTTAGTCTCACATTTTGTCAGTTATTCTGTAGTGAGCGTGCTCTATGCACTGCTATTTTATCTTGTCACCAAGTGGCTATACGGACAGTACCTGATTATTGAGTTGCTCTACGTGATTGCATGCTTTTACACCAGCTTCATGATATTCAGCTGCATCGGGCTTGCTGTAGCCGCACTGCCTATCAAATTCAATACAGCCAGCACACTATTTTCACTTCTTTCGTTTCTCATGTTGCTTTCAGGCTATTTAGGTGCCACTCAGATGCGCCTCTCACCACAAAGCGTTGTTTCTTTCAACCCGCTGCACCTGAACCGCATGATCTTCACCAATGAAATACCGTTGCTGGCGTCCTTTTGCATGGCGCTCGCGGCGTTGCTTACTGGTCTTTACATCACCGGACGGCATTTTAGAATTCAACCGGTGTGGAGCAGATACTGATGGACGTTATGAAATTAATAGAGCTGTCTTTCAGCTATGGGAATATGCCACTGATGAAGGATATCTCACTCACTCTCAAGGCGGGTGAGCTGATAGGTATTCTAGGCAGCAATGGCGCGGGCAAAACAACACTATTCGACCTCATCTGCAAATTAAAAACACCTTCAAGCGGGCGTATCCTCACCTCGGCAAAGCGACTTGTTTATCTTACGCAAATCCTAACACCACCTCCTTTATTACGCATGGGCGAAACAGGCGAGCTCATAAGGCACTTGAACTCAAACACCCACCCCAACCAAAGTGAAATGCTGGCCCGCTTGGCCAAATGGTCACCATTACTGTATAAACGGTACAACCTAATATCCCAAAAAAAGATTGCTCACTGCAGCTACGGTGAGATCCGCAGCTACTTCACCCTGACCCTCTTGCTGCTGCAAAGTGAATTAATCATCCTCGACGAGCCGACTGCAGGTGTGGATGCAGAATTCCGGCATTACATATGGCTAGCCATTAACAGTGCACGCCAAGAAGGTGCCAGCGTGCTGGTATCGTCCCATTACACCGAAGAGATCGCGGCAAATTGTGACCGCTTCTACATGCTTGCAAACCAGCGGCTGGAGGCGTTCGAAAGTGGCGGAGTATTTATGTCGCGTTTCAACGCTTTCTCACTCGATGAGGCATTCATCAAAGCGTCCTCTCATGAGGATTGACAAGGCAAGCTGCAGAGCTAGCGAGGGCACCGAGGCCGGGGCTGCTCGGGAAGAGTCTCGGCAAGCGCTGAGTTTGAGACCACTGGGGTTGCTTTGCAGCCCTATCGCGACACATGGCCGCTCCTACAGGAATACGCAATCCCCTGTGGAAGCGGCCTTGTGTCGCGATAGAGGCGCAAAGCGCCCCCGTCGGTCTACAGTCCTTCCAGCTCCGCCATCAGATCACTCAGCCGGTCGACCTTGTCGTCATCAAGCGCACTGTCGCGCAGCCCTTGCACATACTCAGCCAACGCCTCCAC
>NZ_AUEC01000055.1 GCF_000425785.1 Pseudomonas taiwanensis DSM 21245
GGGGTTTCCCCATGTGAGAGTAGGTCATCGTCAAGATTCATTTCGCAAAACCCCTATCTGCGCGAGCAGGTAGGGGTTTTGTCTTTCTGGCGCAGGCTAGCCGTGCCATGGGCCGCAGTTCGTCTTAGCGTATCAGCCGCGCAGCCCCCTTCATGCCCCATTCATGAGCGTATGGCCGCTATATCGGGGCCCTTTTCCTATGCAAGCCCATTACCCATAGCTATCATGCCAGCCTTATTCCAAGTCGAGACTGGCATGCTGAAGTTGTTGAATCTCCTCAAGGATGGCCGGTTCCATTCCGGAGAAGCCTTGGGTGCAGCCCTCGGGGTGAGTCGTAGTGCCGTCTGGAAACAGCTACAGCACCTCGAAAGTGAACTGAACCTCACTATCCACAAGGTTCGTGGACGCGGCTATCAACTCGCCGCGCCCTTGGCGTTGCTCGAGGAGCAAGCGATCGCCGAGTTTTCCCAGGGGGAACAATGGCCGGTATTCATCCATGACACCATCGACTCCACCAATGCCGAAGGCTTGAGGCTCGCCACACAGGGGCAGGTTGCCCCCTTCGTGGTGCTCGCTGAGCGCCAAAGTGCTGGCCGAGGGCGGCGTGGGCGCCAGTGGGTAAGTCCGTTTGCCGAAAACCTTTACTACAGCCTGGTGCTGCGTATCGATGGTGGGATGCGGCAACTTGAAGGGTTGAGTCTGGTCGTCGGCTTGGCGGTCATGCGCACACTGCAGGCATTCGGCGTGAAAGAGGTGGGGCTGAAATGGCCTAATGACGTGCTGGTCAGGGGGCAGAAGATTACTGGCATCCTGCTTGAGTTGGTCGGCGATCCCGCTGATGTCTGCCACGTAGTGCTTGGAGTTGGTATCAATGTGAACATGCAGGTCAACGAACAGGTTGACCAGGCCTGGACCTCGATGCGGCGGGAGCTTGGTGCAAGTATTGACCGAAATCGCCTGGTGTCGGCCCTTACCCAGCAACTACAGCATGAGTTGTCGCGCCACCGTCGATACGGTTTTGCAGCATTCCAGGAAGAGTGGGAGCAGGCACATCTATGGCAAGGGCATAATGTATCGTTGATTGCTGGCACCACCCGGATCGATGGCGTGGTGTTAGGCGTGGACGGGCAGGGCGGTTTGCGCCTTGAAGTCGATGGTGTGGAAAAGAGCTTCAGTGGCGGAGAGCTCAGTTTGAGGTTGCGTGATGATTCTTGAGCTCGATTGCGGAAACAGTTTCATAAAGTGGCGGGTCATACACACGACTGACGCCACTATCGTAGGGGGTGGCATCGTCGACTCCGACCAGGCCCTGGTTGAGCAAGTGGCGGCGTTGGCATCTGCTCATTTGTCTGGCTGTCGCATGGTCAGTGTGCGCAGTGAGGACGAAACTGAAGCGCTTTGCGTCCTTCTTGCCCAGGCGTTTTCGGTTGAAGTGCAGGTCGCCCAGCCAGCGCAGGAAATGTCCGGTGTGCGTAATGGCTACGAAGATTACCAGCGCTTGGGCATGGATCGCTGGCTGGCTGCAATGGGTGCTTTTCACCTGGCCAAGGGGGCCTGCTTGGTCATCGACCTTGGTACCGCAGCGAAAGCCGACTTCGTCGCTGCTGATGGTGAGCATCTTGGCGGCTACATCTGCCCCGGTATGCCACTGATGCGCAGTCAACTGCGCACCCATACCCGTCGCATTCGATACGACGATGCATCGGCAGAGCGGGCGCTGACCAGTCTGGCGCCAGGGCGCTCCACCGTTGAAGCGGTCGAGCGCGGTTGCGTGCTCATGCTCCAGGGTTTTGCGCGCACCCAGCTCGAGCAGGCGCGTAGTTTGTGGGGGGATGATTTCGCGGTATTTCTCACAGGCGGGGATGCCCCGCTGGTAAGAGATGCCGTGCCTCAGGCGCGAGTCGTGCCTGACCTGGTGTTCGTCGGTCTGGCCATGGCCTGCCCATTGGATTGAGGTGCCTATGCGTTGGTTGTTTCTGTTGTTGGTGGTGCTTAACGTCGTCTATTACGTATGGCACCAGCAGGAAGCCCCGCTGAAGGTCAAGGAAGTCGCCCCCCTGTCGCTGTACAAGGGAAATCAGCAAGAGATCCGTCTACTGCGGGAGGCGGGGATCAATGCACCGGCCAAGCGGCGAGATGAGTGTCTTGTGGTGGGAGGCCTGGCGACTCAAGAGGAGCTTGATGAGCTGCGCCAGCGTCTGTTGAGTCTTGATATCAGCGCCGTGCCGGTGTCTGGGCAGCTGGCTGGCGCGGAGGGTCGTTGGCTCAAGGTCAGTCCGCAAAGCGAGCGTTTGCTGGACCCTGTGGTCCTCTCGACACTTTCCAACGATTTCAAGGACTTAAAACATAAAATTATTTTCTGCCAGGGTATTGCAACTGGCGAATAGCTTGATAGAATGGCGCCCGCTTCACAGGGAACACCACCAAGGTGGCGGAACTGGAAGCAGTGTCAAAGCAGCTAAGCTTCGGATTTGATTGAAAAAATTTGAAAAAACGCTTGACACTAGGACGGCAGACAAATAGAATGCCGGCCACATCTGGAGGGATTCCCGAGCGGTCAAAGGGGACGGACTGTAAATCCGTTGCGAGAGCTTCGAAGGTTCGAATCCTTCTCCCTCCACCAGTTTTAGCGAGAGCTGCAAGCTCCGCGGGTATAGTTTAGTGGTAGAACCTCAGCCTTCCAAGCTGATGATGCGGGTTCGATTCCCGCTACCCGCTCCAAGTTTGCTGGTTTTGCACAAAGTGTTTCGCTCTTGTAGCTCAGTTGGTAGAGCACACCCTTGGTAAGGGTGAGGTCAGCGGTTCAAGTCCGCTCAAGAGCTCCATATAAACAAGGCAGATATGAAAATATCTGCCTTTGTTTTATCAGCGGTGTGACTATTTTCTTCTGCGGAGGATTGTATCGATGGCTAAGGAAAAGTTTGATCGTTCCCTACCACACGTGAACGTTGGCACTATCGGCCACGTTGACCATGGTAAAACCACACTGACCGCAGCTCTGACTCGCGTCTGCTCCGAAGTTTTCGGTTCGGCAGTCGTTGAGTTCGACAAGATCGACTCGGCTCCGGAAGAAAAAGCGCG
>NZ_AUEC01000056.1 GCF_000425785.1 Pseudomonas taiwanensis DSM 21245
GTGCGCGAGGTGCGTTCGGAGTGGGCCAAGCAGGTTGGGATGAGCAACCCGATTCGCTTCCAGGGGCAGTACCACGATCATAAGACCGGGCTGCATTACAACCGGTATCGGTACTATGATCCGAGGGTTGGGCGGTTTGTTAGTCAGGATCCTACTCGTTATACCGGAAGGCTAAACCTCTTCGCGTACACGCCGAACCCAATATTTTGGGTCGACACACGAGGCCTCACTCCAACGCCGCTTAATGAACCTGGCTATATCGTTTATGGGCTTTATAAACCAGATGACGAGATGCCTTAATATATTGGACATACTAAACAAGATCCGCTTAAGCGAGAGGCTCAGCATGCTCAGTCAGGCCGGTTAGGTAATGCAGCGTTGAAACCAGTCTCAGAAGGCCTTACTTATACACAGTCGAAGGGGCAGGAGCAGTACTATCGAGAGGTTTATGATACAAAAACCGGGTTCCCAGGGAATATCATTGAACCGATTGATAAGTCTAGGCAAGACGAGCGTGGTAGATCGCATGTCGCCGAATATGAAAGAATCAAATCAAAAAAATACTTGTGAGCTTTAAGGTGTAAGATGATGAAGCTTTTAAGGAATGATGTCCAAGTCGGCGATATTTTCTACATTCCAGCGATCACCCCAGCAGGTGAGGTTGGGTTTGTATTAGCTAGGTTTATCGAACATGTTGAGCATAATGCAGGGGCTTTAATAGAGGTTTTTAAAAAATTTTATCGTGAGCCGCCGAAAACTTTGGGGCAAGTGGATATGATAGAGCGTCTTTTTAGGCCAATTTTATGCTCCATGCGATTTTCTGAGATACCTAGATGGCGAATTTTGTTTAGGGATGAAGCCTATGATAGATTGGTTTCGAATTATAGAGATATAACGCTGGAGTATCATTCTGACTTTAGGGTTGGTGGGGTGCGACACCCTAAGCCAGTAAGTGAGCATGGGTACGCAAGTTGTAGCCCTTACGAGGCCGCCACATGCTGGCGAATGCATCATATTGTGTTCAGAGTTAACGCTCATCTGGCTGGGTATTTTGGTCCGAATGACAGTTGTCGAATGAGTGAGATTCCAGAGGATATGAGAATTGGGAACGAGGTTGCGGAGCAAAAAGTTTTAGGTTTGGCCAAAGAGGTTGATGGGTTGTTTAAGAAATGGGCAAAAAAATAGCTCATCATTTGTAGGGTGCTGATTTCAATTTGCGGTCGAGGAGCTTAGCTCCTTGGCTGCATTACAAACGTTATCGCTGCCGCGAACCGAGGGATGGTAGTTGGTTTCTCAAGATCCGATTAGTTGCCCGGTTGACTTAAATCTCTCCGCCTAACGTAGCTGTTATGTGCTCGGCATGACCATTGACTAGGCTCTGTACGAAAAGCCTTGATACTCGGTGATGCTGCGTTGAAAACCGCCTCCGAATGCTCATTTGCAACCCGTAAACTCCGCTTCCTCGGCTGTTTTCGCCTTGGCTGACCTTCGTCTCAAGACTTTTCATACAGACCCTAAGCCTGCTATCGGTTACACATTGAGAGATGCGGATACTGATGAAGTAATGAAGTATGGTGAAACGATACGCGGAGAGCGGCGGTATACTCAGAAATATCTATCTGAAAACAACGTTTACATGCAGCGATAGGCGGGTGGAACAAAAAGGGAAATGCACGCCTGGCAAAATCAGAAGATTATTGCATATAAGTCGGCGCGCGGTGGGAAGAGATCGCCACTCAATAATAGTGATTATTAGAAGGCTTATATGAAATTTCATTCTTCAAGTGAGCAGGATATTTTGGTTGGTCCGGGTGCGCAGGTCGCCCGGAGGAAGGTGGCGGCTGTCATGTCTGATCTACTCGGAGACGTTACTCTTGAGTGTGGGGCGGGTACATGGAGCTATATCTCAATAATGATGCCGGATGATATTGTAGATAGCTATCCTGAAGTCAGAAAATATCATAAGCAGCGAAGCGTTATTGAAGTGCGTGTGCAGCTCCCGTTTTATGATTTCAAAGATGCAGATGATGTTGGGATGGTTGGATTTATGCTTGAGGGATTAAGTCGTTCAGTTGATCTGATGGTTGGTATAAAAAGTCTAAAAATGTCCGATTCCGACGCTGATCTTCTTAGGGGTGTCGTCGACCAGGCTAAGCATAAGCTCGGAATCGCTTAGATGTCTCAATATGGTGTCTGGCCGGCTATTTGTACAGGTCGAAGGATTAAGTCCTGATGGAGTCGGGGTTTCTAGCGCGAAACATCCAAACGCCTCAATTCACAGTGAGTGCTATTTGAGAGATGCTACTGGCCAGTACCAGATTGGCCAACTCAAACAGACTGAACAACTGCGCCGTATTCTTTTCCAGTCCACTACGACACCGAAGAGCGTTTCGAACGCGATGCCGAAGGCCGCCTGTTGACCCACGCCGACGCGCAGGACCGCTGCACCACCTGGTCCTACGACGCGGCCGGCAAACTGGTCGAACGGGTCGACGCCAACGAGCACA
>NZ_AUEC01000057.1 GCF_000425785.1 Pseudomonas taiwanensis DSM 21245
AATAAGTTAATTCCGCCTCTGTAGCTTATTGGGTCTTTGCTAATAAATCGCCCTGCTTTAGGAGCATAGTATCTATGTCGATTGTAATGCAGCCCAGTCTCATGATCGTGGTACTGCCCCTGGAAGCGAATCGGGTTACTCAGGCCATGCTGCTTGGCCCGACAGGCTGGGAGTGCTTTCGTCATGGAACACGCAGTGCACCCAATCCTTGCCACGCTTTTTCAGCTCATGGCCCTGCGACTGGATCAGCCGAACCAGCGACACCTCACGCTTAAGGCGTTCCAGTTCGGCTTCGGGGATGCGGGCCATCGGGGTTTCTTCAAAATACGTCAGCGCTTGTTTGAGGTTTTATTTTGATACCTTACACTGTGTCAAAGTCAAACCTTATCAGAGACAGGGCACACAGTTATGGAGTCCGAAACGATCTGGTTCCTACCCATGCATTTCCCCACACGCCTGATTCAGTTGCGCAAAGCCGCCGATCTCACCCAGCAAACTCTGGCTGACACTGCGTCAGTGCACGTTAATCAGATTCGGCGTTATGAGACAGGGACGGCTCAACCAACCTTAGAAGCCCTGATCCGGCTTGCTCAGGCTCTGCACGTCAGTCTGGATGATTTGGTGTTTGCAGAAGGGGAACGCGGGCCATCCGACGACTTGCGCCTGCGTTTCGAGGCCATTAGTCATATGCCCGAAGCCGAGAAGTCAGTTATCAAGGCACTACTTGATGGGATGATTCTCAAATACCAGGCGTCGCGAATTATGGGGACAAGCAGCAACAACCAAGCGGGTAGCTAAGAAGAAAAACTAACGCAGATAAAACAACACTGGCGCAAGGCCGGTGCTGGGAGAGTGCTACCACTGTACAGTCAACTGAACTCAATTGATTTCAGCTGCCCCTTGCCATCGCACAAAATAATGACCGTACCGTACGGACAATCTAGGGTTATTACCCTGTCCTTGAACTCATTATCAACCATTCCGGATGCCTTACGAGTAGGGCTGTCAAATCTAATCTCTAGAAAATAGCCCTCCCCATTTGCTTGATTTGGCAAGGCATCTTTATTGCCTTGCTCAGACAAGATTTTTTGAATTTCCTCAATATGAATTGACGCCATAAGCCCTCCGCGAACTCAAGGTAACGGTATAAAATCGCCTTTGCCTAATAAGTTTTTAACTTGATTATGTCTAATTGGTCCAGCGGAAATAATTTTCATCTCGTCTCTTGGCGCAGTAATTCGAATCACCTTCCCTTCAATTTCTTTAATTACATTGATATGCCCTGTCCTTGCGTCCATAAACCGAGTAGCGCTGGGGTTATTGGCAAGTTTCCGCAAAGCATCGGCATCAAGCTTTCCTGCAAGCTGACCCATTCGAGGATCGTTGAGCTGGCCAAATACGCGATCAGCAATTGAGAAGTTTTTTGCGGAACCAGCAATTTCACCTGCGTCTTTTGCACCATTAAATCACTTCGATTTCAAGGACTTCTCTTTTATATAGTCATTCAAATAGCTATCTATGGGCTTTGCTGTTCCAAGAACATGAAGCTCACCAGACTGCCTATCAATTAAAAACGGGGCATTCCCTGCGAGCTGAGTTGACAGCTCACCTGTTTCCAAAAATTCTTTTGATTGGTAGCAGAAATACCATCCCTCGGAAAATTCTCCCTCATATGTAATTTGCAAAGGAACTTCGGAGTCCTTTAGATATTTCTTCGCCAACTCCAAGGCATACGCATAAGTGACCATCAATTTGTCCTCAATAGCTGCAGTGTTTTGAAATTACTAAGGTTTGCTGGCTTCCCGGTCTGCCCATCAAGGAATCTAACAACACCGTTCTGATTAATCACATTGAACACATGCCCTGGCTGACCCGGCCCATAAGAACCAAACACGATACCCCGAGCACCATTGCTGGAGCTTGCCATTTGTTGCGCAATATTCTCAGGCGCTATTACAGGGCCAAATTTAGAGCTGAATTGCTTTTCCAGTATACTCAATGGAACACCTTTCGTATGGTTGATTGGCAATGCAGATGCAGGATTTCCCGCCAGTGTCGCATCAGTAGCAATAGAGCAATTGACACAGTTATGAGTTCGACCTGCCTCTGGATAACCCGGATTAACATTCTTTATTGAACCGGCAGTTTGATCGACCACATCTGTCGCTTTTGGGCCGCAGCAACTTTCTTTTGCTAATCCTAGTTGATCAATCCAACTTGTAGGGTTTGGAGCATATACATATTGATTTAGCCCCCCGGCATAGCTAATGGGGTCTTTACAAATGAATCGAGCACCCCGAGTATCATAATACCGATGTCGATTGTAATGCAGCCCCGTCTCGTGATCGTGATACTGCCCTTGGAAGCGAATCGGGTTACCCAACCCATGCTGCTTGGCCCACTCCGAACGCTCCTCCCGCACCTC
>NZ_AUEC01000058.1 GCF_000425785.1 Pseudomonas taiwanensis DSM 21245
TTGCTCAGGGCCTTGTGACGGTTGCCGGCGCCCTTGGGTTTGCCGGTGGAGCCGGAGGTGTAGATCACGTAGGCCAGGTTTTCTGGCTGCGGCTGTACGCCGGTAGCCTCGGTGGAGCACGCAAGGTAGTCCTGCTCATCCACATTCAGGACACGCATCGAGGTCGGCACCGGCAGTTGAGCGCGCAGGTGCGATTGAGTCAGCAGCAATGCGATACCGCTGTCCTCGACCATATAGGCCAGGCGCTCGCGCGGGTATTCAGGGTCCAGCGGCACATAGGCGCCACCGGCCTTGAGCACCGCCAGCAGGCTCACCACCATCTCGACACTGCGCTCCATGCAAATACCGACGAGCACATCGGGGCCGACGCCATGCTCGATCAGTCGGTGCGCCAACTGGTTGGCCTGCTGGTCCAGCTCGCGGTAGCTCAACTGGCGGTCGCCGAACACCAACGCAACCGCATCCGGGGTGTTCTGCGCCTGAGCTTCGATCAAGTTGTGGACGCAGGTGTCCGACGGGTAATCGACGACGGGGGCGTTGATGCCCTGCACCCACTGCTGCAACTCGCTGGCATCGCACAATGGCAAGGCTTGCACCCGTTCGCAGGGGTTGGCCACGATGCCCTGCAGCAAGTTGTGCCAATGACCTAGCAGGCGCTCGGCGCTGCAGCGGTCGAACAGGTCGGTGGCGTAGGTCAGGCTGGCCACCAGCCCGGTGGGGCTTTCGACGGTATCCAGGCTCAGGTCGAACTGTGCCGAGCGCTCATCGCGTGTCACCTGCCGCACTTTCAGTCCCGGCACTGCCAGGCGCTGGCCAGCGCCCTCCAGTTGATGGTTGAACATCACCTGGAACAGCGGGCTGTGGCTCATGCTGCGCTGCGGCTGCAGCGCCTGGACCAGTTGCTCGAAGGGCAGGTCCTGATGAGCCTGGGCCTGCTGGGCCGCTTCGCGCACCTGCGCCAGCAAGGCTGTAAAAGGCTGCAGACCGTCGATGCGCGCCTTCATCACCTGGGTGTTGACGAAGAAGCCGATGAGTCGCTCGGTCTCCATTCGGTTACGGTTGGCCACCGGCACGCCCACAAGGATGTCAGCCTGCCCGCTGTAGCGGTGCAACAGTAGCTGGAACGACGCCAGCAACAGCATGAACAGACTCACATCCTGGCGCTGCGCCAACGCTTTGAGCCCATCCAGCAATGCCGGCGCAACGTTCAGGTCGAGCACCGCGCCCTGATGGCTGGCCTGGGTCGGACGTGGCCGGTCGCTGGGCAGGGTCAACACTTCAGGCGCCTCGCCCAGGTGGCCCTTCCAATAAGCCAGCTGGCGATCCCCCTCCCCCGACTCCAGCCATTGGCGTTGCCAGGCGGCATAGTCGGCATACTGGATCGGCACATCGTCCAGTGGCGCGGACTGGCCGTGCAAGCGGCTGGCGTAGCAGGCAAGCCACTGTTCGACCAGCACGTTGACCGACCAGCCATCGGCGATGCTGTGGTGCAAGGCCAGCACCAGCACATGGTCGTCCGACCCGACGCGCAGCAGATTGATCCGGGCCAGCGGCCCCTGCATCAGGTCGAATGGCTGGCCGGTGCAATGTTCGGCATAGGCCTTGATCGCTGACTCGGTGTCTTCGTTCGCGCCCAGTTCATCGACCACCAGCGTCAGGCGCAGTGCCTCGTCGATCACTTGGCAAACCTGTCCCTGGTGCTCGATGAAGCGTGTGCGCAAGCTGCCCTGATGACGCACCAGGTCGTCAAGGCCGGCCTGCAGCGCAGCCCTGTCGAGGGCACCGTGCAAACGCAGCACTGCCGGGATGTTGTAAGCGCTGCCGGTCGGCTCCAGCTGCCACAGGAAGTGCTGGCGCTGCTGGGCGTAGGACAGCGGCTGCGGCCCCTGCTCCAGAGCCGGCACGATCGGCAGGCGGGCTACGTTGACACCGGCCTGGGCCAGCTTGGCAAACAGCTGCCGACGGCGCTCGCCATCGAGGTTGCGCAGGCGCGCCACCAGTTCCTCTGTACGGTCCTGCTTGTGCTCAGGCATTGCTTTCCTCCAGTTCATCGAGCGCGCCGAAGATCAGGTCGAGCTCATCGGCCGCCTGCCCGGCATCACCTTGCAGATGCGTCGCCAGCTGCCCGAGCTGGCGCAGTTCGTAGAATTCCTTGACCGGCAGCTCGACGCCGAATGCACCGCGAATGCGCGACAGCAGCATCACCGCCTGCAGCGAGTGGCCACCAAGGGCGAAGAAGTCGTCATCCAGGCCAACCCGCTCAAGGCCCAGCACCTCCTGCCAGATCAACGCCAGTTGCCGTTCGAGTTCAGTCTGCGGAGCACGGAACCGTGCACACGTCGGTGCAGCATCGACCGCAGGCAGGGCCTTGCGGTCGAGCTTGCCGTTGGGGCTCAGCGGCAGGCTGGTCAGCAGCACCAGGTACGTGGGCACCATGTAGTCAGGCAGCAGACTGCGCA
>NZ_AUEC01000059.1 GCF_000425785.1 Pseudomonas taiwanensis DSM 21245
GTACCACGATCATGAGACCGGGCTGCATTACAACCGGTATCGGTACTATGATCCGAGGGTTGGGCGGTTTGTGAGCCAGGACCCGATCAGTTACTTTGGCGGGCTTAATCTCTATCGCTATGTGCCGAACCCGGTTGGCTGGATTGATCCATGGGGCCTAGCTAGGATAAAAAATGCTGTTGACGGGGATCGACGTCACCAGCAATTTAACGAAACAATTAGGAAAAAACACCCGAATGCGACTATTCAGAGCGAGTGTTATCTCCGGGATGAAAAAGGCAAATCTGTTAGAGATCCAATAACTGAAGAGCGTCGCCGTGTTGACACTGCTGTGATAGAAAATGGTCAGGCCACAACCTATGAGGTCACTAGTTTGACGGCGGATAAGACGGAGCAGATACAGAAAGAGCTGAACATTAGGCTTGAAGGTGGTACTTATATCAGGGACAGGAGTACCAAGAAGCTTATTCCTGTTGTCGGAGAGTCTGAGATTGTGAGGTTGCCATGACAGAAGTTAAGAATCATGTTGTTTGGAGCGCGCCAGGTAAGCTAATTTCTGCTTACAAGCTGCTGGATGAGAATGGGGATCTAGTAGCTGACTTGGAATCTCAAGTTATAGTAAAAAGAGCGGAGGTAGCAAAATACGATTTTTTCTTTCGAAAGGGTCTCTTGCTGGTGAATCCATTTGATCAAGACGGAGAGCTGATTGAAAGGGACTATCGAGTAAGTGATTTCTCTGAAACGGGGTACGAACTGTGCAGGAAGAAAGTCCCCGCTTGGCTGAAAGGGAAAGGGTCGAAAAAAAATCCACCTGATGTGTCTCTATTGGAGAGAGCCCTCGTGGAAATAACTAAGTAGTAAAGAGCTTTGAAGGCCGTGCAATGAACCGTTTATTGGCTCATGGCAGTTGTCATGTGGTTGCCCTAATCACTCCAATGTGTCTGGGTGAACAATACGGTTGGGAACAAGGGCCAACTGCGAGTGAGATAAGTCGCCGTAGCACCTCTGAAAACCATATTGTCTTTCTGCGATGGGGCAGCAGTGGTGACGTCTCCTCGAACAGCGGGTATGAGCCTGTGGCCGACGCTGCTCCTAATGCACCAGGAACAGCGTTACAGCTCCAAGATGTTCCGGGGAATCGTTGATAATGGTGTGCATCGGGCACCTTTAAGATGGTGTAGACAAAATAAAGTAAACTGCTTGTTCTTTACCTGCACAGCTTTGCACCATGCCTAAAACCGGACGCCCACCCGTAATCGCCGCAGAACATTAGCCTCTGCTGACCAGACTCGCTCATGCACAGCCCTATTCCAGTCAAGCCGAACTGGCGCAAGCATTCCATGCTGAAACGGGCATCACCGCGCATCCCGATACCTTTGCAAAAGCGTTGAAACTGGCCGGGATCGTTCGAGTAAAGGAACGTGCCAAAGGTAGCTTCCAGTCTCCCGGGCCTCGTAAGTCTTATGGCTACACCGAGGCACACCGGCGTCAGTTGCCAGAGCAACGCTACCCCAGTTGTCTGACTGATGCAGAATGGGCGCTGGTCGCTGATTTGTTTGAAGTCTCGGGAGGTCGCGGCGTACCGCCTCGCCACTCCCGACGCACTCTTTTGGAAGCTTGCTGTTATGTCGTGCGCACGGGGTGCTCGTGGCGAATGCTGCCTCGCGAGTTTCCCCATTGGGACAATGTCTATAAAACCTTTCGGCGGTGGAGCGCTCAGGGCAAGTTTGAGCAAATGCACGACCGGCTCCGTGCCCAATGGCGAGAGCGGGTGGATCGTGATGAACGGCCGTCAGCCGCTGTTCTGGACTCCCAATCAACGCGCAGCTCTCCCCAAGGCGGTGAAAGCGGTTACGACGCAGGCAAAAAGGTAAAAGGACGTAAGCGAAGCCTCATCGTAGATACCTTGGGCCTGCTTTTGGCCGTGAGCATCAGCGCAGCCAGCGTGCAGGATCGAGATGCGGCAGACGATGCCGTGACCTCCTCGATGGACAAGTACCCGTCATTAAATACCCTGTTCGTCGACAGTGCCTACGCTGGAAAGTGGGCCCAGCGTATGCAACATACTCATTCGCTCGAGATCCAGTGATACGAGGGCCGAACAATCGCCGCACCGGGAAATGGCATTCAGAGCAAGGCGATTTGTTCACGGCGGCGCCGGTTGCGAGCGGCTTTGTGGTCATGCCCAAGCGCTGGGTGGTGGAAC
>NZ_AUEC01000060.1 GCF_000425785.1 Pseudomonas taiwanensis DSM 21245
TGGGTGATACCCGCCGCGTTGTACGTGGTGGCGCTGCCGCCGCCTTGCACGACCAATTCGGTCTTGGCGGTTAGCACGATGCGGTCGGCATTGGCGGTGATGTCGAGCTTGGCCAGCAGGTTGATGTTGTCTTTCAGCGCGCGGATATCGATGTCGCCCGCAGCCGCCACCAGTCTCCAGCCCAGGCTCTGCACGAACAGGCGCATGCCCTGGCTGGCACTGGCCAGCAGGCGTTTGCCGATCGACAGGCTGGTGTGCCCGGTACTGCTCAGGGCCAGGTGCTCACCGGTCGACACGTGCGTCGGCCCTGGCGTGGTCAGGGCGATGCCGGCAGGGCTGGCGAGCACCAGGTGCGGCTGGGTGAGTTCGGGAAACTCATTGGCGCTCTGGTTGGCCGGGCCGCTGCCGAGAATGCCCTGATGCTGCTCGTGCAGTCGCTTGGCCACCTCGTCCTGATCGCCTGGCTCCTGTGCCTGCATCTGCTTGGCCAGTTCAGCCAGGCTGTCCTGCTGCTCGCTGGCGGTGGCCAGGCGCTCGGCCGTCTCGGGCAGGTCCTTGTGGTGCCTGGCTTCGTTCGGCCGGGGCTCGGTGGTGATCAGCAGGCCACCAGCGGCGCGCACGGCGCCGTGGCGGTCGGTGCGCAACTCGAAGCCTTCACCGCGCGGGGCGCCGCCGCTCGGCCGGGGGTGGGTCAGGTAGCCGAGGTTCAGCGCACTGGCGCCGTGGTCGCTGCGCAGGGCGATGCTGATTTCACCGGTGGTGTCGTCGATGCGCAGTTCGTTGCCGCGGCTGCCCTTGTATTCCTTGCTCTTGATCGTGGCCAGGGTCTTGAGGTCGGGCAGCTTGTAGTGCGGCATGTTCACGCCGTGGTACAGGCAGCCGGTCACCAGCGGCTGGTCGGGGTCGCCTTCAAGGAAGCTGACCAGCACTTCCATGCCCACGCGGGGCAACTGCAGGCCGGCGATGCCCTGGCCGGCCCAGCCGGAGGCGACGCGCAGCCACACGCTGGACTTGTCGTCGGCCTGGCCTTCGCGGTCCCAGAAGAACTGCACCTTGATGCGGCCGTATTCGTCGCAGTAGATCTCTTCGCCGGCCGGGCCGCTGACCACGGCGCGCTGGTCGCCCAGCACCCGGGGCTTGGGGTGGCGCAGCGGCGGGCGGTACGGGGCGTCCCACGGCGTGGCGGTGAAGGTGTTGCGGTAACCCTGCTGGAAACCGTCGTACTTCGCGTCGATGTCGCTGGTGATGACTTCTTCCAGCACCTGCGGCTGGCGGCCTTGGTGGTGCACGGCGAGCAGCAGCCAGAGGTCGTTCCAGGCCGCGTTGGGGTGGCTGGCCAGGGCCAGGAAGTGCCCGCTGGCCAGCAGCGGTTGGTCACTGCGGCCCTCGGCCTGGCGGAAGTCGCTGCGGTGGCGCTCCAGGGCGCGGGTGGCCAGGTGCTTGCCACGGGCGCGGTCGAGGAAGCGGCCGGGGTAGTCGTAGTCTTCAAGGTCCGGCTCGGCGTGGCTGACGGCCTCGCCTTCGAGCTGGATCAGCGGCTTCTTGAAGTCGTAGTCGCGGCGCGTGACGCTGCTGGTGCGGGTTTCCAGGCGCAGGGCGAAGCCCTTGATCATCGGCGTGTCGGCGACCAGCCCGGCGTCGTGCTGGAAGCTGACCGGGGCCAGTTTGGGAAACACCGTCTGGTCGTCGCCGAACACCAGCAGGTGGCCGTCGGCGCGGTGACGAAAGTGATAGTGGATGCCTTCTTCTTCGCACAAGCGCTGGATGAAGTGCAGGTTGGACTCGTCGTACTGCACGCAGTATTCGCGTTGCGGGTACTGCGCGCCCAACTGGAACTGGTAGGCATTGGCGAGGATGCCATGCTCCTCCAGGACCAGGGCGATGATCTGCGGCACGGTCTTGTGCTGGAACATGCGCTGGTTGATGCGGTGGTCCAGGTACGCCAGCTGCGGGCGCAGGGTGACCTGGTAGCGGGTCAGGCGCTTGCCCGACTCGCCCTGGGCGGCGCGATAGATCAGGCCGTGCAGGCCACGGCCGGCATCG
>NZ_AUEC01000061.1 GCF_000425785.1 Pseudomonas taiwanensis DSM 21245
GCGCCGAGGATGCCGTTGTCCAGCTTGTCGAGGCGCGAGTTGTAGGTGCGAGTCCACGTGACCGGGAACGGGCCGGACAGGCTGAAGTCGGTGTGGTGCAACGACTCGCTGCCCACGGCGAAGTTGATGCGGTTGCAGGTGCTGGTGCAGACGACGTTCTTCTTGTCGTTGGCGGCACCCTTGGCCGGGCCCTGGTTGGCCGTGGCTTCGAGCAGGCCATCACCTTTCTGATGCCTGGCTTGTGAGGTGCTGCCTTCCTTGACGTTGCCGGCCACTGCCTTGGGGTTGCGCGCGTGCCAGATCGTGCTGCTCTTGTGCAGGATCAGGCGCATGCTGGCGATGGAGTTGGGGTTGGCCAGACTGGTGAGGTTGAGCATCTGCTTGCTCATCTGCGCGCCCAGGCTGCGGAACTGCGCGGTGTAGCCGAGCACTGCCTGCTGCACACGGGTGGGCACGACATTACCCATGACCATGTTGGCCGCGCCCTTGCTCATTGCCGAGTAGGCATTGCTCAGGGCTCCGAAGGCGTTTTCGAGGGAGACCTGCGGGTCTGACGTCATGGTCTCGCTGACTTTCTGCAACTGCGTGGCAGCCGTTTTCAAGTCGCCCTGGCTGTCGAGCTTGCCAAGGATGATCGCGTCAATGGCATCAGCGGTGTTGTTGACCAGCTTCTCACCGGTCTTGGCCGCTTCGGTCATCACCTCGGTGAGGTGGGCTTCGGCATCGCCCAGGAACGTGTCCAGCTCGCCAATGATCGTGGCGTTGAGGTGGCCGACCAGAATCTCGATCAGCGAGTCGCCGAGCACCTGCTTGGCTTCCTGGCGGGCAAGCACCAGCATCGGCCGCAGGCTTTTGCGGGCATAGGCCATGGTGGGTGGCGCTGGCACCACGCCGATCAGGTTGATGCCCAGGCTGACCCAGTCGAGCACCTGGCGGTGCTTGCTCTTGACCAGGGTGACCACATCGCCCAGGGCGTCGACCAGGGCCATGATGTTGCCAATGACCGGCAACATCTCGGCGGCGTCCTTGAGCCGTTCGAGGTTGACGTAGCCATGGCTGATGTCGCGTAGCCAGGCGTCGAACACGGCGGCACCACGGCTGACGTCCTCGACGCCGATCTGGTCCAGGGGAACGACCGCTGCCTGGGCCGGGCGTTGTTTTTCGGGGATATCGGTCATGAAATCAGTTCACCAGGCAGAAGGTCGGTAACGGCGCTCGGGCTCAGGGCCTTGAACTCGGGCAGTGCTGGAAGAGAGGGCCGGTTGGCGAGCGCGCCTTGCACCTGTTGCGTGCTTTGCAGAGCGTCCTGGCCGCTCTTGAGCAGGCTCATGCCGCTGCTGGTCAGTTGCTTGGCCTTGGCAAACAGCCCGCCCTCGCCATCCGCGGCCAAGGGCACGCTGTCTGCTAGGTATTCCACGAGGGTTGGCATGCTGGGCGCGTCCGGCAGCTGCAGCGGCCAGTTGATCACGCCGACATAGCTGGAGGGGGTCCAGGGTGCGTTGGTGTCGTCGCCGAACTTGACCCAGGCCGGCCCCGGCGCGGCGCCGGACACGGCGTTGAAACCCTGCCCGTCGAGGCTGCCCTTGAACACCTTGCCCAGGGCATCGGTGACTTCGTAATCCCCGGCCTTGATGCCTTTGGCATTGGCGTACAGGTTGAACAGCTCCAGTGCGCCCTTGCCTGGCTTCGGTGGTTCGGGGAAGGTGCCGGCCATGCTCGCCGCGCCAATGTGGGCGAACTGCGCCGCGTGGGCGGTGTAGTTGCCACTGGTGACATGGGTGATACCCGCCGCGTTGTACGTGGTGGCGCTGCCGCCGCCTTGCACGACCAATTCGGTCTTGGCGGTTAGCACGATGCGGTCGGCATTGGC
>NZ_AUEC01000062.1 GCF_000425785.1 Pseudomonas taiwanensis DSM 21245
CTCGGCACGCCGATGGAGCTGACCGATCAGCACGGCAACGTTGCCTGGGCGGGGCAGTACAAGGCGTGGGGTGAGGTGCGGGAGGCGCGTTCGGAGTGGGCCAAGCAGCATAGTCTGGGTAACCCGATCCGCTTCCAGGGGCAGTACCACGATCATGAAACAGGGCTGCATTACAACCGGTATCGCTACTATGATCCGAGTTCTGCGCGATTCATTGCTCAAGATCCTATCGGACTACTTGGTGACCATAATCTATATCGTTACACCGTAAACCCCACCGGCTAGGTCGACCCATATGGCCTAGCTCCAGAAGCTTTAGTAAGGTACAAGCCTAGAGATACAGTGGCCCCAGCCCAGGTGGCAGAAGTACTGCGATTAACCGAGCGTGGGGGAAGAACGTATTCTCGTGGCGATTGGCGGTGGGTCTAGAGATTGGAGCGCACAAGAAAGAGAGACTATTATGGGCGTTCGGAATAATGCTCAGTTGTCGTCGATAATGTCCGAGGCTGGATACACTGGGCATCACATTAATAGCGTAGAAGGTAATGGAAAATTAGGCGAGGATTGGAAAGGTGACCCGAGAAATATCGTATTTCTTCAGAATGGTAATCATCCGTCCGGTTTGGATGAACATTTGAATTCGCCCCAGGGGCATCGGGGGAACTACTCAAATCCTGGCAGTGGACGCTTGATTGATCGAATTAAAAGTGCCGAAAAATGCTCCTGTAGAGTTTGGTTGGGAGGTTGAGGGATGAGTGATTTAAAAAAAGCAATGAAAGCTTTAAAAGAGGTTCACGCAAAATGCAGGGCGCCTGGTGAATTTATCAGCAAGAGAAGAAGTGGTGTCGAGTGGCCTGCAGAACTGCCGTCATCAGCAGAAGTTGCTTTGTTTTATAGTGAGGGCGAGCCTTTAGAGGTGAAATTCGAAACGGGTCTTACACCCTTAATTCTCTTTTCAGTCGAAAAACTACTTGGTGCGCAAGTAGGGTATCGCTGGGTTGGTCATGCAGGGCGAGTGACTAGAAATACAGCATGGCCAAGCAGTAACTTAGTAATCATGGATGACAGCGGAGGTGGAAAACCAATCATAGCTGCCTGTGGCGAAGTTAATACACCTGTTTTTGCCAGCTATGACGCTGTTGCTCCGTTTAAAATTGCTTCGTCGCTTGCCGACTTCCTGATGGCACTTGCAAATATGATTGATGTCATCTATCACGAATTCAATATATTTGATGTATTTGACGACGATGGGATGGTGGAACAATTCATGAGGCGCATGCAGGAGGACGTTGAACCGGTTCTGGGTATGGAGAATTTTGAACGTTTTATTGACTACTTTTATGGATAGTGAACGAGTCCCTTGAAAGTGGGGTGATTACTATTGGAAATATTGGCGATGAACATGATCTAGAAATTCCAGCGGGTATTTACAAATTGATCTATGAACTCGGGCAAAAAAAGGCAACCATGGTGTCGCCTCAAAATGACGCTCAGACGCTGAAGGGGATTGTTGAAAAGGCAAGATTGCAACTAAGAATTACTTGACCTCGAGTTCACCCAGCCGCGCTCTTTACTCGTAGCCACGCCGACATCGCCCTGACCACCTTGGGCATGCGCTCTCTCGTGCAGGGCCTGGATTGGCGGTTGGTGGCGGGTGCCGGTGACATCCGCGTCACCCGGCAGAAGCTGCGGCGCAACCCCCGGGCCAACTTGGGCGCGGTGTTCCTGGAAATCCTCGAAGGCCACCTGCA
>NZ_AUEC01000063.1 GCF_000425785.1 Pseudomonas taiwanensis DSM 21245
CTCGTAGGCCAGCAGCTCATGCTGGTCAAGGGTCATGCCCAGCACGTGACCGCTGCCGTAGGTGAGCGTGCTGACCTTATGGCCATCGGGGCGAAGGGTCACCGTGCTCAGGTTTCTACGACCATCCAGCTGGTCCTACCGACATCTACATTGTCCTAATTCCAGCTAATGCTTTCTCCAAAACGCTCAAGTTGCTAGAGATTGTCAAGTCTGGTTTTTCACTAGACCATATACCCTCATAATTTTTGACCTTTCAACCAGCCTACTTACCTTTCCTGCAAGCTCACTCTCATAACCACACCCCTAACAAACGCGCCTTTACATTCAGTTACGCGACCATTCAGAATATAATCTAACAGACAAATAGAAAATTCCTTACTGTCTACTTGCTCCGCCCAGCCAGAAGCAATTTCACACACCCCACCAACAGATCAATCCAGCAAGCAGGTGACTCATTGAACGATACATTCTCTTCAAGCGCCGCCCTCCAATTACCGAGGTAGATGAAAGTGATATTGGCGCAATGGCGAGCCTCGTAACCCACTAATTCCTATTAAAGGTAAGAAGCTAGTAGTTTGAAACTTTTAAGATACTCGCGAGCCATCTCAAGTTCAGCCTCTTCTAACGCCCACACGGAGAAACCTTTCTGGACTGAGCATTCGCCATACCGCTCCATCGCTTGGGTGAGAGCCTGCCGTTTATCGTGCGGCAAGGCCTCAATCTTCCGGCTTGAGTACATATTCAGTTGGTAAATATCTCGAATATATGAGCCCGTGTCATTGGACCATTGTTTTTTCATCCAAGCCCCAGCCTCAGATCGTCGCCCCCACATAAGTGGATGAATTTCATCAGGCATATAGATACCTCTCGCATACCCGGTACCATATGCGTGAGTCTCGACATATGCATAGGCGTAGTCATATGCTTCAACAACATGACCCATCATCAAAAATGAGTCAAGGAGGTCACTTAATCGAATTTTTTCTTTATTAGCAGAGAGCATTAAGCCCGTACCGTTAGAAAAAACCACGGAAAAATCAGAGTTCAGCACCTCACTAACCTCACCTTTTCTCCACTTGCGCTCAGAGTACAACTCTATTGCTTCTAACTTCCCCAAACTCAAGTCTTGTAAATATTTTTTTTCATTAAACTTCACAACCTTACCGCCACTGCCGCCAGATCGCTCAACGTCACCACGCTCAGAAATCCATCGTTTTACATCAGGGTAAACTGACAGCAGATTTGTTTTGACATCTGAAACAGAATGAGCCACCAAAAAACAGTAATAATCCATACTCAATTCTTCCTTAAAGTTTTTCCAGTAGCAGTATAGTCCCCTGCACGAGCCCCGAGGCCTTGTAGAGTTATTCTTCCCTTCGCCTCAAGCCTAGTCAGTTGGTCAGTCGGAGATGGTACTTCAACAATATCCACCCTACCATCTTTACGAAGCCCGGTTACATCTGGACGAGTAATAGGATCAGTTGGCACACCTGTTACGGTCTTGACTGCTACGTTAACACCAACTTTCTCATAATCACCACTTTTAGCCATCTGCAGAGCAATATCTTCGGACAGTTGCGCATGACCATCACCACCAGTCTTCTGCCCAGTACCGATAATTGGACAGCCATTAACGAGTCTTACTGGCTGCTTTTTCGCTAATCCAAGAGGATCAATCCACTCCACAGGGTTCGGCGCATAGGCAAACAGGTTTAAACCGCCGCCGTAGCTAATCGGGTCCTGGCTCACAAACCGCCCAACCCT
>NZ_AUEC01000064.1 GCF_000425785.1 Pseudomonas taiwanensis DSM 21245
CCGCAGGCGTTCGATGCGATTGCCTGGTACCACTGCGATCATCTCGGCACGCCAATGGAACTCACCGACGAGCAGGGTAATATTGCGTGGGCAGGGCAGTACAAGGCTTGGGGCGAAGTCCGAGAGGCACGATCGGAGTTGGCCAAGCGGCATGGCTTGAGCAATCCGATTCGCTTCCAAGGACACTACCAAGATCACGAAACAAGTCTGCATTACAATAGATATAGATACTATGATCCAAAAACAGCCCGTTATGTGTCACAGGACCCAGTTCGCTTAGAGGGTGGGCTCAATTTCTTCAGCTACGTGACGAACCCTACCGGCTGGGTTGACCCATTAGGGTTGTGGGGTGAGGATCCTCGAAACAAATATCGATACAATGTAAACGGCAGCTTGAAGAGTGTGACTGCAAAGATCCGGCCCTCAGATATCGGGACTGGTTCGGCCACAAACGCCAGTTCGCGTGGACACGCTAGAGGAATGGGGTGTGCAGGTGATGATGCAGGTCATGCAATTAGTAAATTACTCGGCGGTAGCGGCGGTAAAGATAACGTATTCCCTCAAGACCCCACTACTAATCGAGGTGCTTTCAGGATGTTTGAAGGCGACATCGCAGCTGCAGTTAAAAATGGAGATAATGTAATTGTTAGAGTGGTGCCTAACTACGATGCGGGAGGAACTAGGCCAACGTCTATCCTCTATCAGGCGCGAGCTAACGGTGTTACTCATAGTCAAGTATTCAATAATCCCTGTTCATGCGATTGTTAAGTAGAGGTTTTAGAAATGGATGCGCGTGAGTTTTTAGAGCAATTCTTAGAACAGATGCTTGCATGGGAGACGGAGTTTCATAAGCGTCGTCGTTCGGACGAGTACAAGTCGAACAACGATGAACGTCTAAAAGCTGACTTCGAGGCTAAGGCGAAACTGCGCGAAATATTCGATTCATGCCTTAGCCGGAAAGCAAATAAAAGTCTTGCTTCCAGTCGCTTGGATCTTCTAAATACAGGGCGGCCGCCAGAATTTGCTCAGGTCATAATCCCTGATTCCTGTACGGAGTCAGGGGGGGAATTGTTTATAGAAACAATTAACGCTAAGGCGCTAGCTCCGTTTCGGCGATACACAGTTATAGTCGAGGACGAAAATTTTAAAATAGATGCACTTCATGGGCGAGCTAATGAAGTGGCCAAGTGGAGCTCCCGAGAGTCAATCTAGAGGTTTTAGTTCTGGGCGGCATCAGCCTCGATTGATCTGGTATCGCTCACTGAAATCGGATGCTTTAACTCTGCGATATATAGAAAAACGAATCGTTGTGGTTATTAGTCCGGAGTGATGGATGTTTGAAGTAATATGCTATCGGGCAGAGTTTGAGCTGTTCAGTAAGGTCAGTAGCCATTGGATAAGGGGCTGCCGGTTGATTGCGATGATGACTTTGCTTTGATCTGTGCGATTAATCAGGACGGAGCTCTGGGTTTTGATCGCGCGCGATCAGCAAAAATGTAGTAAGTAATTTAGTTGCAAGTTGTTATTGCATTGATATCTCGGGTGCACTTGTTGCACCTGGGGGGGGTAATGTTTTTAATATGCCAGGCAGCTAAACAACTGCTCAATTGCTTGGACAAACACGACCCCGCCGGCAACCTGTTGGACCAGGAACGCGGCAACTTGGTGCACCGCTTACAAAACGGCGCGCACGCCCACTTCACCTGGGACCTGTTCGACCGGTTGGCCAGCTACAGCGACGACAA
>NZ_AUEC01000065.1 GCF_000425785.1 Pseudomonas taiwanensis DSM 21245
TGCACCGTGCGCCCGGTATCGCCATCGTCCCTTGGCGGTGAGCTTTCCCAGGCCAGGGTGTCGCCGTCCCAGCCGAACAGGGTGAAGCCACAGCTGAGATCACGTTGGCGCTTGGCCCGCTGCATCTTCCCGTTCACCCAGGCGCAAGTTATAAACTTGCGCCTGCTCAAAAAACATATTTTATCTAGACCTCAAGCGATATAGCTATAATGGCAAAATCCCCTTTGAGTCACTTTCTTTTAAAGAGATAAATTCAACGCCTAACACGCCGAGCGCTTCAGCCTTCTCCTTGAAATCCTCTGTGCAGTAAAGAGTATCTATGTACGGTGAAAGCCTATCAATTCGAAACACTGCACTGTCCTTTTTCTTAAGCATTAACGACTCAAAAGACTGCATTCGACCATACTCGTCACCAATAATTTTTGACGACAAATCAATCACATCATCAGGGCTATAAGATTTGAAAACAGCAGCATAGTAACCAATAGGATTATCCGTCCGCCCACCATTGACTTTGCAATCCACCTTAACCACATCAATGAAATGCACCCCGGTTTCTACACATGCAGCATAGAATTTTTCATTAATTGCATACAGTCCCTCCGCCAAACTACGAGCACCGAAATAATATTTTTTTGACTCCCCTACAAGCACCATCCCCGCAGGCATTTTTTCATGCCCACCATTAACTGGCGCATTTTTATACCAAGGGAAATACCCATATTCAACCTCACCCCAATTTTCGTATATTTTATCATAGAGTGCGGCATCTAGCAGACCCAGATGCGAGCCTACGTCTTTTTTCTGGCTAATCGCATAAAAGTTCATATTTAATCCAACCTTTTTGGTTTCAAACCTAGAGTTCCAGGCGCCTGCAGCATTTTACGATTTCGATTTTGGAGTACAACAATCCTTTCTCTCGCCACAGAGTCGCTGATCACACCCTCTCTGTAATCATTTTTTATCCTAAGCACTTCCATTCTTACAGAGGCACTGTAAATTGGATGACTTCCGCAATGATACAACATTCGACCTACCCGCTTTGCTTTAGCCTCGCTATCGGGCATCAGAACACCATTCTCTTTTTTATCCATGCCATCACCAAGACCTATCGAGTCAAAGAATGGCTTATGTATTTTCCAGACTTGCTCAGGAATAATATGGTGAGCCTGAAGATTATCACCGATAGCACCCCCTAGAACATTATCGAGCTTTCGGCTGCAAAGCCCTAAAGGGTCGGTCAGCTCTATTGGGTTTGAAACATAAATATATAGGTTTAGCCCACCAGCATAGCTTATTGGGTCTCTGCTGATGTAGCGTCCTTGTTTGGGCGCATAGTAGCGATTGCGATTATAGTGTAACCTTGTCTCATGATCGTGGTACTGCCCCTGGAAGCGAATCGGGTTACTCATCCCGACCTGCTTGGCCCACTCCGAACGCTCCTCCCGCACCTCACCCCACGCCTTGTACTGCCCCGCCCA
>NZ_AUEC01000066.1 GCF_000425785.1 Pseudomonas taiwanensis DSM 21245
CGAATCGTCGCCGTGCGCAGGTTCAGCGCGTCGTACTCGTGCCTCCACACCGCGACCATCGGCACAGCGGTCTTATTGCAGACCAGGGCCATGATGTTGCCCACTATAGGAGAATGACGTAGCTGCTGACCGCTTGCAGGCAAGTAACACGGTATTTAGGGGCGCGAGGGCGACTTGCTGTTCGCGCTAACTTGCTTTGTCGAAGCGAACTAGAGGACCTTGGCGGACACCTGACAAGCAGGTCTGACACTACTTGACAATCAACTAGGTCAAGTTTCTGTGCGACAATCCTGCCGCGCAGATATTATCCCAACAAATGTCCTCTTGGAAAAATAACTTGTTAGATCGATGCGTCCCGCCGCCAAAAACTAGCATTAGTATGTTTGAATGCAAAAAATTCGCCCAACCCTTAAAATGCGCTACCGCTCAATTCAATCGTAGCAACTACTCATCATCAACTAGCTGACCTGATTTCTACCAATGCCTTCTCTAAGATTTTCATATCCGGCGGGACGCTATCTCTCGCTTTAGATTTTATCCAGCGGAGATAAGGGCTCTTCGCACCGCTTACTAATTTTCGTCCTTCATCAGTCACTTCACTCACCTTGACGACCCTCTTGACAAAAGACAATTTATCATCAACCAACTCACAAACAACCAAACCATTGTCTTGCAAAAATTTAAATAAATATCGAAAGCCTTCTTCTGTGCGCACCTGCCACTCCGGCACTTCTGAGTACGCACTAATAATTTCGTCTATATCCCAAAGGGTATAATCATCCATGTCAAGGTCTCCTCACAACTTTTGAAACACCAACAACTGGCACTAGGTCGCCTGTAGTCCTGTCCTTCACAAACGTTCCCCCTTTGGCTCGAATCCTCGCTTCTTTCTCTATTTGCGCCTGTTTATCAGCGGTCATGCTTGTAACCTCATACGCAGTTGCTTGACCATTTTCAATGACTACTGTATCCAAACGCCGACGCTCTTTCGTGTCAGTGTCTGTGACAGACCTTTTATCAGCCCCGCGCAAATAACACTCACTCTGAATATTTGCATCTGGATTACTCTGGAGCAGTTCCGCGTTGAACTCTTTATGCCTCCTGTCACCCTCAACAGCATTTTTTATACGTGCCAATCCCCATGGGTCAACCCAATCAATAGGATTCGGAACATACTCATAGAGGTTGAAACCGCCGCCGTAGCTGATCGGGTCCTGGCTCACAAACCGCCCAGCCCTCGGATCATAGTACCGATACCGGTTGTAATGCAGCCCGGTCTCGTGATCGTGGTACTGCCCCTGGAAGCGAATCGGGTTGCTCATCCCAACCTGCCTGGCCCACTCCGAGCGCACCTCGCTCACTTCCCCCCACGCCTTGTACTGCCCCGCCCACGCCACCTCTCCGTGGTGGTC
>NZ_AUEC01000067.1 GCF_000425785.1 Pseudomonas taiwanensis DSM 21245
GTTCCACCACCCAGCGCTTGGGCATGACCACAAAGCCGCTCGCAACCGGCGCCGCCGTGAACAAATCGCCTTGCTCTGAATGCCATTTCCCGGTGGGGCGATTGTTCGGCCCTCGTATCACCTGGATCTCGAGCGAATGAGTATGTTGCATACATCACTCAGCGAACTGGAGTGGCGATCTATTTTTGCGACCCTCGTAGCCCGTGGCAGCGCGGTAGCAATGAGAACATCAACGGCCTGAGTCGCCAGTATCTGTCTAAAGGCACTGACCTTTCGGGCTATAGCCAAGAGCAACTGGATGCTATTGCGTACGAGCTGAACATCCGACCACGCCAGCGCTTTGATTACAAATGCCCTATCGAAATGATGACGGCAATGATAGCCAAGCACCATGAGAGCCATCCTTGACTCAATAGTCGGGTGTTGCACTCAGCCTCTGAAACCGCAGTGGAAAAAAGATGGCACGAACTTGAAACTGACAAAATGCAACTTCCTGAGTATATTGGGCCTGGCGAACGCTTATATCAGACTAAGCGAGGCCACAGGAAGCTGATAAACAAAGAGGACAACAACCTTCGTAGATTAGAGCTGGAGCATGAGTTAAGCTGCTCGGCAAAATACGATACAAAAAAAATTTGCAAACGCCCATAAAATGGCAAACAAGACTATGAACATGTTTTCCGAACTGTTATCAGCCTTACAAAAAGCTGACGGCAAAAAAATTAGAAAAGAAGTTGCCCAGCTTGCGGACAGGTACGAAAAATTGTTATTCGAAATCGACGGAACCAGCGACGAATCTGTTGATTTTATGCTATCAATCTTTTCCGATGAGCGTTTGTTTAACAAACCAGGAATGGATATCTTCGTATTGAAGGCAGGAACCGAATTTTTCTGCATGACCGATGAGCAAAAGAGCAAGATATACAATGCATTACTTAACGCCTACCATAAATGTAGTAACTTAGACTATTGTTGGGCGGCTGGTGATTTGATTGCTCGAAATTTCAATAGAAAATGTGCACTGCATTTTTTTCTCAAACGTTCGTTTGCGCCACTAAAAATGGCAAGGAAGGTATAGCCCTCGGACTGGACGTTATTGCACGGCAAGAGGGGCGAAACCAGCAGGTGAAGGAAATTATCGCCCGGATTTTACGCTCTGGCTGAAAAGTGAGCGTCAACTAGGCTCTGCACGAGAAGAGATTTCGCAAGCACCGCATGGAACAAGCCAGCTAAACGACTGCTCAATTGCTTGGACAAACACGACCCCGCCGGCAACCTGTTGGACCAGGAATGCGGCAACCTGGTGCACCGCTTACAAAACGGCGCGCACGCCCACTTCACCTGGGACCTGTTCGACCGGTTGGCCAGCTACAGCGACGACAAGCTC
>NZ_AUEC01000068.1 GCF_000425785.1 Pseudomonas taiwanensis DSM 21245
TGCAGGCGGTGGATGAGGTTGCCGCGTTCGTCGTACTGGTAATGCGTGCCGGCGTACTCGCGCAGCAGGTTTCCGGACGGGTCGAAGGCGAAGGTCTGCACACCCAGGCGACCCACCGGTTTTCTTCTTGTAAAGCTTTATGAGCTTACCGTTTTTAGCACCTCATCGAACCACTGGAGCTGAATGCCGCTTCACACTCTTTGTGTCCTGCCGAAGGCTTTAGCTTTATCATGATCAACGTGCTCCCTGGCCGAGATTCTGTTGTACATGCCTTACTCATACGAGCGACCAGGCCGTCGACGTCCATCGCCTCCGGTAGGTAGCTGCCTGGACTGTAGCGGAAGCTGGTCTTGCATGCGCTCGCCAGCCGATCCAGCGGCCCTACTTGTCCGAATCGCGACTCAATGCAGTGTGAGCGAGTCTAATTCTGACGGAGGCAATTGACAGTGCGTCGACCACCATATATTGGCCGCAAAAATGCATTAATCTTTACAGCCAGACCTGAGCCATACTCCGTAATAACCTTAACAGGAGCTAAAGTCACAATGCATCTAACAGCAAACAAATCACGCCACAATCAACGCCTTATTTCCAAGAGCGCCCTTTCCAACATTTTCATATCTGGAGGAGTTTTCTGAGCCCCCTTCGAAGCCAGCCATCTATGAACAGGGTTTTTAGGACCAAATGCTATACTTCTACCCTCATCTGTAAGCTCACTAAATTTTACCTTCCTCTTTATTATCTGCCCCCTCTCATTTGTCACCCTACAACAAAGCAGGCCATTCATCTCAAGGAATCTGAACAGTTCCTCTAACGTATTATTTACACTAGCCTCCCATTCCGGGATATCCTTGTAAGACTCTAAAATACCATCGACATCCCACATTACAAAGTCTTCAGACATCACTCCCTCCTATGCAATTTAGACAGCCCCGAGACTGGCACAAGCTCTTGAGTACTTCTATCCCTAATATAGCTACCGCCCGCGGCCAAGATTCGTCTTTCTTTAGCCTGCCGCTCCATTTTGTTAGCGGCCATACTGGTGACTTCATAAGTTGTTGCAGTACCGTTTTCAATGACAACTGTATCGACTCGTCGACGTTCGCCAGTCACTGGATCTCTGACGGAACGACCAGTCACATCCCTCAAATAACATTCGCTCTGAATTGAAGCAGTTGGGTGTTTAGCTTTAATTTCCGCATTGAACTCCTGATGGCGGCGATCCCCATCAATCGCATTCTTGATCCGCTTCAGTCCCCACGGATCGATCCAATCAATAGGGTTCGGAACATACTCATAGAG
>NZ_AUEC01000069.1 GCF_000425785.1 Pseudomonas taiwanensis DSM 21245
AGCCAGGCGGCTGATCATGCACCACGATCGGTTACTGGATGTAAGTGAGGCTTGGGTGTGGCTGGCTGAGCTCGCATGCTCGCTCGTCGACTTACTACTTGATTTTATCTACCCCCTCCTAACTATCGCCCCCTCCGTATACTCAATCACATACCAGTTTACCGCAATAAGATAACTGCCAATTTCGTCTGATACAAAGTACTCCATTCCATAGCTGCTTTCCATCAGTCTCGATAAGTCTCGCACATCATCAACCACCACAACAATATTTTTATTCCACTTGCTTTGCTCAAAAAACACCCAGCCCGAACCCGGTTTAACAGACAAAAAAATAGAAACTCATTTTCATCAGTAGGTAATTTACTGACGTTCTCACCAATACTCAAGTGCCCACTTGTCTTCCATGGTCTGTACTTATTCAGCACAAAAGATATATATTTCTCAGCCACATCTTTTTCAGTAGTGCGCGCTTTAACCCCAATTTCAGCAGCGGCGCGCAATAATTCATTAGCATGACATAACATATATTTCCTCGCTGTTAATTCCTTGTTGCTGGAACTTTGTCGACAAAAATATGCCCTCTCGTTCTTGGCTTTCTTGGAGTTTGGTAGCCAATATGTGGAGCATGTGGACCTTCACCCAGTGATCCATTAGATTTCACATTGTTCCATGCCGGGATATCCATATTGACATTCGCTCCACCACGAGCTTCCCATTCTACTGGTATAAACTTCCCGTTCAGATCCTTACCCCATTTAGTCACAACAAATTGACTTCGAGGAACGCCTGTTTTTTTGAAGGCCTCGTCCAGCCCATCACGATAAGTTCTAGTCGCGCCTCTTAGATCACTATCTTTTCCTGGGGCAAGCCTCCAGTTATTACCTGTCAAGTCAGAGGAAGAGCCACACTTTAAATTACATATTGTATCGCTGGACAAGCCATATGGATCAACCCATGCGATCGGGCTAATAGCATATTCAAATAGATTCAATCCACCGGAATAGCCTATAGGATCTTGGCACATATAGCGACCAGCCCTCGGATCGTAACATCGGTAGCGATTGTAATGCAGCCCTGTCTCATGATCGTGGTACTGCCCTTGGAAGCGAATCGGGTTACCCAGTCCATGCTGCCTGGCCCACTCCGAACGCTCCTCCCGCACCTCGCCCCACGCCTTGTACTGCCCCGCCCACGCAATGTTGCCGTGCGGATCGGTCAGCTCCATCGGCGTGCCGAGGTGGTC
>NZ_AUEC01000070.1 GCF_000425785.1 Pseudomonas taiwanensis DSM 21245
CGTTGCGAACATCAGGCCTGCCGGCCTCTCGAGCCCGGCAGTTAAGGCAGGAAGCGGAGCAGTTCTTGTCGAACTGTCCTTGTACGATTTGATTTGGAGGTGTGGGATGTTTAATGAATTGACTTTTGAAGAGGGCGAATTTGATCTGCGTAAACCTTATCTAGGCGGTGGGGCGCACCTACCAGGCTCCATAAGCTGGCCTTTAGACCGTCAAGGCAACCCTAAGCTCCACTTAGCGTGTTTTCCGCTTTCCTTTTTGGCTGAATACAGTGATGTCAAGCTGGATGGTGCTAAGTTGGCCTCTGTATTTGTACCCTACTCTAAAATGAGTGATGACTATATTGATGAGGTCATGGAGGAAGGAGGAGATGTGTTGATTTATTCTCCGGGCGCGCAGCCAATTTATGGCTATGGTACGGATTTTTTACCGCCAAGATTGATTTCTGTTGTCAAAAATCAAGGCGAAGACAGTAATGAAAATGGGATCGCAAAGATTGGTGGGACTCCATGCTGGCTCCAGGATGAAGAATTTACGCCAGGAATGAGCTATGTCCTACAGATTAATAGCTCCCGCTTGAATAAAGCGGTTCCTTCACATAAGGGAATTCTTGTAGGTGGTATAGGGACACTGCTACTCGGGAGGCTAGATGGCGAAGTGCAAGGTAGATTTATAGTTCAAACGACTTGATGTTTATTTAATCGGGCTTTGGTGATGTCGGATTATAAGGTCTCCCATTCTGGTGTCGCTGGAGTCAATGCGCCCCTTTATATGAATTTAATGCGTGAAGGGGCTGCGCTACCGAGGGATCCTTGGCAAGGGTTTTGGTCATAACATCACGTCAGAATGTATAGCGCAATTCTGTTTTCGACAGATCTATATGTGAGGAATTACGCAAAAAAAGATAGGCTACAATATATTTAGCGGACTTCTTGAAGTCTATCACTATGCATTTGCACGAAAAAGCAATGTGCTTTTTTGGGTGGTGATTTTAAGAGTGTTCGGGAGTACATTGATCTTTCTCGTTTCCGCAGGACTTTAGGCCAAGAGTACCTGGTACTACTACGATATCCAGGGCCACCTGTATCGCATCCGCTACCCGGACGAACGCTCCGAGTGGCTGTTCCGCGATGAGCGCAAGAAGCTCCTGCGCCACGTGCACGCCGATGGCAGCGA
>NZ_AUEC01000071.1 GCF_000425785.1 Pseudomonas taiwanensis DSM 21245
TCAATGAAATCGAGTAGGACGGAGCACGAGAAACTTTGTCTGAACATGGGGGGACCATCCTCCAAGGCTAAATACTACTGACTGACCGATAGTGAACCAGTACCGTGAGGGAAAGGCGAAAAGAACCCCGGAGAGGGGAGTGAAATAGAACCTGAAACCGTATGCGTACAAGCAGTGGGAGCCTACTTTGTTAGGTGACTGCGTACCTTTTGTATAATGGGTCAGCGACTTATATTCAGTGGCGAGCTTAACCGAATAGGGGAGGCGTAGCGAAAGCGAGTCTTAATAGGGCGTTTAGTCGCTGGGTATAGACCCGAAACCGGGCGATCTATCCATGGGCAGGTTGAAGGTTAGGTAACACTGACTGGAGGACCGAACCGACTACCGTTGAAAAGTTAGCGGATGACCTGTGGATCGGAGTGAAAGGCTAATCAAGCTCGGAGATAGCTGGTTCTCCTCGAAAGCTATTTAGGTAGCGCCTCATGTATCACTCCAGGGGGTAGAGCACTGTTTCGGCTAGGGGGTCATCCCGACTTACCAAACCGATGCAAACTCCGAATACCTGGAAGTGCCGAGCATGGGAGACACACGGCGGGTGCTAACGTCCGTCGTGAAAAGGGAAACAACCCAGACCGTCAGCTAAGGTCCCAAAGTCATGGTTAAGTGGGAAACGATGTGGGAAGGCTTAGACAGCTAGGAGGTTGGCTTAGAAGCAGCCATCCTTTAAAGAAAGCGTAATAGCTCACTAGTCGAGTCGGCCTGCGCGGAAGATGTAACGGGGCTCAAACCATGCACCGAAGCTACGGGTGTCATCTTTGATGACGCGGTAGAGGAGCGTTCTGTAAGCCTGTGAAGGTGAGTTGAGAAGCTTGCTGGAGGTATCAGAAGTGCGAATGCTGACATGAGTAACGACAATGGGAGTGAAAAACTCCCACGCCGAAAGACCAAGGTTTCCTGCGCAACGTTAATCGACGCAGGGTTAGTCGGTCCCTAAGGCGAGGCTGAAAAGCGTAGTCGATGGAAAACAGGTTAATATTCCTGTACTTCCAGTTATTGCGATGGAGGGACGGAGAAGGCTAGGCCAGCTTGGCGTTGGTTGTCCAAGTTTAAGGTGGTAGGCTGAGATCTTAGGCAAATCCGGGATCT
>NZ_AUEC01000072.1 GCF_000425785.1 Pseudomonas taiwanensis DSM 21245
CTGACCGCAGCTCTGACTCGCGTCTGCTCCGAAGTTTTCGGTTCGGCAGTCGTTGAGTTCGACAAGATCGACTCGGCTCCGGAAGAAAAAGCGCGCGGTATCACCATCAACACCGCTCACGTCGAGTACAACTCGAACATTCGTCACTACGCTCACGTTGACTGCCCAGGTCACGCTGACTACGTGAAGAACATGATCACCGGTGCTGCCCAGATGGACGGCGCGATCCTGGTTTGCTCGGCCGCCGATGGTCCGATGCCACAAACCCGTGAGCACATCCTGCTGTCCCGTCAGGTTGGCGTTCCGTACATCGTGGTCTTCCTGAACAAGGCTGACCTGGTAGACGACGCTGAGCTGCTGGAACTGGTCGAGATGGAAGTTCGCGACCTGCTGTCCACCTACGACTTCCCAGGCGACGACACTCCGATCATCATCGGTTCGGCTCGTATGGCGCTGGAAGGCAAAGACGACAACGAAATGGGCACTACCGCTGTCAAGAAGCTGGTAGAAACTCTGGATGCCTACATTCCTGAGCCAGTTCGTGCCGTTGACCAGCCGTTCCTGATGCCGATCGAAGACGTATTCTCGATCTCGGGTCGTGGTACCGTTGTTACCGGTCGTATCGAGCGTGGTATCGTTCGCGTTCAAGACCCGCTGGAAATCGTTGGTCTGCGTGAAACTTCGACCACCACCTGCACCGGTGTCGAGATGTTCCGCAAGCTGCTGGACGAAGGTCGTGCTGGCGAGAACTGCGGCGTTCTGCTGCGTGGTACCAAGCGTGACGACGTTGAGCGTGGCCAGGTTCTGGTCAAGCCAGGTTCGGTCAAGCCGCACACCAAGTTCACCGCAGAAGTCTATGTTCTGTCGAAGGAAGAAGGCGGTCGTCACACTCCGTTCTTCAAAGGCTACCGTCCTCAGTTCTACTTCCGTACCACTGACGTGACCGGTAACTGCGAACTGCCGGAAGGCGTTGAAATGGTAATGCCAGGTGACAACATTCAGATGACTGTCACCCTGATCAAGACCATCGCAATGGAAGACGGTCTGCGCTTCGCTATCCGTGAAGGCGGTCGTACCGTCGGCGCCGGCGTCGTAGC
>NZ_AUEC01000073.1 GCF_000425785.1 Pseudomonas taiwanensis DSM 21245
CAGCATCCAAATGCGACTATTCAGAGTGAGTGTTATCTGCGGGATGCAAGCGGGAAATCTGTCAGGGATCCTGAAAGCGGTGAGCGGCGTAGGGTGGGCACGGCTGTTATTGAGAATAGGCAGGCAACGACTTATGAGGTAACAAGTTTGACTGCTGATAAATATGATCAGCAAATGAAAGAAAGTCGAATTCTCACGAGTGGTGGGACATTTATTAGAGATAGAACTACTGGGAAGCTGGTGCCGGTTGCAGGGTTGTCTCAAGTAGAAAGGAGGTTGTAATGACAAGTGACTATCCAGTTTGGGATATCGATGTGTTGATTTCGGCCTATAGGAGTGCTCCGGACTGGCAGAAAAATATTGAGCTATCGACGGAGAATCTCTTCATTTTTATGGAGCGTAATGGTCTTCTGAAATGCCGAGTTACTGATGAGGAAGGGCGGGTTGTGAAGCGTGTGATCATGAAAAGCGAGATTACTGAGGAAGGCAATAAACTTGTTGAAGGGCCTAAAAGCGCTGTAAGTCGATGGGCTAAATCAAAAGGTAGATTTAATGATCCTGGGAATATCAGTGCGCTGGAGAAAGCCTTGGCCGAAATTAGAAAGTCATAGAGGGTTCAGAGGGCGGGCTTGAACTTTGAATAATAGGTTTTTAGCTCGCCTTTCTGTGCTTTTTGGTAGGCGGTTTCAGAGGCTGAGTGCAACACCCGACTATTGAGTTAAGGATGGGCTTTCATGGTGCTTGGCTATCATTGCCGTCATCATTTCGATACGGAGACGCTGAACAATTAGCCATTTCTTACCGTCCCCATTTTTCAAGCCGGTTTTTCCAACCTACTGGCCTTACTCTGTGTTTCTTGGGCCGATTTCTACCCTGATTTTGCTGAGTTAGCGGGCCAGCCCCGCCTTTTAGACGGACTTATCCCGCCGTCCGTTGCAAATACCGCTTGGCCAGTACCAGATTGGCCAACCCAAACAGACTGAACAACTGCGCCGTATTCTTTTCC